>SVHG01000001.1 GCA_015055965.1 Clostridiales bacterium
TTGCGGTCAGATCTCGCGGATAGTATTAGTTTTTTTAGATTCTATCGCTTTCTTACGAAAGCTCCAGAATGACTGTTGTTTTTAGATTCTTCGACAGGCTCAGAATGACTGTTAAAATTACTTTTTTCTATCCGCGGTCATCTTGAGTTTATCGAAACCCGTAGGGTGACCGCTTGCGGTCAGATCTCGCGGATAGTATTAGTTTTTTTAGATTCTATCGCTTCGCTCCAGAATGACTGTTGTTTTTAGATTCTTCGACAGGCTCAGAATGACTGTTAAAATTACTTTTTTCTATCCGCGGTCATCTTGAGTTTATCGAAAC
This sequence comes from Clostridiales bacterium, assembly GCA_015055965.1. Classification (GTDB taxonomy): domain Bacteria; phylum Bacillota; class Clostridia; order Christensenellales; family Borkfalkiaceae; genus HGM11416. The sequence goes on from SVHG01000001.1 coordinate 323, forward strand.
CCGTAGGGTGACCGCTTGCGGTCAGATCTCGCGGATAGTATTAGTTTTTTTAGATTCTATCGCTTACGCTCCAGAATGACAAGTAAAAACAAGTTGAGTAATGTAAAAAACACTTGTTAATCGCGTTATAGCGTGGTTTTTGCGTTATTCTATTAACTGAACGAATAGAACGTTAACAGAGAATGGGAAGTTCTTAGAATAACATTCAGATAAGAAATATTTTTGTCTTCTTACAACAGTTCCGTTTGTTAAGGTGTAATCCTGCATTAAGTCAAATGGGGAATCATAAGTAAATTCAACGGAAACTTGATTGTTGCTTGCATCAAAATAAGACCATTCCATGCTTTCTATTTGAACTTGGTTAGTAAAGCTTTGGCGGGTAATATTTCTTTTAAAATAGTTTTCGTCGTGATATTCATCAACTAAGCTTAGTGATTCAACCTCTTCAATTACAGGATCTGGTTGTTTCAGATTTAAAGTATTAGGATTCATATCATTTTGCTGAGTTGACCAGTATCCACCACCATAATAAGTGGCATATCTTTGTAATCTTGTTGATGTAGGTAGCGTATATGTTACAGTTATCGTACGTGTACCTTCACCTGTAACAGTTTCTACAAGGTCTACGGTTTGTTTGTATAATAGATTTATAGTTTCTATACCGGTTGAACTGTCTTTTGAATAATTCTCAACGTAGTAGCTTTCGTTAACTGATCTTTCTTCTATAAGGTTGCCTCTAGAAACAGCCTCAGTTACTACCGTAGTTTTCGTACAGTCGTTTGAAAGTCGAATCCTATAATAAGAAGTATCTAAATTATTAGGCTCTTCCGTACCAAGAATGGTATAAACACCACTTTCTGATTTCAAATATAAATAATTAGCAGTTACTTCTTCCGTAACCGGATCGCTAGGGTGTTCCCAAATACCGCCGACGTGGGGAGTTACGTTTTGTAAGGTGGTTTTTGTGTTTTGTTCGTCTAATTCCACCCATTCGCCAGTAACTTCATAAGGTCTTGGGTGGCCAATGATGTTTTCGCTATATTCAATAACAACGTCTTGACCGTGGTCATTTTTCAAAGTAGTATTGTAAGTATCATCAGTATAATAAGCATCTCTATAATATTCGTGGGTGGTTTTTAACGTCCAATAAGGAAGAACGCCGTTATTATCCAGTCCACCGTATACTAAGGTAGAAAGCTTTTCGTCTTCATCAACGAAGCGTGCTCCAAGGTGGTTATCGGCTATGGGGTGAGTGGGTGTTAAGTGAATACAATGCTCTTTAACAACGGGCTCACCCGCGGGCATTACGAAAGCATCTGAAGAAACGGTTACCCTGTAAAAATCAACCACTTGAACGTAGTTTGCTACTAGGGGCGCAAGCAAAGTACCGCCTGCTTCTTGGTCCATATAATAGGGCTCTTTATCGGTCATTTTCCAAACGTCCCACGTTCTGAACATTAGCTGTTGGTGAACGGTATCCGTATAGGGTGTGAATTTAACAGATACGTTATGGCCGTGAGTATCTACTGAAGATGCTAAATAAGAGCCGTCACTTAAAATAGAGGTTTTAAAAACTAAGTCACCTGCAGTGTGAATACCGTGGTAGTCTTTACTTAAACCGGTATCGTAATCGTGCTGACCTGCAAGAACTTCCCTTATAAAATCTTCTACAACGAATTGCGGTAAAATTGGGAATTCATCTTCATCAAACACTTGGAAGGCAAGTCTATCTATAAAGTTAACGGGGGCTGCGAAGGTTAACGAATAACCGGTTTTTACCTCTGCTACCTTTTGAACGCCGTCTACTTCTTCATAGTTGCGAACGCTGAACTCTATTGAACGAAGAGCGTTCATTGCAACTTCCGTTCCACCGGAGCTTGTGCCACCCCAGAATGAGGTGTTTGTGAATGATAACGCGCTAACGCTATCTATTTCTGAACTAACGGTAAAGCTACCGATAGTACCGTCCCCTTCAGCGGGTGCGGAGCTTATATATCTTGAATAGGAAAGCGTGCCGGTAATGCAAACTAGCACCGCTAAAAGAAAGCACGACAAAGAGAAAGCGTTACGTTTAAGTAGCGCTTTTATTAATTTGAATTTGCTCTTCAAATTAACCTTCATTTCCTTTGCTCCTTTCTTTTTATTTTTGTTTTTTAGATTCTTCGACAGGCTCAGAATGACTGTGCTATTGAGATTCTATCGCTTACGCTCCAGAATGACTGTTGTGTTTAGATCCTTCGACAGGCTCAGAATGACTGTTAAAATTACTTTTTTCTATCCGCGGTCATCTTGAGTTTATCGAAACCCGTAGGGTGACCGCTTGCGGTCAGATCTCGCGGATAGTATTAGTTTTTTTAGATTCTATCGCTTTCTTACGAAAGCTCCAGAATGACTGTTGTTTTTAGATTCTTCGACAGGCTCAGAATGACTGTTGTTTTTTGACTATTATTATTTAGTCACGTTGAGCGACAGCCGAAACGTCTAACTTTCCAACAAATAGTCCACCCAATTAGGATTTTGCGAATTAATTAAATCTTCTTTTTTAGAACGACGCCAACCTTTTAATTGTTTTTCGCGGGCAATAGCATCATTTGGATTATCATATTCTTCACAGTAAATAAGTTTTTTAAGATTATACTTCTTAGTAAAACCATTTAGTTTCCCATCGCTATGCTCATTCATACGACGTTCTATGTCATTTGTTACACCAATGTAGAGAACAGAATGATTTTTATTTGTAAGAATATAAACGTAATACATATTTTTTTGAGATCCTTCGACAAGCTCAGAATGACTGTTAAAATTACTTTTTTCTATCCGCGGTCATCTTGAGTTTATCGAAACCCGTAGGGTGACCGCTTGCGGTCAGATCTCGCGGATAGTATTAGTTTTTTTAGATTCTATCGCTTCGCTCCAGAATGACTGTTGTTTTTAGCCCCTTCGACAGGCTTAGAATGACTGTTTGATTGAGATTCTATCGCTTCGCTCCAGAATGACAAGTAAAAATAAGTTGAGTAATGTAAAAAACACTTGTTAATCGTGTTATAGGGGGATTTATTTATCTTCTTCGCCGATTTCGTTACTATCTTGCAGTAACCGGTTGGCGGGGTTTTCTTTGTTAATTTCCGCTTGAGCTTGTGAGCTATCTTCTTGAGCGGAAGGTTGAATATTTTGGCTATCTTCACTAGAAGAGGCTTCTTCTGCAAGAGCTTCTTCGCTGTTATCTGATTTTAAAATTACAGTACCAAGAACAATTATTACAAAAACAGAGCCAACGTAAAGCCAACCGCCTTCTTCAGAAAGCCAACGTAAAAACTTTGCGTATTTGGGAACTGTTAAAATAACTTCGCCAAAAATTTCTTCTTTAGAAACGGCAACGGCATCACGAACGTTATTCGCATCACCCTTGGTTATATAATTGCCGTGTTCATCATACAAAATAATTCTGTGTGTGGTGGGCGCTTTATCCCCTTCCTTCATAAAGGTAACGATATCGCCTATTTTATATTCCTTTTTATCTTTAATTATAATAAGGTCGTCTACCTCCATAGTGCCAGACATACTACCCGAAATTATAACCAAAGAAGAATACCCCATAAAAGATGGCACGGGGGATTTTCTTACGTGCTTATCTATTGCAAGCCAAGAAGCAACTATTATTAAAAATATTAAAATAGCCCATAGAATGGCGGAAAAAACTCTTTTAACTATTGTTTTGGCTTTTTGTTCGCTTGCCATACTCTTGGCCCTCCTTTTTTTATTCTTTAAAGCTACGGTAAAATTATGCGTGAATTAGGTTTACACTCCCCCGCTTTTTAGCGGGGGAATTATATTCCTAATTAAGTGATTACTTAAAGTAATCTATTTTTTAATGATTAAGTTTTATTAGGGAGTTACAGTTTGAATTTGTTCTACGGTTGCAGTAAAATCAAACTTTAAGGTTGTTGAAAGATATGCTGCATCTGCGTACTGTTCTGAAGTAATATGAGTATTGTATAACGCACCATTCATATCATAAGTAGTACCTAAAGCAGCATATGCAACTCCTGCACTCTTGAAACCAATAATGGTATCATTAATGCTTGCTTCTTTTGCTGCAGCAGTATCAGCGTCATTGAAATCCCATTCCCAAGTAATGGTATACTCAAGGTCTACAGCGGGATCACCCGCATCAATAGTAATACTTAAATCAGCTAATTTATCAACTAAATCTCCTATGGTTGCATCAGCAATTAAATCACTACTACCGTCGTTTAAAGTCCACTTAATGGGATAATGAGTATTAAGGTGAATATTGCTATCAACGTTTATAGCTAAAGTTAGTTTTGCAAGAACTTCTGCTTGACCAGTTACGCTAACAGTAAAAGAACCGCTAGTTCCGGGAGCTAAAGATGCAGCAGCTGCATTAACAGCTACACCATTGTCATTAGCAACGGGGGTTGCATAATCGCCAGCACCTTTTACGTAATCGGTTGAAAATAGATTATCAGTATTAACGTTAACAACAAAACCCCATTTAGCAGCGGTTGCAGTTACGTCTTCAACCTTTGAACTTGAAATGTAACGAGCATAAGTCATTGCGCCCATACCGCTAACTAATGCGATCATTAAAGCGATAGCTGCAACAACTAATATCTTTTTTTGTTTTTGTTTTTTCATAATTTTTCTCCTATTAACAATAATAAGAATTTTTTACTTTGTTTTTTTACGAATATTACCATTTTTGCGCTCTTTTGTTCATTAACCAAGCAATATAGAATACTAATATTGCCGTGTTAATCATAAGTAGCATAAGCCATAGCCAACGGATTGTTCCGCCGTGCTCTTTTGTGCCTTCTACTTCCACTTGAATTCCGCCTTGCGCGGTGGGATCAAGTGATTCTGATGCGTAAAAATCAACGTCCATAGTAATCCATACGTCCTTATCGGCAGAAAGATTGCCTAAATAAGTATCGTATTCATCATTACCGCCTTCAAACGCCCAATAAATTTCTAACTTATAAGTTTCGTATGAAAATGCGCCTAATAGGTCTGCATAGGTGGGTAAAACCGCCTTATCTACGGGTACAAAGGTATCTTTATCGCCAATTAAATAATCACCGCTACTGTTGGTTAAGCGAACTGATACGGGGAAGTTGGTTATATCCAGCTCCTTTCCGCCTACCGTTACGGTAAAGCTTAAATCCACAGTATAATCAACCGCCATGTTACCGGGGTTTTGCACAGTAAATTTATAAGAGGTTTTAGTACCGGGTGCAAAAACTTTATCGCCGTTGTTAGATTTAACGGTGGTTTCGCCTTGCCCGTTGGTGTAAGTCGTTTTAAAAATGTCTACCTTGGTATGCTTTTCCCATTTAGTTCCGCTTTCATCCCCCACTTCTGCGTTCGGGTTTTTAGCTACTATGAAAAGTATATCCGTATTTTCCGGTAAAGTATTTCCGATGCGCAGGGCGAAAATGCCAAGCGTCATCAGCACTAATATGAACACGATGTTCACCATAAGCATTATCCAAACCCATTGCTTACGCGTTGAAGGGTTTGTTTTACGCTCTTCGGTTGCCATTATGCCCTACCTCCTCGCTTTTTCTTAGCTTGCTCTGCCACGATCAAGTAAGCCTTCAAAATCTGGCATGCTAGCGTAAGATTATTCAACCTTGCGCTAGCTCACGCCGTAATACTTCTTTTTTTTCGTTAATTAATCGCTAAATATTAGTCGATTTGAGTTACAGTGATTTCTAAGCTGTAATCAACATTTAGATTATAGTCAGTGCCAGCAACCTTAGAATCGGGGTTAATGCCTGCAGCTAATTGACCAAGATATGTATCAGCTTCATCATTAACTTCATAAGCCCATGCCCAAGAAAGTTCGTAAACTGAATATAAATCGGTATTAGGAGCATATTGTTGTGTAGCAATACCATCTAAGAAGGTTTTGATAACGTTAAGATTACCTGTTGCTAAAGTTACGTCCATATCAACTTGGGTTGAACCAGATAAACCACGAACTTGCTTTAAAGTAAATACTACAGGATAGTAATCATCAGCTAAATCAAAGGTTTCGTAAGAAGGTGTGCCGTTGTTTTCAACTGCAGCCTTAGTGTGGTCTCTTAAACCGTTAGCAGCTTTTAAGTAAATGTCGTTAACGAAATTGAAATCAATTTTGATTTCAACTGCAACTTCGGGCTTACCGCTGATTGCAAATCTTGCAGAAGAAGATACTTCTTCACTGCTTGTACCAGGAGCAACTACTTTATCAGCATCAACACCTAAAGTAGCATAGTTGTCTGCTTCAACGTTATTGTATACGCTGTGGAAAATAGGATCGCCTTCCATGGTTAGTTCAACACCCCATTTAGCAACTCTCGCGCTATCTTGAGCGTTTCCGCCGGTGGTGTATTTTGCTAAGGTTGTGCTTATACCACAAGTGGTGATTAAGCAAAGAGTGAATACAACAGCTGCGATTTTGATAAATCTGTTCTTTTTCATTGTTTTTTCTCCTTTTAAAGTTTGGCTTAATTTTGTTTTTTAAGCCGCTAAAGTTTTGCCTTTTGGGCTTTTAAAAATTTTTTTCTTCCCATTATGCGGGGAGGAACGCTAGGAAGGTGTTAACCTTCTTTTTTATACGCTTTCGCGTTATATGTATCCAACACCCCGTGACGTGGCTCTCCGAGGGAAGAATGCATAATTAAAACGTGTTTAAGCGTTATATTGAATTCTATTAAAGCTATCGCTCTTTTAGAATTACAATCTGTTGGGTTGTGAGATTCTATCGCTTACGCTACAGAACTATCGTAATGATATTGCTAAAGCAAATGATGTTTGAGCGTTGCTCAAATGATGTTTTGCTATCGCAAAATGATGTTCGCACCCGTGCGAATTTAGGGATGGCTCTTATTATAGAATTAAAGAGATTCTATCGCTTCGGAATTAAAGAGATTCTATCGCTTCGCTCCAGAATGACTGTTTGAGTGAGATTCTATCGCTTACGCTAGAGAATGACGATTGTTTTTCAGTCACACCAAAGCGCTTATAGATCACACGAGGCTACTGATTATCGTTGTTTTCTTTTTCCTTTTTTAATGCTTCAAGCTCTGCGCGTAAAGCGTCTACGTCTTTTTTGGTTGCCTTGTCTTTTCTGTACTTAATGGCAAGCTCACAACCAACGAAGCATGCTACGGGAATGAATATGCAAATTATCATACCTAAAGGCTTTTGCATAAACAACATAATAGAGCCCAGTAAGGGAACTCTTTTTTCCGTCCATACGCCTAGAACGTCGTCTTCGTGAATAGGATCTTTATCGTCGATATTGTTGTTATCGCCTTGTGTTAAGAAATAACGAGCTCCTTGATTTTCAGTAATTTCTATAATTCTATGGGTAACTAGACTCTTTCCATCACCCAACGGATTATAGAAGGTTATTACGTCGCCAACCTCAAGTTCGCTTATATCTGTTTTTTTGATAAATATCAAGTCACCCGTCATAATCGTATCTTCCATAGAGGGAGATTCTACGATTAAGGGGGTATACCCGCCGAAAGAAGGGACTTCGTCTTCGTTAACAATGCCCTTTACAAGAAGTATGCAGTTAAAAACTAATATAGGTAATAGGATAACGCTTAGAACGATGGCGATTATGTTTAAAACCTTTGCTGTTGTACTGACCTTTACGCCGTTATTCGTTTCTGCTATATTATTATTTTCCATTTATTTTACCGTCCGTTTTATTTTGGATTAATTGGGCTAATTATTCGGCAGAGCCTTCTTCTTTGGCCTGTCTGCGTTTTTCCCTACGTTTTTCCCTTGCCAATTCCTTCTTTCTTTCTTTATCTTCTGCTATTTGTGAGCATACTAGGTCTATACCGTCCTTAGCTACGCCAACTGCAGAAATTTCTAATACCCTTACGGAAGTTGCAGAACGTTTCATCTTTACGTCCGTTCCATTTGCGTATTCTGCAAAGTCCTTATCGATAAAGTTAAATTCGCATACGATTTCGCTACGCTTAATCATCATTCTGATAACGCGGTATGCGCCAATCTTGTAATCGTAAAAACCGGTACGCTTTGCTTCTTTTACGCCTTCTTTTGCTAACGCGTGGCGAACGATATCGTCAAAGAATCTCTTATGCTCGGTTGATAATGCGGCATACTTTTCTTCCATCGTTAGGCTTACGCGTGAGAAGCTTACTGCATCCGGATCTATTTCTTCCGGCTGTGCTTCCGTTACCGCGATTTCTTCTGCTATTTCTTCAACCTCTTCTACAGGGGCACTAGCAACCACGGGTGCGGGTTCTTCTACTGGTGCAGGTTCTACAGGTGCTGCTACCGGCGCGGGCATAATTACCGTGGGCGCAGGTTGTACCACTACCTGTATGGGTTCTGCAGGCGTTGCGGGAGCTTGTTGCTTTTCACGTTCTCTGCGGGTCTTTGCGTTTTCGTAAATAATATCGCGAACGATAACTATTACGGCAAACAAACATAACGCGCATAGGAATAGCATAAACACCACTACTACTGCTTGTAACATGTTTTCCATTTTGTCTCTCCTTAATCATTGTGAATTTTTGTTAACTGCCTTTCGGCAGGATTGACCGTTTTGTTGTTTAAATTTTTTGTGACGTTAATCGTTTTTTTGCACAACGTTTTTTACCAATATTCGCGTATATACGCACGCGCGACACGCGTCCAAAAAATTTAATGCAAATATTATACCAAATGTGCATAAAGTTGTAAATAAAATTTTTCAAAAAAAAAAAAAATGAGTCCTATTTTATTTTTATCCACAATTAAATCACATTTATAATAAGCTTTTTTTGCTTTTAAGCCTTTTAACAAGTGTTAAAGTGTGCATTTTTTACATATTATGCACTTTTTGTGTTTATGCATAGTAATTTTGTAATTTTTTTAACGAAATTTCAACAACTTATTAACAAATATGGGGCTATAAGTCGATTATCGCATATTTTGGGATTAAAAAAGAGCAAGGAATTTTCCTTGCCCTTTTGCTTTTGCGGTAATAAATTTTAAATAACGTGTTCAGCTTTTTTTGCAGGAGCGTTTGCTAATTCTTCACGTTTTTCTTCATAACCCTTTCTTCCAAGAAGAGCGTAAGTTGCGTTCTTTCCGCCTTCTACACCGGGTTGATTATAGGTATCTATATTAAGCATTTCGCCAATATATGCAGTTTCCATTTCAAATAAGAATAATAGCTGACCAATGGTGAATTCGTTTACTATGGGAAGATAGATGGTGTGGTTTAATCTACCCTTTACGGTTAACGCGTATTCGGTTGCCTTTCTTTCTGCGGTGATAAGCTCGTTCATGGTATGACCGCATAGGAAGTTAACGTCAGGAATATCGGGGCATCCTTCAGAAATATGAACCTCTGCTCTGTAATTTTCTACTGCTAAGAAGGTTACCACCTTATCAAAAGGACCTTCCGTATAAAGCTGTACTTGGCTGTGTTGGTCGGTTACGCCTAATGACTTAACGGGGGTTTGACCTGCGTAAACTACGTTGCCCTCTTTATCTACTGCTTTACCTAAGCTTTCACCCCAAAGCTGGCAATACCAGTCTGCAATATACTTTAAGCTATCGGCATAAGGCATCATTACGGAAATGTTTTTACCGCGTTGAATTGATAAATACTGTAATAACGCGCTCATCATTGCGGGGTTTTTCTTAAAGTCTTTATTCTTACAAATTTTATCCATGTACTTAGCGCCGTCTAACATAGTTTTAATATCTATGCCAAGAACTGCTGCAGGTAGTAATCCAACGGGACATAGTTGAGAAAATCTTCCGCCAACACCGTCGGGAATATAGAAGGTCTTTAAGCCCTCTTCCTTTGCAATTTTAATTAGGTTACCCTTCGCGCTAGAGGTGGTTGCGATCATGTGATCCTTCGCCTTTTCGCCAAGACGGCTCTTTAGTATTTGCATTATGATTAAATACTGCGTCATGGTTTCGCTGGTTGCGCCACTCTTTGTGATTACGTTGAATATGGTTTTTTCGGGATCAATTACCTCTAAAAGAGCTACCATTCTTTCGGGATCTACGTTATCTTCTACGTAGAACTTGGGTGCTTTTCTCTTTGACTTGGGTAAATCGTTGTGGTGTAAGTGGCATAGCGCTTGGAATACCGCGATAGGACCTAACGCGCTTCCGCCAATGCCTAATACAACGAAGTTTTCACAGTTCTTGCGAACGTGCTTTGCAGTTTCAATTATATCTTCTACGATTTCATCTTGATTATAGGGAAGCTCCGTCCAGCCCATCATGCCCTTGCCTCTGTTCGCTTGAGCTACTTCATAAGCGTGGCGACATAAGCCCTTGTGCTGTTCCAGCTCTTCCATTGTGAAGCCTTCTTCGCCAACGTATGTTTTCATCATGTTGTTGTAATCAAGCTTTACGCGCATGCTTTCACGCGTTACGTTGTTTAATCTCATAGTATATTACTCCTTAAAAAATTTTTTCTTTTATATTTCTTAAATACTCTAAAGCGTATTTTAAGTCCTTTAAATCGTTAAAGTTTTCCTTGTATATTTCTATAACGCAGTTGCCGTTAAAGCCGTTATAGGCCAACTTCTTGAATAATTCTTCAAAGTCAAATTTACCCTTTTCGCTTGGCAACGCGGTTTTTCCAAACTCGTCTACGTCGCTTAAATGCACAGTTTTTACCCTATCCCCCATCTCTTCTAAATAATGGGTATAATCATAGCCGGATTCGCGCGCTTGCTTAACGTCTAAGCAACAGCATAAATCGGGGGCATAATCCTTTATTTGGGTAAAAAAGCCGGGCTTGCCGTAGTATGCCCATTCAACGTTTTCAAGGGTTAGCTTCATGCCGTAACGCGCCGTTATTTGCGTTAAATAGTGCATATCCTCCCCTATTTGCTTATAGTCCGTGAACACCGTTGATTTTTTTAATTTTGCCTTACCGTGTAAGGTATAATAGCTAGCGTTTAGTATTTTTCCTGCCTTTAAGCAGTTTTCAAAGATTTCCACCGCATCCTTTTTAGTTCTTTCACAGGGGGAAAATAGCTGCGGTTCAAAGTGCGTGTTTAAGGTGTGAATGGAATGTACCTTTAAATTATTCGTTTTTCTTGAATTTAAAAGTCTTGCGTAATCTTCGTTGTATTCAGAATAAGTTTCTAAAAACACCTCGCATACTCTTGCGTCTAATTCTTCTATTGCTTTTACTGCATCTTCGTTATAAAGTCTACCAAATAAAGACGCGGTTGAAATTCCTATTTCCATAACACCACCGATTACGCTTTTTTCGCGCCGATTGCTCGGCGCGAATAAGCTTCTGTTTATTATTTAGCAAGTTTTTGTAAAGCGCTTAATAACGCTTTAAAATGCGAAAAAAACTATCTTTTTATATAAAAAGTCAAGCTATAAGGCGATTAACGGCACTTTTGCCACGCCTTAGCACGCTTTAAATTTCGGGATCGATTAGGCCAAGGTTGCCGTCATCTCTTAAATAAAGCACCTTAACTTGCATGCTTGCTTTATCTAAAAATACGTAGAAGGTGTGACCTAACATTTCAAATTCTTCCATAGCTTCTGCTAAATCCATAGGCTGTAATTTGAACTTTTTGGTCTTTACTATTTTTAAAGGACGTAAATCTTCTTCGTTGAATATTGCTTCCTTGAAAGCGCTTTGCTTTAACTGCTTTTCAAATTTAGAGCGGTACTTGTAAATTTGCTTTTCTAGCTTGGGAATAACTAGGTCGATTGCGTCGTAAAAGTTCTCTGCATAAGCCTGAGCGCGAATTACGTTGTTCTTGTAGTTAACTTCCATTTCCAGCTTACAAGTTCTTGCGTTTTCTTTCTTTAGGTAAATCTTACATTTTGCGTCATCTTCAAAATATTTATCTAGCTTTGCTACCTTTTTTGCTATAACGCCATCTATTTTTTCGTTTACCTGATAATTTTTCGCAACTAGTTCTATTCTCATAATAGTCCTCCGTTTAATTTATTTGCGTAAAACGTATACCACTTTCGTCGCCGTAAAGGACGATCGCATCACCACTTCTAATTCTTCCGTCTATAATGGCGTTGGATAATAAATCCTCCACCTCTCGCGAAATGGTTCGCTTAAGCGGTCTTGCGCCGTACTCGGGATTGTAGCCGTGATCTAGTATTACATTTTCCGCACTCACGTCAACGGTTAGGGTTACGTTCATTGCAAGTAGACGCTTCTTTAAACCTTCCAACAATAGTCCTACGATTTTTCCGCATTCTTCCTTGGTTAATTTACGGAAAGGTATTATATCGTCTATTCGGTTTAAAAACTCCGGTCTAAAATGCTTTTTAAGAGCCTTAAATATTGCGTCGTTTTCATCAATTACAGCGCTCTGCGCGCCAAATCCCAACGCCGGGGCTCTCTTTTCACATTCCCCTGCACCGATGTTCGATGTCATAATTATTATGGTGTTCTTAAAGTCCACCGTTCTACCCTTGCTATCCGTTAAACGACCGTCGTCTAATATTTGCAAGAGTAAATTAAACACGTCCGGATGAGCCTTTTCTATCTCATCAAACAATACGAGAGAATAGGGCTTTTTACGCACCTTTTCAGAAAGCTGACCTTCCTCTTCAAAGCCAACGAAGCCCGGAGGAGCGCCGATTAGCTTACTAACGTCGTGCTTTTCCATATATTCACTCATATCTATTCTTACAAGAGCGCCCTCGTCGCCGTAAACGGCCTCTGCCAGCGCCTTTGAAAGCTCAGTTTTACCAACGCCGGTAGGCCCAACGAATATAAACGAGCCGTTGGGGCGTTTGGGATCTTTTAGGTTTGCGCGCGCCCTTCTTATTGCCCTTGAAACGGCGCTTACCGCCTCTTCTTGACCTATTACCCTTGCGTGTAATATATCTTCAAGGTGTTTTAAACGCTCGCTTTCTTCAACCCCTATTCTGGTTAAAGGAATATTAGTCCAATCACTTATTACGCCTGCAACGTCTTCTCTTCCAATGGATGCGCGCGCGTATGAAATGTGATCCATACGGTTGTTTTCAAGCGCTTTTATTTCGTTTTTAATGCGTAATATTTGATTTTCTATTATGGTTAACTGTAAATTATCGCCACTATCAATTAAATACTCGCGCTCTGCCATTAATCTGTTCAAGCTATCGCGCTTTTGAGTTAGCTCGCTACCGTTAGCAATTAACTTTATGCGCGCCTTTGCAGATGCTTCGTCTATTATATCAATGGCTTTGTCCGGTAAATTTCTATCCGTAATATATCTTTCGGAAAGCTCTACCGCGGCATCAATCGCCTCATCAGTAATATGCACCTTGTGATGCGCTTCGTACTTTGCGCGAAGTCCGCGTAATATAAGCTTTGCGTGCTCCGTCGTGGGGGGGTTGATTTGTATGGGCTGAAATCTGCGCTCTAACGCAGGATCGCTTTCTATATATTTTCTATACTCGTCCGTTGTGGTTGCTCCGATTACCTGTAGGTCGCTTCTTGCAAGCTCCGGCTTAATCATTTCTGCGGCGTCCATACCGTCGTTGGTTGCGCCTGCGCCCACTAAGTTATGAATTTCATCAATGAAAAGTATAGTGCTTTTTTCTTGCTTTAAATAATCTATTGCCCTTTTAAATCTCTCTTCAAACTCTCCGCGGTATTTTGCGCCCGCTATTAAGCCGGATAAATTTAAGGCAAATATTCTTTTTCCCATTAGCGTATCGGGAACTTCGTTCTTTACTATCGCTTGGGCAAGACCTTCTACCACTGCGCTTTTACCTACGCCTGCTTCGCCAACTAATACGGGATTGTTTTTTAGCCTGCGTGATAGGGTGCTTATTATTCTTTCTATTTCACTATCTCTGCCAATAACGGGATCTAGCTCTCCGCGTTTAGCCATAGCGGTTAGGTCGTAACCAAAGCCGTCTAAAGGAGTTTTTTCTTGCTTTTCTTCCACTTCAGGCTCGTCCCCTACGGTGGCTACGCTGCTTACCCTTACTTGCTTACGGTTAAAATATACTACCGACCTTACCTTTTCTCTTAATCCTTCTATATCTACGCCGAATTTTCTTATTAGCGCGCACGCTCTGCAATCGGGTGTTTCTAAAAGAGCAAGCAATAAATGCTCCGTGCTAACGTATCCTACGCCCGCCCTTGCAGATATATTGATTGCAAGCTGAAAAATTGCGTTGGTGTTTGCAGTTGGCTTGGGCGTTACCTTACGCGCGCCCTTAAGCGTGGTTCTTTCCAGCTCCGATAAAAGCATGTTCTTGCTAAAACGGAATTCGCTAAGCAAAGAGCTTGCCGCACTACCTTCACACGCTATTAAGCCAAAAAGCAAATGCTCGCTTGCCAAAATATCTAATTGATATTTGCACGCTATCGCCGTTGCGCTTTCTATTGCTTTTCTTAAGTTTTTGGTGTAATTATCGCTCATCTATTATACCAACACGTTCTTTAAACTATTTTTTACGTATTGCGCTCTGAATACGTCTAATCGCTGATTATTATCTAAAAACCCGTCTATAGCGCGGTTAACGGCACTTTCGCCACTTAACATTAAAGCGGTTAAGGTTGCGGGCCTACACTTAACCAACAAGTCGTCTAGCGCGCCGATTTCTTTAACCTTAATAATTCCCAGCATAACGCCAAGCTTTAAATCGGATAATAAGTAGGTAAATTCTTGGTAAGATAAAACCCTGCATCCTTCTAAAATTGCCTTTGCTCTAAAGCAAGTATCTTCTACCTTATACTTATTTCTATTGTAATAAGATAGGGCGTTAACCTGCTCTATATCCGCTATTTCTTTAACGTAAGACTGCACGTCCTTTATAATTGAGGTTTCCGTTCTACCCAAGGTTACTTCGTTGCTTACCTGATATAAGCTACTTTCCCCTTTACTGCCTTCGCCAAATACACCGCGAACGGTTAAGCCCTTGCCTTTTGCCTTGCGGTATAAATCGTTGATTAAATCCGTACCCGTAAGGGTGGGTAAAAACATCATTACGGAAGCTCTTAATCCCGTGCCTAAATTGGTAGGACATGCGGTTATATAGCCGTAAACTTGACTTTTGCAAAACTTTAAGTTGTTGTTAAGCCATCTATCTAAGGGGTAAAGCTTTGAATACGCCGTCATTAAATCTTCGCCGTTTAAAATACACTGTTCCCTTATATGATCCTCTTCGTTAATCATAACGGACATGCGCTCTGCCATATCAACGGCAACCGCGCCAGAAAAGGTGTTCTTCTTTAAGGCTTCAGATATAACGTATCTTTCCTTTAACTGCTCTGCTTCCTCTGCAGATATTTTACTCATTTCGTACAAGTTGAATTTGCCAAAATCGCTTACCAGCTTGTACGTTCTGTTTACTATCTCTTTAGCCATGCCCCTATCCGTTAAGGTAGAAGCAAAATTGTATCCGCTTAAGTTTCTTGCAAGGCGCACTCTGCAGGTTACCGCCGTACCGTTATAGCTATTCGTCATAACTGCTGTACCTGCCTTATTATTTCGTTAAGCTCATCCTTAAACACTTCGTAGCATTTGGGACAGCCAACTATTAGCGTTGCGTTTATTTGCGTTAACGTTCTTTTACAGTAAGGGCATTTGCGTTCCTTCTTTGGAGCGCTTTCACCACCGCGATTAAAGCATTCCTTGCAAACGTAAACGGTTCTTAAAGTGCCGTTTATGCTTTTATTTAATTTTTTTTCCGCATGATTACGGCCACAAATTTCGCAAAGCATAAACTTGACTTCCTTGCACTATTATTTTATAACAAAATTTCCCATTTGTAAATAGGTTTTTTAAAATTTCTTTACTAAATTTTTAAGATATTCTTGCATTTTTTCCTTATACTCCGGATTTTTTAAGGAAAACTCTACGTTGGCTTGTAAAAATCCGAATACGTCACCCGTATCAAAGCGCCTTCCTTCAAACTCGTAAGCAATTAAGCCTGCGCGGTTTATTTCCATAGCGAGGGCATCCGTAAGCTGATATTCGCCGTGTATTCCCGGTTTTAAATTGTGTAAATTTTCAAAGAAGTCCCCCCTTAATACGTATCTTCCCAAGGGCGCGATATCGCATTTTGCTAAAGTGGGATCGGGCTTTTCTACAAGCGCGGTTATATTGTATAAATCCCCTTCGTGCAAATCAAACTCGCAAGAAGCGTACTTTGCAAGGTTTTCATAGCCAACCCTTTGCACGCCTATTACAGTCTTATTCTCTCTTTCAAAAACCTCTATAAGCTGTTTTAAAACGGGCTTTTCGCTACACATAACGTCGTCGCCAAAAAGCACGGCAAAGGGCTCGCCGTTAGCAAACTGCTCTGCAAGCAATACCGCGTTACCCGTTCCGTTTTGCACTTCTTGAATAACGTAACTAATCTTAGCCATTTTTTGGGGCTCTGTGCACTTTTGTAAAAATTCGTGGCTTTGGCGTTTTGCTAAAACAGCTTCCAGCTCCTTAGCGGGTGAAAAATGCGCTTCTATAACGTCTTTATGCTGACCTACTATAAGCAGTATTTCTTCTATTCCGCTTTTTACGGCTTCTTCTATTATTATTTGTATTGCAGGCACGTTTACTATTGGTAGCATTGCCTTGGGGATTGCTTTTGTAAAGGGTAAAAATCTCGTACCGTAACCGGCTACGGGGATTACCGCCTTTCTAACTTTTTGCATTTACCCTCCTCATACGCGCTTATTTTTTAGCAGGCGTATGCAATTTTTCTTGACCTTAATATATATTTTTTTACCGAATAAGTTATGCTTTTGGCGCTAACTTTTGTTCTTTTGCTTTTTAAATAAATGCTTGTGCCGTAGTCGTTAAACAACCTTAGACGGCTAATCTATAAATTACTTCGTGCCGAAAAGTCTGTCGCCTGCGTCGCCAAGACCGGGAACGATATAAGCGTGGTCGTTTAACCTTTCATCTAAGGATGCAACGTAAATATCTACGTCGGGGTGATCCTTTTGAACTCTTGCAACACCTTCGGGCGCTGCGATTAGGTTCATAAGCTTAATATCCTTACAGCCCCTATCCTTTAAAAACTGTATTGCAGCAGATGCGCTTCCGCCCGTTGCCAGCATGGGATCTACTACTAAAATAGTTCTATCCTGCGCGTCAACCGGAAGCTTGCAGTAATATTCAACGGGCTCGTGAGTTTCGGGATCTCTGTATAAGCCGATATGACCAACCTTTGCGTTGGGAACTAAACGAACTATGCCTTCTACCATACCAAGCCCTGCGCGTAAAATGGGAACTACGCCAATGCTTCTACCTGCAACGGTTTTGCAAACGGTTTTACAAATAGGAGTTTCTATCTCTACCTCTTTTAAAGGCAAATTGCGGGTTGCCTCGTAAGCCATTAATAAGGTGATTTCTTCAGCTAATTCTCTAAAGTCCTTGGTGGTGGTATTCTTATCTCTCATCATTGTTATTTTGTGACAAATTAACGGATGATCAAAAATATGTAATGTGCTCATTTTAGTCCTCCTAGCCTTCGGTTAGTTGTTTTTAGTTATTTATTTTAGTGTAAAGGCTTATTTTTACAAAAAAGCCACGCTATAGGTCGATTAACTACAGTTTAGACCTCTTCTATCTTATTTATTCTTCTGGTGTGCTTATCTGCAATTTCCTCTTCATCAAAGGGGGTTGAGAAGTACGCGTCAGAAATAGCAAGCATTAAATCTACGCCTATCATTCTTGCGCCCATACATAAAACGTTAGAGTTATTATGACGGCGCGTCATTTTAGCGGCTAAAACGTTATCGCATACGGAAGCGCGAACTCCTTTAAATCTGTTTGCGCTAATACTCATACCGATACCCGTTCCGCAAATTAATACGCCCGCCTCTACTTCCTTAGACTGAATAGCACGAGCTACTTTTTTCGCATAGTCAGGATAATCACAGGAAGCCCTTTCGTCAGTTCCAAAATTAATTACCTCGTGACCTTGAGAGCGAAGGTGGTTTGCTAAAATATTCTTATATTCAACGGCCGCGTGGTCGTTTGCTATTGCAATTTTCATAACAAGCTCCTATCCGTAAATAAGTAATTCAAATATGCTTTCGCAAGCGCGTTTTAAATGCCTTGCGCATTCGTCGTATTCTTCTTGACTCTTACCAAAGGGATCTTGAATTTCGCCAAGACCGGTAAGCTCGTCTACAGTGTAAACGTTGTTAAATCCGATAAAATACTTTTTATGTGAAGAGGTCATACAAATAATTGCGTTTTGCTTTCTGCAAAGCTCTTCAGTAGTGCGCTTTGGCTTAAACCTGCGTACCGTTATGCCAAACTGCTTTAACGCAACGCTTGCGTTTTTACTGATTTTATCGTTTTCGTTCGCCATTAGCCCGGCAGAGGTAACCTTTATATCGGTTATTTCCGCCTTTTTGATTATATCCTTAAGTAAATATTCAGCCATTGGACTGCGACAGGTATTCCCCGTGCATACGAACATTATTTTTTTCATTTTTTGTTTTCCGCCTTAAAAAACGCTTTGGAAAATCTATTGTTTACAGAGAGCATTAGCTCGCTGTTTAAGTTAAGCTTAAAGGTTATTATACAATCGTATTTTTCCCCTTCGTGAAGCAAATCGTATAAATTAGAAGCCATTTGCTCGCCGGTTGCGCCTAAGTGAAGAATGCGCCTGCTTCCTAATAATAAAGCTATTTCTTCATCAACCAAAAATACTGCCTTTTTACCTTTACCTTCAAGCTCCTCGTATAACGCAACTCCCTTTTCTATTTCATTTCTTTCAAAAAGAGCGGTTGAGCAATTTGGGGTGTAATGGCTGTATTTCATACCGGGCGATTTTGCCTTTTGAGTAACGGTTTCTTCCGCATACTCGCAAGCGCCAACCACCTGCTTAATCATTTCTGCCGTAATTAGCCCCTTACGCAATATTACGGGAACTTCCCCCGTTACGTCTAACACGGTGCTTTCTATACCGCCTTGGCATCTACCGCCGTCTAAAATAAGAGGTATAGCGCCGTTAAAATCCTGATAAACGTGCTGGGCGGTTACGGGGCTTATATGCTTGGAAATATTCGCAGAAGGCGCGGCTATAGGTTGATTAACGAAGGTTAGGAACTCTTGAGCTTCCTTGCTTTGCGGTACTCTTATAGCAAGAGTTTCTAATCCGCAAGAAAGTGAAGACGCCACCCTTTTTTTGCTTTTATATACCATCGTTAAAGGGCCGGGGGTAAATGCCTTTGCTATCTTTTTAGCGTAACCGTTTTCGTTCACTTCAACAAGCTTAGAAATATCGTAATCCTTATGCACGTGAACTATTAGCGGGTTATCGGAAGGTCTACCCTTTACCTCGTAAACCCTTTTTATAGCTATTTCTGAAGTAGCAAGCGCGCCTAAGCCGTAAACCGTTTCGGTGGGAAAGGCAACTAACTGCTCTTCTTCTATAAGTCTTTTTGCCAAAGCAAGACTTTCGGGGGTAATTTTTTTAACTAGCGTATCCATAAACATTAAAAAGCGTCGTCACCGTTATCTTCAGGTGGGATATCTGCTTCAGAATAGGTGGAAACGTCCTCGTATTCGCTAACTGCGGGTTCAAAGGAGGGCTTTTTCTCTTCCTGACGCTTGTATTCAGGAGGAGCTTCTAAATCGTAATTACTGATGTTAACAAACTTAGAGTATTCGCCCTTGAATAATAGCTTGGCAACACCGCGTTCACCGCTTCTGTTCTTTTCTATAATAATTTCTGCAACGTTCTTTTCTACTGCGCCGGAAGCAACCTCTTGAGGGGAAGCAATCTTATCGGGGCGGTGAATGAACATTACTATATCCGCGTCTTGTTCGATAGAGCCTGATTCACGAAGGTCTGAAAGCACAGGTCTACCCTTTCTTTGAACGTTACCACGCGATAACTGTGATAAGGCAAGCACGGGAACGCCTAATTCCTTAGCCATTACCTTTAAGCCCCTTGAAATTTCCGTTACTTCCTGTTGACGGTTTTCACTCGTTCTGTTATCGGGATAAATTAACTGAAGGTGGTCGACTACTACTAAATCTAAGCCTTTAGTAGCTTTAAGTCTTCTACACTTAGATATCATGGTAGGAACGGTGTTTGAGGGTGAATCGTCTACGAATATCTGCGCCTTAGAAAGCTTTTTGCGGGCAGCCCACATTCTTTGCCAGCCCTCGTCGTCCTCTTCTGAAAGCTTACCCTTTTGTAAGCTATCCATTTTAACCCTACCAATAGAGCAAAGTAGCTTTTGAGCAAGCTCTTCACGCGTCATTTCCAGCGCGAACATTGCGCAAACCTTGTTTTCGCGAAGGGCGATATTTTCTATCATGTTAAGAGCAAGGGTGGTTTTACCGTCTGAAGGACGGGCTGCAAGAATAACTAAGTTACCCTTCTTAAAGCCGTTAGTTAAATCGTCTATTCTGGTAAAGCCGGTTTTTAAACCGCGTTTAAAGTTCTTATCTCTTTCTAGGCGTTCAAGGTCAGCAAGTAATGGATCGTAATAGTCTGCAAGAGAGATTAGGCTTGAGGTTTCGTTTTCTTCTGAAATCTTAAAGATTTCACTTTCTGCAAACTCTAAGGTCTTTTTACTATCCGTGCTCTTGCGCGCTTCAACGGAAATCTTTTCACTACTTCTAATAAGACGGCGTAAGGTGCTATCTCTTTTAACGATAGATAAATACTGCGAATAGTTAGCACTTGAAGGCATGCTTTGAACGACGGTGGTAATATAATCCATTCCCCCCGCCTTTTCTAAGGTTGCGTGCTTTTCCATCATATCTGATAGAGTTACGATATCTACGGGCTTATTTAAGCGTACGATATCCTTCATAGCTCTTACTATAAGCTTATGTGATTCTATGTAAAAATCCTCTTCCTGCAAAAGAGCAAGTGTTTCTAATTGTATTTCCTGATCTACAAGCAAACAGCCAAGTATAGACTGCTCTGCTTCTAAGCTGTAAGGAAAGGCGTTAAATTTTTCTGCCATACTACCTCTTATTTTTATTCCCGCCCCGCTTTGCGGGGCGAGCCTTTGTTTTTTAGTTTGTTTTTTACTTAGATAATTCTACGAATTGATTTAACGCATCTTCAAATGAATCCATAGCAGCGTCAAATGCGTCCTTCTTGGTTAGGTCTACGCCGGCAAGCTTTAATAATTCAATGGGGCTTGCGCTACCGCCTGAAGATAGGAATTTGAAGTAATCTTCAACGGCGGGCTTACCTTCTTTGTAAATTCTTTCTGCAATAGAAATAGCGCTGGTAATACCGGTTGCGTATTTGTAAACGTAGAAAGATCTGTAAAAATGGGGAATTCTTGCCCATTCGTAAGCAATTTCGGGATCAGAATACATGCTTCTGCCGAAGTATTTTCTGTTTAGACCAATGTACGTTTCGTTTAAGGAATCCTTGGTTAAGGGCTTGCCGCTTTCTGCTTGAGCGTGAGCAATAGCTTCAAATTCAGCAAACATAGTTTGACGGAATAAAGTGCCCTTAATCATATCCATATAGTAGTTTAACAGATACTTTTTAAGCTTAACGTCTTCGGTATTAGCAAGTAAATACTTAAGTAATAAAACCTCGTTTACCGTGCTTGCTACTTCTGCTACGAAAATTCTGTAGCCTGACTTAGAAATAGGCTGAGACTTGTTTGAATGATATGAGTGCATTGCGTGGCCAAGCTCGTGGGCAAGAGTGAAAATGTTGTTCGTGGTGGGTTGATAGTTTAATAATACGTAAGGATGGGGAGCTCTGTGAACGCTGATTGAATAAGCGCCACTTCTCTTTCCTTCGGTTTCTTCAACGTCAATCCAGCCTTCGTCATGAGCGCGCTGTAATAGCTTACCGTATTCTTCGCCTAAGGGTGCAAGGCCTTTCTTAACTAATTCAAAGGCTTCCTCGTAATCAAGCTTAAGGTCTGCGTCTTCTACTAAAGAGGTGTAAACGTCGTACATATGTAGTCTGCTTACGCCAAGAGCTTTTTTACGAACTGAAACGTATTTGTGCATAGTTTTTAATCCGCGGTGAACGCTCTTAATAAGGTTATCGTACACCTTGGGATTAACGTCCTCGCCCTCTAAAGCCTTTGCTAAACAGCTTTCGTATTTTCTTACTCTTGCAAAGTAAATGTCTTTATTAACGTGTGAAATATAAGTTTGTGAAATGGTATTGATTAGGCCGATAAACGCGCTATAGAAGGCTTTAAAGGTTTTCTTACGAACGTTTCTATCGGGATCTTGCATTAATACGCCGTACATACCGTGTGATACCTTTACCTTCTTACCGCGAACGGTAATTTCGGGGAAAGGCAGATCTGCGTTGTTAATCATACCAAATATATTAGAGAAAGAGCCGAAGACTTGACCACCCATAGCAAGAACTGCTTCTGCTTCCTTGCCTAATACGTGGGGCTTTTCTTTAATGATTCCCTCTAGCTCGTAATCGTAATCTGCTAAGGCGGGATCTGCTTGGAACTGCTTTAAGGTCTTTTCATCTAAAGAGGTAAGCTCAGGAGTCATAAACGCGATACTTGATGAAAAACGAACGCCTAGAGCTGAAACTCTTGCTTGAAGTGCGTTGTTTTCTGATTTTCTGGTATCTTCATCGTGAAGCATGTGCGCGTAAACTGAAAGAAGCTCAAAATCACCCATTACGTCGTATAAAGCGTCAAAGCACGCCTTTACGTTTTCTACGGTATTTAACTTACCTTCAAAGCGTGAAAAGTCAAGACGCTTAGATACGTCTTCGTACATATCCTCCCATGCCTGTTGAGTGGCAAAAATATCTTCCGTGCGCCATTTTAAGTTAGCAGGAACTTCATTACGAGGTTTCATAGTTTATTCTCCTTAAAAATTGTTTTTTGTATTTGTTTATAATAGGTTGCGATACCCTTATAAAAGGCCGTCGCTTAAAATTATTCAAAAATAGTGTTTGATGCAAGCTCGTACGCAATCAAAATATTTGCGTGGGTTACGTGCTTAATAACGTCCCCTTGCTTGAAATCGGGAATGGGCTTTTCTACGTCTAAAAGAATGCGTCTTTCAAAATAATCTTGCTTTTTTTCAGACCAGTCTAAAACGATTAAGCTAATAAAGTCTACCCCATCCTTTTTAACGATGGAGCTATCCGTTCTTACGTAAGTGTTAACACCTTCCGTCTTTATACCTATTTGCATATCTACAAGCATTTTTACGTAGCTTGCAACCCGCTTATACTTAATTGAAAGTATAAAAAACATCACTATTGCGTAAACGGATGAAATTACTATATTCGTAATAAGCAAGGGGGTTTTTAAGGGTGTGTTATATTCCTGAAGAACGTAAAATACGAATATACCTATACAAACGGCTAGCACTATAGCAAGTGAAATAAAGAAGCCCCTTAAAATGGCTTTCTTAGAAGCGTTTGCACTTTCGTAATCTTCTGTTTTGTAAACGTTAATCATATTAAAAACTCGCAATAATCGACTTATAGCCCGTTATTCAACAATAAATAGTACGCCGATAGTATTCATACCGCAGTGGGTAGAAACGGTTGCGCCTGCTTGGGTTTCTATAATTTCATCAAAGTCAAAAAGATCTTTAACCTTTGCAATAACCTCTTCAATTTCCGCTCTGGTATTGCAAGGACTGTGGGTTACGAACGCGCGCCTTTTATCGTAGCTTTGATATTCGCCAGCAAGATCGTTTACGTACTGAGTAAGTGATCTTTGTAAGCTTCCCATATATTTCTTTTTAACCTGTAAATTTCCGTCGTTTTCATATATGTAGGGGTGGATTTTTAATATCTTAGAAGCTATTAACGCCACTGAAGAGCATCTACCCCCCTTTGCAAGATAATCTAAGGTATCAACCACGAATGAGGTTTGAACCTTTGATACGAGAGCAGACGTTCTTTCGTAAACAGCCTTGGGATCTATTCCGTCGTTTAGCATATCGCTTGCCTTTAACATAAGTAGACCTTGACCGGTTGAAAGAGCCTTACTGTCTATAACGTAAACGCCCTCTACCTCCTCAGCTGCAGAAGAAGCGTTATTATAGGAGGTTGAAGCAGATGAAGAAAGAGCAACGTGAATTACCGTTTCGTACTCCTTTCTTAGCTCCGTAAAGAATTCCTTGTATTCTTCTATTGCAACGGCAGCGGTTTTGGGTAAAGAGCCCGTTTGCTTTACGTAATCAAAAAGCTCCTCTGCTTTAATTTCCGCGCCGTCTTTTTTTTCTTCCATACCTAAAACTACGGTAATAGGTATAGTTCTAAAATTTCTTTCCTTTAAAATTTCAGGTGATAAATCGCAAGTAGTTTCTGCGGTTATTATACATTTTTGCATACAAAATTCTCCTAAGTTTATTAGAGCTATACAGTTGCTCTTTTTAAAATTTTTATATAAACGAATTCGCGTGCCTTAAACACCCATTCGCTAATTTTTCCTAAAAATCCATCCTTACCTTCTATTACGTAATCGTGAACTACTCCGTCTACGCAATCCAAAGGAATGAAGCCGAAAAGACGGCTATCCTTGCTGTTTTCACGGTTATCGCCTAACACGAAAAGGTGACCTTCGGGAACGGTTGCTTGATAGATATCTCCCAACGCTCCGGGATAAAAGGTTTCCCCCTTTACGCCGTTATATTCCACCTTCGTAAAGCCATGCTCGCCCTTTTTTTGTAAAAGCAGGTTTCCGTTTGAAATTCTAACGGTATCCCCTTCTACGGCAACGACTCTCTTTATATAAGCCTTTTCTGAAGAGCCCGCAAAGCTACCCGTGAACACTATAACGTTACCGCGCTTTATTTTCGCAAGCTTATCTACTACCAAATAATCCCCCGTTTGTAGGGTATCGTTCATAGAATCCCCTTCCACCTTTACGCAGTAAAGCCACGCAAAGTTAACGAAGGCTACGAATATGCAAATAAGAGCTAATACTGCAGTCGATATCCAACCTGCCTTTTCCTTTTTTCTTAAGGACTTATCTTGCCCTTCTTCAGCTAAAGAAGGCTCTTTTATTTCTTCATTTTCTAAAGCAGGTTGCTCTTGAGCGTTAATCCCTTCACATTCCAAAGAGGACTGTTCTTGAGCGTTAGTCCCTTCATTTTGCAAAAGATTTTGCTCCGCTTGCTCTTTTGCGTTTTCAAGATATTCAGGCTCTTTAAAAGAATCTTTTTCTATAATTTGCGAGCTATTAAGTTGTTCTTCCGATTTTTCAGTCTCACAAGGGCTAGAAATATCGCCATCCTTTAAAAGATCCATTTATTCCCTCTTGTTTGGTTAAATTAATAATAAATTATTAACGGCAAATCTGCTTTCTGCTTCTATTTTAACGGCTATTATATCTTCAAAGCCTTTAATACCCATTCTTTCCGCACTCTTTAAGCTTGCAAGGTCTATTTGCACCTTTTGCCATACCTTGCTTCCCTTTAATTCTAAGGTTGTGGAATAATCGCGCTGAGCACCGTTTTCAGTTACCACCACGCTTACGTTTAGCACGGTGTAATCCTCACAGTAAACGTCTAGCTTAATAATGGAACGAATATTAGGATTGAATCTGCTTTCTACTATTCTGTAGCTTAACAAGCCGTAACGAGAGGTAACGCCTACTATTCCGTTAGCGCACTCTACAAGCTCTACACCGCTATTTTCGTTAAAGAATATTTTACCTACAGAGTGACCTATTTCATCACATACTGTAAAGCAGTCCACCCCATTCTTGGAGGAATATAACATACTTGCAGGGGTTGAAGGAATATTCTCTTCAAACTTCTTAATTACTATACGTGAGCTTACGCTTACGCCGTTTTTATAATCTGCAACAGCAAACGCATGCGCAAAATTAGTTCCGCCACCCATAGGTAGCTTAAAGTATTTACAGTCCGGTGTGTTTTTAGCCTTAACTGATAGCATTTGACACCAGTTACGCTTTGAAGGATCGTAAACGCCCTCACTTAAATAAACGGTTAGGCTCTTTAATTTATCGGGCTCGCTTACCGTTACCTTTGCAAATACCGTTCTTCCATCTTCGCCCAACGCAAGTGATACGTTGGGGGATTCGGGGAAGTAAAGCCTATCTGAAGCCGCGCCCGCCTTAGTTATATGTTTTTTTAAGAATAGAGCAATATCGTCCGTGCTCTTTTTATCTATCGTTTGGCGTAGCCTTGGCGTATAGTTGAAGGAGCAAGGGATTTTTTCGTTTAATCTTGAAAGAGTATCTACACCCCTTTCGCAATCGTATCCACTACTGTTGGTTGCCGTAAGATATAAAACGGGGCAATTACAGTATTGCGCGTAAACGTGCGCGTCTACACCGCCAAGCCAGCGGTAACGCTCGTCGTCCATTTGAATATCCGTGCCTTCCGACTTAAACAAGCCTTTGTATGCCTGCCAGCCTGCACCAAACAACGAAACGAAGCAAGAAATCCTGTCTTCATTGTATAGCATTTGCCAACCAACGTTCGCGCCTTGCTTTATTCCAAGAAGTGCAATTTTATCTACTTCCAATCTGCTTTTCAGGTAAGAAATGGCGTATTTACCAACGCACGCCCATTCGTACCAGCAGGTTTCCTTTGCGGTGCGCTCTACGGTAAACATATCTTCCTTGCCGTAATTTGCATACTCTATTTCACTTGGATAAATGGTGTGATTGGTGTTTTCGCCAACGTCGCCTCTGTAATCCACCATTAAAACGGCGTAGCCCATCTTTGCAAAATGGTTTACTATTTCCAAGTTAATGGTATCGCAAAAATCGGGCATTATGAGTAATGCGCCAATCTTTCTGTTTACAGGTAGCGGATTAGGTCTTGCGTAAAGACCGTATACGCGAACTCTGCTTGAATTAATCTCTCTGCCTGAAAAATAAACCTCGGAATAAGAAATTCCGTCGTAGGTCATTTCGTTAACCTTGCTATCCTTTAAAGGTAAATCACCCTTAAAATCCTTCCATACGGCAGATGGGGTTAAAATTTTTCTTACGCTATCCATATTTCTCCGTTTGTAGCCCGCTACGGCTACTTGCGTTATCGCTTAACGCGATTTTCATTTTTTATCGCCGATTTTCGGCTTAATATTTGATTAACCGTTAACAATTACGGCTAACAGTTATCGTTTATAAGCGTTCCGTGAAGAGCCGTTGCTTCGGTTACCTCTATCTTCGCGCCTATTCTATTTTTAAGCTCGCTTACGTGGGTTATAAGCCCTACCGTTAAGTTCGCTCTTTGCAACTTCTCTAACGCCGTGGTTACTGCGTCTAAAAGGTCGTCGTCTAAAGTACCGAATCCTTCGTCTAAGAAGAAGAACTCTAGCGTTTTAGAAGCCTTTTTGCTTATTTGGAATGAAAGAGCAAGCGCTAAAGAAAGTGATATTAGGAAGGTTTCCCCGCCTGATAGACCAAGAGCAGGTCTTTTTCTTCCCCCACGCATATTGTCTATTACGAAAAACGCTCCGCCTTCGTATACTAAGCCGTACTTACCGGAGGTTAACGCAAGCACTCTTCTTTCCGCATCTAAAGCAATTTCCTTTAAATAAACCTCCGCAATAAATTCCATCAGCTTGGAATTTTCTACCAAGGCATAAAGCTTTGAAAGAAGCCCTTTTTCCTGCGAGAGCTCTTTTAAATTATTATTTATTATACACCATTCTTTATTTTTTTTCAATACTATTTCATAGTTTAATTTAATTTTACCGTACTTTTCAATGAGATTTTCTACCTTTTTTTGTACTTCGGTGTATATTTGAAGGGTTTCTTGGTATATTTCTTCCTTCACAACCCCATCCTTCAGTTTTTCGTTAAGCTCGCCAATTTCTGCTATCAAACGCTCGCAATCACTTTTATAGCTTTGAACGCAAGCCCTATCCCTTTCACGGATATCACCTTCTTTTATCAAAGCTAAAACACCTTCGTAATCAAGCTTGGTTTGGTAAAGAACGTCTTCTATTACGAACTGCGTTTCGCTTATAACCTTCTCTGCTTCCTTTAGGGTTACCTGCTGGGTGTTAAGCTTTAACGCCATTAAATTAACTTCCTTTTCCGCGTTTTCAAAATCTAAATTAATTTTTTCTATGCGCTGAGCTAAAGCAACTATTTTAGCGTTAATTTCACGGGTGGCTTCAATAAGAGTTTTACCCTGCAATACGGCGTTGATCTCAATTTGTAAATTATCAAATTCATCCTTTATAGCAATACCCTCTTGCTTGCTTAACTGCATTTTTTCGTTTAAGGCAATTAGCTTTTCCTTTTTACCTGCTATATCCGCCTTTATTTCCTGAGCCTTGGCTTGATACTCTGCATTTTTATCTAGCGTTTCTAAACATTTTGTTAAAAGCGCACCCTCCAAATTACCCTTTCCTGCGGTTAAAATAGAGCGGATTTTTTGCATTTCCCCCTCTATAAGTCGATTAACGGCACTTTCAGCCACTAAATTTTCTTGCTTTAAAAGCTCTGAAAGCTCCTCTAAAAAACTTAAGCTTTCGTTAGCAAATTCAATAAACGCCTTGCTTGAAGCCTGCTCTGCAAGAGCCTTTAACGCGCTTTTTACGTCTTGCGATTTTGCCAGCTGAATATACTTTTGATGCTCTTCTTCACTTAACGCAATGCTTCTTTTTAACCCTTCTGCTTCAGCTACGAGCTTTTTATATTCCTCCCTTAAACGGGATAATTTTTCCTTCTTATTTTCTAACGCTTCTATCTTAGGGCTAAGCTCTTTAACCATAATCATTCGTGCCTTAAAAAGATCAAGCTCGGCTGATAATTCGGGTATTAACGCTCTTTCCTTTTTTGCCTTTTTTTGCCTTAAAGCAATTTCTATTCCACTTTTATCAAGCTCCTTAATTTTGGCTTCTACTATGGCAATAGTTTGCTTTGCGTTTTGATATCTTTGAACCTCCTTTTGAACGGCAAAAACGCTATCATATAGCTCTATTTTTTTAATTAAATCGTCAATAACCGGCTTATAGGCCAACTTTTCTTCATATAGCTTTTGCTTTTGCGCGCGAGAAACGCCTAACTCGTACTTAGCCTTTATTGCTTCGTATTCTACCTTTTTAACGTCCCTTTCCTGCTTTAACAAATCAAGCTCTGCCTGCACCGATTGCATTTCTTCCGCACAAGATTTTACCGCTTGATTATCATATTCTAAATAAGCCTGCAACTTACCAAGCTCAACGCTTTCCTTTTCCTTCAAAAGTCTAAGCTTTGTATTTACCTTGTTAGCTAGCGGTTTACCGTACTTTTCAAGCCCGAACAATTTACCTATGAAGGCAAGCCTTTGGCTTCTGGTTAAATTTAAAAATTCTGCAAACGCGCCCTGCGGTAATGCAATACATCTTAAAAATTCCTTTTGCTCTAAGCCTATAATTTCTTCTTCAAGCTTTTTATTTACCTTACTGCTACCTTCTGCAATACAAATTTCGCCCTCTGCTACTACTTCAAAAAGCTTTGCGCTTGAAAGTGCGTTTTCGCGCTTTTTATCCAGCTTATAGCTTCTTTCAACGCGGTACGTGTTAGTTTTACCCATTCCACTAACCGAAAAGAGCAAATTAACCCTTGCACTATCTCTGCCAACGTTAATAAAATCCTTATTATCAACGCTACCGGTGGTTGCGCCGTATATTGCAAGCACTATACTATCTAATATCGTCGTTTTACCGCTTCCTGTTTTACCAAAAACGCCAAAAATACCGCTTTTAGCAACTTTTTCAAAATCTATCGTTTGTTTATCGGAAACGCTTTTTACGCCCTCTATTTCAAGATATAACGGTTTCATAAATCTTCCTCGCTTAACGCCTTTAAGTAAAGCTCTAAAATCTCTTGGGGAACTTCCGTTCCGTATTCCTTTTTGTAATAAGCCTCAAATAATTCTTTATCGCTTAGCTTCTTTCTTTCCTCGCCGTCTACCCCCATATCGCTTGAATGAATTTCTAAGCTGTAATCCACAAGCTGAGGATAAGAGGTTATAAGCTCTTTGCTTTCCACTTCCAATAATACTTCACTAAGCTTTAACGTTAAGTAAACGTGATGATCTGCATAGGCGCTTAAAAGCTCCTTTGCACTTTGTAAATCGCCGGCGACTAATTTTGCAAGCGGTTTACCGCTTTTTAGGGGTATAGTTTTTAAATTTTGCACCTTTTTATCGCAAATTTCAAACATCGTTACCGATTTTTCGTGACCAACCTCATCAAAAGCGTACTGTAAAGGAGCGCCGCTGTAAAGAATATTTCTTTCGTTATAAATAACTTGACGCTTGTGCAAATGACCAAGCGCTGTGTATAAAATATTTTGATTAATTCTTGATGACTCTACTATTCTGCTACCGCCAAGCTCTATATCGCGCTCTTCACTACCCTTGCTACCACCAAGCATAAATAGGTGAGCAAGTAAAATTTGGGGTAAGCCGTTAACGTTTTCTAAAAAGCAGTTATCAATAAATTCCTGCACTCTTTCGCCGTAAGATATATCCCTTTTTCTTTCCCCAACCTTAATTTCACCAACGTAAGGTAAAGCGCCTATATAAACGCCCTCTTCGCCCTTTTTTATTTCAACGAAGTTCTTTCCTATTTTAGTAGCCCTAACGCTATCTCCGCCAAGCGCGGGAACGTTTTCACCCCCAAAGATATAAGCGTTATGCTTACCCGCAATTAAGGAAGGAGCGCTTAAGCGTTGCCAGTCGTCGTGATTACCGCTTATGATTACCACCGCGCGCGAAGGAGTGCTTACTTCATTTAAAAAGTCAAAAAACACTTCTTCTGCATCAGCTGCGGGGATAAAGGTATCAAATACGTCACCGGCAATTAAAAGGATATCTACGCATTCATTTTCGCAGATTTCCCTTATTTCCTTTAATACTTGAATTTGCTCGCCGTAGCGGGTAATTTTTCCGTTAAGTTTTTTTCCTAAATGCAAATCGGAAGTGTGTAATATTTTCATTTTATCACCTAAAAAGACCTTTAAAATAAAAGTTAAGCTTTTATCTTTGAGCCGTTATTTTTTTACCTTTTTATTATTTAATAAAAATTTGCTAAAAAAACTTGATTTTTATTTAATAATAATTTATTATATAGTATAATACATATCTTAAATTAAATCAAGCGTTTAGTGATTTTTGCCATTATTTGAGCAAAATTTTACGCTTTTTGGGGACTATTATGGCTTTTTTCTCTTTTTCTAACGAATACGATAAAGATAAAATTCTTCCTTTAGACAGTAATTTTATTACCGACTATTTACCGGAAGCAAGCGGGGATTCCGTTCGCGTTTACCTTTACGGGCTTTTAGCCTGCCGAACTCAAAAAGAGGTTACGCTTAGCGGACTTGCAACAGAGCTAAAGCTTAGCGAAGAAGAGGTAATTGACTGCTTTAAGTTTTGGGAAGAATACGACCTTGTTACCATAATTTCTGAAGAGCCCTTTACCGTTCGCTACCTACCCCTTTCCAAAACGGGCAAGCCACGCAAGTTTAAGCCCGAAAAATATAGCGAATTTACAGGCGCACTTCAAGCTCTTTTACCCGATAGAATGATTAGCACCGCAGAATACACCGCATACTTTAACCTTATGGAGGAATATTCCATTAAGCCGGAGGCTATGCTTATGATTTGCAAGTATTGCGTTGATTTAAAGGGTACGTCTATCGGCTATAGATATATAATTACCGTTGCAAAGGACTTTGCTTCAAGGGGAATTATTACAACCGAGCTCATTGAAAAAGAGCTTTCCGACTATATGGTAAGAAGCGAGGATATCTCTTCATTACTTAACGCCTTAGGCTTAAAAAGAAAACCCGAAATTGAAGATTTACAGTTGTTTAATAAGTGGAAATCACAGCTTGGATACGAACAAAAGGCGCTTTTATTTATTGCTAAAAAGTGTAAGCGCAAGAACGTTAACGCGCTTGACGATTTTATTTTGGAGCTTTATTCAAATAAGCTTTTTGCAGAAAAGGAAATTGACGAATACCTAAAACGCCGTGATGAATATAGAGATATTGCAGTTAAGATTTGCAAGGCGCTTTCCGTTTACGTTGAAGTTATTGACCCCGTTGTGGAAACCTATATTTTACCCTGGACTGCAAAGGGCTACGACGGTGACACCCTTGAATTTTTAGCAAACTGGTGCTTTAGAAAAAATAGGCGCAGTCTTTCTTTACTAAACGACCAAATAGACGCTCTTTACGATAAAGGCTTAATTACTCTTTCCAGTATTGCAGAATACGTTAAGGGTATGGCTAAGCAAGATGAATTCATTAAGGAAATTTTAAATGAATGCAATATTGACCGCAGACCTAACGATAGCGATCGCCAAATATTTACCGCTTGGTATAGCTGGGGATTTTCTGCAGAGATGATTAAAGAGGCTTGCTCGTTTAGCAAAGATAAAATTCGCCCTCTGGTTTATATGAACGCACTTCTTTCAGACTGGAAATCTAAAGGCGTGTTTACCAAGGATAAAATTCCGCAAGCAGTAGTTGCTTCAGCTAAACCGGTTGCGAGCACTGCTCGCTTTGAAAACGAACGTAGCTATACTAAGGAGGAGCTCGACGCGCTTTTAGATAGCGTTGACGATATTAAATTTTAATTATGATAAACGATAATCAAATTATGACCGCACTTACCAAGCTTTACGATAAGAAGCGTATGGATGCGGAAAATAGAGCGTATGAAGTTAACGCATTTTTAGAAAAGGACGAGGCTTGGCAGGAAAACCGTTATAAGATAAAAGCCCTTCGCCTTGAGCTTGCAAGAGCTAAATTTGACGAAAATTTTGATAACGTACCCCGTTTAGAAGAACAAATCAACTGCTTAACCAACGAGCGCGCTAATATTTTAAAGGGTAAAGGATTAACCGAAAATATGCTTAAGGTTAACTATTCTTGCCCTATTTGCTCTGATACCGGTTATATTGAAGGGGGCGGACTTTGCAAGTGCTTTTTTAGCAATTTAATGGCCGTTAGCGAACAGATTTTAAACGTTCAAACACCCCTTTTACCCACCTTTGAAGAGTATAAGGCGGAAGGGGCTAAGGGCGAAAAAATAAAAAATTTATTCTTAGATTACGTTAATAAGTTTCCCCCTGAAAAGATCAAAAACTTACTGCTTACCGGTAAGCCGGGAACGGGAAAAAGCTTTACGGCCGGGTGTATAGCAAGCGCGCTTATAAGTAATAATTATAACGTTATTTATCTTAGCGCGGTAAAGCTAAACGATATCTTTTTAAGATATCACACGGCTTCTATTGGCGACAAACAGGCTATTTTTTCACTTTTAACCTCTAGCGATTTATTGGTAATTGACGACTTGGGAACAGAGCCTATTTTAAAGAACGTTACCCTTGAATATATTACTGCAATAATTTCTGAAAGATTAAATTTAGGCGCGCCTTTTATTATTACCACTAACCTATCATTAGAAGAAATTAAGGCTCGCTATACAGAAAGACTTTCTAGCCGTATTATGGGCAACGAAACGGCAAGAATCCCCTTTGACGGTAAGGATTTAAGATTAAAAAAATAGCCCGTAAAAGGCTATTTAAATGCTAAACTACTTTTTTAAGAAGGAGAAAAATGACACCCCTTATTTTAACTTTATTAATTATAAACGCGATTGTAGCTATTGTTTTTACAATTACATCTTATAAGAAAACCTTGCTTAATCTTTATTTAAAAACAATCGCCAGCACGCTTTTCGTTTTGCTTGGAATTGCTTCTTTATTTTACACATCAAGCTTACTTTTAGGCAAAGAAATATTAAGTAAACACATTGTTAACGAGCTTATAGGCGGGTTTTTAATACTTACTGCTTTAATATTCTGCTTAATTGGAGATATCATTTTAGGCATGCCAAGGATTAGTGAATTAAAGCGTGACAGACTACCCGTTATAGTTGGTGGCGCAGGCTGGTTTTTAATTGGTCACGCTATTTACTGTGTTGCTCTTGCAAGTATTTTTGAAATTTCTTTGTGGGTTATTGCAATTATAATTCCCCTATCATTATTTTATACCTTTGCAAACAAGCTATTCGGTAAGTTAGATTATAAGAAATTGACTATTGGCGTTTTCTTATATTCTTTGGTAGAAAGCCTTTCTCTTGCTCTTTGCATATTAGCGCTTATTAACCGGTTTTCTGTTAGCGCATTACTTTTAACTATCGGCTTTACTCTTTTCTATTTTTCAGATATGGTGCTTATGCACAACTACTTTGGCGAAAAGAAGAGAATAATTAGTATTTTGTGCCACGCAAGCTATTATCCCGCGCAAATACTTATTGCTCTTTCTATATGCTTTTTAGCTTTACTTTAAGCGCAAATAATCTTTAACAAAAAACAAAAAAGTGTGGGTATAGGTTGATTATCCACACTTTTATTATACTATTTTTCAAAAAAGGAACGAAAACTAAAAAGGTCTTTAAATTCATAAATACTATCTAAAGCCTTGCTCATTTTACCTATCGTAACGCCGTAAAATAAAGCGCAAAACAGAGTTCCCCAACCTATAATACCAAATTCATTAAATCCAAATAAAAGAATTGAAAGGAGTACTGAAATAATAAGACTTGAAAAATCGTATACCGTTTTTACCTTATAAATTGCGAAGCCGTATTTTAACGATATTTCTTTAACGAAAAGCTCGTATGCTTCAGGGGGTAAATAGGTTTTAAAGAAAAAAACTATCCCCATTACGCAGCTTACAAAGCCAAAAGCAAAGCAAGCTATCCTTACCCAAATATTTGTAGCAAATGGAATAAACCCCGTAACCCACATAAATAGATCCAACAGCAAACCGTAAATAACGGTCGTTACAAAGGACAATAAAAACAAGCGCTTGAATTTTCTTACTGTTATTGCAAGTATTATTAGCAATAGCGCTTGCATGCAATATTCTGCTACCCCAAAGCTAAAAAAGGGAAGATAGGGTGATATTTTTAAATGTAATAAATAAGCGGGAGCAACTATCATTGCCATACCAAAGTCCGCTTTAGCCATAAGAGCAGTGCCAAAAGATAAAGCAATTATTCCTACTAAATAGGCTATTTCTGTGTAAAAGGTTTTCTTCATAGCTAAAATCCAACAACTACTTGTTAGTATTAATATTTTATACTGATTAAAGTGATTTTTTTGTAATAATTATTATATCATACCTTTTATATTTTGTAAAGAGTTTTATAAAAAAAGAATAGCGGACAGCTGAATGGGTGATGTTCTTAGCGGAGAATTTGAAAACTCTACTAAGCGCGAGCATCACATTTGTCTGGACAAATACAGAATGGGCTAAACCCAAACCCTTATTATGAGCAAAGCGAATAACAAGGTTCTGCGAAGCAGGTTCTTATATAAGCAGAAAGAGAGAACAAAACGGTTTATCGCCGAAATGTCCTCTCTTTTTCTGTTAGTGAAGTTTTCGCTGCCGCGAAAGTGAAGTTGCTATGCAGTGAAGTTTGTGCTACGCACAAGTGAAGTTAAGTTTGCCCATCACTTCGCCATCAGGCGAAACTTCACTCACAAAGTGAACTTCACTATCGAAGATAACTTCACTTGCCCGTAAGGGCAAACTTAGTTAGCGTGAATACTCCGTTAAGAGTATCACGCTAATAATTGCCCGCTTTTTTATTATTTTTAATCGCGTTTATTATCTATTTTTCTCTTTCTTACGAATACAAAACCGGAAAGAGCGGTTAATAATAAACCTAATCCACTGCCTCCAACTGAAGCGTTGCATCCATACTTACGATCATTACCATTTAATTTGAAGGATTCTTCTATGGTATGACCGCATTCCGTGCACACTTTTGCTTTTATACCCTCTTCATAATGAGTTCCTTCTTTAACGATTTCCCAAGCACCGTAAGTATGTTCAAGAATATCTCCTTCAGTTAAACCGCAACCGTTTTTACAGATAGCAGGTTGTGTGCAAGTAGCTTCAGACATATCGTGACCTAACGCCTCAACAACCTCTTGTGCTATTATAATCGCGTTACATACTGAACAATGCTTACCTTCTGTTAAACCGCTTTCTGTACAGGTAGGCGCTACTGCACTATCTACAACTTCGGTATGAGGTAGTTTTTCAATAACAACTGTTTCTCTAGTTAATTCTTTATCGCAAACCGAACAGTAAACAACGTTATCATAAGAGCCTGCACTTTCGCAAGTAGCTTCTACTCTGTTTTCTACAACAGTTTCACTTTCGGTATGAGGTAGTTTTTCAATAACAACTGTTTCTCTAGCTAATTCTTTATCGCAAACTGAGCAGTAAACAACGTTATCGTAAGAGCCTGCACTTTCGCAAGTAGCTTCTACTCTGTTTTCTACAACAGTTTCGCCTGCGGTATGACCTAAAGCATCAATAATAACTGTTTCTCTAGCTAATTCTTTATCACAAACTGAGCAGTAAACAACGTTATCGTAAGAGCCTGCACTTTCGCAAGTAGCTTCTACTCTGTTTTCTACAACAGTTTCGCCTGCGGTATGACCTAAAGCATCAATAATAACTGTTTCTCTAGCTAATTCTTTATCACAAACTGAGCAGTAAACAACGTTATCGTAAGAGCCTGCACTTTCGCAAGTAGCTTCTACTCTGTTTTCCACAACAGTTTCGCCTGCGGTATGACCTAAAACATCTATTTCTTGAGCAATCTTATCACCGCAATGTATACATTCAATATATCCTTCACCCTTTGCCGTGCAAGTAGGTGGAGTTACGGTTATAAGAGAGCCGTATGCGTGAAGTTCATCTCTGTTTTGGGGAATATATTCAACGATAAACTGTTCGCCCTTTGCATTTGTGTATGCAACCTGTAGCATATCCGTACATTTTTCGGGTGTATTTAATACCACTGCTTCACTTGTGGAAATACCACATTCGTAAACGTAGAACTGAGTTTCTAAATTAGAAGGAGCACGGTCGGCAAGATGCCAGAAATCACTGCTACCGCTAATACCTTCAAAGGTTGCTTTTTCGCCAGTGGGCTTGAATGCAAACGCCATTCTTACAAAATCACCGCTATTTGCAGTTGCTAAAGCTGAAACGGGAATAAATAATTCTATTTTTGTGTTCCATAATTGCGTGTTTTCATCATAGGATTGAGCAATGTAAGTATTTTTACCGAATAAACCCTTTCCACCTGCTGCGCCTGCACAGGTTACGTAATAACGGTTAGAGCCAATATAGAACTCAAAGTTGGTGTTATTGTACCAAGTGTAGTTATTATCTGGATGCGGATTGGTTTTGTGCTTAGCGTCTATACCAACGTAAATACCGCTATCAACAACGTAGCTAGCATATAAGGTGTAACCAACAGAACCGTCCGTTGAATAACATTCTATATTATGGGTAATTACTTCCTCATTGAAATCGTCAAAGATACCGTCTAGTTTAATACCGTTAACCGTTCTTGCTGTTGAGTATGAAATTAAGCCGAATGCCGTTACGAAATACTGTTCTACACTTTCGCTTGCGTGACGGCGAGTGGGATACCACCAATCGTAACCGCTTGTCATATTGTGATATTTAATGTTATCGCCGGGGGTTTTCCAAGCAAAGCCAATATTTAACTCGCCGGAAAGTGCGTTTATGGGAAGCTTTTCCATGGGGATAAAGCCCTCTGCATAAGATAACCAAACACTTTCACCCTCTTCATTGCGAACGGTAACTATTTTGCCTTGAACGGCTTCATGAGTTAGGGGTGCGTAAGCACTTATCCAGAATCTGCAAGAATCACCGTTTACAAAAAACTCAAAGTTGGTTGTGTTAAACCATTCGCTTGCGGCGGTAATTAGGCTGTCGTGCTCTGCACGCGCACCTACGTATAAGCCTTCATCTGTTAAATAAGCATAATAGGTAGCTTGCTTATGAGCGGTATCGTCAAGACCAACCATAGTTCTACCTGTTTTTAAAATTTCGCTTGACCAATCGCTTAAGTCACCGTCTATTGAACTTTCTTCAACAGTGCTTACGTTTAAAGAAATATTTGCTATTCTATTTTGCGTTATAACCTTAAGATTTTTTTCATAATCCCCAGCTATAAGTTCGTAAACGGCTACTTTAGAACTAAAATAGTCAGATGCTTTTATTAAAATATATTCGCCGTTTTCTTCCACTATTGCATAATCTTCTGCATCGCTTATGGTTAAAGCAATAGCATCATCTTTATAAAGAGCAACCATCCAAGAATTTAGTAAATGATCGTAATAACTTCTGTGAATATCAGAGGTTAAGTATACCTCACTTTGACCTTCTTCAAATACCGCACCTAAAGAAATTACGGTGTTGCCATTTATAACGCATTCATTTGCAAGCTCTAATGCAAGCACGTGAATGAATAAAGAACCGTTTTCAAGGTATATTACGCTTAATTCTTCGCCGAATACGGTAATAGTATCGGTTAAAGCAAACTCTTTTAATAATTTTACTTTAGTTATAGAGCTTACGTTATTTGCAACCTTAACGTACGCGCTTGCGCTACCTGCAAACAATAGTTGTTTTGCCTGCTCTGCGCCAGACTGAATTTCACTTGCGGAAATAGCTTTAACGTCTTGCGTCTCTGCAACCTGATAATTTGCAGTAAAGGTTAGATTTTGAGTTGCAGTCATACCTTCGGTATAACCGTTCCAACCGCTAAAGGTATATTCGTTAACGCCGTCTGAATAATTTGCGGGCGCATTGGGAAGTTCTATTACTTCGCCAGCCTTTACCGCTTTATCAGAGATTATATTACCTCTTCCGTCAGTAAAGGTTACACGATATTCTTGAGCCCAATCGAGTTCTATTTCAAATTGGTTACAGCTTAGATAATACTGATCTCTTTCAATTGAATAACTATTAACCTGAAGAGTGTTACTACCGTCTGTAAAGCCTAAAAGACCAACCATATTTAGACCGCCGTAATGACGCTCTATTTGTGAATTATCAAAGAGTAATGAGTGAACTACGTTGCCGTTAATGCCCGTCTTTTGAAGTCTTAAAACCTTATGAGTGTTCATATGACCACATAATACCAACTGTACGTTACTATGTTGAGAAATTAAGGTTTCCCATAACGCAACTGCAGTCATACCGTCATCTGTTTTATAATTAGTAGGACATCCGGATTCACCCGGAAGCATAAGCTCGCCAAAGTTTGCATCCATATATGCGTGATTTACTATTATCACTTTGTGATTAGGATGAGCGGCTATAACCTCGTTAGCCCATTTAGCAACGGCAGGTCTAACGGCAAGTTCTAAGCCCATAAACATATAATCACTGCCGTTTATATTCATTAGATAATAGTAGTTATCCATTCTACCTTCTTCATACGCACCGCCAAAGCAATCTAACTTAGAGTATTTTGCGTATGGGAAGTATTCATTCCAAAGTACGGTATCTCTGCCGTAACTGGGGTAATCGTGGTTACCCATTAAAGGCATAAAGGGAACTACGCCGTCGATTATAGCTGAAGCTTCTGAAATAACTGCCATTTGTTCAGGCGTACAGGTGTTAACCATATCGCCAACCGATAATACAAGTTTAATGTTTAAGCGCTCAGCGTTATCACGAATCCATTCAAAGTATTCGATCATGTTGATTTCGAAGCCTTCTACTATAAACTGAATATCGGGTAAAACTGCTATTCGCCAATCAGCATCGCCAATAACGTAATCATCAAGCCATACTTCGTAGAAGTTTGCAATAACTTCTTCCGTAGTTCCAACCGTAACCTTATCGACAAAGCCGGTTGAAGAAGGAAGGAAGTCGTGAATCAATCCGCTTTCATCACCCACTAAAGGTAAGCGAATAGAGCTAACCTCACTATCTGATAAAACGCGATTCCACATTCTAATTTCTGCAATTTCACCAACGAATAAATCTTCCGTTTCCCTATAAGTTCCTATTTGTAAAAATCTTTCGCTATAAAATACACCTGTTTTAGCATATTCTTCTTTCATAGCGCTATTAAGGGCGTAGGTTTGAACGCATTTATCTACTAAATTGCCCTTCGTATAAACTGACAAATCAACGGTTAGCATACCTGTAACGGCATTATAATCTCTACGAATAACCGCTTTATGCCACTCTCCGTCCGCATAAGAATTTTTGCTTGTTAATGAAAAATCAGTATATCCACCGCCGTTGTTTTCTTTAAAAGATAAACGACCGTCCGCTAATAAGTTAAGGATAAAGCAATTGTTGTTTTCAACAGCTCTTGAATTAGTCATTAAGGTTTGTTGCTTTAATTCACTACTCTTAAACCAAATTTCAGTGGTGGTGGGGATTTCCGTAAGAGGTCTGCTGGTATCTATAGCCTTATCCCCGTCAAACACAGCGCTGTCTTCGTAAGATTGTTCTTCTTTAGGATATATATCATACACTCTGCCACTTTGAAGATCGGTAACTTTAAAGTCGTAAACCTTCATGGTTGTTCCGGTTCTACTAACCAAACCAACACCACCACTCGTTCCAAGTTTTCCGCTATAAAGAGTAGATATGTCTACGTTATCGAATATCTTTACGTAATCACTATCCGTACCTATAATCTTTGACTCTGCTGTAATATGATTGTTAAGCACCGTTACGCGAAGACTCATTCTTGAGCCATAAGTATATTTAGTGTAATCGCTAATTGTGGGATTAACTGACGTTCCCCAACCGTCACCCGATTTCGTTTCGTGAAAGCTAAAGTAAGTTTTGCTAGTGCTTGCAGTGAAGAAACCCTTATACGCACCGTTCACACGGAAACAAAGACCTGCCCAGTTTTTGTTAAATTCAAACTCCGATTCCATAACGTAATCGGTAAAGTTAACATTAGTAATACCGTAAACTGTGGGATTTGCAGTAGGCGCTAAAGTAGTTACTCCGTTTGCTTGAGTAGGGGTAACCGTTCCGCGAATAACACCCCAAGTTGCATTTTCTTCGGTGGGTAAATAGTAAGTTGTTCCCGTTATGCTATCCGTAACTTTAAAGTCGTAAACCTTCATGGTTGTTCCGGTTCTACTAACCAAACCAACACCACCGCTCGTTCCAAGTTTTCCGCTATAAAGAGTAGATACGTCTACGTTACCGAATATCTTTACGTAATCACTATCCGTACCTATAATCTTTGACTCTGCTGTAATATGATTGTTAAGCACCGTTACGCGAAGGCGCATTTTTGAGCCGTAAGTATATTTAGTGTAATCAGTGACTGTGGAATCAACTCCCGTTCCCCAACCGTCACCCGATTTCGTTTCGTGAAAGGTAAAGTAAGTTTTGCTAGTGTTTGCATTGAAGAAACCCTTATACGCACCGTTCACACGGAAACAAAGACCTGCCCAGTTTTTGTTAAATTCAAACTCAGCCTCCATTACGTAGTCCGTAAAATCAATATTAGTTATGCCGTATACCGTGGGGTTTGCAGTAGGAGCAATAGTTGTTACACCTGCTGCTTGAGTGGGGGTTACCGCACCGCGAATTACACCCCATTCCGCTTGTTTTTTGGATCTTGCTTCAAAATCTGATACGTACTTGTATTCACTATCTAAATCGTTAATTTTAACGCTATATACCGTTACGTCGCTATATTGTAAACAAAATCCGATAAAACCTTCGTATTCGCCAAGATAATCGGTGGGGATTGCAGTATCTTCAAACTCCGTAAAGTATTCGCTCTCGCCAGCCATCTTGGTTTTTAACGTAAGCTTATTATCTTGAAGCTTAAGATAAACGCTTACCCTAGTTCCCATAGTGTAAGATGAGTAGCCGGAGTTCGCCTTTATTATATTAACCTCGTCCCATCCACTACCTGAAGATTTTGTTTCGTGGCGTTTTAATTGATGATATCCGCCACTACCCGTTCCAAGCTGGTAAAAACCCTTTTGTGCGCCGTTTGAACGGTACATCAAACCAAACCAGTTGCCGGAGTTAAGTTGCATTTCAACTTCCATTTCGTAGTTACCAAACGTTCGATCCGTAAAATATACAGAGCCGGGATTGGTTGTAGAGTTTAATTGCATTGCCCCATCCTTAAACTCAACCGAGGTTAAGCCGTGATAGCTTGCCCAGCCTGCCGTAGTTATTGCGCTTTCTGCATTAACCGATTGAGCTGTAGACGTAAAAGCAACCACGCCAAAGCATACGGCTATCGCCATTACCGCAGATAATGCAATAATGGAAATTTTGCGAGCGTTTTTTCCTTTAAACAACTTCATTTTTGAACCTCCCAAAAATACAAATTATTTTTTCTTATATTTAGGTTGACATATTGTCAACTATATAATATAATTATAATACAAAATATTTTGATTGCAATACGCAAAATATTCAAAAAAATACGGATTATTAACCATGAAAAAATATGAAAGCTTTGACATAATAAAAAAAATAGATATCCAACAATTTAAAGGATTACAAAACGAGGTTATTACGCACTTTCACAACCCAAAAGGGATTTTGTTTCCAATTTCTATTTCTTGCTTTGGTATAACTTACCCCACTAACAACTATTACATTAAAAGAGCTTCAGTTTCCGGGTATATTTTAGAGCATATTATAGAGGGGAAGGGCTACGTTGTTGTTAACGGTAAAAAAACGGCGGTAACCGCCGGCGATACCTATATGCTAAAAACGGGAGAAAGCGTTGAATATTATTCAGACACGCAAGATCCTTATAAAAAGCTTTGGGTTAACTTTCAAGGGGTATTACCCGCCCAAATAGTTTCAATTTATAAACTTCGTGACACTGTTTACAAAAATGTGGAGTTAGTGGAACTTTTTGAAAAGCTTTACGAATTAGATAAAATTTCTACCGATATTTCTGAAATTCATTTTGATATAGCTAATATAATAACTCAAATGCTATTGGCTTTGGCTAAAAGCGTTGAAGATAACCGATTTATTCCTGAAAGGGCAAACCTTATTCGTGTTGAATTAAATCATGCAATAAATACTAGTTTTAACCTTGAAAAAATTTGTGAAAAGCTTTTTATTTCTAAGTCAGAAGTTATTAGAATTTTTAAAAAGAGTTACGGCATTACTCCCTATCAATATTTGCTTGACTTAAAAATCAGTAAAGCAAAAAGCATACTAGAAAGCGGAACGGCATCCGTCAAGGAAATTTCAGAAATACTTTGTTTTTCCAGTCCATATCACTTTTCTGAAGTGTTTAAGCAAAAGATAGGTATTTCACCCTTACAATACAGAAAAAAGATGCGCGGTGAATAATTATTTTTTACGTTAAAAAACGCAGTTGTTTATGCAAAAACAACTGCGTTTTATCATATTTAGTTTACCTATAAGGCGATTAACGGCTTATTAGCCCAAAAAATATTCTAAATATTGTATTACGTATACGCCGTATATTATAACCAAATGTAAGGGGTAAAAGAAATAAAATACGTACTTTAAATTCGCCTTACCGCGCTTGCCGTTATAAAGCAGTAAAAGTGGAATCGTTAACAGCATAAAAAACTGTAAATAATCAAAGCAAAAGCCATAAATCAACATTATTATTGCACCGGATATAAGCTTTAACCACTTA
This sequence comes from Clostridiales bacterium, assembly GCA_015055965.1. GTDB lineage: Bacteria > Bacillota > Clostridia > Christensenellales > Borkfalkiaceae > HGM11416. The sequence goes on from SVHG01000001.1 coordinate 43,741, forward strand.
TTAGGTGCAAAGTAAATTACTATTGGAAAAAGCACCCCTAAATAGCCGTAATCAACGTAATAATCGCTAAAGTTTATTATGCCGTAAAGGGCGTAACCGAAGAAAAAGCTTACCGCTACGACTAAAATAGCAATAGCAAAATTTAATAGGTTTTTTTTGTTTATAAAGCGGTCTATTGCAAAAATAGTCATTATTGAAAGGGTGAAGGTTATAAATATGTTTTGATATAAAGACTGCATTGCAATATAAAATACAACCTGACATAAAAGACCTAAAAGAGCAATTTGTAAAAGATATTTGCTTCTGTTTTTAGTGTACTTACACCCTTCTGCAATCATATAAGCAAAAATAGGGAAAGAAAGGCGACCTATTACCTGCAATATAATTACTTCGGGTAACAATATTTTTCCTACGTGATCGCACGCCATAGCTATCATTGCAATTAGCTTTAATTGATTATTCGTAAGCCCTATTCTTGTTAGTGGGCTTTTTGTTTTTACTTGTTCCTTTTGCATATTTTTTAACAACCGTTTTTAATGAGTGAATTATATCATAAACCTGCGATAATTGTCAATAACTATAAAGTTAAGTCTTAAATTTATAATTATTTTGCTTTTTGTTTGGAGTTAAACCGTCGCGTATTAATCACGGCGGAGACGTGTATATCATCAAAGCGTAGCTTTGGATATCACCAAAACGAAGTTTTGTATATCTTAATGAAGCATCACCTTGCGGCGATATGATGCATTTGCTTCGCAAATATGATGTTGCTCCACTTCGTTCCGCAATGATGCGATGTTTGCCCCCAAATGTGGCGAAGCCACGCATCATTAGGCGAAGCCGTCATCATTGGCGGAGCCAACATCATTTGCCGAAGGCAAACATCATTCAAAAAACGCACCTTTGTCGGTAGACAAAAGTGCGTTTTTTGTTGGAGGTACCACCCAGATTTGAACTGGGGCATAAAGGTGTTGCAGACCTTGGCCTTACCGCTTGGCTATGGTACCGTATAACGCCGTATTTTTGGCGTTTTTGTAAAAAAAAATGGAGCGGGAAACGAGATTCGAACTCGCGACATTTGCCTTGGCAAGGCAACGCTCTACCACTGAGCCATTCCCGCATATTCCAATTCTTGGTTATAAAATTTGGTGGGAACAACAGGGCTCGAACCTGTGACCCCCTGCTTGTAAGGCAGATGCTCTCCCAACTGAGCTATGCTCCCACACCAATTGACCGTGCAACAAGCGCGTTCACGCTTAATGCTTGTATATAATACCAAATAATTTTATAAATTGCAACTGTTTTTCAATACTTTTTTAAAAAAAATTAAAAAATTTTTAAATATTTTTTTCTTTGTATAGTGTATACTCAAATGCGAAACAAGGTGGTCGCATTTTTTTCATTTTACACCTCCCTTCGTTTTAAATTTGGGCGTGTAGTGGTGCACGCCCCCACCCTGCGGTTGTAGCTCAAGGGAAGAGCTTTTTCCTATATCATTTTAAAAAAATTATTGATGCGAGTTCGAGTCTCGCCAACCGCAAAAAAATTATTTATGCCGTTCTCATCGGCAAAGGAGTATTTTTATGAGAAGATGTGTAGTAGTAAGTCGTAGAGTTGGAAAGGATCAAAAGACAAATGATGATTTATTGTATTTAACAATGTATCGTTTGCCTAACATTATGTCTAATGGTGGTTTATGGTATTCGAAGAAAGAAGAAGCTGTAATAAGCACGTGCATTAATAAAAAGCACCGTCCTGAAGATTTTGAAAAGTTTAAAAACATTTTACCATGCACTCTAGTTGACGTAACGTTTGGAATAAACGATTTTAACAATAAAGCATTTGTTGAAAAGTTAGAAATTGTGCCTGGTACTGAAAACATATTTGACGTAGATATTTTATACGTTAAATAGTTAAAAGTTTTTAAAACTGACAAAACGTATAAAACGTATAATAGAGTAAAAGTTTAAATCAATAAAATTGTTGATAACTCCTAAAAAAAATAATAGAAACGTCAACACCGCTTGGGGCTTGTCCAAGCGGTGTTGACAAACGTATAAAACGTATAAAAAGGTGGTAAAAGTAATGAAAAGGCGACAATTTGAAATAGTTATTCCCCTTGATAAATTGAAAGTAGATATTGAATCCGTTTTTACTAAGTATAAAGCTATTGAAAAATTTGCTTTTATTGTTCATGCTAAAGACGGGGTATCTTCTCATTTACATATTTACTTGCGATTGATACCTTCAATGCAAGATATTAGAATTCTTTCTAAATGGTTTTCTGTTCCACAAAAAAACATAGTTGTATTAAACGGTTTAGTCGGTCGATTAATGAATTATTGGCTTTATGCTTCTAATCCTTTTTCCGCTAGGCCCTTATATCAATTAAGTGATATAACGGCAAATTTTGACGTTCAAAAAGAAATTGAGCGTGCTGAAGGTTTTTAATCCTTAGTCGTAAATTTAGGGGGTGGATAAATGAATTTGCGACACATGGAAATTGTTACTGATAAAGACAAATTAAAAGTGGATATTCAAGCCACTTGCATGAAATATAAAACAATAAAAAAATGGGCGTACATTTTGCATGATCGCGATGACACGCGCCCGCACTACCATATTTATCTAAATTTTTCTCCTTCTTCGGTAGATACAAAGTTAGTAGCTTCTTGGTTTGACGTTCCCGAGAACATGATTGAACGCGTTAAGGGGCGCAGAACTGACATGTTACTGTATTTAACACATGGTAACGAGTCTCAAAAAAACAAACATCAATATTTGCCTAGTGAAATAGTAGCAAATTTTGACGTTCAAGGAGAAATTGAACAATCAAAGATAATAGGTGATTTTGAGCATTACACCTATGCAGAAATGCTTAAATACGTTAACACTTTATCTATTGGTGAGAAAACAAAAGCTTTGAATCAATTAAAAAAATTATGGGAGCTTCATTGTTTATGCGCAAATTTGACTACGGATAGATATATTCAAGTAATGTTTATTACTGGTCCTGCCGGGACTGGAAAAACCTATTATGCGAAGAAACTATTAAAAAGTATGGGATATGACTTTTGTATTAGTTCTTCTTCCAACGATCCCTTGCAGGATTATCTTGGTCAAAAAGCTTTACTTTTTGATGATTTACGCGATGAAGCCTTTAAGTTTGAGGATTTTTTAAAATTAATTGATAATAATACTCAAAGTTCTGTTAGTAGTCGATTTCGCAATAAGGTTTTTATTGGTGATTTAATAGTTATAACTTCTTCTATTGCTTTACATTTATGGTATAAGCAAATAGGGAGTGACGGTAAACGAATCCCTACGGATTCTTTACAGCAATTATATCGAAGAGTTGGTTGCTACGTTGAAATTACTGATTCCAACGTTACGGTATATGATGACGGCTTAGATGAATACGGTAAACCCAAAGGTTTTTGGCGAACGTTTAAGAATGAGCTTGTTGATAAAAAGAAAGAAATAAAGGCTAAATTTGATTTTGGAAATGCATTTAGTAAAATATGCGAAGAAGATGACAGTTTGCCTTTTTAAAAAAATAAAATAGCGCAAAAGCGCAAAGGAGAAAAAAATATGAGAAAAAATTTAACAATTAAAATTTTAGTAGCTGTACTTTTATTAGTATTTGCATCTGGTTTGATCTTTACTCAATCTGGTAAAATCATAGAGGATGATAATGGCAAAGTTGAAATTACGCCTATTTTTACACAAGGCAATTTGAATTCTGACGGTACATATGTGGAAAGTGAGACGTCTGCGTATACTAAGAATATGTTTCGCTGTAAAGGTTTGGAAATTAATTTAGACTTTGAAGCAGATTTTGTTTATAGCCTCTTTTTATATGGTTCCGACGGCACATTTATTAATTGTTATACAGATAGAAGTACTTCTTGGAAAGGCGGTATGACTGATAACGTTTATTATGCTAGAATAGTGATACGTCCTAGTGCTACGTCTACCGAAAAGATAAATTTAATTGATATAGCTAAAATGAGTTCTAAGCTTACTATTAAAGTATTAGCTGACCAGGGCGAATTACCTCAAAGCAATTCTAATTCCGCTACGGAATAGTTCCATTAAAAAAGTAGGTGGTAAAAATGTTAAGGAAAATTGATAAAATAATATTTCATTCATTTATATTTTTATACCTCTTTTTATTAATTTTGTATAGTTGTTTTTTACCTATTTCTTTAGTTAGCGCTGAAACTCGAATAAAAACCGTTGTTGGTGAATTAACTCAAGATCCTAATTTTGATGCTAGAAATTACCCGGCAATGACTTTATCTTATTTTAATGAGATAAATAGTGATTTAGATACCACCAACGACCAGCCGTTTATGGAAGTTATACAAATAGCCGAAACTGTTAATGATGGTCTTTGTCTGTACATATATCAACCAACTGATAGCGAACTTGATTTAAAAGCTAAAAGCGTTTCTATAAGTCTTGGTTTTTCTACTAATGGCATAGGGCAAAAACCTTTGTTATACGATTTAGAATTATTATCAAGCACTGGTGTATTTGATAAATATTTGGTTAAGGATTTTAACATACCTAACGACACGTATCGTTATTACAACATAATATCAATTTATAGAGAATTCAGTGATCAGCTTGATACAGTTGTATCCGGCGGTACGTACAACCAGTCTATTTCTATTTCCGTTGGTCAACAGTGGTGTGTATCATATTTTAACGATACTGTAAAATATGAAATGAATACGTTTGAAACCGTATCCATCACACCTACCTATGTTGGAAATGCTAGAATGTGGGAAGGTGTTACATGGTCTCATTTAATCGGAGTCAATCAATGTTGTGATTCTTGGTTCGTTAGTTTTAATTTTGATGAAATTCACGTAGAAAAAATAGTGAACGCTAAATTGTCTTATAAGCGAACGGATGTTATTTTGAGGAATACTTCATTGTTTGCTATACGTAAAGAATATTCCCCTAAAGAAGTATACTTAACGGAATCTGATAAGATGACTTTTAAAGGAGCTGGTTTGTTTAGTTCTTCCTTAGAGTGGAATAGAATTATGTCTTCTGATTCTTTTATAGAGACTGTATCTGATCAAAACGGTGATTTAACGGATGAATGCGAAGAAGGATTAAAAAATGGGCAATGGGTATTCACTTTTTTAGAAACACCTTATAGTGAGCGTACAATTTCGACTGCTAATGGACATAAAAATGAAGCAACATGTTCGAAAATTGAATATATTACTGTGCTAACTATATCCTATATGGATACAAATCATCAAATTTATAATGACGTAGGCGTTGTAATGGATAAAATATCGGCAGATTTAAACCCTGATATAATTGATGACGGTGATTTGGATGACAATTTTGATAAATTTTTAGAAATCATAAATATTATATTAGCTATATTAGGTGTTATTATTCTTCTACGCATTATTGCGTTTTTCGTAAAACTTTTTAGCGGTTTATTTGGTTCTAGGAAAAAACAAAAAAAGGAGAAACTTTATGAGAAAAGTAAATAAAAATAAGTTAACAGATACAATATTATTATTTGCTATAATATTGTTAAGTGCTAGTGTTATTTTTGGTGTAGTTGGCGGTGTTAGAAATCGTGGCAATGATGATAATATTGCTTTGGATGAAGAATATTTTGTTGATGGCGAAGATGTTCCTAATATAGACGTTCCTTCAGGGGCTCATGCTTTTAAAATTGGTGATGAGTGGACTTATGGGTACAATGAAGATACTTGGGAAGATTGGTTGACCTCAGAAGCTAATACTTTGGGCTTAGAACAGGATGCTGAAGGACAATTATATACAACTTATGATGAAATAACTTTTTATCTTTGTTTTGTTGAGTATGATGCTGGTCTGGATAGTGATGTATTCACTCCTATAACCCTTAGTGACACCATATTATTTGGTGCGACTTACCAATTAATAGCTGAAAATGAAATTCAAACATTAGCTTTATAAGGAGAAAATAATGAGTAAAATAAATAAAAACAAGTTAACAAATAGCATATTATTAATTGCTATATTATTATTGAGCGCCAGTGTTATATTTGGCGTAGTCGGTGGTGTTAGAAATCGTGGTAATGATGATAACATAGCTTTAGATCAAGAGCTTTTAGTTGATGAAAACGAACCAGACATTGAAGTCCCTGAAGGTGCTACTGCTTTTAAAATAGAAGTTCCTTATACTACGAAAGGCTATGCCTGGACTTATAGCTCTAGCGAAATGTCATGGAGTGACTATTTATCTACCGAAGCCAACACCTTAAATTTAGATACTTTAGACGAAGGCTCTCGCGTAGGTGTAACTATAAGTGGGGTTGTTTATACTTTGTGTTCAGTTGATGCTTATGGAGAGTCACCTGTTGATTCTTCCGATATTATTCAACCTACAGCTACATATGCTTTAGTTAACGGTGGTTAAAGAAGGAGCAAAATACTATGTCCAAAAAGACGTTAAATTTAATGTTGATTTTATTGCTCTTAACATTGAGTATGTCTATATTTGGTATAGCTTTTGCTAGCGATAACGATAGTGTAATAGTTGATGACGTAAATTCTACCCCTATATATATTTATGACGTTGAGGAAGAAAGGGAACATAGCTACGTTACTGATTTTATTATAAGTTATAACGTTAATGAAAGTGATTTAAGAACAGATTATAGTTATAAACTTTCATCTTATGGTGGAAAAATTACCTGGCATAGTTTTTTTGTTCAAAATATAACAAAACCTATGCTAATGTATATGGAAATTAAGAATGATAAATATGGTTTGTATTGCAACGATTTAAGTTATAAATACCGTATTTGCGATTCGAAAGGTCGAGTTGTGTATCGCGATGATTATATCATTGATGGCGAAAATTATTATACTGAGAAAGTAACCTTACGTTACTTTGAAATTGATGATTCTAGTTATCCGTTTTTCAAAGGGATAATTTTTAGTGATTGGATTAATAGTGACCAAAATATTGATTCTTACTTTATGGCTGGGGCTTATATTTATAAGTATAGCGAAGGTAATTTTTACCGCTTAGTTGATGACACTGGGAATACTGTACGTCGAACGGCTCAAATTTTAGAGCATACTGCGTATACTTTTGAATTAGTAGATAATTATGTAACGTTTAATGGTACATGTTACGTGGATGAGGAAACCGGATATATACCATTCACAATTAAAGCTCCGGTTATTCATGGCATTCGCTGGAAGGAATGGCTTGAATATAATCTTGAATATCTTACAATTGAAAGTCTTCGCAATGATAACATATACGTTAAGTACGATTCTTATATTTATTTATTAACTACTAGCGAAGATTTTAAAGAACGAGAAATAGTTAACATTAATGATTTTGTTATTCCTGGATTAGATTACTATTTACTTTATTACAGTTTAGCATGATGAAACGCGCATTAAAAATAACAATAGGAATAGTTTTAACGTTAATATTGGGATATTTTATTTATACGATAAAACAAGTTTAGAAAATGAAAAGAATATTGCGAGCTTTAAAAGAGGATTATAGACATTATATATGTATAGTATTGACGTTGAGTTTTCTTTGTCTTGCAATATTCTTTTTTCGTTATGCAGGCTTAAGAATTATCGAAAGTCTAATTGACGTTAAAAATTCATTTTTATATTATTTCACCGAGCTGTTTGGGTATGATGGAATGATAGAGCCCACAGTTGGAAAGTTTTCTAAAATGCCTTTTAAAATGCCCTTTAATTTGCCTAATACTTGGGAAGAATTTAAGCTTGTTTGGGCGCGTTATTGGGATATATTTTTTACTAAAGAAAATTTTAGAGCTTATTTATTGGCTTTATCTGATATATTATATTACACGTCAAAGTATGTGCTATTAATTGTTCCTATATTTTTGTTGTTTTCGCTAATTGGTGGGAAAGATACTACTAATAACGATTATAACCAAGATAGCAAGCCTTTAAAAGCATTCAAACGCTTTGAGAGGGCTGTTTATTTGCCAACTAAGAAGTGGATATTAGGGTTTATAGCATTTTGTAAGAAAAATGCGTTCTACCCTAAAATATGGGCTTGGATATGGGCATATAACTTCAACGTAATAGCAATTGGTTTAGAACTTATAGCTTTTTACTTGTATTTTGTGGTTAGTTTTGATTTTATTCATATCTACGTGCAGGTGTTGAAGTTGTTAATGGACTTATCCATAGCCATAGATTTTATACCTTTATTAGGTTGGCTAATAATTGCTTATTGCGTTATGAATGCTATAAGAAGGCGTATTGGTTATAAATTACTTAATCATTTTGAAATGCGTAATCGGGGTTTTATCAATGAACGGCCAATAGTAATTATGGCCTGCGGTTCAATGGGTAAAAAGAAAACAACAATAATTACTGATATGGCATTGTCTGAAGAGATAATTTTACGCGACAAAGCTTTTGAAAAGCTGTTAGAAGTTGATTTACAATTTCCGTTTTTTCCGTGGATTAACTTAGAGAATTATATTAAAGTTTGCATGCGTGAACATACGGTATATAATTTAGCAACTGTTCGTAAAGTTATAACTAATTTGCAGTTACTATTATCTTATGAAGGAGACGTAAGCACTAAAAAGGCTATTAGGCGTTATTTAAAAAAGGCTTATAAATATAATTATCCTGGAATATTTGATTATAACGAAGAACGTTACGGTAATGAATATTTTAACGAGCTTAACGTAGTAACCCTTTGGGAAGCTATAGAAACGTACGCGCAGTTATATTTTATTTACGTTATAGAAAGTAGCTTACTTTTATCAAACTACTCTATCAGAGTTGATAACGTTCTGGAAGATTTAGGCAACTTCCCTTTATGGAATAGTGATTTCTTTAAACGTGATAAACGGTTAATAGAGTCATATACTCGGCATGCGCATATTCTCGATTTCGATTCGCTTCGTTTGGGTAAGCAACTTATAGAAGCTAATGCCAAAGGTAATAGCTTTGAGTTCGGTGTAATTAATATAACGGAGATAGGCAAAGAACGTGGAAACAGTTTAGAACTTCAAACGGTTAAGAAAAACGATGACGTAGCAAACCAAAAAAACGATTTGTTTAATAGTTGGTTGAAAATGGTACGTCATAGCGCTACAGTGGCTAACTATCCCTTTGTTAAAGTTATAACTGATGAGCAACGCCCGGAAAGCTGGGGCGCTGATGCGCGTGATTTATGTGAAATAGTTAACATAGATAACTGCTCTGACTTAAGCCTGGCTATGCCTTTATTTACGTTAGCTGATGTACTTTGCGACTGGGTAATTGATAAGTTTTCCACAAGTTATTATAACTACCGTTTTGAACGTGGGGATAACACTTTAAAAATGTATTTATACCATGGATTCGCAAGCTGGCTTTGGAAGTATCAAAAGAAGATACATAATACTTTTGGTTTTTTTAAGCTCGATTTACAAGTAGAAAGTGGCCGTCAAGATAAAGAATCTAAAGAAAGCATTTATTATTTGATGTGTAAAAAGATTTATAGCAGGCGTTTTTCAACGGACTGCTTTAGTGATATTTTTCACGAAAAGGCGTTACGTAGTGAATTAGGTATAAACGATTTAGAAGAGTTTAGAAGCGAAAAGGCTACTTTTGAAGAAATGATGATGGAAAACAGTTATTTCTTTAATGATTTGATAAAAATAAAAGAAAAAACCAAGGAGAAAACAAATGGCAAGTACGTGTAATAAATACGGAACAAATCGAAAGATTAAGCGCACAAAGAAAGGTAAATATTTAACTGAACCACTTCGTGCTTATTATCGTGGTATAGCCAAAGGAATGTTGTCCGGATATAATGAAATAACGTAGGCGGTGACGTATGCGCTTAGTAAAAATTAAAAATAGATATTTATTTAAAAGTAATAACCCTAATGGTACACATACTTATGCAACGTATTATGATAGGAAAAACAAACGTTATAATGCAATTCAATTAACTCATTTATATGTGAAGGATAATAACCGTTTTAAACAAGTTGCACGCGGAAATATTATGGTAACTAAATTTAAGGAATTTGACGTTCCAAGCGGTGTTAGAAATCAATATTATTTTAAAAACGTAAGTGGCGGTAAAATTGATTTGAAAGATAAAAATGTTATTTATATATCTAAACGCCATTTATCAAAAAAACAGTCTGAAAAAATCAAACTGTTTGCAAATAGTAAACATGAATAAAAGAATTCCGTAGGTTATTATTACTGCCCTACGGAAAAAGAAAAATAATATTTTGCTTTAAGCTTAATATTATTATATGCAATTTTTAAACAAAAGTCAACAAAAAAAGTTGAGATATAAAAAATTAATAGACGTGCGGTCTTAAAACGTAAAGGAAAAAATGGCAAGAAAAACTAATGTAGTATCTAGAATTTTGTTAGGCAATTCAGTTATTGCTGCATCAACAACTTCAAAGTCGAAATCTATAAATGTATTTGATGGTGTTAAGCAATCTTATATTCCAAAAACGAAAGCAAATATTGATCAGTTAAATAGAAAATTTGGAAAATCAAAAGTTCAAGTTTATCGTGGTCAAAAAAGAAATATGTGGTTGGATAACGACATGTTTTAACAGAGTAATAAAAAAGAGCCAAACGGCTCTTTTTTTTTAGTTTATTTGATTAGGTTTTAAAAACTTAAATTTTCTATCAAGTGTATTACTGCAACCTTCGGTAATATCTTTTTCTGTTGTGCATATTACTGTTAAGTTGTTATTTTTATAAATTTGTAATTTATATTCTTTTTGTTCTTTGTATTTTTTGTTTTCATCTCCGAATCCAAAATGTTCTATGTAAATATCTCTTGCTATAATATTCTCGTTTTCATCTTTTAAATAAGGGATATAAAAATCGGGGTGAATATCGTTTTCTTTGTTTTCATCAACGGCATATGGCTTTTCATATGCGTGTTGAATTCCCCTTGAGTATAAGTAATTATCAATTAACACTTCAGATTTGCTTTTTACTAAATGCCCATCATCACAAACTAATTCGCTTTCGTATTCTGCATCAAGTTTTTCAAATTCTTTGCATTTAGTTACTTTTAAATATAAAACTTTATTTGAGAATTTTTTGTAACATTTTAGACAAAAATGTTTCCCATTAGAAGGCTCGCCACAAATAATGCAAGTAAGTTCGCTGTCCTGCTTGGGTTCTTTAATTTCCTTAACTTGTTTACATTCGCACGTTATGTCTTTTTCGTTCCATTTTCCGCAGTCTTGACACTGATAAATTTCTTTCTTAAACAACATTTGACTATGTTTGTAGCATAAACCATCTTTTCTTGGATTTTTTCCGTAAACAAGATATGTAGGTTCGCCACAAATAGGACATTTTAATTCATTACTCACAATACCACCCCTTTTTTTAGTAAGATATTCTATATAATACACCAAATGTTAGCAAAAGTCAAGATAAAAAATAAAATACTATTAATTTGGGTAGTGGCTTTGGAATAGGGTTAAAAAAAGCGGAGAATTCACTCTCCGTTTTTTTCTCTTCAATTTCAATGTAATACATTTTTAGCGCAGGAAAAGTATTACATTTTTAACGTTAAATTTGTAATACTTTTGATCCCGGAGGAAAAGTATTACAAATTTAAGGTTTTATAAAATTTCGTTTTCTAAAAACTTCTTTAGCGCAATTTCTAAAATATCAGCTACAGTTACTTTATCGTAACAATTCCCGGTATTTGGGCTTATATATGTATATTTATTTTTGTAATAATATTCAGTTTTTCGTGTTCTTTCATTAATAATAATATTTACTTTTTCTAATAGTATACTATTAACACGAACAGTTATAATTTTATCTCTTTTCATAAATTTTTCACCTCTACACCAAATTGTTTACACAAGTTTTTAAACCATTGGTAATCAGCACAAACCTTACTAACTTCCCTTAAAATCTCTTTAGTCGTTTCCTTGCGTGTTTCTTTTATTTCTTTTATAAGATAATCATCAAAGTGCTTTTCAAGTCCTTTTAAGTCGTTATACTCTTCCTTACTCAACACTACCGAGCCTTCGGGGATTTTGCGGTAGCCTGCGTTGTATAATGTTTTTGCTTGCCTTGTAGATATATAACATTGTGTGCAATATCTATCTGAATGCTCTGCACAACTACAATCTTTAAGTTCGCCATTATCATCTATAAACCCATTAAACATTTCACAACTAACACAGCACTTAAAATCTTTACACATTTCTTCAATTATTGCTTCGTAGTGTTTCATATCATATCCCCCTTTTTATTTCTACGGTCATTCCTGTTTTGAAGAATATTTCAGCAAGTTTCCAAGCCTCTTTGTATTCACCAAAGAACGTTACTGATTTCCATTCATCTTCAAATAGGTTCTTAAACTCTCCATCAAAGTTCTTTGCTAGACCTAAAACACGTTTAGCGTGCCCCACGTCGTTAAAGAACGTCCAAAAGTTGTAAACGTCTTTTCCGTTGTCCTCGTACTCATAAACGATAGCGCAAAGACAATTAGTTCCGTTATAAATCGTTAAATCGAATTTAAGGATTTCATCCGGTAATTGTCTCTCACAGTGAATAGTGCCTAGTTTTTCCTTCCATGTCCAATGAACTGCCATAAATGTTCACTCCTTTAAAAAAAATAATAATAGAAAGTTGTAAGGTCGTGCCTTACAACTTCTTATTGACAAAGAAACATATTCAATAGTCTTAATTTGTCAAGGAGAAACCGTTAGGGGCTACCGATTTTTGTTTGAGTGAGCGAAAGGCAAAAATTCGGTGGGTGCATCGAAAAATAACGCTACTGCAGTTATTTTATCGATTTCCCTTTACAAATTAAGCGAATATGTTACCTCAAAAAAAAATTCGGTTAGGGGCAGGCTCGTAAGAGTAGGCAACAAAAAGGACTTGACAAAGCGTAATAGATTGTGTTATACTATCCACCGAAGGTGGTTAGTCTTTTTTATCTTTCTTAATTATGATTATCGTATAGATAATTTTTAAGATTATGAGTATTAGTTCTAGTAATATCATAAGGCTAACCTCCTTTTTCTTTTATACTAAACACAAGATATGAAGATTAGTCAAGTTAGGGGAAATGGATCAGATGCAACAAGAGCTTAAAATTACAGTTTTGCCGAACGGCAAAACCAAGTAGCATAAGAAATGAAGCGGAATAGGTCCAAAGCGGTTTAGCTGGCCCTATCCGCTTTTCTTATGCGGTTTTTAAGTTCAAAAATATGGGTGGAAAAATGCGACAATTTAAACATTTAAGTAGAACAAAACGTTTGCAGTTGGAATCTTTGCTTAAAGCAAACGTTCATAAACGTGAAATTGCAAAGATATTAGACGTGGATATATCAACGATATATCGCGAGATAAAACGTGGTGAATGCACTCAAAAGAGGCTTATCAGTTACACCTCTCGCGGTGTTCGTAAATATAAGAGTTATAAGACTTACAGTTGTGATTTTGCTCAAGCTAACTATGAAAAACTCCAACGTGAAAAATCACCGGGAATTAAAATGAGGAACGATTTTTATTTCGCTGAATATGTCTATCACAAAATCGTAGAAGAACGTTATTCTCCTCAAGCTGTTATAGGTGAAATAAAAGCTCAAAATTTAGAGTTTGATACGAAGATATGTGTTAATACATTGTATAACTATATATCAAAGGGTGTTTTTTCAAGAATAAAGATAAAACATTTACCTATAAAAAGCAAAAAGAAGAAAAAGAAACGTAGCGTAACAGTTAAACGAGCGCCATCGGGAACGTCAATAGAAAAACGCCCTTTGGAAATTTATCAACGTAAAACTTTCGGTCATTGGGAAATGGACTGTGTGTGTGGTAGTACCCGACATACGTTGTTGGTTTTAACCGAACGACTGACTCGCAAGGAGATTATAATTCCTATGAAAAATCGAAAGTCTGAAAGTGTACTTGACTGTCTGAATAAGATAGAACATCAGTATGGCGCTAAATTTAAAACAATCTTTAAGAGTATAACGGTAGATAATGGTTCAGAGTTTGCAGACAGCAAAGCGCTTGAAACTTCGATTTTGGATGGCTCAATGAGAACTAAGGTTTATTATTGTCATCCTTACTGCTCTTCTGAGCGAGGCAGTAATGAACGTATGAACCGAGAGATACGGCGTTGGATTCCTAAGGGGGTTAATTTATCCAACTACACTTCCGATGAAATACAATCAATTGAAAATTGGGTGAACAATTATCCCCGGAAGATATTTAATTTTAAAAGCTCCAGCGAGATATTCAATAATTACGTAGCCTAAACTTATAATTTTTAAAATAAAAAAAGCAAGCTTTAATTTTTAGCTTGCTAATTTTCGCGTATTGAATAATACATTTTTTTAATTCAACTCTTAATTAAAACCAATTTTTTGTTTATAAAAATATGTGGTTTTAATTTTTTTTATTTTTTTTAAGTTTTTTTTGGCATTTTGGCTTGACATTTAGAAAATATTTTTTTCTTTGGTCTTTTTTTACTCTTTTACCGCTATTTTAAATACTCAAAAACACGCTTGTTATCTACAAAAAAGCTCTTTTCATTAAGATAATATAGCTTTTCTTCACTTTTAAATTTAAAGGTCAATTCACTTGCAATTAACAGCTGTTTGCTAACCTTATATTGCTTGTTAACCCTTTCTGCACCGTATTTACCGTCCCCAATAATAAAATGACCGTAATAAGCAAGGTGCGCCCTTATTTGATGCGTTCTGCCCGTAACTAATTCTACCCTTAAAACAGAGCTTTCTTTACCCAAAGCCATCTCTTTATAAGCGGTAATGATTTCCTTTGAATCCTTTACCTTATTAGTATAGACCTTTACTATACCGCTATTAGCGTCCTTTACCATATAATCTTGTAAAAGTCCTTCCTTATTATCAAAAGAGCCATTTACAAGGCAGTAATAATACTTTTTAAAGGTTCTTTGCTTAAAGCCGTTATAAAGCTCACCGTAAGCAATTTCATTAAGAGCAAAAACTATTATGCCGGAGGTGTTTCTATCTAGCCTGTGGGTATATATCGCACTTTGATAGCATTCCTTAATTATATTATAGTAATCGTCTGAGGTAACGCCCTGCGGTTTATTGCAAATTAAAATATTTTCATCTTGATATACTACTTCTATCTTTTGCTCTTCGCCGTCGTAATAACATTCTACCCTGTCGCCGGCAAAAAGCTTAACGTCCTTATTAGTTCGTTTGCCGTTTATCTTTACGTCCTTTTGTTTAAGTAGCTTACAAAATTTACCGTAGGTTAAAGAGCCTTGATATTTATCAAGTAAAAAATCGCTTAATTTAATTTCTTTATCTGTAATAAATTTCTTCATAAAGCCCTTCTTTTTTGGTAAAATTTGTAAAAAAGCCCCGCTATAGGTCGATTATTCGGCTTTTTTATTCATCAACTCATATATTTGCATTGGGGTTTTATTTTTCCTTTCGCATATTTGCTTTGCTATCATCATGGTGCGAACTGCGTCTACGTCGCTTCTATGCGCGCGCTCTTCGCTTTCGCCAAAGCGCTCTGTAAATTCAACGTCTAACTTTCTTGCAGGCTTATTTTCGGTTATAGAGATAAGCTTTTGCACGTCGTAAATCTTTGCCTTAATAAGTGGTAAGCAATACCTTTTACAATCGTCTGATAAAAAGCGAACGTCGTTATCTATGCCGTAACCTATGCACACCGTTTCCTTTGCAGTCATAAGCTTTTTTATAGCTTTGTATCTTTCGTTAAACTTTGGCATGGTTTTTAAAAACGCCCTATCGTAAACTAAAATATTCTTTTTAACGTAGGGATCAAACTTTGCATCCGGATTAATTAAAAGATCCTGTGGGGGCGAAATAATATTAAATTTTTCATCCGTGATTAAATAACCGAAGCTGTATATTTTAGCCTTACCGCCAAAACAATTGGCGCATTCGGTATCAAAAAATAAATACTGCATATTACCTGCCTAGGTGTGATTTAATTAATAATTTAAAAGCAAAAAGCCTTCTATAAGTCGATTAACGTGCTATATAAGCTTTTGAAGCATTCTTTTTAAAGCTATTTTACAATGCTCGTAAGTAAGCCCGCCCTGAATATAAGCAACGTATGGGGGCTTAACGGGGGCGTCTGCAGAAAGCTCTATTGAAGAGCCTTGGACGAAGCATCCTGCAGCCATAATTACCGCGTCTTCATAACCGGGCATATCCCATGGCATTAAGGTTACGAAGCTATCTACGGGGGAAACCTCTTGCACGGACTGAATAAAATCTATAAGCTTTTTCTCATCGTTAAATATAACCGAGCGGGTTATATCGCAAGGGGTTTTACTCATTACGGGAAGGGTTTTATAACCAAGCAAGGTCATTGCCATTCCTATTAATAAGCTACCCTTAATACATTCCTTAACGGTATGTGGCGCTAAGAAAAGACCTTGATAAAAATATTGATAGCCGTATGCGTAAGAGCCAACCTCGCCACCGATTGAGGGGGAAGTTACCCTGCCTTCTACCTGTGTGATATATTTTTCTTTACCGGCAATATAGCCACCCGTTTGCGCTAAACCGCCACCCGGGTTTTTAATTAGCGAACCGCAAATAACGTCCGCTCCAACGTCGGTAGGCTCTTGCTTTTCAACGAATTCACCGTAACAGTTATCAACGAAAATACAGCCCTCGTACCCTGCTTTTCTAACCGCTTTAACGAACTCTGAAATGCTTTGCACGGTTAAAGAATCACGCCATTCGTACCCGCGTGAGCGTTGTAAGTAGAGCATAGCTATCTTCTTTTCTGAAATAATCTTTAAAACCCTTTCAAGATTGATTTTACCCCTTTTTAAGGGCACGCTTTGGTACGTAACCCCAAAATCCTTTAAAGAGCCGATATTTTCACCGCAGATAACGTCCTTTAAGGTATCGTAGGGCTCGCCGGTTACCGATAGCATAACGTCACCCGGGCGTAAAATACCAAATAAGCCAAGAGTTAGCGCATGCGTTCCTGAAAGGATATTAGGGGAAACTACTGCCTTTTCTGCGCCGAAGCATTGTGCGTAAACTCTGTTTAAAGTATCCCTACCCTCGTCGCCGTAGCCGTAGCCTGAGGTTTGTGTAAAATGGCGCAAAGCAATCTTATTATCCCAAAATGCCTTTAGCACCTTTTCTTGGTTATAAAGCGCAATATCGTCTGCTAAAGCAAACGCCTTAGAGCACTTTTTTTCACTTAAGGAAATTATCTGTTCAATAGTCATAATTATAAAAAACCTCTGTATAAGCGCGTTAACGGTACTTTCGCCCACCGTTATACAATACGCTTAAACCACTTTTCTATTTCCGTTTTAGTAATTTTAACCGCTATAGGTCTGCCGTGCGGGCAACGTAAGC
This sequence comes from Clostridiales bacterium, assembly GCA_015055965.1. Taxonomy (GTDB): domain Bacteria; phylum Bacillota; class Clostridia; order Christensenellales; family Borkfalkiaceae; genus HGM11416. The sequence continues at coordinate 61,149 of SVHG01000001.1, forward strand.
CTAAGTCGCCGTTTAGCTTTGCCATAAGCGCGTCTATATCTGCAGGGGTAAGCTTATCGCCTGCCTTAATTGCATGCTTACAAGCCTTTTGCATAAGCTTTTCCTTTAAAATTAGGGGTATGCTTTCCCTTTTGAATTGATTATCAAATAAAATATCATCAAAGAACTCTTTTAGGTTTATATCCGCAAGCAAGCAGGGAACGGCACTTACCTTAAAGCTATCGTCACAAACGTTAACGATATCAAAGCCCATTTGGCGGAAATATTCAAAACGGTTATAGACGCTTAAAAAGTCATCCCCACTGGCAGAGAAGGTGTAAGGAATTAAAAGGGGCTGTGATAGGTTCGCATCCTTACCCGCTCTTTCACACAGCTCGTCGTATAAAAGTCTTTCGTGAGCGGCGTGCTGGTCAATTAAATAAAGCTCGCTTCCGCGTTCAAAAATCAAATAGGTAGAAAATGCCTGACCTACGTATTGCATAGTGGGCTCTACCTCTATGGCTTCTTGCTTAAACTGAAGCTCCTTTAACTGCTTTTCGCGCTCTAATTTTTCTATATATTTTTTATTTTCTGCAAATATATCAATTCCGTCTGCCCTATTTTGCTCTATTTCTGCAATATATCCGCTATCCTCAAAGGTAACGCTTTCCTTTGAGCTATTCGCGTAAGAGAAACCGCCCTTACTATGATTAAACTCAAATGAAGAAGAGCTTTTTACTCCGCTTGCTTCAGGGAAAGGAACTTCCGCAGCACTAGCGGTATCGCTTTCTACGGTTGGTAATACTTCCGCTTTTACAGGCTGACTGGCTTCCACGGTAGAAAATAGCTGACCGCCGTCCTCCTTGATTATTTCTAATGCGGACGAAGTACCGTCTAACACCTTAGAAACGGTGGAATATACGGCCGAATATACTATTTGGTTATTAGAAAATCTAACCTCTGACTTTCTGGGATGAACGTTTACGTCTACCGCTTCGCCGGGGATTTCCAAATTGATTACGTAGAAGGGATATTGCCTTTTCATTAGATATCCGCCGTAAGCATTTGCAACCGCAGAGCTTACCGTGCTATCCACTACGAATCTGCCGTTTACTATTAGCGTTTGGAATGCGCGAGTAGGCTTGGTAAAGCTTAGCTTACCAACGAATCCGCTTACCTTAATTCCATTCTTAACCCCTTCTATCATAAAGCAGTTTTCAAGCGTTTTTGCGCCGTAAATACAGCTTATACATTCCTTTAAACCGCCACCGTAGGTTTCTAATACGGTGTTGCCTTCAGAAATAAGAGTAAAGGAAATTTCAGGGCGAGAAAGGGCTGCTTTGGTTACTACCGATACAACCTCCCCCTCTTCTGCCTTTACCGTTTTCAAGAATTTTTCCCTTGCAGGGGTATTATAAAATAATTCGGTTACGGTTACGGTCGTACCGTTTAAGGTAGGATATTCGTAAACCTCAGACAAATCGCCACCGATGCAGTTGATTGCGTGCCCGATTTCTTCCCCGGACGTTTTGGAAGCTATAGTTGCCTTACTTACAGCGCCTATGCTTGCCAAAGCTTCGCCACGGAAGCCTAAAGTTAAAATATTATCTAAATCCTCTGCGCGAAGAATTTTGCTGGTTGCGTGCGGTAAAAAGGCTTTAACCAGCTCTTCCTTTTCTATTCCCGAGCCGTTATCGCGCACGCTGATAGAGCTCATACCGCCCCTTTCTATGCTAACGATAATTTCCGTTGCGCCGGAGTCCACGCTGTTTTCAACAAGCTCTTTAATAACCGAAGCCGGTCTTTCTACAACTTCGCCTGCAGATATTCTGTTGTATACCTTTTTATCTAGTAAATTGATTACTGCCATAATTTTTATTTTTTAACCTTTTCCTTTAAGTCGAACAATATGGTCATTGCCTGAACGGGAGTTAAATTGTTAATATCTAAATCTGCGATTATGCGCTCGCATTCGCTTATTTGAATACTTTCTTTATCTTCTACGCATATTTCTTCCGCGTGCTTTTTAACGGTATCATTCTTTTCTAGGTTTTTAAGTATAACCTTTGCGCGCGCCGTTACTTCTTGGGGAACGCCTGCAAGAGAAGCTACCTCTATACCAAAGCTCTTGTTCGCGCTACCGCGCATAATACGGCGTAAGAACATTATACTGCCGTTTATTTCTTTAACGGTAATCTTGTAGTTTTTAACACCTTCTACAACCCCTTCAAGCTCTGAAAGCTCGTGATAGTGAGTTGCAAACAACGTTTTTGCCTTTAGCGAAGAGCAAATGTATTCTACTACCGCCCAAGCTATACCAAGCCCGTCGTAAGTGCTAGTACCACGACCAACCTCGTCTAAAATAATAAGGCTGTTGGGGGTTGCGCTTCTTAAAATAAGGGCAACCTCACTCATTTCTACCATAAAGGTACTTTGGTCGAATAATAAATTATCACTTGCACCAACTCTTGTAAACACCCTATCCGTAATGGGGATTACTGCAGATTTACAAGGCACGAAGCAACCAACGTGCGCCATAACCGTAATTAGAGCAACTTGGCGCATATACGTGCTCTTACCAGCCATATTGGGGCCGGTTATTATCATCATTGAGTTGTCGCCGTTATCTAGATAGGTGTCGTTTGCAATAAAGGTGTCACCAACAGTTTCTACTACGGGATGACGACCGCTTACTATATCTAACGCGCTACCGCTTTCTACCATTTGCGGGCGACAATAGTTTTTCTTCTTTGCCACGTAAGCAAATGAACAGATTAAATCTAAAACGGAAATACTCTTTGCTATTTGCTTTAAAATTTGCAATCTTTCAAGAAGGTACGCCTTTAATTTTTCAAACAGCTGAGTTTCTATTCTTAAAGCCTTTTCTGAAGCGGTTAAAATCTCTTCTTCAAATTTCTTTAATTCTTCCGTTATGTATCTTTCTGCCCCCGTAAGCGTCTGTTTTCTTACGTAATCGTAGGGGACTTTATCCTTAAAGGAGTTGGTTACTTCTATAAAATAACCGAATACCTTGTTGTAGCCTATTCTTAAATTCTTTATGCCGGTGCGCTCACGCTCTCTTTCTTCAATACCGTCTAGAATAGCCTTTCCGTCCTTGCGAACGCTATTTAAACGGTCTAATTCCGGATCAAATCCTTCCCTTATAAATCCGCCTTCTTTTACCGATACGGGGGGATTATCCTTGATTGCGCTCTTTAATAGACTTGCGCTTTCGCTCATATCGGGAATTGAAGCGTTAACGTCCGTTAATACCTTTGAAGATAAGCCTGCAAGCTTGAACTTTATTTCGGGAAGAACCTCTAACGAAGTTCTTAAGCCTTCCATATCCCTTGGAGTGATATTATTGTTGGAAAGCTTGCCTGCAATACGCTCTATATCCTTGACGTCGCGAAGAGCTTCCCTAAGCGCGTTGTTTACTATTAGGTTTTTATATAACTCTTCAACGCCGTCTAATCTGTAATTAATGCGGTTTATATCCTGCAAGGGGGTGCTTAATACGTTACGCATAAATCTTGCGCCCATTGCGGTTGAGGTTTGATCTAATACGTACAGTAAAGAGCCGTATACCTTGCCGTTATGAGTGGATGATAAGATTTCTAAGTTGCGCATACAGTTAGAATCTAAAATCATATATTCCCCTTTGCTTTCAAGGGTTAGATTCCTAACGTTTGCAAGGGCGTGCTTTTGCGTTTCCCTTAAATACTCTAAAAGCGCGCCGGCGCTACATATTACCAAGGAATTACCCTCTATTCCTATTGCGGAAAGAGAATGCACCTTTAATTGCTCTAATAAGCCCTTTTGCGCGGACTGCTCTGCATAAGCGTATTCCTTAAAGGCGTACGGCTTTTTAATAACGCCGTGGGTAAACAAGGGGCTATCGTAGATTAAATCGTAAGCGCTTTTGTTAGTGATTATTTCCGCAGGGGAAACCCTTGTTAATAGGTCTAAAAGCTCTTCCTTACTATCTACCGCGGTAGTGCTAAAATCGCCAGTCGTAATATCTGCCCAAGAAACGCCGTACTTGGAATTTGAATGATATACGGAGCATACGTAGTTATTTATTTTTTCATCTATTTGGCTATCGTCCGTTACCGTACCGGAGGTTACTACCCTGATTACGTCACGCTGAACGAGCTCTTTACCGTTAGGCTCCGTTAGCTGTTCGCATATAGCAACCTTATATCCGGCAGAAACCAGCTTACCTATATATTGCTCTGCAGCGTGAAAGGGAACGCCACACATTGGAGCGCGCTCTTCTAAACCGCAATCTCTGCCCGTTAAGGTTAAATCAAGCACTCTTGAAGCAGTTTTAGCATCTTCAAAAAACATCTCGTAAAAGTCGCCGAGACGGTAAAATATAATACAATCGCTATACTGCTCCTTTACCGTTAGGTAATGAGTCATCATCTTTGATAAAGCCATTTTTTCACCTCTGTTATTTCGCGTAATTCAACCTTGAATTACCTTTTGCCCCTTTCGTGGGCTTTACGGTTATCTTACTTCTACGATTTCCCCGTAAAGTGATATTCCAACCGTTTTTCCAACCTTGATTTTAACGAATTTGCCAATTAAATTTTCTTGGGAGCTAAAGTAGCCCATTCTACCGTATTCGTCACGGCCAAGATATAAATTTTTCTTTTCGTCGTAATCCTCGCAAAGAATTTCTACCGTTTTGCCCTCGTATGATTTTGAATGAAGGGCCGTTCTTTCGTTTTGCTCTGCAACCATTCTCATTATTCTGCTCTTGGAAATTTCCGCGGGGATTTGATCCTCTCTTTTAGCTGCGGGCGTTCCTTCTCTTGGAGAATATACGAACATAAACGCAGATGCAAAATCTACTTCCTTCATAAGTGATAGCGTATCTTCATAATCGGCGTCAGTTTCGCCGGGAAAACCCACCATCACGTCTGTTGAAATAGAGCAATCGGGCATATATTTTTTAATTAAAGCCACCTTTGCTAAATAATCTTCACGGGTGTAGCGCCTGTTCATTTGCTTTAAAACGGAGGTGCTACCGGACTGTAAGGGTAAGTGAATTGAATGGCAAACGTTGGGGTTTGCAACGATTGCTTGAACTAGTCTTTCACTTAAATCCTTGGGGTGGCTAGACATAAAGCGCAATCTGTAATCGCCCTTTACTTCCTTACCTATTGCGTTTAATAAATCCGCAAAGTCGCCGTAGCCCTCCTCGCCCTTAACGTCGTTACCGTAAGAGTTTACGTTTTGACCAAGCAGGGTTACTTCCTTATATCCCTCTTGAACGAGCGACTTAACCTCTGCAACGATATCTTCAATCCTTCTTGACCGCTCTCTTCCGCGAACGTAAGGAACTATGCAGTAGGTACAAAAATTGTTACAGCCGTAAATAATGTTTACCCAAGCGTTTGGGTAACTGTTTCTACGCATAGGAATACATTCTCTTTCGCGGTTGTCTTCAATAATCTCTATTAAAGCCTTTTTTCTGCCCTGCTTTTCCTTTAAGAGTCTTTCAAACTCGCAAAGGTTGTGCGTGCCGAAAATAATGTCTACGAAGGGGAAGGTTTTGTGAAGCTTTTCCGCCGCGCCTGACTGCTGAGTCATGCAACCGCCTACCGCAACTATAACGTCAGGGTTGGCAACCTTATAGGGCTTTAACGCGCCAAGATGACCGTATACCTTTTGTTCCGCGTTTTCACGAATACAGCAGGTAACGTAAATTATTAAATTTGCTTCTTCAGGTTGACTAACAAACTCGTACCCTAAGCTTTCCAGCATGCCGGCAAGCTTTTCAGATTCGTGTAGGTTCATTTGGCAACCGTACGTTTGAATAAAATACTTTCTCATAATAAGTAAATTATACTAAATCTAATGCAAAATTTCAAGAATTTTTAAGCGCATAATAACAAAATTTCTTAACATAATATCATTTGATGATATTAAAGCGTATTTTTAAGGGCTTGGCTCTGTTATTTTTAATATTCCTTTTGGTTAGCTCGGCTTTCGTTGCATATTTGTTCATATCCCCTAATTTACACTTAGAGCAATCTATGCTTTTACCAAACACCCCTTCTATCACTCTTTTAGATAGCGCAAACCAAGAAATTTGCTTGCCCGTTAGCGCGAAGGAAAGGGTTGAAATTAACGGCTTACCCGAGTACGTTGTTAACGCCTTCGTTGCAGTTGAGGATAAAAGATTTTTTAAGCATAACGGGGTGGATTTTATCGGTATTTTAAGAGCGTTTAAAAGCAATTTACTTTCGCGCTCGTTAAAGGAAGGGGGCTCTACTATTACGCAACAGCTTATTAAAAACACATATTTAACCAACGAGAAAACTCTTAACAGAAAAATTAAGGAGATTAAGCTTGCTTTAAAGGCGGAAAAACAGTTTAGTAAGGAAGAAATTTTATCCTTTTATTTGAATAGCGTTTATTTTGGCGAAGGGGCTTACGGAATAGAAAGCGCTTCTAAAAGCTATTTTAACAAAAGCGCCAGCGAGCTTTCCCTGGTGGAAGCGTGCGCCTTGGCTTCAACCGTTAAAGCTCCTTCTATTTATAACCCGCGTAAAGAAAAATGTGAAAAGCGAAAAAACCTCGTTCTTAACCTTATGCTAGAGCAAGGATATATTTCTAACGAGCAATACCAAAGGGGAATTTCTACTAAAATAACGGTTAAAGATACGCCTAAAAGTAGCGATTACGCTATTGCGTGCATTGAAGAAATATACGATAAATTAAGCCTTTCCCCGTACGAAAATTGTAAAATTTTAGCGCATACGTATTACGAAAAAGATTGCCAAACGGCATTAGAAAGCACTCTTGATGAAAAAAATCAAGGCGGAATTATAATGAACAAGCAAGGTAAAATCTTGGGTTATAAAATTCCCGAGGGGGATTTTGAAAGAGCCCCTGCCTCTACTATAAAACCGCTTATAGTTTACGCCCCTGCCATTGAAGAAGGCATAGTTCATTTGGCCACTAAAATTTTAGACGAGCCCTGCTCATTTAGCGGATACACGCCAAAAAATTACGGCGATAAATATTACGGATGGGTAAGCGTTAAGGATTGTATTTGCAAAAGCTTAAACGTGCCCGCTATTAAAGTTATTGATTCGCTGGGAACGCAAAAAGCCCGCATATATGCGCGTAAACTCAACATTCAAATAGAAGAAGAGGGGCTTGGAATAGCCCTTGGATCTTATAACGGCGGTGTTACTTTGCAAGCGCTTTGCTCTGCTTATACCCCATTTTTAGCTGAAGGGGACTTTTACAGTTCAACCTTTATTAAGGAAATTTTTATTGACGAAAAAAGAGTATATCAAGACGATATTGCTTCTTCAAAGGTCTTTAGCGCCGGGACTTGCGAAATAATTAATCAAGCCTTAAAGGAGTGCGCTATAAGCGGAACTGCAAGAGCTATTGGCAAAAGGGATTACGAGGTTTGTGCAAAAACCGGTACGGTAGGAAATGAAAAAGGCAATACGGATGCTTATACAGTTTGCTATACTTCAGAACATTTAATAGCCTTAAGATTTTGCAATAAGGATAATTCTTTAATGACGAATAGCATATCGGGTGGCTACGTTGCTAAATATGCTTCTAATATTTTAGACGATATTTATAGCAATCACACGCCTGCCCCTTTTAATGATAGCAACGAGGTAACTTATGCCGATATGTGCTTACTTGCATATGAAGAAGGGGCTTTGCAGTTAAGTGATAAAAGCCTTTCCAATAAGTACGTTTTCACAACGCCTATACTAACGAAATATTTAAAAAGCCTGCCTATAAGCTCCTTTTCTACACCTTCAGCTACTTGCGACATTCAAATAAACGGCAATAAAGTTAGGCTAACATTTAATAAAAAGGATTACGTTAAAATTAAAATTGAAAAAAGTCAAAATGGGAGCTTTGAGCTTTTAACGGTTACTGAAAACAGCGAGTTTACTGATATTGAGCTTAAAGATGGAAAGTACCTATATAAAATCACGCCAATTTTTACAGATTCAAACGGTAACGAAATTTTAGGCAAGGAAATAATCTTACCGGAAATCATAATAAAAAGTGAAGAGGATTTTAAAAATTCTAACTGGTGGGAAGATGATTAATATGCAGTTTATCAACCTATATAGGGGCTTTTTAATAAAATCACACAAAAAAGCGGGGCTGAAAACAGCTCCGCTTTTATTTATAAAATTTATTGTAAATAAGCACTAGATGCAAGCAATGCTTACGCAATGATATTGCTAAAGCAATGATATTCGTGCGTTGCACGAATGATGGTTTTCGTGACAAATACGAAGCGGGCGATGACAAAAAAGAATTTGAGAATAATCGTAGAGATAAAGCGTTTAGATGCGAGCAAGAGAAAAAAACTGCGGATTTAGCAAGGGATTGTACTTGTCGTACATGACCGAGGCTAAAACGTAAAGTTTTTGCAGTATTGCGAAGCATATAAGCGCTTTTATTCCAAATACTTTTTGGGAAGAGCCCCAAAATAGGGATTATTGTAAATAAGCACTAGATACGAGCTAGAGTGGTGAAACCGAGCATTGACTGAAGGGAGTGTACTTTTAGCGTACATGACCGAAGGCAAGCGCAAGGCTTCGCCTAATACGCGTAAAAGCTTATATCGCTTAAAATAAGCACTAGATACAAGCAAGAGCAGGCGTTTTAGTTTTGAGCGCAGGGAGCGACCTTGTTGGTCGCAGGAATGTGAGCAAAACTAAAAGAACGAACTATTGCGTAGTATATAGGGCTTATTTTAGAAGGCCCAATTACCCTTTCTAAACAATGGAACAACCTTACCGTCTGCGGTAACACCGTCTATTTCTAAATCTGCAGTACCAATCATAAAGTCAACGTGAATTGAAGAATCGTTAATGCCCTTTTCTTTACATTCAGCAAAAGAAAGATTTTCAAAATTCTTTAACGTATTGTTAAATCCGCGACCTAATGCAAAGTGACAGCAACAGTTTTCATCAAATAAAGTATTATAGAATAAAATACCCGTTTTATTGATGGGAGAATCAAAGGGAACTAAAGCGCATTCGCCAAGCTTTCTTGCGCCTTCATCCATACTCACGAGCTTTTCTAATAGGTGCGCGTTCTTTTCTGCGCCCGTTTCTACTACAACGCCGTTTTCAAAGCGAACGAAGAAATTATCGATAAGCTCACCGCGGTAAGAAAGGGGCTTAGATGAATATACGATACCTTCCGCTTTGCCCTGCATGGGTGAAGTGAATACTTCTTCCGTGGGAATATTGGGGTTAAAATAAACGCCTGAAAGGGTGTTTTCGCCACCGCCTAAGAATAAACCGTCATCAATAAGACCAACCTTTAAATCAGTACCGTTAGAAGAACGGTATCTTAATTCCTTTAAACCAAGACTGTTAAGGTATGCGCAACGGTCGCCAAGATTTTTGTTGTGATCTTCCCACGCTTGAACGGGGTCTTCGTTTACGCGAGCGGTAAATAAAATTGCTTCCCATAATTTTTCTACCGCAACAGAGGTGCGAAGATTGGGGAATATTTTCTTTGCCCACGCCTTAGTGGGAACTGCTGCAATTACCCATTGATATCTATCAGACATTCTATCACGGTAAGGCTTTGTAACCTTCATAACGGCGATAGATGACTTAGAAACCTTTTCTTGATCAATACCCTTCATTCCGTCCGGATCGTCGCCTGCAAGAGAAATAAGAACGGGAAGAACCTTTTCTCTGTGTTTAAGCTTTTCTATTTCCCAATCGTGAATTTCAGAAAGGGTTTGTAAGCTTCTCTTTTTATAATGAAGCTTAGATAGCGGTGTGTAACGCCATTCAACGGTAACTTCCTTAGCGCCAAGCTTATAGCACTCTTCGGTAACCATTAAAGCAAATTCGGGATTTTCTACGTTAGCCATAACGGTAACACATTGACCTTTTTGAACGTTTGCGCCAACCTTTGCTATAAGGTGAGCGTATTTTCTTAATGCGGTTTTATTCATAATTTTACTTCCTTTAAGTAATTTTTTTGCGTGATTTTATAATAAATTGCGTGATAATCGACCTATAGCCCTACTTTTGCAAATTTGAGCACTCTTGAATAACTGCTTTATAAATTTGCAAAACAGCCTGTTTTTCATCATCTTCTTGCATTAAGGCACTAACCTTTAATAGCACGCTTTCTTCGCGAGAAGAGTCTTTAACAGGCAAACCGCTATCCTTTTTTAGCTTACCAATAGCCTTGGCAAGCGCAAAGCGATTTTTTAAAAGTAAAGCTATTTGCTCGTCTATTGCATCTATTTGATTTCTTATATCCTGCTTTGATTTTTCCATAATAATTTAAGCTTTTACCTTGCTCTATTTATTAAAATTATACCTTTTAAAAGGAAATCGCGCCAAAAAACGAAAGTTTTTCGGCGCGATAACGTTTATTGTACATTGTGATATGCTACTATGAAAATTATAGAAATAGCTATAAATAGCAATCCTACGAAAAATAAATAAGGTGAAGTCGTTGCTTTATCGCCGGCTTTTGCCTTTTTGCTTTCAACGTATTCAGTATAAGTTTCTTTATCCTTAAACCTAGTTCTAGACCAGTTATGGTTAACTAATAAGGAATGAATTACGTACTGTATACCGTAAAACGCGCCGTGTGAAACACAAAACTGCAATAACCCAACACAAACGAGCAACGCACCCGGAACGGTAAATGCATCCGCAAGGACTTTATAGACCTTCACAGGATCTGTTTCGGTAACCAAGCCGTTGGTTATGCAAAGCGTACCTGCAAATAGCAAACCAATGGCAAGGGTTATCAAATATTTAATCCAAAGCTTCATAATTATTTAGTAAGCTCTTCCCTGTACTTAATTTCTTCCGCGTCGTTACAGAAGATGAAGTGACCGGGAACAACTTCCCTCATAGAAGGCTTATCAACAGAATAATCGTGTTCTGCTAAAGGATTGTAAATAATACGTTTTCTTTGTTTTTCGTAAATAGGATCAGGTAGAGGAATAGCAGAAAGAAGTGATCTGGTGTAAGGATGCATGGGGTGAGCGAATAGCTCTTCTGAAGAAGCAAGCTCTACCATGTTACCAAAGTACATTACGCCGATACGGTCAGAGAAGTATTTAACAACTGAAAGGTCGTGCGCGATAAATAGAATGGTAAGACCAAATTTCTCTCTTAATTCGTTTAGAAGGTTAATAACCTGCGCTTGAATAGAAACGTCTAACGCAGAAACGGGTTCGTCCGCGATAATCATATCGGGATTCATAATGATTGAACGAGCAACACCTATACGTTGACGCTGTCCGCCGGAGAATTCGTGGGGATAACGGGTTGCGTGTTCACGAACAAGACCAACTAACTCTAACATTTCGTAAACCTTTTGTTCAATAACTGCCTTATCCTTTTCGCCGTTGATGATTAGACCTTCTGAAATGATATCCTTAACGGTCATACGAGGATCTAGTGAAGCAATAGGATCTTGGAAGATCATTTGAATTTGGGTTACGATTTTTGCTCTTTTAGCTTTGTAAAGCTCTGCTTTATATTCCTTTTTAAGGGCTTCTAATTCAGCAGGATCAGCTTCTTGCATAAGCTTATTGTATTTTTCTTTAACGCGTTCAACTTGAAGCTTAGCGTATTCCTTATCGCAATTTTTGTGATCCTTGCGAGCTTCGTCAATAAGCTTACGTTGTTCGGTAATGAATGCTTGAGCTTCACTAACGATTTCTTCTTTTTTAGCAGAATAATCGGGATCGGCTTGATCAAGCGCTTTAATTTTAGCGTTTGCTTCTGCTCTTTTTGCTTTTATAGCATCCTTATAAGAGCGGATACCGGCAACGATACGTTGACCTTTAAAGTAAACGTTACCGCTAGTAGCGTCATAAAGCTTAATAATGGTTCTACCGGTGGTAGTTTTACCGCAACCGGATTCGCCAACCAGACCGAAAACCTCGCCCTTTTTAATATCAAAGCTAACGTTATTAACAGCCTTAAGCTCCATTTTACCCATCTTGAAGAATTGACAGAGATTCTCAACCTTCAATAAAACTTCGTTGTTATTTTCAGCCATTTGAAGAACCTCCTCTTTCTCTCATTCTTTCAATTCTTTCGGTTACGATCTTGGGGGGATTAACCTTGGGTGCATCGGGATGTAAAAGCCAAGTAGCCGCAGAGTGCGTTTCGCTAATTTGGAACATCGGGGGTTGCATTTCAAAGTCAATTTCAAGAGCGTATTTATTTCTCTCCGCAAACGCGTCACCCTTAGGAGGATAAATCATGTTGGGAGGTGTACCGGGAATAGCGTCAAGCTTTTCGTTGGTATCAAGGTCAGGCATTGAAGCAAGTAACGCCCAAGTATAGGGATGAGCGGGGCTGTAGAATACGTCCTCACTAGTGCCGTATTCAACGATCTTACCTGCGTACATAACGGCAATTCTATCTGCCATGTTAGCAACAACGCCTAAGTCGTGAGTAATGAATATAACTGAAAGCTGACGTTCAACCTTAAGTTTGTTAATAAGTTCAAGAATTTGTGCTTGAATGGTAACGTCTAACGCGGTGGTAGGCTCGTCACAGATTAGAATATCGGGGTTTGCAGCAAGCGCGATAGCGATAACTATACGCTGTCTCATACCGCCGGAGAATTCAAAGGGATACTGTCTGTATCTCTTTCTGGGTTCGGGGATACCAACCTCTTCCATAAGCTTAATAGCTTTACGCTTAGCCATAGATTGAGTAACCTTGTTAACAACGCCGGCAGCTTGTGCCTTTAAGTAGTCAATCATTTCAACGGTAACTGCATCAAAATCACAGTTAGCCATATTTTCTACAGCGTTAACGAAGTTTTCTTTAGTAGCCGTTAATAGCTTGCAAATATTCTTTTTAGCAAGATCTAAATCGATAACCTTAGCGGGGGTAACCTTCCATTCAGGTTGTTTACCCTTAGCAATAATCTTATCGTACTTAGCTTGTTCTTTTTCGTGACGCTTAATTTCCTTATCGTTTTTAGCAATACCGGTAAAGTAAAGCTTAACTGCATTTTTAATAGCAAGCTCGAAGGTATAAGCGTAAGAGTCTTTCTTAATTGCAAGACGGTCTATAGTTGCTTCAACGGCATCAATTAAAATCTTAGATGCAGCGTTAACCTCTGAATGAACTAATTCTTCCTTGTTAAATACTCCAAACTGTTCATCTATGCAAGCGATAGCTTTCTTCTTATTTTCAACAGAGTTAAAATAAGAATATTCAATACCCTTTTTAGCTTGTGCAATAAAGTCAAGCATAAAGTTATCGTCTAAGTACTTACGTAAGAATACGTTAAGCTCAGAAACGGGCATTTCGGGAAGCTCTGCACCAGAGAAGGTTAAATAGTAACCCATTGCAAAGAAGTTAGGTTGAACGTAAGCAATAGCGTCTTCAAGAATTTCTAACATTTCCTTAAGCTGAGCGGAAAGCTGAGTAAAATCCTTGCTAACCTTAACGTTCTTACTTTCTGCGCTAACGGCAGCAAGTAATTCGTTATAACGGCTTGCGTTGCTGTGAACAACGTAACGTGAAACAGCCTTCTTGGCAAAGCCTAAAATAATTTTTATTCTACCCGCAACAGCCTTGGGAGCAACTGCATTCTTTTCAATTTCAAAAAGAATATTCTTAATTTCTTCTACGCTTTCGGTAGCGCAATCAAGAGCTTCGTTATATTCGCCTTCAAGCTCTAAGTGCTTATATTCAAACTTATCGAAATCTTTAACCTTAGCAGATATTTCTTTAGCCTTTTCTGCGCCTTGATCAGCAACGGAGCTAATCATGTTTTGTTCAAGGTAATGAAGCATTGTGTTAAAGTTCTTCTTAGATTCCCTTTGATTTGCCTTACCCTTTAAAAGCATAGCTTCGGTAAGCTGTTTACCGATACGCATAATGGGGTTTAAGCTAGACATGGGATCTTGGAAGATCATTGCAATCTTATTACCGCGAAGCTCATAGAACTGCTCTTCACCGATTTTGGTAAGGTCCTTGCCGTCGTAAAGGATTTCACCGTTTTCTATAATAGCGTTAACGGCAGAAATACCCATAATAGCCTTAGAGGTAACAGACTTACCAGAGCCTGATTCACCAACTATAGCAAGTGTTTCACCTTTGTATAAATCAAAGCTTATATCTCTTACTGCCTGTACCTTACCGTTCTGAGTTCTGAACGATAAGGTAAGGTCTTTAACTTGTAATTTCTTTTCCATATCTTACTCCTCTGCTCCACGAAGTGACGGGTTGAATGCGTCACGTAAGCCGTTACCAAATAGGTTGAAGCTGAGCATCAATAATGAAATAAATACCGCGGGGAATAACATCATATAGGGATAATCCGCTAAGTACGGGTCTGCTTTTGCAAGCAACGTACCAACTGAAGTTAGGTTACCGGTTGAAAGGTTAATAATACCTAAGTATGAAAGTGAAGATTCACTGAAGATCATACCGGGGATTACTAGAACTGAACCCGTAACGATAGTACCAAGGGAGTTGGGGAATATATGCTTAAACATTATTCTTCTATCTCTTGCGCCAAGCGTTCTTGAAGCAAGAACGTATTCTTGGTTCTTAAAGCGGTAGAACTGCATACGAACTCTACCAGCCATACCCATCCAGCCCGTTGCAAAGTACGTTATGAACAGTATCAGCAAGTGCCCGTGCTCTTGCATTGCCGTACCACGCATGTGCATTTTTAATAGCGTGATAACGATCATAGTGGGAACTGAGCCTAAAATATCACAAATACGTTCCATGATAATATCTGCTGCACCACCGTAATAACCTTCGATTGCACCGTAGATAGTACCAACTAACATATTAACAACAGAAACGGCGATTGCGAATAAGAAGGAGAATCTTGCGCCGCCTGCAAGCTGAGTGAATATATCGTGACCGTAGTCGCTAGTACCAAATAAGAATATGGGCTTTTCGATACCGTCTTTTAATACGTACGTGTGCATATAGCAGTAATATTCGTAGTAGTTAACACGAACTTCGTAACCGGTTTGGTTTTTTCTTGCGTATTCATATTTACGTAAAGGAATCTTTTGTTCGCCATTAGTTAAGTCTAATTCGTAAGTATTACTGTCTGGCAATAATTTACAACTACCATCAGAATCAGTAACGTAATAAGAACCTAAACTATTTGATTCCTTAGACATATCAATCTTATAAAAGACACCGTTAGCATCAACGATCTTCCAACCAGCGGTAGTTAAAACCTCATATAAAGCAGTTTTTTCGTCATCATTTAGGGTTTTTGCTTCATATAAAGAACTTTCATACAAGTCGCCGGTAACACCCTTAGCATTATGTCCACGATAACCTTGATAAACAGGAATATATTGACCGTTTTCATCAGTTAAAATTTTTGCTTTACCTTTATCGTTTTCGGTTAACATCCAGTAGTTAGCGTCGTTAACAGCACCGTCATATGAAGAAGGACGCAAATTATACTGAGTAATAGGATAAATTACCTGTTTGCCAGTCTCATCTTGATATGCTTGTAACTGTTGGTATTCTTCTAACGTTAAATCTAAGAATACAACACCAATTTTATTATAGGTATCAAAACGAACACCAAACGAAATAGGCTTACCGTTTTCGTCATACGCTAAAACTTCGTATTCTTGATTTTTGATTACGGGGTGAGCATTTTCCCCTACAATACGAATTGATTCTGCACCAATTGAATGATAATATTTGAACTTAGATTCGTTCATTATATCCTCTTTGCAGCCATCCCAAAAATCCCAACCGAAAATTTCGCTCATATTGCTCTTTGGTAAACAGAAAGAGAAACGAGCATCCCTGTAAGAAACGGTAAAAGGACTAAAGATAGGTGCAAATATAGCAAATAGTACTAAAATTGCAATAATAACGGTTGCAACAACTGAGCCTTTATTCTTTTTAAAGCGATTCCAAGCATCCTTAAAGTAGCTTACGGGCTTAGTTTCAGGCGCTTTATCGTGAATGTTAGTTCTGCCCTGCACTATTTGAAACTTACTGGGGTTTATACTATTAAATTGAGGGTTGTTTTTAATATTGTTTGCGTTTATCATATTATCTTGCCCCCATTCTAATTCTAGGATCAATAAATCCGTAAGATATATCTACAACGATACCTGCTGCTAAACCGATAAAGGTATAGAATGCAGAAAGCATCATAAAGAAGTCGTAGTCTTGTGAGTTAATTGCCGTTAAGTATAACCTTCCTACACCGGGAATAGAGAAAATTTGCTCTATAATTAGTGAACCGGATAAAACTGAAATAAATTCAGCAATAATAGAGGGGAAGATGGGAACCATCGCGTTACGAAGAGCGTGACGGGTAATTGACTGACGGCGAGTTAAACCTTTTGTTCTTGCAAGCAATAGATATTCACTGGTTAGTATTTCGGTTAATTCCGCTCTTGTAAAACGAGCGTAACCGGCAATAGAACCGAATGACATTGCTAAAACTGCAGGCATCATTGATTTAAACATGTCCCAAGTGAAATAATCGTAACCTTCCTTCATGGTTAAGGGGAATATTTTCCACTTAAAGCAAAGGAAATACTGAAGTAAGAATGCGATAACGTAACCGGGAACAGAAATTAATACCATAACTAAGGTAGAAACAACGTGGTCCTGCCATTTATTTTTTCTTAAAGCAGCGTAAATGCCAAGTAAAATTCCAAGAGGAACGGCAAATAAGCTGGAATATACGTTAATTAGAACTGTGGGGGGAAGCATAGTTACGAAGGTATCCCAAACGGGCTTACCTCTAAATTCCGGCATATTGATACCAATACCCCAGTCCCCTTCAAAAACAATACGGTAGATATAACGGAAATATTGCTCCAAAATAGGATCGTTATAGCCACGCGCTTCTATTTGCATTTTTAAAATTTCGGCGTCTTTACCGATTGCTACGTCTACTACTATAGGGAGCATTTTGATAAGAACGAAACACATAGTCATTATAACGAAGAATGACATAAGCATTAGTCCAAATCTTTTTAATACGTATTTAAACATGTACATAAACGTTTTCTCCAAATATACACATAATGCTATGTGGCGTTTTTTGCGCCACATAGCCCAGTGTTTTTTGTTATTTTACCTTAATATTGGGGGGAACAAATTCCCCCCAAATATCAATCGTTTTATTAAGTTAAAACTTAATTTTTTAGATTATACCGTGTAATCTAAACCATTTGCCTTAACGTATGCAGCCCAATCAGCATCACTGTAGTGGTAAGTCATGTATTGGATTCCGCCGTAAGCGTTGAAGGTGTTGTATTCGTAAGTGATATAGTCAACTTGGTAAGAAATTAGAGATGCACCGAAGTTGTAAGAAACGGGAACGGTGTAGTATACGCCTAAGATTTCTTGTTCGATTCCGCCAATCATTTCTAGACGGAATTCATTGTTAAGAACGCCATCACGGAATTCGTTGTTAAGTAATTGATACCAGTTGGTGTTATATCCTTCGTCAGCTATATCGCCGTAGATAGGCATAGTAGCGGTGAATGAATCAGCAGCGTTGTTAGTAACAACGTACTTGCCTTCTTCTACCTTAACGCCGTGAACGGTGATTTCGGTTTCGTGTTGATCGGTTGCCCATGCAGTTGAGTACATGTAGTCAGGGCTGACGTAAGCCATTAGGAAGTAACCGGGATCCCATGCAGCGCCACTCCAACCACCTTGACAGATGTCGTATGCACCATCTCTGAAGTCGTCTGCCCACTTAGAACCGAATGAAGCGTCAAAGTCACAGGTTAATCTGCCTTCAAGAGGAGTTCCTACTGCTAGAGTTTCAAAAGATTTCTTTAAGTATTCGTAACGACGACGAACGGTTTCATTATCAACAGAAGCACCGTAGGTTAGAACAACCTTATCGGTTGCCTTAATGTCTTCGTTTGCTAAAGCTTCATTGTAAGCCTTAGTTAATAATTCTTTTGCTTGAGCTAGGTCGTAACCGGTAACTGCAGCATAAGCTTCATCTAAATCGAAGTATTCGTCAACATCAACACCGTAAACGTTACAAATAACTTGCTTAGCAACGTCAGTGTTTCTGTAAACACCACCGTTAGCTACGTCATGGTAGTGCATTGAGTTGAAGATACCAAAACCGGGAAGAGAAGAAGTAGTACAGGTACTGGTATATTCAGTTCTATTAATAGATAAAGAAAGTGCCTTTCTGAAATCCTTATAGATTAGAAGAAGTTTGTTGATGCCTTCTTCTTGTCTATCTTCTAGAGCAACTCTATCTGATTGAAGTTGAATTGAGTCAACGTAATCGTCAGGAGTGAAGTATGCTCTTTCACTGTGCTTGTAAGTGGGAGCCTTAGCAACGTCAATACCGATACCGGTTAATTCGCCGCTTAAGAATTTTAAGAATGCAGTTTCGTAAGAAGTGATGGTTTCACATTCAATACGAGTGGTTTGATATTGACCGGGATATAAGTTAGCGGTGTAACCATACCAATTAGTATTCTTTTCTAAGCTGTAGTACTTACCAGCTTGGAAAGCAGTTAGTTTGTAGGGACCCCAGCTCATGGTGCTTTCTAAGCTTGAGTTGTAGGTAGAAGTCCATAAACCACCTTCGGTAGCAGGTGCAACCTTGTTAGCTTCGTAAGTAGCTTTGTGTACTAGAGGAAGTGAGCTGAATTCATAGAAGCAGTGGTAAGTTAAGTTGCCATCAGCATCAAGAAGTTCGATACCTTTAGTTAAGCAAAGAACGATTTCGTATTTAGAAGCAGCCCAAATACCAACGTTGGGAGTTCCGTCTTCAGCAGCCCATGCATATGCAGGATAAGTGTAATTGTAACAGAAGAAGTCTAATTCTTCATCAGGTAAAGTCTTCCACCAACCAACTACAGCGTTGAATAAAGCAGTAAGATTTTCGTCTGCCATAATTTCTGCGTAAGTCTTACCTTGTAAAGGTCTAGTGTAAGAAGAGGGAAGATATCCTAATGCTTCAAGAAGCCAAATACCACCGTTATTATCTACGTATGAACCGTAACCGTTACCGATTAACCATTGAATAATGCCTGAACCAGCGCTGTCTAAGTCAAAGTAGATTGAAGAGTCAGCCATAGCAGCTTCATCCCAATGTTCATGTTTATATCTTGCAGACTGAACAACGGTATGACCTTGGTATACGTATTCACGTGCGCCAAATAGGTTAACTGTACCAGCATAGTAGCTGTCTGCTCTGTAGTTACGGAATAAGGGGTTAAGTTGTTCCTTCATAGTGTAAACGAAGTCTTCAGCTACGATAGGATCGCCATTTTGCCACTTACCGTCTTCACGGATAGTGATCTTCCAAACTAATGAAGTGTCGCCTTCCTCAATGCCGTATTTACCAACGTATTGAGAAGTGATATCTTCAAGAGCCTTAGCGAATGAATATTTAACAGTAAAGCCACCGGGAACGATATTTTCTTCTTTAGCTTCCTTACCGCCGAAGTCGAAATCAGCTTCAAAGAAGGGGCTTCCTAAGTAACTCATGATTTGAGTATCATTGTTATCTCGGTAAGTTAATTCGTTCCAGTTAGAGGGAGAAACAGCAGTATAGGTCTTGTAGGTGTAAGACTTAGTAGCGTCTAGACCACAAAGTGAACATACGCCGTCTACTAGGTTGTGAGGAAGAAGTGCTTCGAATTCAGCTTCTTCTTTTTCACAAACGGTACAAGTTCTGGTCTTCTTACCTGCGAAAGTACAAGTGGTAGTACCATAAGCTTCATCGTGGATTAGTTCTTCGTGATTCCAAGTGTGAGGAAGAAGATCTAAAGCGATTTTGTCTTCATAACCACAAACAGTACAAGTTCTCATAGCTTCGCCCTTAACGGCACAAGTGCTAGCTGTAACTTGTTGATGTTTTTCGTTATCCCAAGTATGGGGAAGTTTTTCAATAGCATCGGTTTCTACCTTAGGAGCGCCGTCAACACCCTTATCGCAACCTTCTGCGATACAAACGCGTTGCTTAGTACCTTCTGCTGCACAAGTAGCTGCGGTTACAACCTGCCAGTCGCCGAATTCACAAACGTGAGCAGGAGTTTCATCGATGCTTGATTGAGGAGCGCTTTCTTCGATAGAAGAATTATCCTTATCACAAGCAAAGAAGCATGCCATTGAAAGAATGCAAACTATTGCTAAAGCAATTAGTCTAAATTTTTTCATATTTTTACCTCCAAAAAAATTGTTTCAAATTTACACGCCGTTTTTTAAAGGGACGACAACCCCGATTTTATATCGTTTTTTGAGTATTCACACCAAAATACTTGATTTTATCAGCGATTTTGAAAAATTATGAATAAATATACATAAGGCATGAATAAACACTCAAACAATATTATGTAACTATAATATCAAAACGACTTAAATAAGTCAAATATTTTTTCTTGATTTTTCATTTTTTTTACAATTTTATTCATTTTTTTATTTATTTTAATGAATATTTCAATCTGAAAATGAATTTATGTATGCATAAATTGAATATTTTAGACTTTTTTTGTTTCTCTATCGCGGACTATGTAACCGATTGTATGCTAATGGCGGATTTTTTATTATTTTATACAAAATCGACCGTTTTTTTGCCTTAAAGAAGAAATTTATTTTTAAAGGAAGGAAAAACCTTATTATATATACGCGTGCGCGCGAAGCAACCCTAACTTTCTTATTTTACGCAAGAGCACTAAATTTATGCTATAAGTTATAATTGTTATCGCTACAAAATACCGCTACAATTCAGAACCACTAGTGAACTAGTGCTTTGCACTACCCCTAAAAGGGGATTTTACCGGCTACCCGTTAACGGGTTTCACTTTTGCCTTCTCCTGCGGGAGAAGGTGTCACGAGTTTTCGAGTGACGGATGAGGAGTTGTATAATTAGTGCTTTAATTTTTATTTATATTTTTTACCAAAACACCTCATCCACCACTAACGCGGTCCCCCTTCCCCCACTGGGGAAGGCTCTTTTCCACTCACCGGTAAACCTCTACTGAACCACGCGACTATCGCGTGGTTTTTATTTATATCAAAAAACCCCGCCCCGGCTATTAACCGTGGCGGGATTGCTTGCGTTATTTATTATTACATTGTAAATTGAAAGGTTAAAACAACGGGGTTATGATCCGAATTTTTAAATTGCGCGTCGTATGTTACACAAGTTGTCACTAAAATATTTTGCGTTGCTAAAAATCCGTCTATAACGTAAACGTTGTTACCTTCGCTATAAGGGCGGTTTGCATTTCTGCAAGTGGGCACAGCCTTGGTTTTATCTGCCGGAACGGGTGCGTGTTTAGATATACCCGTACCCTTAAATAAAGCGGGATCAATTTGCTTTGCCCAGTTTTCTTCCTTACTTTCGCTACCAAATAAGGTTGCAGAGCCACCCTCAACTAAATCCATATTAAAATCGCCCGCGCAAACCACGTAGTTGCCCTTTTTAAATTCCGCTTTGCAAAAATCAATTAAGAACTGAAGTTGAGTTGCGGTTATAGAGCCGTCTGAAGAGTACGCTGAAAGATGAAGATTCACTAAAATAAATTCCTTGCCGTTATTAACGGGGAATCTGTTGATTGATAAGCAACGGTCTAAATCAAAATATTTGCTAAAACCACTTTCTATAGGAAGCTCTACCCTATTCGCCTTTGTTATATTGTACTGTGAAAAGGTAAGTAATCCGCTATTGTTTGCGCCGTGGGGACTGCTTAGGGGGAACATAATATAGGGGGAATCGTAGTTTTGCGCGTAGCTTGATGCGTAGCCTAAATGCCATTTCTTAAGTTTTTCTTTTAAATCCACGTGATAGCTTCTTGTAGAATCAAAGTCCACTTCTTGGTAGCAAATAAAATCAAAGCCCTTTGCTGAAGCGTATTTATCAGAAAGATCCCTGTACGTCTTTTGAATACCGTTTAAATTTTCGTTAACAGCTTCTTCTGAAAACGCGCGTGATTCCGTTCCACCATCCATAAAGAATGAGTAGTCGTCACTATAAGCGCAAAAACCGATATTCCAGCTTAAAAGACTGTACGTTTTTGTTGTTTGAAGTAAATCCTTAGAATGTTCAAAGGTTGATTTTGTAACGCTTAAGGACTGATCCCCTATTCTGTTAAATGCAGATACGAAGTAAATTGCGTAACCGCAAACTACAACGAACACGCCAAGCACTACAGCTAAAACGCTTTTACCAACAGTTTTTAAAATCTTTTTTTGTTTTGCCGTCATAATACTTTCCTATTTTAATTATTTTACCTAAACACCGCTACTAAAAACTCAGCGGAAAAATTATATTCCTTATTATATATTAAATAATAAAAAATTTCAATTAAATAAAGGCTATCTTTTGTTTTTTTTACTCGCTCAGTAAAAATTAAGCATAGTTATACTTATAAAAAGTAAAGCTGTTTAGCTAAAAAAACAATAAAAAAGTGGGCCTATAGCGCGATTATCCTACTTTTTAAACAAA
Organism: Clostridiales bacterium; assembly: GCA_015055965.1. Lineage (GTDB taxonomy): Bacteria > Bacillota > Clostridia > Christensenellales > Borkfalkiaceae > HGM11416. Next base: position 83,601 of record SVHG01000001.1, read on the forward strand.
AAAGCCGTAGTAAAATATTTTACCCTTTAAAAGCCTTTTTTATACAAAATAATTTTCCCGAAAAATACCTATTTAAAAAATTTTTACAATAAAAAACCGCCCTGCAAAAAGCAAAGCGGTTAATAGTTATTATTTATTATTCTTTATCTTTTTTACCGAATAAAGATTTTTTCTTGGGTTCTTCTGCAACGCCACCAGCTGCTTCAATAGCTGCAAGTCTTTCCATTTCCTTAACGGGAACGTAAGCCTTAGTGCCTTCGCCTTCTAAAATAGTAAGCTCGGTTTCCTTATCGAATAGGTGGCAGTGCATACCGTCGATAGCAAGATTGATTCTTTGACCTCTTTCAGTTTTGGTTCTTGAATCAACGCGAGCGATCATTTGCTTTTCGCTATCTACAAGGCTCTTGATTTGTTCGCTTTCTTCTGCTGTGCCGTTATCGAATACGCAGTAAAGTTGAGTTTCTGCACCTAGTTTTTCAACTACGTCTACAACAACCTTAACAACGGTTTCAGGTGAAGCGGTGATGAAAGCTTCTTCGTCGTGCATGTCTTCAGGACGAACGCCGAAGATTACGGGCTTGCCGGTATTTAAGTAAGCTTCTAAATCAATGATGCTTGCTGCCTTTTCTTTGGGAAGAACAACGGAGTTACCGTCAAATTCAACGCATACTCTATCAGGAGTTCCGGTAAGAACTGCATCAAAGAAGTTCATTTGAGGAGTTCCAATGAAGCCTGCAACGAACTTGTTAGCAGGGAAATCGTATAACTTTTGAGGAGCGTCTACCTGTTGAATGAAACCGTCCTTCATAACAACGATACGAGTACCCATGGTCATAGCTTCAACTTGGTCGTGAGTAACGTAAATGAAGGTGGTTGCTAAACGGTGGTGAAGCTTGGTGATTTCGGTTCTCATTTGAGCACGAAGCTTAGCGTCTAGGTTTGATAGAGGTTCGTCTAGTAAGAATACCTTGGGTTCACGAACGATTGCTCTACCAAGAGCAACCCTTTGCTTTTGACCACCTGATAAAGCCTTGGGCTTTCTTTGTAAGTATATTTCTAGACCTAAAATTCTTGCTGCTTCTTTAACTCTTGCGTCAATTTCTGCCTTGGGCATTTTGCGAAGCTTTAAACCGAACGCCATGTTATCGTAAACGGTCATGTGAGGATATAATGCGTAGTTTTGGAAAACCATCGCGATATCTCTATCCTTGGGTTGAACGTCGTTCATAAGCTTGCCGTCAATGTAAAGTTCACCGTCCGTAATTTCTTCTAGACCGGCGATCATACGAAGAGTGGTTGACTTACCACAGCCGGAAGGACCTACGAATACGATAAACTCCTTGTCTTCGATATCAAGGGTAAAGTCAGTAACAGCGGTAACGCCACTTTGATATACCTTATAGATATCTTTAAGTAATAAACTTGCCATACAATTTTCCTCCAAATTAGCGTATGTTTTTTACGTTAGTTATATTGTAACATATTATATAAAATTTTGCAATAGGCAAATTGCCTAATAGTTAGCCTTTCTTTTGTATATATTGCACTAAAAAAATTGCAAATTGTTATTCGCTTATTTTACCATACTTTTAAAAAATACAAATTTTATACTTTATTTTTTGATTAAAATTAATTTTATTTGTTGCAAATTGTATTTTATGGCTTTTTTAGGCAAAATTGAGTTGTAGCAATACGCCCATACTCATTTCAACCTAAAAAAATGCATTTTTTTAAATTTAACCACAAATTAAAATATTTTTGCAAAAATGATTGAAAGGCGCGAATTTTTTTGTTATAATATATTAGATAAAAGAAATTTTAACCTACCCTTAACGCTTTTAAAGCCCCTTTTAAGTGCTTATATTATAATAATGAAAGCGTTTTGCTTGGTTTAAGGAGAATTATGAATATAAACGGCTATACCCCTAAGCAAACTTTAAACGACAAGGCTTTAGTTACCCTTCAAAGCACTACTACCGAAGATATTTACGAAATTTTACACCTTGCAAGGGATATTAAGAAAAAACAGTCCGTTGGCGAAAAATTTATTTGCCTTAGCGGTCAGCATATTGCACTACTAACCAAGCCCTCGTACGTGCGTTCCAGAATAACCTTCCAAATTGCAGTTAGTGAGCTTGGCGGTAATCCCATAACAGTTTCTTTACCCGGAGCAAGTATTGCAGAGGAGCTTAAAGACCCTGACACGACTGAAATCGTTAAGCGCTTGGGCGTTTCTGCGGTTGTTGTTGATACCGAATTTTTACACGACGCAGAGGTTTTAGAAAACTACTCTACTATGCCCGTTATTAACGCAAACGGTAGAACTAGCCCCTGTCAATCTCTTGCAGCATTACTTACTATTTGGGAACATAAGGGCAAGCTTCAGGGCTTAAAGATGGCTATTATCGGCGGTGTTGATAACGGCGATTATTCATTGATTGCAAGCGCTGCAAAATGCGGAATTGACCTTAACGTTATTTGCCCTGACGGTAGCGAGCCTCCTGCAGAAATACTTAACTACTGCAGTCAGTTTGGCTACGTTGAAGTGTTTGAAAATATTGAGGACGGCATTCGCGGAGCAGACGTTATTTTTATTATGAACCACAACTTTAACAAGGAGTTTTTATTCACCGATCAGTACTTTAAATACGCTAATAAGGAAGCACTTCTTCTTCACTCTATGCCCGTTACCAGAAACGTTGATATTTCTGAAGAAGCGCTTAACTCACCCAACGCCGTAATTTACGAGCAAGCCGCTAACGCCCTACCCGTTTTAAAGGCAGTTTTAGCATTAACGGTTGGAAACACTAGCCCTTTTAACAGATAATTAATAGATAAAAACCCCGCTATAAGTCGATTAAACGATATTTTACATAAAAAAATACGCACATCACACGATGCGCGTATTTTTTATTTTTAGGCCTTGTTGCTTCTTTTCGTTTATTACTTAGGTAAAGAAGTATTAAGATTATAAGCTTGAATAAACGAAGAGCTGCGAGGTGTTTTTCAAAGCCCTTTTATAGCACCGCTTAAGCTTAAAAGGAGGGGGAGAGATCAAAAATCTTATACGGTGCTAAACTTTAGCCGATAATTATTTTCTTGCGTTCTTTTGAGATTCTAACCAAGCCTTTGCATCAGCTTCCGCCTTTGCCATTGCTTCATTGAAATTAGCTTCGTAGGTTTCTAAAGTTCCACTTACCTTTGCCATAGCGTCTTCTACCATCTTAAGGTCAGATTCGGTAAGCTCTTTTCTCATAACGCCTTCTAATCTTACTGCTTCATTTTTAAACACTTCCTGTACTGCCTTTAACGCAACTAAGGGTTCTTTACCTTCTACTGCGGTAGCAATTTGTTTAACCATATTATCAAAGTTTACAAGGTAAGCTGAAGCAAGAGTTTTTAGTTCTTCGGGAACAAGCGCGTTTAGATCTTCTGCCATCTTAACAGCCGCAGCCTTATATTCGTCTGCAATTGCTTCGTCTACGGTAATGGCGAACGCCTTAACATCTTCTATTAAAGTATCAACGGTAGCCTTTAAAGCTGCCCTTTCATCTTCAGTTAGGTTCTTAAACCATTTGTTTAGGAAAGCTTCTAATGAAGCAAGAGTGATTTTGCCGTCTACCGTGATTTCGCTTACGAACGCCGCTTTTTGTTCTTCCGTTAAAGAAAGAGCGGTTGCAATTGCATCTATCGTTCCGGCGGGAACTTGAGTTTCTTCAAGCACCTTAGCAACAGCTTCTACTGCAGAGATAGATAAATCTAACGCTCTTGCAGAAGCAGAGTACATATTGTATAATAAGCCGTTGTTTACTTTATATTTTCTGTTTAAAATATTTGCGTAATCTAGGGTATAAGGAATAACCCAAGTGGTGTCTAAAAGCTGACCTTTAAGCTCTTGATAGGTTCTTTGAGCGATCGCAACTGCTCCGTTATAAGCTGAGGTTGCGTAAGGTTTAATCTTTGACGCGCCGTCGTTTACGATTTTAATTAACTCGTCAACGCTCTTATTAACAGCTTCTTCTATACTTAACGTAGCGTCTATTAGCTGAGCTTCAGCTATTAACTTATATTCCTCTAAGGTAAGAGCCTGAACTGCTGCGTTTTCTTGGTATTTTTCTTTAATCCAATCAAGCATTCTTAAGTCGGTAAACGTTCCGTCTGCAGAAACGTTAATTGATAAACTGCCTGATTCCTTATCAAAAGCAGCTTCTAATTCAGAAAGAACTTCGTTTTCACCAATTTTACCGCTTACGCTTACGTTTACACCGTAGTTATCTTCGTTTACGTAATCTAAATCAACTGAAAGCTGAGCAATTTTTTCAAGAGCAACGTCTAACTCTAAACCAACCAACTCTTCACCGTAAAGCATTATTTGCGCGTCTTCGTTAGAAGCGTGTACCGTTAATACCTTATTATCTTCATCTAGTGAAAGTGAGAGCGAGGGGTTTATATCGATTGCAACGTGTGATACTGCGTTTACTTCTTTTTCCTTCGTGCAGCCGGCAAACACAGGAAGAGCTAGCGCGAGTGCTGATGACAAAGCAAGTGTTTTAAATAAAAATTTTTTCATATTTTTTCTCCTTTATTTTTGGTTTGTAACCTTTTTACACTTATTAAACGATTTTAATTTTCATTTTATTGGTAAAAATAAAAAAATTTTGCAAGAATTTTTTTCCTGCAAAATCTTTTCATTTATTCAGTTAATTATTAGCGCCTATTAGCTGTAAAAATGCTTCGTATTCGCTATCTGAAATTACCGATAAGGCGGGAACTTCTACCCTTTTTTCTTTTATATCGTCAAGGCGAGTAAGCATTTCCGTTAAGCGACTTTTAGTAATTTCAGCGCTTCCGCTTACTATATCATTATATAATTGAATAACGTCACTTAAAATACTTTCTGCAGAAATTGCAAGAAAATCAATGAGAAGTAAATTTCCTTCGCTAAACAGCGCCTCCGTAACGCCGGTTAACGCTAAATTTTCCAGCCCTTCAATATTTACGGTTGAATACATTTGATATGAGGTAACCAGTCTTAACTCGTTATTTATCGCATTAGCATCATCCCTTTCCGTCATGTCTATGCCGTAAATTTGGCATAACGTATTGAGTTTTTCTTGCATTTTGCTAATGATTTCAAGAATTTCTTCATTACTGCCGTTGTACGCCCAGTAGTTGGCAGGTAAAAAGCTTTGAGCTTCTTTAATTGCTTCGTTTAAGTCGTATATTTCGCTAATTAAATGGTATTTATTAAGTGAGAAAATCAAACTGTCCGTACAGTAATCAAATACTAATTCCTTATAGTATTCTTCAAGTGAAGAAGCGCTTTCCTGTAAGCCGTTCATATACAACGAAGCTGAATTATTAACGGTTGTAAGCAATTCGTTAAAATTAGCGTTTGCTTCTTCGCCCGATTGAACGAATAGATAAATACCCTTTTGCTTAAAGCATTCCACAATATAATTCTCAGCTTCTGAAAGCAGATTTTCGGGAAGCTTTTCTTTGTTGCCGACGGCAGTTAAGCTAATTTTGTTATACTTTCCGTCTTGCCCGTTTTTATTATAGTCAATAAAGCCAAGGTCAGTTGCCTTTGAGGCTATAAGATTTACCGCTTCCTTTAAGGGCTTGCCGATAACCTCATTTTGTAAATTTTCGGCGGTTAATAAAACGTCCCCGTCTGCATTTAAGCTTATTATCTTTTCTACCTTCATTTCCTCGTTTAAAAGAAATTCTAAGGATGGGTTAATATCTAATTTAACTATAACCTTATCGCTTACGCTTCCCCCTTTTATATTATTAGAAAGGGAAACTACGCCGAATATAGAAACAAAGAGGATAACGAACGCGGTTGCAAAATAGGCAAGCTTTTTAACGGAAAAGAAATCGCTAAAGCTAAAGCTTTTCTTACCGCCACGCTCTTCTTCAACGATAGGGCTTTCGCTACTAACCGTTATGGGCATGCTTTTAAGATCATCACTAAGAGGGGGCGCAGCGCTTTGAAGCTCGCTATCTAGCTTAGTGAAAAATTCCTTCTTTCTCATATTTCCTCCTTATAAGATTTGAGTTTTTTTAGCGCAATGTTATAGCGCCATAGCACCGTTCCCAAGGGAAGGTTTAGTTGGTGGGCTATTTCCTTGTGTTTATAACCCCAGTATATGTGCATAATTACTATGTTTCGCTCTTCTTCGGTAAGCTTGCTAAGTAAAAATTCCATAGCAGAGCCTTGCTCGAAGGGTGAATAGCTGGCGTTTTGAAATTCTGATTCGCTTGCAATATTCTTTTCCGTTCTGCTTTTTTTACGCAACTCGTCTAAGCATAGATTTTTAACTATTTGTAAAAACCACGCTTGAGCGTTCGTGCCTACCTTATAGGTGTGCGCCTTTAATTTAATTTGTACGTAGGCGTCGTGCGCGATATCTTCTGCTAAAGTTTTTTCTTTAAGATAAGAATATGCAAATACGTATACGCCTTTTATGGTTTGCTCGTAAAACTCTGAAAAGGCGTTATTATCGCCCTTTGCAATAAGCTCTAGCAAACCGTCTAGTTTCCTGTTAGCCATATTTCCCCCTGCATTAATTAAACGAAAGCATTTGGCTTTTTATTGGTAAATTAAAAAATATTTTTTATTAGTGGTTATAAGCAATCGCAAAATAACCCTTTTACATCTTTATTATACACCTAAGATTTCTTTTTTTCAAGTCTTTAAATATTGCTAAAGTATTTTTTATTTAGCGCTTTTTTACTTGAAATTATAATCCTTTTGGTGTATAATAGCCTAGCAAAAAAACGAAGGAAAAAAATTATGAAGGTATTTGAACCAAAGATTCTTACTCTTTTTAAAGAGTATTCCAAAAAACAGCTTTTATCAGATTTAATTGCCGGCGTTATAGTTGCAATAATAGCCTTACCGCTATCTATTGCGCTTGCGATTGCTTCCGGCGTTTCACCCGAAAAAGGGCTCTATACGGCGATTATCGCAGGTTTCGTTATTTCTTTACTTGGCGGAAGCAGGGTAAATATTAGCGGACCAACCGCCGCTTTTGCAACCATAGTTGCGGGTATAGTTTTTGACTTTGGGCTGGACGGATTAGTTATTGCAACCCTTCTTGCAGGCGCTATGCTTATTCTCTTAGGCATTTTAAGAGTTGGTACTTTAATTAAGTTTATTCCCAAGAGCATTACCGTTGGATTTACCGCAGGTATTGCAGTTACGATAGTAATTGGGCAAATAAAGGACTTCTTAGGAATAACCTTTCCCCAAGGCACGCACGCGGTTGAAACGAGTGAAAAATTAACTGCTATAATAAATAATATTTCAACGGTTAACTGGCTTGCTCTTTTGGTTGGCGCGCTTTCACTAGCAATACTTATTGCTTGGCCCAAGCTTTCTAAAAAAATCCCCGGTTCTTTAATAGCCGTTTTATTTGGAACTCTTTTAGTTCTTTTCACCGGCTTAGAGGTTTTTACCATTGGCGATTTATACACCATCAGCTCTGATTTACCCAAGTTTTCTTTTCCAAGCTTAACCGGCGAAAAGGTGGTTGCTCTTATTCCAAGCGCATTTACTATTGCGCTTTTAGCAGGTGTTGAATCACTTCTTTCTTGCGTTGTATCAGATAAAATGATAGATGATAAGCACAACCCCAATACGGAGCTTATTGCGCTTGGCGTTGGTAATATTTGTTCAGGGCTATTTGGCGGAATACCCGCAACCGGCGCGATTGCAAGAACGGCGGCAAACGTTAGAAACGGCGGTAGAAGCCCCATTTCCGGAATGGTACACGCAATAGTGTTGCTTTTAGTGTTAGTGCTTTTAATGCCCTACGCTGCGCTTATTCCTATGCCCGTTATTGCTTCTATACTATTTATAGTTGCTTACAATATGAGCGAATGGCGTGAATTTTTACATATTATTAAGGAAAAGCATTGGGCAGACACCTTGGTTTTAGTTTTAACCTTCGTTCTTACCGTTGTTTTTGACTTAGTAGTTGCAATCATAACCGGTCTTATTCTTCATTACCTAATATTCTTTATTAGAAAGGGAATAACCGCTTACAAAAATAAAAAATCCCCTGCGATAATCGAAGAGGATTTAGCTTTAAACGAGGTTATTGATCCCGAAGAAAAGGCGCTTGCCTTTGATAGCGTTGAAGGCCTACCCTTAAACCAAGACGATAACTCTGAATTATAAAATCAACAAAAAATCGCCCTATAACGCGATTAACTGTAATTTCAACTCATTAACGACACAAAAAATCCGAGGCTAAAAACCTCGGATTTTGTTTTGTTTATCTTTTAACTTATCTGAGGCACTTCCCCACGCGGATAAAATTGAAGTGTATCATTAAAGTAAGCTTCTTTATCTTCCTCTACTAATACAACGCATCCGTTTGAGAGTACGTAGCTTCCGTTAACGCTTACTAGCGGTGCTAATTCAATACTGAACACTCCACCTATACCACCTATTCCTCCGCCTAATACTATATGCTCACAGGCTATACAATAGGTTAAATTGTCTGCATCAAATACGTGTGGTGATGTTTCTGCATATACGCATATAGTACATGATCTTGAATGTAAATTATTATTTAAATAACTATATGACCAATTATGGTTAATATGTTGAAGACACACAGTACAAAAACCGCTTGAATTAATTACATGTGATTCATTTGTTTGATATTCACAATTTAAACAACTTGTTTTGTGATTATGTTTATCTAAATACGAATAACTATAATTGTGATTTGTTGTTACATATTCCCCACAAGCACAATATGCCCTATGCTGAGAATTATCTAAATTTTCATATGTATTTGTGTAACTATGATTAATATGCCGTCTATAAAACTTCACATATTCAGCATAATCGTCTAAAATAATAGATGTGTTATACACATAAGGACATTGATCCCCTCGATGCCTATATAAAGGATAACTTCCCCATTTTGACTCAACTTGAACTAAATTAGCATTCCCACATATGTTATTACTGCTACCATTAAAAACTTGAACCACTATTCCCGAGTGAATATTTATATCATCGCTTATATCAATTGTTCCATTATCCGTAAAATAACAAATAATATCACCTACTATAGGCGTATCCACTTCAATATAACTTTTATCACTATAATATCCTGAGGGGTCATTCATCCAATACTCATTTGTGCTCGTATTTTGGCTATACCATGCGTATGAATGACAATTGTAATTAATTGTCGCCTCAGATATATATTCTGCATTTGGAAACAATTCAGTTATTTCTTCCCTAATGGCATTTTTTTCAAAATCTAAATATTCATAAATATCGTAATAATTGAAGACCGTTACCGGAGTTTGATTAGGAGTAAAAACGGTATAGTATCCGCCTCCTTGCCATGATTTATATTCATATGTAAAATCACTAGGATCAATAAGCTCATCTGCTTTTACCCTTAAAGGAGCATTTAAGCAAAAGCTAAATGATAACATTAATATTGCAAGGCATATGATGGTATTTTTATAAATTTTCATTATTATTCATATACCTCCTAATTTAAAGTTAAAATAATTGTTTTAAAATATTCATATCTATCGGTGTTGTTGATTTATACCAATATCTTGAAGAAACTTCAATTCCAAGTATATTATATTTTGAAAAATCATATATATAACCTTCTTTATCAATGTAATAACTTGCACCACTAAGCATGTCGTCATTTTCCAGTGCAAAAATTATAGTGCTAAAGTATAATAAATCTTCTTGCGAGTAATGTTGATTTTCTTTTGAGCTATGCTTTTCAAGCTCAACATTTGATATTAATTCCTTTAGTTTGTTTAAATTCTCTTCTCCTTCAATTTTTTCTACCACACTACTAAAAGGGGAAGAATGATAGAAAACACAATTGTATCCTTCACCTCCATCCTTTTTTATTTGATTTTCAAGCGTAATGATTGAATCACTACACCCCATAACAGTCAAAATGAAAGTAAACACCATAAACAACATAAATATTTTCTTGAATAATTTTGCCATAATAAACCTCCATTTTTTATTAAAAGACTTCATTATTTTATGCTGATAAAAAAACAATACAGTTCTTTCTACCCTTATAATAATAGCATAAGTAAAAACTCTTGTCAATACTTTGCTGAAAATAATATTTAAAGGAAATTTCAAGATGTGCAATAAAGATAGAAAAACTCTATCCGCGCCTTGAACGATGATATTCTGAAGGGGCATTACTCCAATATTCATTTACATCCACATCTTGGCTATACCATGCATAGGAATGACAATTATATTGTTTAGTAGCTTCTGATATATATTGCATTTGGGAACAAACTTTGAATGCTATCTTTTACATATTCCTTTTCTAGACTAGAATAGTCATAAATATCATAAAGATTATAAACTGTTAGTTAAATGCCTAAAATCACTTTGTGAAAAATATTCATAGCCTGTTTAAACGGTAGTATCTGCACTAACAGTAAATTTTACTGCGTTTTTAGGAATAAACGTAAAAGCAAGTAAGAAGCATAACAAAAAACATTTCACTCGTTTAAGTTTCACTACTATTTCCTCCTATAATTATTAAATTTTCTTTTAAAAAGTTTTCGTAATATTCATCATCAGCTTTATCAGGTGAATAAATATAATCACCAACTAACAAGTTGCCTTGATAAATTCGTATTGCTCTATTGAAAACATCGGTTGAATCCTCTATTATAACGTGTTTAAAAGTTAACGGCTTATTAATATCATTAATCGGGTAGGCATAATAGTAGTGACGGCTAGTATATTGAGAAGCACCATCTGCACCACATTTTCTAAATTGTTTTGGAGCATTGGGATCATAAACAGAATCGCCGTAAACCGATATTCGAGCGTTCAATTGCAGTCCATTTTCATCTAAGTTGTACGAAAAAGCATAACTGGGTGGACCATACGTTGGATTATACTCTCTATAAAAATTTTCAGTATTTAAAACAAAATAATAAACGTTGTTAAATAATGGATTCGCAGTAGCATACGCTTGCAAATCACTAATCCTTTCAAATTTAAATATTTCTTCATTTGCTGTAGGATATATTTCCACTTTACTTATTTTTTCTTTTTCTAATTTATTCAATGCTTCACAACCAAAAGCAGAAAAAATGAAAGTAATCACCATAAATAAAACGAATAACTTATTTAGTGATTTTACCATATTTTTTTCCTCCTTTATATGATATTAAATTTACACTTATTTATTAAAATAAATAAACTTTAATCCTGTTGCATTTACATTATAACACTACAAATATGCTATGTCAATACTAATTTTTATTTTCTGTTTAAAATAAAAAACACAAAATAAGCATTTATAAAAAAATCCTATTCGTGCTGAATAGGAATTTTTAAAAAGTTATTTATTTAAAGTTAGGTTTTCGCCCTTTAGTCCGGGGAATGCGCCGTTTTTTGCTTCGTTAGAATCCGGATGAGCAATTAGCCATTTGTTGCTACCCCAAAGCAGGGGACATTCTGCCCCTTCAGGCTTTTCGTAATTAGTACCCTTAGGTAAAATTATTGCAATTTGGAAGCCCTTTCCATCAACGCCCCAAGGCGCGTAATGAAGGGTTGTTGCGTAAATTTCAACTGCAAAGCCTGCGGGAAGTAAAAATGCCTTTGCCTTTGAAGTATCGTAAGTGCCTTCAACGATATCTTGCATTTTTCCAAGCACTAAAATACAATCGGTAGGGCCAACGTTAATTTCACTGCTCTTGTGATATTCAAGCGCGTTAAGCGTGCAGTTATGACCGTTGCAGTAGCCAACCTGAATTGGCATTCCGCCGTACATATTAATTTCTAAAAATCTTTTAACCTCTAACTCTTCAAACTCTTTAATAGAGGGGCGGTAAACAACGCCCTCCGGACATTCGGTTTGTTTTAAAAGCTCTAATAGCTTACTGTAATCTGCTTTAGCAGGTCTACCGTAGTCTTTAAATTCTTCATCAAAAACGGAATAAATTTTCATAATAATTTCTCCTTATATTGCACTTTAAAGTGCCTTTAATCGCCTTATAGGGGGATTTTTACTTTTTACGCCACGTACCGGGGAAGAATAAAACAAGCATTGGGAATATTTCTAATCTGCCGGCAAGCATATCAAAAATATAAACCAGCTTTGCCCAAGAAGAAAAGAATGCAAAGTTACCTGTTGGGCCAACTGCGCCAAGACCGGGACCAACGTTATTAATGGTTGCCGCAACAGATGTAAAGGCTACTTCAAACGAAGGGCATTCAAAGGAAACCAGTAGCATAGAAACAATGTAAATAATAATATACGCCATTATGAATGCGTTTATAGAACGAACGGTATCTTCTTCTACTATTCGCTTATCTAAAGAAATCTTTTTAACCTGGTGGGGATGAATCATTCTTTTTACTTCATGCCCTGCGCCTTTAGATAAAACCAGCACTCTTGAAACCTTAATACCGCCACCCGTACTGCCTGCGCACGCGCCAACTAACATCATGCCAACTAAGATACACTTAGAAAATATCGGCCACAAATCAAAGTCTGCCGCAACGAGGCCGGTTGTAGAAATAACCGAAGCCACCGAAAAGGCTGTATACCTTATACCTTCGCCAAGGGTGTATCCTTGAGTTCCCGTTGCTAAGAGGTTAAGAACGATTAAAACTATTGCGCCGGTTACTATATAAATAAACAAACGAACCTCTGCGTTAAAAATTTCCCTTAGCTTACCGCGACCGATTAGGTAATAAGAGTTAAAGTTAATTGAAAATACTAGCATAAACACCGTTGCTATAATTTGAACGTAAGGGGTGTTACTTGCTAAGCTATCTCCCTTAATATAAAAACCGCCCGTTCCCGCAATAGAGAATGAAAGATTTAACGCCTCAAATACCCCCATACTACCGTCTAACAGTAAAAACACGAATAGCGTTACGGTTATAATTAGGTATATACTGTAAAGTATTTTAGCGGTATTTTTTACCTTAGGCACTAGCTTTCCAACCGTTGGGCCCGGGCTTTCCGCCTTCATTAAATACATATTACGCGCGCCACTTAAGGGCAAGAACGCCATAATAAATACTAAAACACCCATACCGCCAATCCAATGGGTAAAGCTACGCCATAATAATAGGCATTTTGCCATGCCTTCTATTTGATCGCCATAAAGAACGGTTGAGCCGGTTGTGGTAAAACCGGATACCGTTTCAAAAAGCGCATCTATAAAGCTTGGGATTGCGCCCGATATAAAAAAGGGCAAGCAACCAAAAATACTCATTACGATCCAGCTTAAAGCAACTATTACGAAGCCTTCTTTTGCATAAATAGTATCCTTTTTGGGCTTTTTCCAAACACAAAGCAAGCCTAAAACCGCACATAGGGCTATGCAGGTTAAGAATACGAAAAATTCCTTTTCCCAATATACTACCGCCGTTATTAGGGGAATTACAAAGAATATCGCTTCAAATAACAGAAGCCAGCCAACCGTTCTTCTTATAATTTGAAAATTCATAAGCTTAATCCTTTTGTAAAACGTCCGTAATATCGTGAAGCGCAAGGTTTGCAGTTATTACTATAACGGTATCGCCCTGCTTAATCATGCTACTGCCACGGGGAATCATAACCTCTTTTCCGCGGGTGATGGAAGCAACTAACACGTTTTCTTTAAACTTCAAATCACTTAAAGGAACGTTGCATATTGGCGAATTTTCCTTGATTATAAACTCTGCCGCTTCTACCTTATCTTGAATGATATTGTAAAGTCTTTCTATATTACTGCCTTCAGAGTTCTGCGTTGCCCTAACGAACCTTAAAATCATATCTGAGGTTATGTTCTTGGGGCAAATTACCGCTTCTAAATCTAGCTTGGAAAGAACCTGATCGTAGTCCGTTCTGCCAATTTTTGTTACTAGCTTGCAAGCGGAAATATCCTTACAGAAAAGTGAAAGTAAAATATTATCCTCGTCGTGGGGAAGAAGTGAAACGAATGCATCTACGTTTTCTACCCCCTCTTCAAGCAATAGCTCTTTGTTTAAGCCGTCGCCGTGAATAACGTTAACCTTTTTCCAATCGTTAGAAAAGCTTTCGCAAAGGGCTAAATCCCTTTCTATAACGGTAAGCTTTATACCTGAACGGTCTAAAATACCGCATAAATAGTGGGTTATTGCGCCTGCGCCAACAATTATGGCGTTATGGATTACGTCCCCCTTATAATCTATCTTACCAAAGAATTCGTTAGCCTGCTTGGGCGTGCCTATTATGGAAACTATATCCTTTTCTTCAAACACGAAATCGCCTTTTGCAATAAACGCCTTTTCACCCCTTTCTACAGAGCAAACTAAAACGTCTACCTTTAGCTTTGCTATTATTTCACGCACGGATGAGCCAACCAGCTTGCAATGCTTTGGAACTTTAAACTTAATTAGATTTACCCTACCCCTTGCAAAGGGCTCTACCTTTAACGCAGAGGGGAAGCGCAATACTCTTGAAATTTCTTCAGCTGCGGCATATTGTGGGTTTATAACCATTGCAAGACCAAGCTGTTCCTTTAAATAGGGGGCGTCTGCGCTATATTCGGGGTTTTTAACCCTTGCTATAGTTTGGCAGTTACCTTCCTTCTTAGCTATCATACAGCAAAGAAGGTTAAGCTCGTCTGAATTAGTTACGGCAATAAAAAGTTGTGCGCTTTCTATACCCGCTTCACGCAAGGTGCTTTGCTTTGCGCCGTTACCTACTACCCCCATAACGTCTACCTTATTGGTTATTTCCGTTACCTTTGCGGGCGATAAATCTACTACGGTTACTTCATTCCCATCGTTATTAAGCTTTTCTGCAAGGGTTAAGCCTACCCTTCCGCATCCAACGATAATTATCTTCATTTAAAAGACTCCTTAAAGAAAAGCTTTGCTTTTCTACCCTATATATTACACCAATTAACAATAAAAATCAATTACTTTTTCTACCTTTTAAATAACATTTTTATTTAACGGTTTTCCTTTTTTAGTCATATTTTGACTATTAAACTTATAAGACTTAAATCTATGATTTAGCGATCAATAAATATAATAGTCTAAATCGTCGATTGCTTCAGTTAAGTATAAGAACTCTACGATATCCCTTTCTAGGCTTAAAATAGGCATAACACCCTCCGGTGTTAAGTATACCACCTTTGCAAGATAATAATCTAGCCCGTATTCCTGTTTTAGTTGGTAAAGAATATCTTCCTTGCCGAATAAGTCCTTTAACGTTGTTCTTAAGCACTCGTTAACGTTAAGAGAGGGCTCTCTGTTTTCGCCGATAACTATTTTATCCTTGTGAACTAAAGGCAAAATTTCTTCCTTGGCAAAACCAAGTTTCGCGCAAAAATCATCTAAGTTAAACCCTTCGTTAAAATATATTGCAAAATAAGTTAAAATAACCTTCATAATAATCCCTTATAAAATTATATCCTCTTCAAATTTTATTGCGTTATTAACGAATTCATTAATTTTTTCAAATTCCTCGTCGCTTACGCCGGCATCCGCCTTTAAATAAAAGAGCTTGCTTTTTAATTCTTCCACTCTATTTTTAATTTGCATAGAAGCACTTTGCTTTGCCGTGTTTTTTACCATATTTATAACGAACGCCTTACTTGCTTCGTCCATAGCGTTAAAATTACCGTGTGATATCGTGCTATTATATATTGAACGATAAGTTCTTTCATACACCTTATCTACGTTGGCGCATTCTTCGTATAAGCGTTGCTTCCAAAATTCAAACAATTCACTGGCGGAAAGAGTTATTGCTTCCGGCAAGGTAGAAAGGTCGCCGTAATGCGCCCTGCAACCACTTTCCGTAACGGTATGGGGCGTGCTCTCACTAGCTTGATAATAATTACAACAAGGGAAAACGTAATACTCACAATAATCATCCATAGCGCCGCCACCGTGATGTACCACGGGCTTTGCATAATGGTACTTAATAGGCTTTGAAAGCATACTGATTTTGTGAGAAAGCTCTTCTATTTTAGCAATCTTATTCGCATCTAAACGAGCAATTTTACTTTCTTTATTAGAAAAATCGTCACTTAAGGCAAGCTTTTGCTTAATAAGATTGTATCGCTCTTCCGCCTTTCTTTTTGCTAAAATATCAAAGCGGTTATTCTTTACTAAAAATAGCTCGTAGTTCTTTAAAAATACGCTTGTTACGTCAACTGAGTTTTTATCTATAATTTTGTTATAAAAATCTAAAGTGATTTCTATAGACTCTTCACTATCTATTTGATAAATACCCGCACTTGAAGAAATAAGCCATTCTTTAAAGGATGCGTGGAATAAGGTAACAGTTCTTAAACTCCAAAAAACGCGAAAACGCTCTACTCCGAAAGCCAAAAACTCACGAAGAGATTTTACAAACTGAATAAACTCTTTAGATTTTTTATTAAAAGCGTTTAAAAGCACGTCTTCCGTAACGGGTGAAACGCTATTAATAAGCAAGCTTAAAGCAGTTTTTTCGCTACTAGTATAAGTGCGATTTTTAAAAATTCTATCAAACGCCGTATCGTAATAGTTAGCAAGGCTATTTGATAATTTTAAACCTTTACTACCAGTTTTCACAATTAACTCCGCAAGCAAAAAGTTTTGCTTTACGCTTGATACAACCCCTTCGTCTACTATTCCCTTTTGTTGTAAATAAAAGAGCATATCTTCAAGCGAATTTTTGTTTGTATCAAGGTCTATTTTTTTATTTTTAAAGCCGTCAACAAGCAATAAAATCTCTTTTTCTGGGCGCGCGGTAATCACAAATTTAAACCACGACGGCATAATTTGCGCAACCGCTTTAATAACGCTTGCAATTTCACTTTTTCCGTTTATAAGGGACTCGTCTAGCCCGTCTATCGTGAAATATTTAACCTCTCTTCCACCATCTATAACGTACTGCATTGGTAGGTTTATGAGTTTTTCTATTATTTCATAGGCATTACCGCTTTCTAAAAGCTCCGCTATATTCGGTATGCGTGTAAGAATATATCTTCTGTATTCGCTAATGCAAACGGAAAGCTTAAAAATAAAGGTCTTTAAAAATTCTATTCCGTTTAAAGATAACGCATCGTTCCAAGAGCAATACCAACAACCTATTACTGATGGCAAATTATATTGTAATCTTGCAGAAATAGCACTTTTACCAGTACCTGCGCCACCTAAAATTGCAATAAGCCTTTCATCCGTTGCGCTATTTAACTCTTCAAATATCCACTCTCTACAGTAAAACTCCTTGCTTAAAAGGGTGGATTCCTTTATTGATAATAGCTTGGGGGTTAATAAACTCTTTAGCGTTGTTATATCGCCGGAAAGACTATCTACCTCTTGTGAGTTAAGCACTAATAATAACTGCTCTAATTTGCCGTTATACCAAGCATTAAACTGTTCAGAATTAAACTCGTAAGAGTTCCAATCACTCATATCTACCCACTGCACTTCCGTTAGGTTTTGTGGTGGAGTGAATTTATCTACACTTTCTAATAAAACGGGCTGAATATACCCGCATTTTTCGCATAGAGCAATTCTTAGCTCATCTTGACAAACGCCCTTATCCCGCATTGAATGGGAGCTTAAAAATGATATAACAAGATTGCTTTCTAAAAGCCCTTCAGAAATTCTTTTGCGCCAATTATCCCCTTCGGCTATGCGCTCGTAATCTATCCAAACGGTAAAACCGCGCGCCTCTAGGTCTAATTTGATTTTATTAACTAATTTGGTGTTTTCGTCGTGACCATAGCTAAAAAACAGTGTTTTACCTTTTGCCTTTTGCGCCGTATAATTAAATTGATTTTCGCAATCTTCACAAACGTATAATCCCTTTTTCTTGCTAAAATACACGTTTTCTGACTGACACTCAGGGCATAACAAAATTTCGCTTTGCATAGTAATCCTTTAAGCTTCCCCTTTGGGGAAGAAAATCTTCATCTCTTACACTATACCACAAACCAACAAAAATTTCAATGGTTTAAAATGAATATATTTGCTTTTAAAAATTCTAATTAATTTTTCGCACAAAAAGCCCTTAAAAAAAGCAAGTGACTTTTTAGCCACTTGCTCTAAAATCAAATATTCTTTAATTATTCCAATCATAACGCAAATAAAACTTTAGCGATATTTTTCCTATCAATCTATCATCTATTGTATGTCTATCATGCCAAACAATATTAATCCAATAAACTTATTAGTAGTTAATAAATCCTAAATTATTTACCGTTATGTACAATTCCTTATCCTCTGAAAACTCATTAATTCCCGTCAAAATCAACTTCACATATGCACTCGCTTTTTTTGTTAAATAATCTTTATCATTTTCATTACTTATGCTATCATATGAAAGAAAAGTAGTATTTTTTGTTATTTGCGAAGCCGTAATTTTTCCACTTATAAAGGTATAGTCATACGAATTAAAATATTGATAATCATATATTTTGCTATCCTTCGTTAATGTTATACTTACCATTATTTCTTTATACTCAATACCACAGAATATTTTATCTTCTTCATATGAAAAATACATACGATCAACATTTGAATCATAAAAACCATAATAATAATAGGTCCAATAATTTATGCCACTGCTTGTTTTTTTTGTGCCATACAAATAAATATATTCCCCAAGTACCTCGTAATAATTTATATTACATAAAGAACATTGATTATCTCCATAATGATTGTATTTATTTGCACTACCTACCGTAGTAGCACACAATGAGCATTTTTTTCCCGAAACACAAGTTGCATCTAACCATATATGAGAGTTTGTTTTTGCAATTTCTTCCGTGTAAGAATCCCCACACAATTGACATGTATATGTTTTTATTCCTTTATCTTTACAAGTTGCACTCTTTGTTGTTTTACTTGTGTATGAATGAGAATTTGTTTTTGCAATTTCTTCCGTGTAAGAATCCCCACACAATTGACATGTATACGTTTTTATTCCAAACTCAACACAAGTATTCTCTTTGGTTACTGTGCTTAAATAATTGTGATTGCAAAGATTATCATCTTTTTTATCCGACTTAGCGATTATAACCATTGTTCCTAAAACAATGATCGAAATTGCCACTATTATCACTGTTATTTTTTTATTCATTCTACACCTTCTTTA
Source organism: Clostridiales bacterium (assembly GCA_015055965.1). Taxonomy (GTDB): domain Bacteria; phylum Bacillota; class Clostridia; order Christensenellales; family Borkfalkiaceae; genus HGM11416. The sequence goes on from SVHG01000001.1 coordinate 102,725, forward strand.
CTTAATTTTTTTCTTTTGTTTTTATGATATTAAACATTATGCGAGTTCAAACCTATATGTAGCACCTGGAGTAAGCGGAGATGTAAAAGTCAATTTTACATCCATGTACATTTCATCCCATGCTGAAAGTTGATTAGTCGCATATTGTTTAGAAAATAACAATAATCCCTCTCCATTATAAATTTTTAAAACAAATTTAAAAGAAGTTGTTATTTCATTATACCCATACGCACCCGTATAAATGTTTAAATTAATGGTTTTATTGTCATTCTCTAGTATATAAGACATAATCTTAATAGCGCACCCTGCTTGAATAGATCCACCAGCTTTTACATGTGAAATAATTGAATCACCCAAAACAATATTTGGAAGCTTAGGGATTTCTACAGTATAAACGTCTCCACATATAGTACAAGTATAAGTTTTTATTCCCGATGTTGAACTTGTTGCTTTTTTTGTTACTACACTTTCATAATTATGTTCTTCCGTTTTTTCTATATATTCTTCATATGAATTGTTACAAATTTTACATACAAAAGTCCTAATACCCAGATCCCTACATGTTGGTTCTTTTGTAACCACACTATTATATAAATGACTATTTGTACGAGGTATGCTTTCTGTATAGCTAAAACCACAAATCGTACATGTATTGGTTTTTGAGCCCATTTCTTTGCAAGTGGCATCCTTTACTATATTGCTTACATATGTATGCGTGCAAGAAGAGCTAGGATTTTTGGCGTTATCACTAGAAGATGCAATAATAATTACTGCAAATACAGCAACTAAAGCAACAGCTATTCCGATTATTAATTTTTTGTTCATTTGTTTTCTCCTTTTAATTTTTATTTTAATTTAATAGTAATTTACATTATTTTTTAGTTGGTTTTGCATTTTTTGAAATATGCCATGGAGAGCCGATTTTATCTTGTGTCGGTTGTGGTGTAATTTTTCCTTCTCTGCACCATTTAGCAACCGTAGCTTGTGTGACACCCCACTTTTCTGCAGCTTCTTTAGTCCCCATATCTGCCATAAAATAACCTCCTTTATAAGTTATAAAAAAATTTTACCACACCATTTGGTGTAATGTCAAGTAAAACACACCAATTGGTGTAAAATAAGAGTATGGAAAATAAATTTATGATTGCATTTGCACAAAACTTAAAGCTTTTAATTGGTGAAATGAGTGTTTCGGAATTTGCCAGAAAGGTTGATATTCCGCAACAAACAATTTCACGATATTTGTTATGTCAAAGGGAAATTACGTTAACAAATCTTTGCAAAATTGCCGATTATTTTAATGAAGATATAGATTATCTTATTGGCAGAAAAGAATAATAAACAAACAAAAAAACAGGGCTATAGCACGATTAACCGCTATTTCCCTGTTTTTTATTCTTAGAAACTATTAAATAAATTATTTATTTATATAATTCGCTTCTATTACTACGTTTTCCTCATTTTTAACAATTTGCTTTATTCTTAATTAAGTTTCCTGCTCGTCTATATTCTTAGATAATTGAGTTTGTTCTTGTGCAAATTCCTCTGCGGCGGTCTTTTCATCCTTGCCAATCTTAAATTTCTTACCTGCAGGATAATTAACAACAACTTGCGGATATGCAATATCTATACCCTTTTCGGTAAGAATTCTGCGGTATTCGCGGTTTAAATCTCTTTCTACTTGGAAGCGATCTTCTTCTAAGCATTTAGCAACGATTTTTATGGTCACGTTGGAATCCTTAAACATACAAACCCCTTTATAATAAGGGCCTTCCTTAATCGCAGGAATATTTGTAGCAATTTTATCAAAATTATCTTTTAAAAGGTTTTCTATAAGTTCTACGGGTACGTCGTAAGGAAAATCACAGTCTACAACGGCAAGTGAAAGCTCGCGTGAAAGATTGATTACGTCACCTATAGCGCTGTTATTGATAATTTTTATATTTCCTGCTGTATCAAGTAATTTCGTGGAACGAATGCCAATTTCTAAAACCGTACCACGAAAATCGTTAATGGTAACTATTTCACCCACGTGATACTCATCTTCAAAAATAATAAATATACCTGCAATAATATCCGCTATAAGCGGTTGTGCACCAAGACCAACAACAAGCGTTAACACCCCAATAGAGGCAACTAACGCTGCAGTATTCACACCGCAAGCCTTTAATATTAGAATAATGATTGCTATTGCACAGGCATATTTTACAAACCCATCTAAAAGGGAAAACATTGTTTTTGCCTTAGAGCTCTTTTTCATTCTTGCACTAAAGAATAATCTTAAAAGCCTGCATACTGCGTAAACGATTACGATATATATCACACTTTTAATTAGCGTGGGAAGATGAGATTTTAGTGCAATAAAACTCTTATTAATATCCCAAACGTTTTCGCTTGTCCATTGTGCAATTCCCGTTTTAGGAAATACTAGTTGAAGCACAAAGCATCCAATTAATGCAAGTAAAAATATGCCTAAAACAGTTATTTCTACAATTGAAAATATTTTTTTGCTTTTTTCTTTCGTTTTCATAATAGTACACCTTTATTGTTAGTTTTTATAAATAGTATCAGCTATTTTAATAGCCGTAGTACCAACGTAGTTTTCTATTCCCTCCATATTATTTATAAAGGGATGATAATCTAGATATACGTTTAAGTATTCAAAATCGTTTATCAGTTCAACAGAAAGATTATACACTCCGTTTTCGGCATCATAAACAAAATCCTTTTGAAGAAGTTGTATTTCTTCCCCACTAGAGGTTTCAATGCGAAAACTATCTAAATCAACCATTGGCAGAGCGTAGTCATAAACGGTTATGGTAAACGTATTTCCCACAAGTTCATAATTAGGCATATATCCGGTATAAAATTCGTTTACTACGCCAGAAGGTACAATTTCATTTACGTAATACTGCACTCCGTTGTAATCATAACATATCCTGTATGTCAAGGCATAGATATCATCAGGAAGAGCTTCTGCAACAAATATACTTTCACGCGAAATAAAACGCTTGTTTCCTAATTGAACTTCATAGTATATCTTTTCATCCGCACTTTCAAAATCCGTCTTAATATATACGTTTATCGTTCCGTCCTCATTATAGGTTACACCAACGTCACCCGGATTTTTGTAGTTAAAAACGTAACTATCTACCTGCTGAGGACTTATATTTATAGTCAAGTTGACCTCATTCGTAAGTTTTTCACCCATTGCATCAGTAAGAACTATAGTGTATTCAAGTAAATCAAGCATGCTATCGTAGTCTATACTTATTTCTTGTCTTACGTATTCCTGTAAATTACTGCTTCCAGATATCTCAACGTAGCTTGCATTAGCAGTTGAGCCTTTTAAGAAAAGCAATACTTGATTGGTTGAAGTGTTAACCTTTACGTCAACCTCAAAGCAATTACTTAAGTCGCTTTCAAATGCGGTAAATTGCATTTCCTCTTGATTTTCACCGTATTTTAAAATGGGTTGAACGGTAAATGAGGTTGCAGTTTCTAAAATAGATAGCGTTACGTATCCACGCTCTAAATCCCGTTTAGTAACCATAACGGTGGTGTTATCGTTAGGATTGCCATAATCAATTTGCAATTCAACGGTACAGTCGTCTTCTAGATTTTCACTCCAGAAATCAATTCTAACCTCATTCAATGCAATCGCAGTTACTTTTGATATTCCAACTGCGTATTGCGGAATTTCAGGCAGTTCTTCTTCGGGATAATCATTAGTTTTTTCAGTCGTTTGAAAGGTTTTTTCAAAATAGACTCGCTCACCCCACGTTTCATCATAAGACACAAATGATAAAGAATATTCCCACTCCGGCTTTAAACCCTCTGCTTTGTTATTATAAACACCTTCACTTTCCACTAAAAACCGTATATCATCCTCGTTAGAGGTGCTTATTACCAGGTAATATTGAAGATCACTTTGCATTTCCGCCACCGATATCACGTACTCTACGTAAGTTCCACCGGCATTAAGTTCTAATAAATCCACCTTTGGTGAAGGAGCTACGGTTGTAACCCCAACAACTGCAGCCACGGCAACGGTTGCCGTTACAGCAACACCCTTTATAGAATTTAAAAGGCTTTTAACAAAAGATTGGCTATCTTTCTTCTTTGTTACCGTTTTCTTAGAAGTAGTGGTAATCTCCTCACCGGATTTTGCTATTTCTTCCCCGATATCAGCAATTTCTTTGCTTACCGTATACGCTTCAGCGGTAATAGTCTTATATTCTGTTGTACTGTTATACTCCTTTGAGTAATAAAACTCTTCTTTTATAAGGCTCACCTCCTACTGCGTTTAATATGTTTTCATGCATATTTTAACATATAATAAACAATTTTGCAATGGTCTTTAAATAAATTTTTTATTGCATTTTTATATTTTTTTATTTACTAGTGTTTTATTTAAACTATTTATCTGTATTAAAGTGTTTCAAGATGAAAAAACAACTGTCTTATCTCTACTTTTGTTAGGCAAATAGCTTAAAACGGGAGCAAGCGGTTGATAGTTTTTGGCTTTTATGGTATAATTCATTTAACTACCTTTTGGGAATAATTTTTTAACGATATGAAAAGACTTTTTTTACTTTTATTTATATTGCTCTTTACTTCTTTAACGGCGTTTGCCTGCAACTGCAAAGAAGAACAAAGCGCTAAAGACTTTGTAAACGCAAACGATTACGGCGTTTTAACCACTAACTGTGGGGAGATAAACAGTCAAAACCTGCAAGCACTTTTAGATTCCTTATCTAATGAAGGAGGAAGGGTTTATATACCCGCGGGCAAATACGAGTTCGCTTCTAACGGAAGCCAAACGATTGGTAACCATTGTATTAAAATGCCTTCTAACGTGAGTATTTTTGGCGATAAAGATAAAACCGTTTTAATGCCTGCCGGTGAATCTATCTACGGGCTGGATATGTTTTACTTTAACGATTATCTTGATATAAATACCCCTAATTACCTTGAAAACTGCACCTTTGAAAACTTCGTAATAGACGGCGCTAACACTTCACTTGTAACCTATACATCTGCAGGCAAAGGCTTTATGTTTAACCTTTTTAAAAACTGCCATTGGAAAAACGTAACCGTTAAAAATACGGATGCAACCGGCTTTGGCGTGGACTGCCCTATTGATAGCACTATTACTAACTGCGTTGCAATTAACTGCGGTAAGGCTGGCGTAAATAACAGTAGCGGGGCTTCCGGGTTTGGCATTGGTTTTGGCTACGCCAACGCAGAAAGCATTACTATTTCTAACTGCATAGCCCAAAACAACAAAAAATTCGGCTTCTTTTTTGAACATCAAGGTAGATTTAACGGTAAAAAATATTCCGCCACCCAAGGATACGATTTTAAGGTTTTAAACTGTGAGGCATCTAACAACCTATACAATTTCGGTGGGATTTTTACCACGAATACTCTTTACGAGAACTGCTCTTCGCAAAATTCCTTTGAATACGGATTCTATTTTGAAAACTCTGCTAATTCAATTGCTAAAAACTGCTCTTCAACCGGCGATAAAGTTGCTTGCTTTGCAATTACCCAAACGAATACTCATAAGGTTAACGATATAAGCTTTGAAAATTGCGTTGGTAACGACTCCCCTTGCGGTGTTAAAATAGTTGCAGAAGGTGGCGCTGTTGTGAATAATAACTGCGTTAAAAACTGCGTTTTTACTAATTTAAGCAATTACGCCGTGATTACCGAAGGGAGCATGCAAAGCTTAAGCTTAATAGGTAATAGCTCTAACGTAAGCTTCAACCTTTTTAACGCTGAAATAGTTTACTTTGAGAATTTACAAAACAGCTGGAATTAGCTTTAAAAGTACTCTTAATTTTACAAAAAGCAACTAAATAAATGAAAAGATTTTATAAAAAAGTAGGCTATAGCGCGGTTAATCGCACTTTAGCCTTTTTTGCTGTTTAAAAAAATATTGTTTATAATAAACAAAAAAAGCCTTAGTTAAAAGATTAATAACTAAGGCTTTTTTGTAAATTTATATTATTTTTTAGAGTTTTGTTTAGAAGCACCGTGATAAGCAAGATTAGAAAAGGCAGCACCTTCCATATACTCTTCAGGAGCAGGATTTTCTTCCATTTGCGGATATTGGTTATACCAGCACTCTTCCTGCTTTACCTCTTCTTCCTTTTTACCTTTACTAAAAAGTTTTTTTAAAAAGCACATAATTTTCTCCTTATACAGGTTAATAATTTCATAACAATATTATACAACGCACGTATGCGCTTGTCAAGTAAATTAAACGCAAAGTAAAATAGGGGTTTTTTTGGTAATTAGCATCAACCGCCCTTGAAAAATTCCTTCTTTTGTGATAGAATAGAATTGAGGTGAAAATATGAAATTTTTGGCGCTTATTTTAACTTTATTACTGCTTTTTGCATCTTGTAATTCCCCAGAAAACAGCTCTATTCCCGAAGGGGAAGAATTAGGGCGCGATTATTATAAAATTAATATGAATAACGACTACGTTATAAACGACTGCTTAGAAAGCGTTCCACAAGGTACTGCAGTAAAGGTTATTATGCTTCTTGGTCAAAGTAACGCTACGGGCTGTTCGCTTACTTCATATCTTAAGCAAGGCGTTAGCGCAGAAAAATACGCGGAATTTGAAAACGGATATAGCAACGTGTTAATTAATTTTAGCCTTGATAACCAAAAATATTCTTCAAAGGGCGCGTTTGTTCCGGTTGACCTTTCTTGCGCGGCAGGCAAAGGCTATTTTGGCCCTGAAGTAGGTATGGCAGAGGTTCTTTCTTCAGCTTTTAAAAATGAAAGAATATTTATTCTTAAATTTTCTATGTCTGGCTTTTCTTTAAACTATCATTGGCTATACGATTACAAGCCATCTTGGATATACGAATCCTTTAAAATCTTTGCAAACACCTATCTTGGCTATCTTTCTTCTAAGGGCTATTCACCTAGCCTAGACGCTATTTGTTGGATGCAAGGCGAATCCGACACCACAGATTACAAGGCAAGTAAATATTATAAAAACACTATTTCATTCGTAAATACGTTAAGAAGCGACTTTGCATCTTACGCGCCAAATGCGGGCATTTACTTTATTGATGCGGGCATATCTAACAGCCCTTACTGCGAGCCGGCTTACCCGCAAATTAACGAAGCAAAAAAACGCTTTTCTGACGACTCACATTTAAACGTTTATTTCCCCACTATAGAGGCAGGATTAACCACCCTTTACGAGCCTGAATCCAACCCGGACCTTGGCCATTACGACGCTTTATCTGAATTAGCCCTTGGCAGAATGTTTGGCGAAGAATTAGTAAAAATTTATAAAAACAGAGGCTAAAACAAACTAAAAAACCACGTTATAGATTGATTATCGCATACTTCACTTAAAAAAGGATTAACCTTATTTAAAACTAAAAAAAAAACAAACCACCACTTTAAAGATGGTGGTTTTTCTTTACATCAAAAAGACCTTGTAGAATTTTCTACAAGGTCTTTCTTTTTTATTATAATAATTAAAAACCTTATCACGATTAATCTTCTATTTCATCAAATAACGTATCGTCAAAAAATTCTTTGAGCGATATACCCAAAGTTGCAACAATTTGATAGATTGTATCGAGTTTTACTGTTTTATATTTACCGTCAACAGTAACTGAAATTGTAGAACGAGGAATACCACCATTTTTGTATAACTGATATTGAGTCATATTGCGTTCTGCGAGTAAATTTTCCACCCTCTTACCTACTGCTTCAGATAATTTCATAATAGTCTCCTTGCGTTTACCACAATAAACGTTCATTGCAATAATTATAGTTTGTGCAATTAAATTTTTAGTTTATTGCACTGAACGCTTTTCAAATATGGTTTATTGTGATAAACTATTATATGAGGGTGATTATTATGATTATTACTTTTTGTGGGCATTCGCAAGTAATTTTTACAGATGAAGAAAAATCAGTATTACGAAATATTCTCGTTGGCGAGATAATAAAAAATCCCACCTGTAAGTTTTACTTAGGTGGGTATGGTGATTTTGATAGTTTGTGTTTACGAACTTTAAGAGAACTGAAAAAAGAATTTCAAGATCTTGAACTTATATTTATAACACCCTATCTTGATAAAAATTATTCTAAATTAGAGTTTGCTAAATATCATTATGACGACGTTATTTTCCCTCCTATTGAAAGTGTTCCACGTAAGTTTGCAATCTTAAAAAGAAATGAGTGGATGGTTGAACAAGCTGACCTTGTTATTGCCTACGTTAAATATTCTTGGGGTGGAGCTGCTAAAGCTTTAGAATATGCCAAACGGAAAAAGAAACGTATTATAAACATTGCAAAATAAACATATAAAAAGCCGTTTTGAATTTTTGTTTTAAAAGGGCTTTTATTTACGCTAAAGCGCCAAAAAAAGTAGTCACTCTCCGAGAAGAATGACTACTAAAACCTTATTTTTTAATTAAAAATTGAATTTTGACCGCTTTTCGGTGCTAATTCTTAGCCCCTAGGATTACGGATATTAGCTTGTGCAGCAGCTAATCTTGCGATGGGTACTCTGAAGGGTGAGCATGATACGTAAGTTAAGCCTGCAGCGTGGCAGAATTCTACTGAGTAGGGATCGCCACCGTGTTCGCCACAAATACCAATGTGCATTTCAGGACGAACCTTCTTACCAAGTAAAACAGACATTTCGATAAGCTTACCAACGCCGTCGCGGTCTAATTTTGCGAAGGGATCAAATTCGTAAATCTTCTTATCGTAGTAGTGTTCTAAGAACTTACCAGCGTCGTCACGAGAGAAGCCGAAGGTCATTTGAGTTAAGTCGTTAGTACCGAAGCAGAAGAATTCAGCTTCTTCAGCAATCTTATCTGCCATAAGCGCTGCTCTGGGAATTTCTATCATAGTACCAACTTCGTAAGTTAAGTCTGACTTTGCGTTTGCGATTTCTTCGTTTGCAACTGCTACTACGATATCCTTAACGAACTTAAGCTCCTTAACCTCGCCTACTAGAGGAATCATAATTTCGGGAACTAAATTCCAATCGGGATGAGCCTTCTTAACGTTGATTGCGGCGCGAATAACCGCTCTGGTTTGCATCTTAGCAATTTCAGGATAGGTTACGGTTAAACGACATCCACGGTGACCCATCATGGGGTTGAATTCGTGAAGTGATGCGATAATTTCTTTAATTCTGGAAACGGGCTTACCTTGAGCCTTTGCTAAAGCTTCAATATCGGCTTCTTCGGTGGGAACGAATTCGTGTAGAGGAGGATCTAGGAAACGAATGGTTACAGGGTTGCCTTCAAGAGCCTCGTAAATCTTTTCAAAGTCACCTTGTTGCATGGGAAGAATCTTTGCAAGAGCAGCTTCTCTTTCTGCAACGGTATCTGAACAAATCATTTCACGGATTGCTGAAATTCTGTCCCCTTCAAAGAACATGTGCTCCGTTCTGCAAAGACCAATACCTTCTGCGCCAAGCTCGCGAGCGCGCTTTGCATCAGCGGGAGTATCAGCGTTCGTTCTAACCTTTAACGCTCTAAATTTATCTGCTAAAGCCATTATTCTGCCGAATTCGTTAGCAATCGTTGCGGGAACGGTGGGAACTAATCCGTCGTAAATAAAGCCGGTTGAACCGTCAATAGAAATGGTGTCGCCTTCGTGATAGGTCTTACCTGCTAAGGTGAAACGCTTATTTGCTTCATCCATAGAAATAGCGTCACAACCTGATACGCAACAAGTACCCATACCTCTTGCAACAACCGCTGCGTGTGAGGTCATACCGCCACGAACGGTTAGAATACCTTGAGCTGCCTTCATACCTTCGATATCTTCAGGTGAAGTTTCTAAACGAACTAGAACAACCTTCTTACCTGCTGCATTCCACGCCTTTGCATCTTCTGCGGTGAATACGATTTGACCTGCAGCTGCTCCGGGTGAAGCTGCTAACGCTCTTGCAACGGGTTCGGTTTGCTTTAACGCCTTACTATCAAATTGGAGGTGAAGAAGAGTATCTAAGTTTCTGGGATCGATCATTAGAACTGCTTCTTGTTCAGAAATCATGCCTTCGTCTACTAAATCGCAAGCGATCTTTAATGCAGCTTGAGCAGTTCTCTTACCGTTACGGGTTTGAAGCATGAATAACTTCTTATCTTCAATGGTAAATTCCATATCTTGCATATCTCTGTAGTGGTTTTCTAAGATATTGCAGATGTTTTGGAACTGTTCGAATACTTCAGGCATAACCTTTGCCATTTCAGCTATCTTTTGGGGAGTTCTTACGCCTGCTACAACGTCTTCGCCCTGTGCGTTCATAAGGAATTCACCCATAAGCTTCTTTTCGCCGGTTGCAGGGTCACGGGTAAATGCAACACCCGTACCAGAGGTTTCGCCCATGTTACCGAATACCATCATTTGAACGTTTACTGCAGTACCCCAGCTGTAAGGAATGTCGTTATCTCTGCGGTATACGTTTGCTCTGGGGTTATCCCATGAACGGAATACTGCTTCGATTGCACCGAATAACTGTTCCTTAGGATCGGTGGGGAAATCACTACCGATTTTGCTCTTATATTCTGCCTTGAATTGATTTGCTAATTCCTTTAAATCTTCTGCAGTAAGATCTACGTCTAAGGTTACGCCCTTAGCCTTCTTCATTTCGTCAATTAACGCTTCGAAGTACTTCTTACCTACTTCCATAACTACGTCTGAGTACATTTGAATAAATCTTCTGTAGCAGTCCCAAGCCCATCTGGGATTACCGGACTTTGCAGAAAGAACTTCAACTACTTCTTCGTTTAGACCAAGGTTCAATATGGTATCCATCATACCGGGCATTGACGCTCTTGCGCCTGAACGAACTGATACTAGTAAGGGATTGGTCTTATCGCCAAACTTCTTACCGGTGATTTCTTCCAGTTTGTCTATGTTTGCCATGATTTCAGCTTGAATATCAGCGTTGATCTTCTTGCCGTCTTCATAGTACTTGGTGCAGGCTTCGGTAGAAATGGTAAAGCCCTGAGGTACGGGTAAACCAAGACTGGTCATTTCAGCTAGGTTTGCGCCCTTTCCGCCAAGGATTTCACGCATTTTGCCGTTTCCTTCTCTAAACTGGTAAACGTATTTCATATTATCCTCCTGACAGCGATTTTATCGCCTTTATAAATTACTGATTTTCTTGTGGGAATACCCTTTTATACGTAAAAGAGCTTTCCCATTTTTTACACCTTTTAAAGCAAAAAAAAGCGCACGAAAAATATGCGCCCTGCATTAAGGCTTATTTATTGTACAATAAATACGGTTATTTTGCAATTATTTTTAACCCATTTTGCACAAAAAGATACTTTTTTTGTTGTAATTTACGCAAAAAATTTACCAAAAAAATATTTTTTAGCCTTTTACACCTCTTATTACGTAACACTTTCCCGATATGAGTGCGCAAGTATTATACGTAACCGACGTAAAAACGCAGTTTTTGTGACAAATGCAAAGTGGATGATGAGTAAAAAGAATTTTAGAATAAGCGTAGCGATAAAACGTTTAAATACGAGTAAGAGAAAAAAACTGCGGATTTAGCAAGAAATTGTACTTGCCGTACATGACCAAAGGCAAGCGCAAGACTTCACCGCTATAACGAAGCATATAAGGTTTATTGTAAATAAGCACTAGATACAAGCAAGAGCAGGCGTTTTAGTTTTGAGCGCAGGGAGCGACCTTGTTGGTCGCAGGAATGTGAGCAAAACTAAAAGAACAAACTATTGCGCAGTATATAGGGCTTATTTTTTGGGGGGGTTGCCCAACACACTATACAAACAACACTCTATCGGTCCGTTATAAAGCTTTCTCTTTTTATCGGCGCGTTTACCGAATAATCTTTCAAAATCTGTAACGGGGGTAAGGGTGTAGGCGCTCCAATCGGTTAGGCGTGAATAAACCTTGCCGTAATCCTTCATAAGCTTTTCTATTTCCTGCCTATCGGAAAGTCTTTCGCCGTAAGGGGGATTGGTTATAATTACGCCGTACTTTTTAGATGACGAGAAATCGCGCATGTCTGCCTTTTGAAAATGAATATATTCTTCTACCCCGGCAATTTTCGCGTGCTTTCTTGCAAGCATTAATTGACGCTCGTCTATATCGAAGGCGGAAAGTCTTATAGGATTATTTTTAATATTTTGCATTCCCTCTTTTTTGATTTCATCAAAAATAGCGCGGTCAAACTTAGTCCAATGCAAAAAGTCAAAATCACGCATACTGCCCGCCGGTATTTGCTGGGCCTTTAACGCCGCTTCTATTGCAAAGGTACCGCTACCGCAAAATAGGTCTGCAAAAGGTCTTGTGTAATTCCAAACGGTTAGGTTGATAATTGCAGCAGCCAAGGTTTCTTTTAAGGGAGCTTCGCCAACCAACGCTCTATATCCTCTGCGGTGAAGCCCGCTACCCGAAGTATCTAGTAATATGGAAGCGTAGTCCTTCACGATTGCAACCTCTACCCTGTAACGCTCGCCGTTTTCTAGCAAAACTTTACCCTTGGATAGCCTGTTAACTATCGCCTTTTTGGTTATGCTTTGAGTAACGGATATTGCGTGAATATGACTGTCTACACACTTTGCAACAATGTCGAACTTGCCGTTAATGGACGTATAGGCCTGCCAATCTATTTCTGAAACACCGTCGTAAAGCTCATCAAAATTACTCGCCTTAAAGGATGCAAGCTCTATATAAACTCTGTTAGCCGTGCGTAAATAAAGGTTGCATTTTGCAACGTCTGCTATATCCCCTTCAAAGTAAACTCTTCCGCCGATTGCAGGTAAATCGCCGTAGCCTAATTTATATAATTCTCTTTTTAAAACCGCTTCACAGCCGGAAGCGCAAGAAATGCAAATTTTCATAATTTTTAGCATACGTCATCAGCAAAAAACGCCGACTCTATATGATTTATCTCTCCGTTTAAAATCTCTACCACGTCAAAACGAACGGGTTTTTCGCGGTATTCCTTTTTTACCATTAAATACTCTTTAGCAAGCAATACGTACTTTCTTTGTTTATGATAGTCAACCGCATCACCGGGGTTGCCGTACGCCATGCTAGAGCGCGTTTTAACCTCTATAAATACTAATAAGTCGCCGTATAGCGCGATTAAATCCACTTCGCCAATTTTAGTGGTATAGTTTTTCTCTATGATTTTATACCCCTTTTTGCGAAGATATTTACCTGCACTCTTTTCGCCTATTCTGCCCAGAAGTTTTTTATAAAACTGCGTCTGTGTAATTCGCAAGGTCCTTTCTCCTTAATTGCTTTTATGTGTTGAGCCGTACCGTATCCCTTGTGCTTTTCAAAGCCGTAATCGGGGTACTGCTTTGCGTATTCTACCATTAAGTTATCACGGTATACCTTTGCAACTATTGAAGCGCAACCTATGGTATAGCTTAACGCATCCCCTTTAATTATGGGATAACAGGGAACTTGAGTTTTAATATCAAGGGCGTCGCAAAGTAATACGTCGGGTTTAACCACTAAGCCGTTTACGCAGTCTGCCATACATTTTTTAGTAGCTTCCAAAATATTTATTTCATCAATTTCCTTTGGTTCTACTCTGCAAACCTTAACTGCTATTGCCTTTGCCAAGATTTCCCCGGCTAAACGCTCACGCTTCTTTTCGGATACCTTTTTGCTATCGTCTATTCCTTCAATAATATCTTCTTCGTTTAAGGGCATAATAACCGCGCAACAAACTACTGGTCCTGCTAAAGGTCCTCTGCCAACCTCGTCGCAACCGGCAATAAGCTTATATCCCTTTTGTAAGCATTTGTTTTCATACTGTAATTTTAAAAGCTCTTTTTCCGTCATAACTACTTGATAATCGCCTTATAGCGTGGCTTTTCCCTCCAAACATATCTTGCCAAGTCTGCCCTTTCTGAAGTCGTCTATAACGCTTCTTCCGGCCCTTTCATAATCGTAATCGCCACCCTTTACCAAGCAACCCTTACGCTTACAAATGCCTTCGTAAATTTCTAATACCGTTTTATCTTCTATTTCTACGCCGTATCTTTCGGTAATAGCGGTAGGTGCAATTTTTATAAGCTCACCTAAAAAAGAGAAGCATAAATCGCTAACGTCAAATAAATTATCGTTTAAAGAGCCAATATATGCTAAATGTAAGCCGTAAAGATTATTATCTATTTGCGGGGGCATAGTTCCCGGAGTATCTAATAACTCAAACCCGTCTAAGCGAATCCATTGTTTACCTCTGGTTACACCAGCCTTATCCCCTACCATAGCAGCCTTTTTACCGCATAGCGCGTTAATAACGGTTGACTTTCCCGTGTTAGGCACTCCTGCAACCATAGCTCTTAAGGTTTTGTTAATTCCCTTTGCCTTATTTCTTTCTATTTTTTCTGAAAGAAGCTCCTTAAAGGCGTTAAAAATATTTTTACAACCGCCTGCGACAGTTCCTACCGAGGTTACAACCTTTATGCCTTCTTTAGCAAAGTAAGATACTATATAATCCCTTTCGCTTTCACTGATTAAATCACACTTGTTAAGCACGTATAAAAAGGGACGGTTAGCAAGCTTTTTTTCTAACGTTACGTTACGGCAAGCAAAGGGTGCGCGGGCATCTAAAACGAAAATAACCCCGTCGCACAGTTTAATATTTTCTTCCATCATACGCATAGCTTTAGTCATATGACCGGGAAACCATTGAATATGTTCTAAATCCATTTTAACCTCCTTTTAGGCTGATAATCGACTTATAGACCGACTAAATTAAAAACCGCTTCTAAAAAAAGCGGTTTGAAAATATCTATTTTTTACTTTCCTTTTCAAGAGCGCGCTTATATTTTCTATATAGGTCGGGGCGCTTTTTGCGCGTAATTTTAATAGCTTGTTCGGTGCGCCATTTGTTGATTAAGGCGTGGTTGCCCGAAACTAAAACCTCCGGCACTTTTTTACCGCGAAAATCCTGCGGTCTTGTGTATTGGGGATATTCTAATAAATTATCCGTAAAGCTTTCATCCTTTAAGCTTTCGCCCGCAATTACCCCTTCTACGTATCTGCAAAGCGCGTCTGCAATAACCATTGCAGGAAGCTCGCCACCTGTTAAAACGTAATCGCCGATGGAAATTTCACAGTCTATATATTCATCTAAAACGCGTTGGTCCACACCTTCGTAATGCCCGCAAAGTAATAAAATGCGTTCATTTTGAAGAAGAGAAGAAACCATTTTTTGCTCAAAGGTTTTACCCTTGGGGGAAGTGTAAATTCTTAACGCTTCGTGATTTGGATCAACTGCTTCAATTGCGTCTGCAATAGGCTGAGGCATCATAAGCATACCTGCCCCACCACCAAAGGGATAATCGTCACACTTTTTGTGCTTATCTAAGGTGTAATCCCTAATATCAATTATTTCTATTTGAACCTTACCGCTATCCTTTGCCCTGCCGATAATGCTTTCCTTTAGGGGGACAAACATTTCAGGGAACAAGGTAAGTATATCAATTCTCATAGTTGATTTCCTTTAAAAATTCCTCTTTATTTACGGTTACCGTGCGGTTTTCTATATCAAAGTTAGCCTGATAACTCTTAAGCCAAGGCGCAATTACCCTACCTTCGGGTGTGGAAATATAGTAAATATCCGTTCTTGCAGAAAGGATTTCTTCTATTTTACCAAAAACAGTTCCATCTTCAAATAAAACGCTACAACCGATTACGTCACAAATAAAATAGGTGTTTTTCTTACGGCGCACGTCCGCTTTAAGCGCATAAATATCCTTATTGCGGAAAAGCTCTGCGTCGTTTCTATCTGCAATACCCCTTAAAAGAATAAAGACGTCTTTATCACAGCGCATTTTTAGCACTTGATAAGAGACGCCGTCAATAAAAACTTCCTTTAAAGCGCTTATAGCATAAAAATCATCAGTATAGTTTTTAATTTTTAGCTCGCCACGAATACCTTGTGGCTTGAGCACCGTTCCTATAAGAAGCTTATCCATTAATTAGTCCTGAACTTCGCTTCTTTCTTTAATTTCTATATTGTACTTTTGACCGCTCTTTGCAGAAGCTGCTTTAACGATAGTTCTCATAGCCTTTGCAATTTTACCTTGACGGCCAATTACCTTGCCCATATCTTCTTCATCTAAGATTACGGTTACGTTAACGATATTGCCCGTTTCTTCAACTCTGAATTCAGCCTTATCCGGGCTTTCGGCAAACGTTCCAACGATATACTTAATTAAATCTAACATTTATTTATCTCCTTAACGGCAAGCCGTTATTTTTTTCAAATTTAATACTCTTTTGCTACCAAGTAGCATTTTTGCGCACTTTTACGCGCCAAAAAATTATACGAATGAATAATAATCGAATAAAATCCTGTTTTTAAGGTCGGCATAATCTGCTACGCAAAGACTTTTGCCCTTGCGTAGCGCCGAAGGTACGAAAAAATTATTTTTTCTTCTTGGGGTTGGTCTTTGCAGGTGAAAGCTTAGTGGGCTTTTCGATAACGCCTGCGTTAACTAAAAGAGACTTTACGGTTTCCGTGGGTTGTACGCCCTTAGCTAACCAATCTTTTGCCTTATCAGCATCGATAACTACTTCTGCAGGGTTAGCGATAGGATTGTAGTGACCAACTTTGTCGATATACTTGCCGTCACGAGCAACTCTTGAATCAACTACAACGATACGGTAGAAGGGGCTCTTCTTATCGCCCATTCTGGTTAATCTCATTTTTACTGCCATTTGTATTTCCTCCGTTTTATAATTACTTATTAAAATTTAAATGGGAGCTTGCCCATTCTTTTTCCCTTTAATTGTTTCATCATTTGCTTGGTTTGCTCGTACTGCTTAAGTACGGCGTTAACCTCTTGTATACTAGTTCCGCTACCGTTTGCTATTCTGGTTTTGCGGGAAAAGTTTAAAATATCGGGGTTGCGACGTTCCCTTTTCGTCATAGAAAGTATTACTGCTTTAACACGTTCTATACGGCTTTCATCTATATCGCCATCCTTAATATTCATCTTGTTTGCGCCGGGCATTAGGTTTATAACTGAGCTTACGCCACCCATTTTTTTAACCATTTCAAACTGATCAAGGAAGTCTTCTAAGGTGAAAGAATTTTCTTTAAACTTCTTTTCCATCTTAGCAACGTCTTCTTCAGTTATCGCTTCCTGCGCCTTTTCTATTATGGAAAGCACGTCCCCCATACCAAGAATACGCTTTGCCATTCTATCGGGATGGAAGGGTTCTATATCGCCAAGCTTTTCGCCCACACCGGAAAATTTAATGGGCTTGCCGGTTACCGCCTTTATAGATAGGCATGCGCCACCGCGAGTATCACCGTCTAGCTTGGTTAGAACTACGCCCGTTATATCAAGGCGGTTATTGAAGGTTTCTGCAACCTCTACCGCTACCTGACCGGTCATAGAGTCTACCGTTAAAAGAATTTCGTGGGGATTAACTGCAGACTTAATATCTTCTAGCTCTTGCATGAGCTTTTCATCTATTTGAAGTCTACCTGCGGTATCTATAATTACGGTATCAAAGCCAAAGCGTTTTGCGTGCTCTATACCCTTTTTAGCAATCTCTACGGGGTTTATTTGACCAAGCGTGAATACCTCACAGCCCGCCTTTTCGCCAACCGTTTTTAATTGATCTATTGCTGCCGGGCGATATACGTCGCCAGCGATAAGCAAGGGCTTTTTACCCTGTTTTTTAAGTAGCATACCAAGCTTTGCAGAAAGGGTTGTTTTACCTGCACCCTGCAAACCGCACATCATAATAACCGTGGGGGGATTTGATGCTACTGCAAGCTTAGAGTTCGTTGAGCCCATAAGCTCAATAAGCTCGTCGTTAACTATTTTTATAACCTGTTGAGCAGGGCTTAAGCTCTTTAAGATTTCCTGCCCTAACGCTTTTTCAGATACTTTGTTAACAAAATCCTTAACTACCTTAAGGTTTACGTCAGCTTCTAATAGCGCAATTCTTATTTCGCGCATTGCTTGCTTTATTTCAAGTTCAGTAAGCTTTCCGCGTTTGGTTAATTTACTGAATACGTGATTTAATTTTTCACCAAGTGATGCAAATACAGCCAAATTAAACCTCCTCTAATATTTTGAGCACCTGCTCTTTTAGATTTCCGTTAGAGCCCCATTCTAAAGAAGCTATCTTGGAAGCCTTTTGCATAAAACCAAGCTTTTCTTCGTACTGCATAAGGGCGCTTTCTGCGGTATCTAAAGTATATTTAATTGCCTGACGGGAAACACCGCGCATTTCTGCAATTTCACCAAGAGAAAGATCTAAGCCAAAATAATCTTCCATCGTTTCCCTTTGTTTTTCCGTTAGCAATTCACCGTATATCGAATATAATCGGTAATAATGTAAGTTCTTACCTTCCACGATTCACCTGTAAAGGAATTTTACTTTACACAGTATAATATATTTTAAAATAATTGTCAACTGTTTTTTTAATATTTAACGATTTTTTTATATTTATTTTATATATATAATTAAGGAAAGGCATTTTGCCTTTTTATACCACTTTATTTTTTTTGCCTAAATAAGCATAAAAAGCATCAAATATTAGTCTATAAGCGCGTTAACGGCTATTACGTGTATAAATATGAGCAAATAAACATATTTGCAATTTTGCAAGCAAAAAGGCAATAGTGCTTGACTATATTTGCGCCTTATGCTACAATATAAAAAACAAACTATAAGGATTTAATATGGTTAGAGTTACTGATTTAACAAATGAGTTTTTACCCGCTTTTCTTGATATGATAGAAAAGAACGAAGGAGCTAATAAAAGACGCGCAATAGAAAAATCTATAAAAGAGCGTAAAGCAGAAGAGGAATATTTGGTTTGTATTGACCTTGATACCAATCTTCCCATAGGCTATTCTAAAACAACGGCCATGCTTCATGGAATTCTTAAGCTAGACGATATTTACGTTGTACCGAGTTTACGCCGTGACACAAACGGAAGCATTATTTTAGTTGCCGTTTATAACAGAGCTGTTAACAGAATGACTGCAGGAATTATTGCAGAGTGTAATGAAAACAATGAAGTTGGTTGCGCCTTTTTAAAATCTCGCGGATTTGTTTTAGGTAAGACTGAAGAAGGTGTTAACTTCTACACTAAATCACTTATGCATATGTACATACCACACAAGCACGAAGATTAATTTAAAACATATTAAAAGGTTCTTTGCAATACAACAAAGAACCTTTTTTTGTTATAATATTTTTAATAATATGTTTATAAAAAACTGCCCCTTCAACGGGCAAGCGCAAGGCTTACGCAATGATATTGCTAACGCAAATGATGTTTGAGTGATACTCAAATGATGTTTTGCTACCGCAAAATGATGTTCGCACCCGTGCGAATTTAGGGATGGCTCTTATTATATACACACCTTGCGGTGTGATTACATACGTTTACTGCGTAAATGATTACATACAACGATAAATCGTTGATTGCATACACGCATAAACGCGTGATTTGCTTGCGCAAAATGGCTATGGCACTAAATAAGGTTTAGATACGAGCATAGCTTACGAAAAAACTTTTTTACGTCATTCTGGAGCGTTAGCGATAGAATCCCTTCCCACCACCATTTATCCTTTTAGACTCTATCATTTCCGCAAGCGAAAATTCCAGAGTGACAAAATATTGGAGTGTGCTTTGCGTACATGACCGAAGGCAAGCGCAAGGCTTCACCGCTATAACGAAGCAAGTCAAGCTTATTGTAAATAAGCACTAGATACAAGCAAAAGCAGGCGTTTTAGTTTTGAGCGCAGGGAGCGACCTTGTTGGTCGCAGGAATGTGAGCAAAACTAAAAGAACGAACTATTGCGCCGTATATAGGGATTATTTTTTTCCGGTTGAACCAAATCCCCCCTCCCCCCTGCTAGTAGAAGAAAGCTCACCCTCTTCAAAATCACATTTTAAGTAAGGAGTAATTACTATTTGAGCTATTCTTTCGCCAGCGCCAACCGTTTTTTCCTGTGTGGAATGGTTATGAAGAGCAACCTTTATTTCGCCGCGGTAATCGCTATCTATAACACCAACCTTATTAGCGGGAGCAAGACCGCTTTTGCATGCGAGACCGCTTCTTGCAAACACCAAGCCAACGTAGCCTTCAGGTATTTCCATAGCAATACCCGTTCCCAGCATAACCGTTTGAGAGGGGGCTATAACGACCTCTTCCCCACAGTAATATAAATCCGCGCCTGCAGCGCTAGCGCTTGAATAAACGGGGATTTGAGCGTTTGCTTTTACTTTATTTATTTTAACTTTCATAGTTTTATTTCCTTTTGGCTTTATATTAACGATAAAGCACTTTGATTTTAAAGTATTTTACCTAACTAAATTATACCATTTATTTATAAAAATTTCAAGACATTTATATATAATATGATAACAAAAAAGGCGTTACCGAAGTAACGCCTTTGCTTTTAAATTTTAGTGGTTATGGTTGTGACCTGCGTGTTCATCTTCAGATTCTTCCGTTTCGGGAATTAAATCCTTATATGCTTTCTTATTGTAGGTTACAACGCCTTCTTCTTCATACTTTTCGTTGATAAGCTTATCTGCAACCTTGCTGATTTCGGTTGAAACGAAGCTATCCTTCTTAAGCTCAGCGTACTTGTATGCAAGAGATTCTTCATCACTAAATGCTGCAACGAAATCGTCCTTAGTAGCGTATTCGTTTTCGCCCTTAGTAACCTTCTTGGTACAAATGATTAGGTGGTAGCCGAAGTCGGTTGCAACTAATTCGTATGAGCCAACACCGCCTGCTACAACGTTCTTTGCTGCTTCAGCAAATTCAGGAACGTAAGTGGTTGCAGAGGTAAAGGGTGAGTAAGCGTAACCAAGATATGAACCAAGGCTACCGGGATCGGTACTGAATGCGTAAATTAAATCGTCTAACATATCACGCTTGTCATCAGTTAAATCAAAAGTAC
Organism: Clostridiales bacterium; assembly: GCA_015055965.1. GTDB lineage: Bacteria > Bacillota > Clostridia > Christensenellales > Borkfalkiaceae > HGM11416. The sequence continues at coordinate 123,686 of SVHG01000001.1, forward strand.
CCTTAGAACCGTTTACTGCGGTTAATGAAGTTCCTAATAAAGCGTTAACGTAATCGTTAATAAAGCTATCGAATGAAATAGAGGTGGGGATAACGTTAGAGAATCTCCAAGTGGTTTCTTCAACGCCGTCCTCGTTTTCGCCAACGCTACCTTCTTCGTCATAAACGAATACTTCACCTAAGAACTTACCTAATTTATCATAAGAGCTTTCGCTTACGAAATACTTCTTATCAAAGCTGAATTCGCCGTTAGCGTATTCACCGTAGCTTGAGTAAACCCAAGATTCACGTTGATCCTTAACCTGTAATTGACCAAGTAATTGAGTGCGCTTAGCTTCAATAGTAGCAGCAGTAGCGCCTGCCTTTGACTGTTCTGCAGATAAAGCAGCAGCTTGTTCATCAGAGAAACCGATTAATAGGTTTGCAACGTAGCCGTAGCCTTCGTAAGGATTGCAAAGAACGAAGGTTTCTTCTGTAACAGATTCAAGAGCTGATTCGTAAGAGGTAACGCCGTTAAGGTAATTTTCGGTTTGAGCCTTAAGCTCTGCTTGGTATTGTTCCCAAATCTTATCGTTTGAAAGGCTACCCTTTAAACCGCTTACAAGTGAATTTTCGTACTTGCTAACTATCATTGATTCATATTGATTCTTAAGTGAAGCTAAGAAGTATGAATAATTCATAGCGTTATCTGCGTTAGTCTTTACGTCTTGCTTTTCATCTTGAGCGATAAGACCGTTCTTCTTTAAGTCTTCTATAGCAACGTTGAATGCTTTTAGGTTGCTACCGCTTAAGTCGATTGCGTAGTTATCAAAAACGTATTTGTTAAGATGCCATACGTCCTCACAATCCTTTAAGCCTTCTTCTGCACCGCTAACACCCTTAAGAGCTGCTAAAGCTACTTCTAGGTCGTAATCGGTATATTCGTAAAGGTCAGCGTCGCCGTCGTCACTCTTAAGAAGTTGATATTCGTATTCAGCTTCATTTTCCTTTTGAGTGGGAACTGCTCTTGCTTCAAAGGTTTCGTCTTCCTTTTCGTCCTCTTCTTCATCATCTTCAGCATAAGTTTCAACTAATTGATTGATGCTGGTTCTGATGGTGTGCTTTGCTTGAGCAATTTCAAAGGGAGTAAGATACTTTTCAAGCTCGCTAACTACTCTTTGTAATTCTTCAACGGTGTAATCTTCACCCATAGAAGCGGCAGAAGCGTTAATATTTCCGGTAGCAGTTGCATTATCAATGAAGTATGCTAGGAATTGATCACCGTTTGCGTTAGCTGCGTTGTACATGTTTGCTAATTCAACTCTTGCGCCTTGAATAATGATCTTGTTTTGAACTAGGTTCTTTAAAATCATTTCGTAGGTTGCTTCAACGGTATAACCGTATTGTTGAACGTACATATATCCGTAAGACATGAATGCAGATAACATTTCAATTTTGTGAATGTGGTCTGCGGTAACGTCATCTTCGATTTGAACGGTGGCAACTACCTGAGCCATGTCTCTGTCTGTATCGGTGGTGATAAGTGCGCAACCTGCAAACGCCGTAACAGACAATACGGTGATTAAAAATAGGGTTACGATTTTGGTTAGAATTTTTCTCATAAAACTCTCCTGATTTGGGGTGTTATACTTATTAGCGTTTTGTTTACGCCTTGATTTTTGCCCTAAAAATGCAAAAACCGCAAATAGCGCAAACTCCACCCTTAATTTTTACTTTATATATTATACAAAATAAGTTAGGATATTGCAAGAACTTTTACGCCGTAAAATGCAAATTAAAAAAATATTTTTTTACTTTTTTCAGTTTTTTATAGCGCTTTTTAAAAATTTAATCATTTCTTCCAATATTTCTTCGTTAGTTAGCCCTTCATTATTGAATAATAGGCAGGGGGTTTCCTCAAATGCAAGGGTTACCTTACCCTTATTTGAATTAATCGCATCCATCAATCCGTCCTTGTTTAAGGATTGAAGATTAGCAAATACCAGCTTGGCGGTTTTTTTACTTATTTCAGCCTTGACTAATCCAAAATAACTGCAATATTCCTTTAAGCGCGCTATTTTTAGTAGGTTCACCGTTTCTAAGGGAAGCTCGCCGTAATTTTCACGCATACCCGTTAGCACGCGTTGCTCGTCCGCGTCGTTTTTAATTTCTGCTATTTGCTTGTAGCAATCCATTCGCACCGCGCTCGTTGAAATATAGTTTTCGGGAATAAAGGCGCTTACGCCAACGTCTATTTCCGTTTGATAGTTTACCGTAACCTCGCCAAGCTGCTGGCGAAGGAGCTTAGAATAAAGCTCGTAACCTATCTTATCCATATGACCGTGCTGTTCCTTACCCATTACGTTACCTGCGCCCCTTATTTCTAAATCTCGCATAGCAATTTTAAATCCACTACCAAGATCAGAATATTCGGTTAACGCAGAAAGTCGCTTGTAAGCCGCGTCCGTAAGAACGGAATCCGCCTTATAAGTAAAATACGCCCTTGCCATCTTATCGCTTCTACCAACCCTTCCCTTTAACTGATAAAGAGTGGAAAGTCCAAGCCTATCTGAATCAATTACTATAAGAGTGTTTGCAGATGGTAAGTCTACGCCGTTTTCTATTATGGTGGTTGAAACCAAAACGTCGTATTCTTTTTTGTAAAAGCTTAATATGCGTTCTTCAAGCTCCTTTTCGCGCATTTGACCGTGTGCAAAAACCACCCTTGCTTCGGGAATAAGTTGGGCTATATGCTCGTTAAACGCACTTATACTCTCAACTCTATTGTATAAAATAAAGGTTTGCCCCTCGCGTGAAAGCTCCTTTATTACAGCATCCCTAATTAACGCTTCGCTCTCTTCTAAAACGAATACCTGAACGGGTATTCTGGTCGTGGGGGGCGTATTGATAACGCTAATATCCCTTATACCCGTTAAAGACATGTGTAGCGTTCTTGGAATGGGGGTTGCAGATAACGTTAGCGTATCTACGTTCTTCTTTAAAAGCTTAATCTTTTCCTTATGCTCTACGCCAAAGCGCTGTTCTTCGTCTATTATAAGCAAGCCCAAATCGGCAAACTCAACGTCTTTAGAAAATAGTCTATGCGTGCCTATAACTAAATCTATTTCGCCATTTTTTAAAGCGTAAAGAATTTTATCTTGAGCAGAAGCAGATCTAAAGCGGTTAAGTACTCCTATTCTTAATCCGTAAGGGGCAAAGCGCTTTAAGCAAGTCATATAATGCTGTTCGGTTAATATGGTAGTGGGGGCAATAAGGGCAACCTGCTTGCCGTCTAATATAGCCTTGAAGGCTGCGCGGAGAGCAACTTCCGTTTTTCCGTAACCAACGTCACCGCATAAAAGCCTATCCATTACCTTAGTGCTTTCCATATCTCGCTTAATTTCCGCAATAGATTGAAGCTGGTCTTCCGTTTCTTCAAACTCGAATGATTCTTCAAACTCTTCCATAAGCTCGTTATCGGGCGAAAAGGCAAATCCCTTTTGCTCCGCACGCTCCCTGTAAAGCTGCTTTAAATTGATGGTAAGCTTGGCTATAGACGCTTTAACGCGCTCTTTAATCCTTTCAAACTCGCCAGAGCCTATCCTTGAAAGAGTGGGTTTTTCTTCTCCGCCAAGGTACTTGGAAAGGGAGTCCATTTTGTCTACGCAAACGTAAAGCATATCGCCACCGCGATATTCGATGGCAACGTAATCCTTAGTGCCGTCCGTCGTGGTTATCTTTTTAGTTCCGCGAACTATACCCACGCCGTGAACCTCGTGAACACAGAAATCGCCTATTTCGGGGGCGTTGTATAAATCGTTTCGGCGACGCTTAATCTTCTTTTCGCGTTCCTTTTTTGCGAATAAATCGTTAGTTCCTATTAAAACGAACTTTCCGTCGTGATATATAAACCCGCTTGCAAGATAAAAGGTGGTTATTTTAACGCCTTCAAAATTATCGGGAAAATTATCGCCAAGGTCAGAAAATATTCTTCTTTTTTCCAAAGAATCAAAGGTACGCTCTGCTCTTTCGCCGTTTCCACAGCATACGAGCACCTTATAACCTAATCTTTTCCAGTTCTTTACGTCCTCAAAAAAGTCTTCCGGACGTAAGGAATATCTGGGAATAGGACTACATTTTAGTCTGTATGTTTTTAACGGATTAAAAAAGGGAATAGCCGTGGTTAAGCTTTGAAGAGAAAGCTTGCGCTTGAAGTTAAGCTCGCTTGCAATTTGCTTATCGCTCTTTAGCTGATTTACGGTAAAGGAAAAGCATTCGCAGTTCTTTTTTAATGAAAGACATCTTTCCGCATGTTCCTTTAAAGCGCCTAAAAGCGAATCGCTTAAAAGCTTGCCCTCGTCGTAAACGACAACTGCGTTTTCGCCCATATAATCAGATATTTTACCCTGCATTGAATGCAGCAACGGAGCTATAAACGAAAGCGCGGGGTGGCTTAAATCACCATCTAATCTTTCGTTGATCTCATTTATTATATCGCGCGCCTTGGAAGCAAAAAGGCTAACCCCAAAAGCGCTTAATTCCTTTTTTAACTGCGCTTTTATTATTGCAATTTCGCTTGCATCAACGGTAAAATCTACGGTAGGTAAAACTAAAAGCTTAGATATTTTACCTGCCAACTTTCCACCGACTTCATCAAAATAGCGAATTTCTTCTAATTCATCCCCAAAGAAATCCAATCTTGCGGGAGCTTCTGCGTTAATGGGGAATAGGTGCAAAATGTCACCGCGAACGGTAAACTCCCCTTTACGCTCTATTTCTTCTACCCTGCGGTAGCCAAACGAAACCAGCTTATTTATTAGGCTATCAAAGGGATACTCCTTACCCTTTTCTATTTCGTAGCTATCTATCTTTCTTGGAATTAACTGAATAAGCGATTCAAAGGTGGCAACTAGAAAATCTGCCCCTTGCGAAAGCTGATATAAGGAATAAATTCTATTGTAAAGGCTATCTTTATTAAAGGCTTTGTTAAAGAGTAAAACGTCATCCTTTGCGGGAAGATATACTGCCTTTTTACCCGTTAACGCCCTTAATTCTATGCACACGGCTTTAGCAGTAAGCTCGTCACGCGCAACGTAAACTACGGGGGCGTTTATTTGCGAAGCAAGGTAACATTTTTCTGCAAACGCAACGCCAAAAACCGCAGTGGGAATCCCACTACGGACGTCTGTTAACAAAGAATTTAATTCTTCGCTTAAGTTTTCGGGTTTTATATAATTAGAAAGCATAGTCTAATTTTAAAGGAAATTTTGCCTTGTTTTATAAGACAAAACCACCGATAATCGAGCTATAGGCGGGTTTTAGGCTCTGCGGTTGAACTTAGCCATAAGCTCGTCTGCCGTTGCGCCCTTTAAAAATTCAACGCCACATTCGCCTGCTTTTTCTATTGCGGGGCGAACAAGCTCTTTATCTTCCGCAATCATATTCATAAGAACGTAATCTATAAGCGGAATGTTTGGATTAGTATTTTTAGCACCTATTCTTAATCTTTTAAAGTTATCGCCTATATGCGAACAAATACTGCGCATTCCGTTATGCGTTCCAGAAGAGCCGGTTGGGCGAAAACGAAGAGCTCCTTTATCTATATCTATATCGTCGTACATAACAAGAATATCTTCTATGGGGCATTTATAGAACGCCATAAAAGCGGAAACGCATTCTCCGCTATTATTCATATAGGTTTGTGGCTTAACTAAAAACACCTTTTCGCCGTTAATATTGCCTTCCCCATAAACGCCGTTTCTACCCTTTTTATTAAGGACGATACCCGTTTTTTGGGAAATTACGTCTAACGCCATAAAGCCTAAGTTATGATAGTTGTTTTCGTACTTACTGCCGGGATTACCCAGCCCAAAAATTATTTTCATGATTCGTGTAAAAAAGGGGCATTTTCTGCCCCTTAATATTTATTTATTTTTTTATATAGATACGTTTCCTAAATAGCGAAGTATATAAGCCTTATTGTAAATAAGCACTAGATGCGAGCGTGGCTTACGCAATGATATTGCTGATGCAAATGATGTTTGAGCGTTGCTCAAATGATGTTTTGCTTGCGCAAAATGATATTCGCACCCGTGCGAATTTAGGGATGGCTCTTATTGTAGAATAAGGCTTCGCCTAATACGCGTAAAAGCTTATATCTCTTAAAATAAGCCTTAGTTGCAAGCAGTTGGCACAAACAACGAGTATTTTGCGAGGGCGCGTACTTGGCGTACGTAACCGACGCAAAAACGCAGTTTTTGTGACAAATGCGAAGCAGATGTGGCTTATTGTAAATAAGCACTAGATGCAAGTAGTTGGCTTACGCAAAAACTTTTTTGTGTCATTCTGGAGCGTTAGCGATAGAATCTCTACCCACCTCAGTTAAAGCAACCCTTTAAGACTCTATCATTTTCGCAAGCGAAAATTCCAGAGTGACAAAATATTGGAGTGTGCTTTTAGCGTACGTAACCGAAAGAAATATGAGTTTTCGTGACAAATACGAAGCAGATAGGGATTATTGTAAATAAGCACTAGATGCGAGCTAGAGTGGTGAAACCGAGCATTGACTGAAGGGAGTTTACTTTAGCGTAAATGACCGAAGGCAAGCGCAAGGCTTCGCCTCTATAGCGAAGCAGATAGGGCTTATTTTATTTGTCGTAAACCTCACTCATCTTCTTATCTAGATATATATTCTCTATAGCCTTAGCTAAAAGACGAGCAACGGAAAGAATTTCTATTTTTTCTATGCGCTTTTCTTGGGGAATATTAATGGTATCTAATATTACTAATTTTTGAATGGGTGACTTTTCTATTCTTTCTATAGCAGGGCCTGAAAGAACGGCGTGAGTACAGCAAGCAAAAATTTCCTTAGCGCCGTTTGCGTGAAGAGCTTCTGCGCCTTGGCAAATAGTACCGGCGGTATCAATTAAGTCGTCTACCAATAAACAGGTTTTGCCCTTTACCTCGCCTATTATGTTCATAATTTCAACCTGATTTGCTTTAGGTCTTCTTTTATCAATAATAGCCATGGGGCAATTTATCTTTTGAGCAATTTTACGTGCGCGAGCAACAGAGCCAACGTCAGGCGAAACAACGACGAAATCGTCGTGAGTCTTACCTTCTAACATTTCAACGAAGTGTTGACATAATATATTTCCGCCTTCTAGGTGGTCAACGGGAATATCGAAGAAGCCTTGAATTTGAGCGGCGTGAAGATCTACGGTTAGAACTCTATCTGCGCCGGCAGAGGTAATGATATCTGCAACTAATTTTGCGGTAATGGGATCACGTGGGCGAGCCTTACGGTCTTGACGGGCATAACCAAAATAAGGCATAACTGCAGTAATTCTGCCTGCAGACGCTCTGCGTAAAGCATCAATACAAATAAGCAAGTCCATTAAATTTTCGTTAACGGGTGAAGATGTGGATTGAATAATGAACACGTCTCTTCCGCGAACGGTTTCGCCAATATGAACGCTAGTTTCACCGTCAGAGAAGTGACCTACTTCAATGTTACCAAGCTCCACCTTTAATTCTTTTGCGATTGCTTCTGCTAAAGGCTTGTTTGCATTACCGGTAAATAACTTAATTTCTGTGCTGTGTGTAATCATACGCCCTCCGTAAAATATTGAGTTACTATTTTAATGATATAAAAATTTATAAAATTAGTCAATTAAAAAGCGGGGAAAAATCAATAATTTTACCCTATTCAGCTTAAAAAAGCAAAGCTTTTGCCTAACTCTTGTTTAAAAACAAGATTTTGCTAATTTTAATTTAAGCTTAAAGATTTTTTAAAGGTTACTGCTTATTTACCTTTTCACGCTTTTGCTTAAAAAATTCATCCCAAATTTTTCTGCACTCTTCTTCTAAAACACCGGCGGTAAATTGCGTTTTGTGATTTAATCCGCTATTTTCAAAAAGCTCTTTTCGGCTTTCAAAAGCGCCCGATTTATTTTCGTTCATGCCAAATATTACCCTATCTATACGCGCGGAAACTATTGCCCCGGCGCACATTAAGCAGGGCTCTAAGGTAACGTACATTTCACAACCGTCTAACCGCCACCCAAGCTTTTTAGAAGCGCTTATAATAGCAAGCGTTTCCGCATGGTAAATAGCACAATCCTTTCTTTCCTTTTTGTTTTGAGCGCGAGCAATTACTTTTCCGTTTTTAACTATAACGCAACCAACCGGAATTTCCCCTGCCTTTAAGGCAAGTTTTGCCTGCTTTATAGCCATTTTCATAAAATATTCGTCACTCTTTAGCCGTTCCTGCCTTTGCTTGTCCAGCTTTTCTAACTGCTTTTTGGATTGCTTTAGGGAATTCATTTGTGATACTTACCTCCCCCACCGATCATAAATCCGCGATAAATCTGTTCGCACAGCATTACCCTAAATAAAGTATGCGGAAAGGTCATATCTGAAAAGGAAAGCAATTTATCTGCCTTTGCCTTAACCCTATCGCTTATACCGCAGGAAGAGCCGATAACGAAGGTTATTTCGCCAACGCTATCTTTAACGCGCGCCAAGGTTTTAGAAAGCTTAACTGAATCACACTTTTCCCCTTCTATTGCCATTACCACAACGTAACTGCGAAGCTTTTTAATAATTTCTTCACTTTCACGCTCTAAAGCAAGGGATTCGGGAATATCGTCTAAGCTTTGCTCCTTGCATTCTAAAATATTAAATTCACAAAAGCGGGTTAAGCGCTTTGAATATTCGTTTATAGCGTCCGTAAAGTATTTTTCTTTTACCTTACCAACCGCCACCACGTTGACCTTATACATATTTTTCCCCTTAACGCCTTGATTAATCTAACGGGCTAAAAGTATTAGCAATAAAAATTACACGCTTGAAACTAGGTTTACAACCCAAATAAGTATGCAAGCAACTATACCGGGCGCAGAAAAGATTAAGAAAAACTTCATTTCCTGCTTTTTGTTTGATATCTTTGCATAGTCGCTATCTAACTCTTCATCACTTTTAGGTATTTTGCACTTAAAAATTAAATATAAAATGCAAAGTGCGAATACCGCAATACCTAAAACGCATAAAACTATTTGTACCGTTTTATCAAACGCGAAGCCATCCGGCGTTAAAAAATATAGCGTTACGATATATAAATTATTGATAAAGTGAAATAGAACGGAGGGGATTATTGATCCGCTTTTTACGACCAAAAGGGTAAGCGTTACGCCTATTATCATTTGATAAACTGTTTGCGCGGGGTTCTTGTGATAAAGTGAAAATAACCCGCCGCAGACGATAATTGCGAACAACGTACCGCATTTTCTTGCGCCGTTTAAAAGTAAGCCCCTAAAAATACACTCTTCTAAAAGGGCGGGAAGCAAGCAAACTATAACAACGCAAAGAATATAATCGCCAAAGTGCCTTTTGGGTAAAACTAAATCGGTCATTTTATATCCCGCATCCCTAAGAATGGTAATAAACCAATCGTTTACCCAGCCTAAGCCAAACAGCGCGCCAAACGCAAGAGCTACTGCTATTAGATAGTAAACGGCGTTGCACTTTTTTACGTTTAAGCTAAGCGGCAAGCTTAAGTTGTGCTTTTTGGTTAAATACGCCAACACTATAAAAAGTGAAAGCGAAGAAAGGGCGAATGATAAATATTTATACACCGCGCTTTCTGAAAATTCCTTGGTGTTTAGCCCGTTCGCTATTAATATGAATGAAAATATTAGGGATATAACCAAGGGGATTGCCGTTGCTAGGGTGAATACCATTCCCCCATCGCTACCAGTTAATATAAAATTTTTATTTACTGCGTTTTCTTTTTTATTCATGCGCCTATTATACATTAAAAGTGAAAATAAGTAAAGTGTTTTTGGTAAATACCAAAAAAGCTAGCTATATTTAACTACTTTTTTTATCTTATTGGTTTTGCTATTTTCTTTTACTGCTACGCAACCTTTCTTTTAATCACTCTACCCGCCCTTTCTTTTTGCTTTTTCCTTTGCCAACTTTTTAACTCTATTTTTTTAAAAACTGTAAAAAATCGTTTGACTTATCTGTTTTTATGTACTATAATTCACTTGAACAATTGAAGAGTTGTTCAAATGTTTGACTATTGAGGTGTTTTATGGCAAAGCGCGACGAATTAAATTTAGATAGCGATTTTAAGGAAGAAAAGTTAACTGATTTCGTTCGCAGAAAAATTGCGAGTGAAGAAAAAATTTACGATTTAGCAGAGTTATTTAAGGTTTTTGGCGATAGCACGCGCACTAAAATTCTTTGCTGTTTAGAGGTTAAGGATTTATACGTTGGTGAGCTTGCCGAGGTTTTGAATATGAGCGTTTCTGCCGTTTCGCATCAGCTTAGAGTTCTTAAAAACGCCAAGCTTGTTAGAGGTGTTAAGGAGGGAAAAGAGGTTAAATATTCGTTAGACGACAACCACGTTATGATGATTATTTCTTGCGGACTTACCCACCTTGCAGAAAGAGATTAATTAAAAACCAAATTAATTAGGAGTGTATTATGAAAAAGGTTTACAAAGTAGAAAACGTTGATTGCGCTCATTGCGCTATGGCTATGCAAAATTTCATACTTAAAGTCGACGGGGTTGAAAGCGCAACCTTAAACTTTTTAACAAAGCGCCTTACCATTGAGTTAGACGAAAGCAGAATTGACGAGATTATGGTTGAGGTCGAAAAGGCGTGCAAAAAGGTTGACCGCGAGGTTTACGTAGTTAAATAATATGCTTAATTTTAAATTGAATAAAAAACAAAAAAACAAGGTAATTAGAATTGCAATTGCCCTTTTTTGCTTTGTTGTTTTGTTTGCTTTAAGTAAGATTTTTAAGCTTGAAAGCGCGTTTAACAAACCTATAGGCTGGCTTTTTCCCTTTTTACTTTGGTTTGCTCTTTACGTTTTTATTGCTTACGACGTTTTAATTAAGGCGTTTTACAACCTTAAAAACGGCAGAATTTTTGACGAGAATTTTTTAATGCTGATTGCAAGCCTTGGCGCGTTTGCGCTTGGAATATTTAACGGCGCTTCACAAAGACAGGCAGAAGGGTTTGACGAAGCCGTTGCAGTTATTATATTTTACCAAATTGGGCAGTTCTTTGAACAGGTCGCAACCGAAAAATCACGCAAAAGTATTGCAGAGCTTTTAGATATTCGCCCAGACCACGCTAATTTATTAAAGGATAACCAAATTTCTTCCGTTTATCCGGATGAGATAGCGGTGGGCGAAACTATCGTAATTTACCCGGGCGAAAAAATTCCGCTTGACTGCACCGTTATAAAGGGAAGCTCTACTATTGATAATAAATCGCTAACCGGGGAATCACTTCCCGTTGACGTTAGCGAAGGAAGTACTCTTTTAAGCGGTGGGCTAAATTTAACCTCTGAGCTTGTTTGCAGGGTGGATAAACACTTTTACGACGGTACGGTATCTAAAATTTTAGACCTTGTTGAAAACGCTTCCGATAAAAAATCTAAAGCAGAGGGCTTTATAGAACGGTTTGCAAAATACTATACCCCTTCCGTTATAATCCTTGCCCTACTTACCGCAATTATTCCTTCATTAATATTTAAAAATTGGCAAGTTTGGGTTTATAGGGCGTTATCCTTCTTGGTTGTTTCCTGCCCGTGCGCGTTAGTAATTTCCGTTCCCATGACGTTCTTCGTGGCGCTTGGTAAGGCATCACGCAGTAGAATTTTAATTAAAGGCTCAAATTATTTAGAGCTTTTGGCAAGGGCCAACGTATTTTTGTTTGATAAAACGGGAACTATAACTCACGGTAATTTTGAAGTAACCAAAGTATTCCCTGAAGAAAACAAGGAAGAAATTTTACACCTTGCTTGTATTGCAGAAAAAAAATCATCACACCCCATTGCCCTTTCTATAATGAAGGCTTACGGCAAGAATATAGAAGAGGATTATACCTTAACCAACCTTGCAGGACTTGGCGTAATGGCAACTGACGGCGAAAATGAAATTTTATGCGGTAACGCTACTCTTTTAGAAAATAACGGCGTGGATATTTTAGCTAAGTGCGAAGGGGCTGTTTATATTGCTAAAAATAGGCACTTCGTTGGATATATCGTTATTGCAGATACCGTTAAAAGTGAAGCTAATCGCGTTATAGGGGCACTTAATAACCAAAACTGCAAAACGGTTATGCTAACCGGCGATAGCCAAAGCGTGGCAGAAGAGGTTTGCAAACAATGCAATATTTCACAGTTTAAAGCCCAGCTTTTACCACAAGATAAGGTAGCTGAAGTAGAAAAAATCATTAACCAAAAAGCGCCTAACGAAGTGGTTTGCTTTATTGGCGACGGCATTAACGACGCGCCCGTTCTTATGCGAAGCGACGTTGGTATTGCTATGGGCGCAATAGGTAGCGACGCGGCTATTGAAGCTGCAGACGTAGTTTTAATGAAAGATAATTTAAGCGATATTTTAACAGCTAAGAAGATTGCTAAAAAGGCGCTTAAAATAGTAAAGCAAAATATAGTATTTTCTATTACCGTTAAAGTGCTAATTTTATTACTTTCTTTATTTGGAATTACGAATATGTGGTTTTCTATTTTTGGCGACGTTGGCGTTGCAGTTATTGCAATATTAAACGCTTTAAGGGTTGATAAAAACTAAATAAAAAAGCAAACGGCTTGTGCAAAACAAGCCGTTTTTTTGTGTAAATATAGGTCTATAGGTCGATTATCGACTATTTTAGGTGTTGTTTGGGAATAGTGGAAGTTCAAAAAATCCAGAGCATACCTCTTGTGTGTATTCTTGGCAAGGGGGTATGGTTGCATAGCCGTAAGAGGGAACTAAAAGCTCTACTTCCATAACGATTTTTAAAATTACGGTAACACAGCAAGAAACTGTGAAGCTGTTCGTTTCTGCATCAAAAACACCTTCCGGCGCTATAATAGAAACTGATGCTTCTACGTAATAAGGTATAATAGAAGGCTCTGGAACGAACAATATAACGTCACTAGTTAAGGTGGTGGAGCTTGTTGCCCTGCCCTCTACACCGTTAGCATCCGTATATAAAACCTCCATGGGAACGGTCATTGTAACCTGTACTCTTGCAAAGTTAGGTCTATCGGTCAACCTATCCACCTGCAAAGAGGTTATAGTTGCCTTGGTGGTAGTGCTTTTTGCAGACACGAAGGTCAACGGATATGTAGGATTTTCTGGGGTAAAGTCGGTTAACGTTAAAACTATACCCTCTTCTTGAGTTTGTTTTATACAGGCATCAAAAACCTTTTTAGCTTGCACGCAGACCTTTTCGCTAAGTCCGTTTAAAGCATTACCGGTTATTTGTGAAGGACAGCGATCAGATTGATAATTAGAAAAAAATGACATTTTTTACCTCCGTTACAATATATCTTTTCACTTTAATATATGCAGAAGATTATATTTTTTGCCACTTTTCCTAATTATATAATATATAATAAATTTATTAGTAAGTTAGAACACCTCATCCGTCTTGACTTAGCACACTCGTCAATCCACCTTTCCCCACTGGGGAAGGCTTTTTTACAATTCAAACGTTAACAATTTCAGTTTTATAATAAATAGTAAAATATTTTTTCTCTCACCCAATATTTAATAGCAAACCACAATTTTATAAAATTATCACATAAAAAAAGCACGAGTAAAAATGATGCAAACCCATGCTTTATTTATTAATATTTATCGCCTTTTTCTTTATTACAATAAACGCAAAGTGTTTGCAAATTATCGTAAGTACTTTTACCACCTTTTGCAATTGGTTTTATATGGTCAATTTCTAAATTAACCTCTCTATCCGTTCTGCCACATATTTTGCAACGGTAACCATCTCTTGCATATATTTCAAATCGCATTTTATTGGAAACTTTTCCTCTTTCCACTCTACAAATAGCATCCCATATCCCCCTATCATTATAAAAGTTACCTCGCTTATAATTTAATTTTTTGATAAGTTCTCTTATTTGACCTTCTTCAAAACTTGCCCATTTAGCAGCAATTTTTTCTCCTTTTAAAGTTGTCAAATATAAAACTACGCTTATAGAAAAAGATAATTGAGGGGCTAAAAGACCTTCTTTAAAAAGCAATTCTTCCAATCTTAATAAATATTTCTTATTTAAACGGTTATTAAAATTTTCAAATTCGCCTAAATTTTTAATGCTTTTTATTTCTTCACAATATTTTACATATTCTCTTTTATTGATAGCAACATAATTCATTTCTTTAAGAACAACGTATTGCTCAAATTGCAATTGATAAATTAAATAGTCTTCACAAGAAATGCTATCGTAGTAAATTTTGTTATCATAGTCCTGCGTCCTTTTTGCATTAGCAGTAATTTTATAAAATCTATATTTGTTATTTAAATCAAGCAATTTTTTTAAAGTAACACTATTGCCTTTTATGTATTCAATATACTTTTTTCGCCTATAAGAGAAAAAAATCACTATACCAATAATCAAGAGAATTATCAAGTAAATCACCAATTTAACCTTTTGTTTTTATTAACTATAATAATTATATCATACTGTTGAAAACTATGCTATCAAAATCTTTAATAAAGTTGCAAATACACATAAAAAAAGCACGAGAAAACTCGTGCTTTTTATACTTTATTTAAACCGAACGAATAAAAATATTTGAGAATAAGCTTTAGCGTAAACTTTTTAGATACAAATAAGATGAGCAAAATGCGGATTTACAATGGGCGCGTACTTGCCGTACGTAACCTGCAGTAAAACGTAAATTTTGCAATATATTACGACGTATATAAAAAGTTTTAACTCAAATAGATTTTATGAATGAGGTTATTATTACGCTTTCATCTTAGCAACTTGAGCTGCCACTTCATCTGCTAGGTTTTCGCTCTTCTTTTCTAGACCTTCGCCCATTACGAAGCAAACGAATCTACGAACAGAAATCTTTTCACCGATTTGAGCAGTAGCTTCAACTACTAATTGATTGATGGTTTTAGAAGGATCTTTAACAAACTTTTGGTTTAATAAGCAGTTATCTTCATAGTAGCTTTTAATTCTACCTTCAACCATTCTTTCAACGATAGCAGCAGGCTTACCTTCTGCAAGAGCTTGAGCGCGTAAGATTTCCTTTTCGTGTTCTAAAACAGAAGCGGGAACGTCTTCAGGTGCAAGATATTCGGGCTTTGCAGCAGCAATATGCATAGCGATATCGTGAACTAAAGCCTTAAATTGATCGCCACGAGCAACGAAGTCGGTTTCGCAGTTAACTTCTACTAAAACACCGATAGTTCCGTTCATGTGGATATAGCTATCTACAAGACCTTCAGCAGCGATTCTGCCAGCCTTCTTTGCAGCCTTAGCAATACCTTTTTCACGAAGATAGTCGATTGCCTTTTCCATATCGCCGTTGGTTTCGGTAAGAGCGTTCTTACAGTCCATCATACCAGCGCCGGTTCTTTGACGAAGGGTCATAACGTCTTTAGCGGTAAAACTCATAATAAATCTCCTTAAATTTTAAAATTACTTAGATTCCTTAGCTTCAACTGCAGCAACAGCTTCTTCTGCAACAGCGTCTTCAGCTGCTACTTCTTCAGCGGTAACTTCTACTTGAGCCATATTGGTAACTTCTTCGTGAGCGTGCTTAACAGCATCTTCACCTTGCTTAGCTTCGATAACTGCGTCTGCAATAATAGAAGCAAGTAGCTTAACGGCGCGGATAGCGTCGTCGTTACCGGAAATAACGTAATCAACCATATCGGGATCACAGTTGGTATCGGTAATAGCAACAACGGGGATACCTAACTTTCTTGCTTCCTTAACAGCGATATCTTCACAGTTGGGGTCAACTACGAACATTACGCCGGGAAGGGTTCTCATTTCTCTGATACCGCCAAGGTTGGTTTGTAATTTATCTCTTTCAGTCTTTAAAGCGATAACTTCTTTCTTGGGAAGAAGATCAAATTCGCCCATCTTTTCCATTTGGTCAAGCTTGTTAAGTCTTTCTACTCTTGAACGAATGGTCTTGAAGTTGGTTAAGGTACCACCTAACCATCTTGAGTTGACGTAGTACATACCACATCTTTCTGCTTCTTGTTGGATAGCTTCTTGAGCTTGTTTCTTAGTACCAACGAATAATACGGTCTTGTTTTCTTTAACTGCTTCTACTACGAATTTGTAAGCGTCTTCGATAAGACCTACGGTAAGAGCAAGGTCAATGATGTGAATACCATTTCTTTCACCAAAGATGTACTTGCGCATTTTGGGGTTCCATCTTCTGGTCTGGTGACCGAAGTGAACACCGGCTTCAAGAAGTTGCTTCATTGTTGTAACTGCCATGATTTAGCCTCCGTTTAATCCTCCTTATACTTCCCTTTCCGCGGCAACGGTAGGACTGGGGCAACCGAATCTCCGATTTGGGATTTTGAGACAACGAAATTGCCGAAATATAAGTGTGAATTTTTTCAACCTTGTTATTCTAACATATTTGTTTTTTATTTGCAACTGTTTTTTAGCCCTTATTTAGAATAAATAAGCACAATTTTAATATTTTTTTACATTTTTTATTGGTTACTCATCCATTGTAAATGGTAATTTGTGCATACCTTCATACAAGCAACACTAAAATCGCGCTCTTGGTAAAAAATTATTGCAAATAAAAAATGGCAAGACAACGCTTGCCAAAAGGTAAATTTTTAATTTAATTTTGAACAGTTTTTATTAAAATAAGCCACGCTATAGGTTGATAAACGCATATTTTAGTAAATTACGGAGGTGAAGTTTCTTAACACGGCAAACGCAATATATAAACCAAAATACACGTATAGGTAAACGGAATAATTCTTTGGGTAAGGTATAATTTTTTTACCCATAAATAAATTTACCGTTAGCGTTAAAAAGATATAACCAAGAATTGGCAAGGTTGAAGTAAAAAAGGCGTGGTAATAAAAGGCTTTGCCAAACTGGAAGGTTGCAATACAGTAAACCGCCCTAGTAAGCCCGCAGGATGGGCAATGAAAGCCGATTTCTACAACGTGACCCAATAAATGATATATATCGTTTTCTAGCGGTTTTTTCACCATGACGTATATAAAAATTATTAAACACACGCTATAAAATGCAATTATGCTTGCGCGTATTAAAGTGATCTTTTTATTTTTCATAATTTTTCCACACGTGTATTGCTTTACTAAAAAAATTAGCGCAATGAATAACCACTGCGCTAAAAATTTTATAAACCTATAACTCTTTTAATTAGATTAAACAAGCCTATAATAGCGTTGTTGTTATTGTTAAAGCTACTTGAATCTTCCGGATAGCTTTGCATTGCATCTTCAAATCCGCTCATAAAAGCATCCATAAATTCGTTAACTAAATCTGTAGTTGCAATACCTAAAAGGCCAAATACTATACCGAAAGCCGCGGTAATAATGCCCGCTAAAGCCATTCCGCAGGGGCTTTTTCTTTGAACGATAATACCAAATATTAAAGCTATTATTGCGCAAATTAGCCCTATAATTGAACAACAGCAAATAGTTACGCTTACTATACCTAATACCATTGAAGCTATTGCTAAGCCTTTACCCTTTTTGCGGGGTACTTCATTATAATAGGTATTGTAATCGTTAGAATATCCGCCGGGATTTCTGTTTTGATAAGGGCTTTGGTAACTGCCTGAATTATCGCTTCCACTTTGATAGGGATTTTGATATTCGTTAGTGTTGTATTGGTTACCACTACCGCTTTGATAGGGATTTTGATAACCGTTTTGGTTATCGCTTCCACTTTGGTAGGGATTTTGATAGCCATTGGGGGTATCATTTCCGCTTTGGTAGGGATTTTGATAACCGTTTTGGTTATCGCTTCCACTTTGATAGGGGTTTTGATAGCCGTTTTGGTTACCGCTTCCGCTTTGGTAGGGATTTTGATAACCGTTTTGGTTATCGCTTCCACTTTGATAGGGATTTTGATAGCCGTTTTGGTTACCGCTTCCGCTTTGATAGGGATTTTGATAGCCGCTAGTGTTATCGCTTCCGTTTTGATTTACGTCTTGGTTACCGCTAAGGTTACCGTTTTCATCTTGATAAGGGTTTTTATTTTCGTAATCGTTCATAATCTTTTTTCTCTTTTGTTTTATTTTATGCGCGCTTTATACGCTTAATTAAATAATAGCACAATTTAGATGAAATTTCAACTATTTTATATACCATATAAAAAAGTTTAGCAGTTGCCTATTTTTTAGGCATTACACGATTTTTTAAAAGCATTATAATAACCGGCGTTAAAATAGCAAGAGCTATAACCGCCACCGTTAAAATTAAATAGATGGGATCAAAAATCTTAGCCAAGTATTCGCCAAAGCTAACGTCATCTTCTAAAGCGCTACCAACGTAGCGGTAAGAATATTCGCCGTTTTCCCCTTCTATGCAAATAAAAATTTCTGCGTCGCTTTCTAAAAGATCAAGGGTAACGCATCTTTCAACTGCGGGCGCTTGTTTTATTGCAAGCGTTTTATACAAACCGATTTTTTGTTCTTTGAAGCTTTCTTGGTTGATATTTAAAGAACCGCTAACCGCCCTTCTGTTAAGCCTGTTGGTGGAACGAACTGCCATTACGGTTGCATTATCATCTAAAAGACCGCCCGTCCATCTAACCTGATACTTACCGTTTGGTAAGCGTTTTAACATAACGTCATCTAATTTTTGCGTACCTTCCTCTTCGGGAAGCTCCACCGTAAAGGTTACGGATTGCGTTTGCTTATCAAGGGTTACGTTACTAAACACAATACCGCTGTTTGCACCGTTTGAATAGCTTATAAGCGTTTCACTTGGGGAAGTAAGACTGCTAACCAAATTAGAAGTGTTCTTACTTTTATCGCTGTTACCGTAGCTATCAAAGGAATAATAACCGCCGTCTAAGGTGTAGCCCACCTTACCGTTTGCAAGCATTGCGTAAGAAAAAACGTTAAAGGGAGCGGAAAGCTTTTTAGCACTTTGCGGGTTGCCTGCCCTAAATACGTAAACCTCGTCTTCGCCGTACATATTGCCCATATCTATTGCAGTAGGTAAGCCTGAAGAGTTAATAAACGCGCTTTCCTGCGATACGCGGTAAATAATAAGTCCGTCACCCGAAAGACCGCCGTCGAAGGCGCAGTCTTGAGTTGCGAGCGAAGCAGAACGAAGCTCTGCCATAAAATATTCGCCCGTTTGCAAATAGCTATTTAAAACTATTTTTGCCACTACCTTTCCTTCGCTCACAGATAGGGGTAAGGTATACGTTCCGCTTTTGGCTATATGTAAAATATTATCGTAATTGAGCCAGCCAAGCTTTAAGCGAGTGTAAGCCAACATATTTTGCGGTATGGAATGGGTGCTCGCCATAAGGTCGAACTCGCCAACTGCTTCGTAGGAAGAATCCTCGTAAGAATAGTAATCGGCAAGCCCTAAAAGATGGGCTGTTTCGTGCGTTAAAAGGCCGATATTGTAAAGCCCTGCTTCGCTTTCTGAAATAACCGAGCAATTTTCATTCGCTTTTTTTGCAGTTATGCCTGATGCCGTTAAAATATTATAGCTAGTAACCGCTTTACCGCCAAGCGTTGCGGGCGCAAGCTTTTCGTAATGCTCTGCCTTATTGTAATAACTATTTAAATCTACCGTTGAAAAATCGTAAATATTGCCGGAGTGTGGCCAAAGCACGTCACCCCAATCGCCGGTTGCTTCACAGTCCGTTATGATAACCAAGCTATCAATCTTTCCGTCCCCGCTTAAATCGCCGTTATAACCGCTTGGGATTTGTAGCTTAGAAAGTATTTCCCTAATTAACGACTGTTCTCTGTAAAAACCGTCTAAAAGCGGAAGCGCGCCTTGGGAATTAGCCTTAACCACTTCCCCTGCGCCGTTAAAATATCTGTTATCGTAGCCTTGGGGATTTATCTCTTCATAAGCGCCGTTAATCCACTTATAGCGCGGTTTATAGTAATCCACGGGCTTGCTTGAACGAATGATTTCACTACCGCTACCGCCAATTATTTGCGTTTGCAAAATCAGCTTACCCTTACTCTGCTTAAGAAAGTAATTTTTAACCGAATGGGCGGTTGTTTCATACATTTTATAAAGGTCATCTATAAAGCCGTTTAAAAAATTACTTCCTTCATTTTCAAAGGTCAAAAAGACTACCGTGTTTTGCAAGCTTTTAGCTTCTTGCGGGTTGTTATCCTCATTACCGCCACCGCCTTTGCACCCCGAAAATATATTTATTACCGTTAAAATTATAACGAATATTGCAATAAACTTTTTATTTTTCATACCTTTATTATATCATATTTGTAGACAAAAGGCATTTAAAATGTTATAATATTTAAGAAAATTATAAAAAATTACGGAGGCGTTATGGATCTTTCACTTTTTTACGGTAAAAATTATCACTCTTCTCGTGATGAAAGAGCTAAACAACTTTACGATTATTTTGTTAAAAAAGAGGGTAAAAAGCCCGAATATATCCTATCTTCACCCGGAAGAGCGGAAATATTAGGCAACCACACAGACCACAACCACGGTAAGGTTATGGTTGCTTCTATCAACTGCGATATTTTATGCTTTGCTTCACCCGTTAGCGACGGTAGCATTACCCTTTACTCAGAGGGATATCCCCCAATTCGCACAACCGTTGACGACGATTCTATCTCTAAAGAAGAATACGGCACTTCTCTTGCTCTCGTTAAAGGTGTTTGCACTAAGCTTCGCCAATTAGGTTACACCTTCGGCGGATTCGTTGCCTATAACACTTCTAATATTTTTAAGGGCGCGGGCGTTTCTTCTTCAGCTGCGTTTGAGGTTTTAATTTGTGAAATCATTAACCTTATGTACTTAGACGGTAAGCTTGACCCTATTACTAAAGCTATCGTTTCACAGTTTTCTGAAAACGTTTACTTTGGTAAGCCCTGCGGTTTATTAGACCAAAGCGGTATTGCTTTAGGCTCTTTATCTAAATTAGATTTCAACACCCCCGAAAAGCCACTTATAAGAACGTTAACCGCCCCTGAGGGATACACCTTAGTTCTTACTAATACCGGCGGTGACCACGCAAAGCTTACCCAACACTACGCTGCAATTAGAACGGAAATGGAATCTATCGCGCAGTACTTTGGCGAAAAGGTGCTTCGCGACGTGGATGAAGAAAAATTCCTTGCAAGCATGCCGGAGTTAAAGGCTAAATTCTCTTCACGCGCTATTCTTCGCGCTATTCACTTCTATAACGAAAACAAGCGTGTTGACCTTGCTGAAAAGGCGCTTGACGAAGGGGATTCTATTGCATTTTTAAATCAAGTTGCCTCAAGTGGGTTAAGCAGTATGAGCGTTTTACAAAACTGCTACGTTCCCGGCGAAACCAATCAGCCCGTTATGCTTGCTATTGAATACAGTAAGCAAATTACTAAAAAGAGCTTCTTCCGCGTTCACGGCGGCGGTTTTGCAGGTTCTATTTTAGCCTTCGTTGAAAATAGCGAATTAGAGGGCTACGTAGATAGCATGAAAAAGGTGTTCGGCGATGCAAACGTATTCACCGCTCAAATAAGAGCTACCGGCACTTGCGGTTATAAACTCTAATTCGACAAATAAAGTTAAAACACTTTAATATTTGGCAATTTATCGCCACGGTTTTATTATACAATTTCGGTATAATTTCCGTGGCGGTTTTTTTATGAAAAATTTTACCTATAAAGCAGTAATTAAATATTTACTTTGCTCCTTTTTCTTTGTAGTGGCTAACTGTATAACGCAGGATACTCCACTTTCTATTGCCTTTTTACCCGCCTTTATGGGCAACGGATTTTCCCCGCTTGCTACAGCTATTTTATTTTGCATAGTGGCGCTTTTATTTTTTAGCCTGGAGCAAACTGCTATTTTGCTTGCTACGGCATTATTTCTTGCAATAGTTTTTGCTATTTATAAAAGCAAAAACAAACAGGTTAAGGGAGAGTTTATATTCTATTTATTAATAGCTCTTACACCCTATATTTTTACGCGGTTTTTTACCCAAGCCTTACAAGTAAAACTAATCTATAGCGCGATTATCTATGCTTTCGCAATAATTTTTAACATTGCAGTTAACGTTATTTTCGTTGGCAAATTTCAAAAAAAATGCGCCCGCCACGAGCGCGTTGCGCTATACCTTTTTACCGTTATTTTTTCTTTGGGCTTAATTGCGCTTTTAGGTGTTGAAATTTACCGCTTAATTGCAATTTCGTTAATGCTGTTTTTATGCAAATTTTTTAAAGGTCCAAAGGCTTTCGTTCCTGCATTCTTACTGCCCGTTGCAATCGCTTTATACACCAACGGAATTTCCGTGCTTGCAATATTTCAAATTTATTGCGCCACGATATTACTTTTTATTGACTATTCGCCCCTGCTTTCTGCCCTAGCATTAACTATCACGCAGTTTACGGTATTCTATTTTTCAGGGGAAATTTTTGCGTTTAAAATAAGTGACTTCCTTTTAACCCTTACCCCTACCCTTATTTTTCTATTTACTCCTGCTAAAATTATAGAAAAGCTTAGGGACTTTTTACTTAAGTTTGAAGAACCGGAGCTTACTAGAGAGGTTATTAATATACAAAGAGGTATACTTTCGCTTAAGCTAAACGAGCTTTCCGCACTCTTTTATCAAATGGAAAATGCCCTTAATTGCTTTGACGAGCTTCTTTTAACTAACGAAAGCATGAGTGAAAAAATAGCTGAAGAATGTGTTAATAACGTTTGCACCGTTTGCCCGTTTTTTGCAGACTGTAAAAGAAAGCGCCACCCCAATAAAGATGATTTATTAAAGCTTATAAGCGTTGGACTATCAAAGGGAAAGATATCGTTAATCGACCTATCACGCGACTTTTCCTCTTACTGCTACTCCGTTAACGGAATGATTTACGAGATTAACAGACTAATTTTTATATACCTGGAAAAAACGGAAGAGAACGAACAAACCTTAAAATTTAAAAGGTTAATATCTACGCAGTCTAACGCTGTGGCGCAGGTTCTTTCACAGCTGGGATACGAGTTTTCATGTCAAATAGAATTTAATAGAAAAATAGAAAAAGCTGCGATTAACGCGCTATACGAAAACGGCGTTACCTGCAAGCAAATAATTTGCGTTGGCGATAATTTACACCTTTTGTTTGACGACGATAAAATCGTTTATTCTAAAATAGCAAATATTCTTTCCGTTGCGCTTAATAAACCGCTTGCTTTAAAGGATAAAAGGCAGTTAAGGGGTGGGACGGTTGCAATTTTTCAAAACGCGCCACGCTACGACGCCTGCTTCGGTATTGCGCAACGCTCTAAGGAGGGCGCGGTTGTGTGCGGTGACTGCCATTCCCTTACCAAAATAAACGAAGGGTGCTTTTTGGTTTCTTTATGCGACGGAATGGGAAGCGGTTATAAGGCGTATAAAAACTCACAAACGGCAATTTCTCTTTTTGAGTGCTTTTATAAATCGGGCTTACCGCGTGAAAACAGCTTAACGCTTGCAAATAAAATTCTTTGCGCTTGCTCCGAAGAAAGCTTTGCCACCCTTGATTTAGCTATTTTTAATCTTTTTACCGCTAATTTAGATAGCGTTAAAATAGGCGCTTCGTGCGGGTTTTTAATTAGTGAGGACTGCATTAAAATTATAGAAAACGACTCTTTACCCCTTGGTATCTTAGATGAAATTCAACCTAATTTAACTTCCCTGCAGTTAAAATCGGGGGATATTTTGGTTCTTCTTTCAGACGGGGTTTCAGACGCATTCTTTTCTAATACGGACACGGTTGATTTTTTACTCACTCAAAGCACGCGCAATCCACAAACGCTTGCAAACAACCTACTTGAAGAAGCGCTTAAAAAATACGAAGGAGTTGCAAAGGACGATATGACCGTTATTTGCGTTAAAATTTACAATCCTTAACGCAATATTTGCTTAAAGCATAATAAAAAACGATAAAGGAGCAAACGACTACTGCTTACCCCATATTTTTTAACAAAATTTATATAATTTTTGTCATAAAGGTATTTAAAAGGCATTTACTTTATGATATAATTTAACTGCTCTTGGAAATTTACGTTGGGAGGAATTTTACGATTAAAGCATATTATTATAAAAATCTGAAGCGAAAAAAAATTAATCCCCCTAAAAGCGACGCGCTTAAAGAGGGATTTTTAAATTGTTATTTTCCTTGCCGAATAAAGGGGGATAACGATGGAGCTTATAACGATACTTTCAAAGTACAGCGTTGATTGCGTTGCTACCGCTATTTTTACCTGTGTTGCCGTTTTTACGTTAAAACGAAGGCTAACACTACCCGATAAAGCAAATAAATTGCTTCCTTTTGGGGTTGCTTTTGTTATTTACGCTATTTCTGCGCTATTTAACCTTCTTAGTATGGATTTAGTTATTAGCAAAAGCATGACTGCGGGAGGTCTTGCTACGGTGATTTACGCTTTTTGCGGTGGATACTCGCTTACCAAGGAGGACGAGCTTAAAAAGCTTATGTCTGCTTTACTAAAAACGGTGGTTAAGGACGAGCATATTGCAAAAATTACGGATGAAATTATTCAAGGCTTAAATAACGAAGAGGACGAGCATTTAATAACCGTTAAAATAAGCGATTTAATTCGCGCTAACGTTACTGAAGAGGTTACCGAAGAAAAAATACGCGCGGTTGCTACCGTTTTTATTCAAACCTATCGAGATTTAGCTGTGAATAAAAAGTCTGTTTAAAATTTACAATCAACCACGTTAATTAAATAGTAAAAAAAAGCCGTAACCTTAAGTTACGGCGATTTTTTTATTAAACTATAGGGTTGCTCCTACCCGTTTATAAAAATTAGTCTAAGTTAAGAACTCTTAGAACAGAAACAGCGATACAAACAATAACACCGATAGCAACGGTTAACCATTTCCAAAGCATACCGCCTAAGAAAATGAAAGAGATAAGCATAACAATACCGGCAGCTGCGAAGCAAGCTAAACCAAGATCGTGATAGCCAAGCTCTTTAGCTTTAAGCTTTAATACAGTGTAAACGATACCAGCTACGAAAATAGCACAACCGATGATAGCAACAGCAATGAAGCCACCGTCAGAAAGAGCGGTTAAACCATTGAAAGCGTCAACTAAAATACCGCAAAGGATTAGAACGCCAACGATAACTGAAGGAATAACTACACCGAATTTTTTAATGATACCTAAATAGTAATTACCAATCTTTTTTAACATAATTTTTCTCCTTTTTTTTGTAGAGCTAGCTTGCGTGAAATTTGGAGCATTAATGCAAACGCGCTCAATTTATTGTATTAAATAATACTTTAATTATTTTATACCACTTATCCACATTTGTCAACCCTTATCTTCATTAAATTGCATTTTTCACACAATTTTAACATTTAACGAGTGAAAAATGCAAAAAATTTTGTGCTTTCGTTGTAATTTAAAGCAAAAATCCTGCTTAATTGTAAAAAAATCAACAATAATTGAGTATTTTATTACAAAATAGCGTTGAATTTACACTTTTTTTATGATATAATGGTAGCGTTAAAAATTAATTTCCAGATATATTTTCATTATATTCATTTAACCGTGAATTAGTAACTCATTATTTGCCTATTATTAGGCAGCTATAGGAGAAGCTTATATGCAAACCAGCGAAGAAACTAAAATTCTTATTGCAGAAAATTTTAAGTTGTTATTACAAAAGCATAAGTTTAGCGAAATAACCGTTTGTATGCTTTGCGAAAAATGCAATTTGAACCGCAAATTTTTCTATAAATATTTCCGTGATAAATTTGATTTAGCTAATTTTATATTTAAAAAGGACTTTTTAGATGAATATTCTAATCAAAACCCCGCCTTTTCAGAGATTTTTGAACCAATGATTTTTTACTTTTATGAAAATCAAAAGCTTTACAGAAAGCTACTAGAAAAGGTTGAGCAAAACTCCTTTACGGAAACCCTTCATAAACTAATTTTTGAATACATTTCAAAAGAAAAGGCCTTAACACTTTACGTAAGTGAGCAAGAAAAAATCTTTACCGTTAACTTTTTTACGGATGCTTTAGTTATTTCTATTCGCAAATGGATTATTTCAAGTAACCCCTATCCCGCACAGCAATATTTAGCAAATTTAGGAGGACTTTTTGTTCCGCTAATAGACAGATTGTTCTAAAAAGACATTCTATAGGTCGATTATCGCCACTTTTGAACTTTTTATAAAACAATTATGAGAGGTAAATATAAACAAAAACAACCCGTAAGATATTATTCTTTTTCGGACTATTTAAAGCAAAAATTTAATAAAAAGGTTTATAAAATTGCGCTTGACGGTGGCATGACTTGCCCTAACAGAGACGGCTTAAGGGGAGATCGCGGTTGTATTTTTTGTAGTGCAGGCGGAAGCGGAGATTTTGCCGTTAACGCGCTTAATAATTTAGAGGATGCAATAAGCCAAGCAAAGCTAAAGGTTAAAGATAAAACCAATCAAAACGCATTTATTGCCTACTTTCAAAGCTACACGAACACTTACGCCCCCGTTGACTATTTAAGAAAGCTCTTTTTGCCCGTTATTCAAAGAGAAGATATAGTGGCGCTATCTATCGCCACTCGCCCGGACTGCTTGGGAAAGGACGTTCTTTGCTTAATTGAAGAGCTTTGCAAAATTAAACCCGTTTTTATAGAGCTTGGCTTGCAAACGATACACGAAGAGAGCGCGCAGTATATTCGCAGAGGGTATGCACTTTCCTGCTTTGACGAAGCAGTTGATAATTTAAACAAAGTGGGCGCTAACGTAGTAGTTCACCTAATAATGGGGCTACCTAATGAGAGTAAGGAACAAATGCTAGAAAGCGTAAAATACGTTGCAAGCAAAGATATAAACGGTGTTAAGCTTCATCTTTTACACGTTTTAAAAAACACCGATCTTGCAACCGAATACGAGCTAAACAAATTTGCAACTCTTACTAAGGAAGAGTATTACTCTATTATTGCAGACGCAATAGAGCTACTCCCTAAAAAGGTAGTAATTCATAGACTTACGGGTGACGCCCCTAAAAAACTACTAATTGCACCCGCTTGGTCAGCAAATAAGAAGGACGTACTTAACGGAATGAAACGTTACTTTAACGAACACGACGTTTTACAGGGTAAAAGCTTTACAAATAAATAACCCGTTAAAAAGCAAAGAGACCTAAAAATTTAGGTCTCTTTTTTTATTGCTTTTTTATTATTTTAACTTCTAATAAATACAATTAGTCCCTTTATAGGTCGATTAACGCTATTTTTTAATAATCTTTTTACCTGACTTATCAAGTAGCCAATAAGCGTCGTCCATTATTTGATAGTCGTAAGAAATAACGTCTGCTTCTTCTTTAGAAATACCGTCCCTTTCGCAAAGAATGTTAGCGTATTCCTCTAATCCCTTAAAGGTGGTTAAATTTCCGTGCCTACGCATCAAATAACTCTTGCCGTTCGTATGCTTGGTTTTACCGTTAACCGTAACGGTTTCATTTTTAATTAACTCTTTCGTGGCAGGAACGAAGCCCTGCGTTATCATAAAGGAATTCCAACGGTAATGCTCTAGAGTAGCAAGATTTTTACGCTTAGAAGGAATAAATTCAACGCCGTATTTAATAATACGCTTTCCATCTATCGTTTGCGTATAATAGGTGGTATTAGGCATATCGCCCTTAGCGTAAATCTGCATATACTCTTCTTCGGTAAGAGCTTCGCCCTTCTCGCCTTTATCGCAATAATCTAAGCCCAAAAGATTTAACTTTGAACGAAGGCTTAAGCAACAGTATAAGCTTGACTCTCTTTCTGCCTGAGTCTTTTGACTATACCATTTATTTTCTGATTTCTTCTTATAATCCTCTATAAACTTTTCGTCTATATTAACCCCGTCACTATTTTTTAGTGAAAATTCTAAATCGTAAACGGCGTTTCTTAAAAGGGCCATTTTAGTAAGAGAATCGGCGGTGATGTTAGCAAGGTTGTAAATAGCCGTTTCGTTGCCAAAGTAAAAGCAGTTTCTGCTTCCATCTATTGCAGTACCAAGCTTTTGCGCAGAATTTTTACTGAATAAATAGCAGTTTTCAACGCCCCATTCTTCCTTCTTAACGCAGAGCTTTTTGGTTACGTCTAAATTATCCAAATCGTTTCCTAAGGAAACTAAAATTACGTTTACAGAGCTTGGGGTTTTGCAAATGATATCTTTAATCTTGCCGTAAAACTCGCGGTCGTTAACATTCATTTTGGTATAATGCTCTAACGCGGGTAAATCGGGAAGCTCTAAATAATCCTCTTGCTTAAAATCCTTCCTTTCAAACTTATAGCGGTTGTATCCGTGGTTAAGATTTTTATCACTCTTAGCCTCTTCCTTATCAATCACGTGATAATTAACCTGTTTAAGTTTAATATCTTCTCCCTCTTTAACCAAGAACTGATTGTTAGCCACAGAGGTTAAGAAAATTTGCCTATTCGTGTAACCAAAGCCAACGAATACTACGTTAATTTCCGTTTCCGGTTTTAAGCAAGCGGAAGAATAATCAATATGCTCTTTATTTAAAAATTTTGTTAAGGGGAATTTGTCTATAAAGTCTACGGCGCATTCGTGATGCACGTCTACGTAGCGCAGGCATCCCCTTCCTTGCTTAATTAGATCTAAATAAATTTCTTCGTATGACGCGTCGCCAAACACGAAAACCTTTAAACGCTGCAGTAAGGAGTGATTATCAGCGTTTAATTCAATTTGCTCGTTAAAGCGTTTAATTAAATCTAGATTTTGTTGCGATTCTAATTCGTTTATTATTACCGTTATTTCGCCCTGCTTTAACTCTTTAAAAATACCCTTCACAAAGTCCGCGCGGTTGTTTTCTTTGTGATAAAATATCTTTTTAAAATATAAATCTTCCTTTTCTTTTTCATCTAAGTCGCCAATAAGAAGCTTCTTCATACTTTGATTAGAAAAGTATATATCTGCATTTTCTACCTTTTCGCCAAATATATACAGCTTTGGCTTACGTGTATGGCGAAGATAAAATAGATGAAGGGCGTTGCTTAAACGCTGATGCACTATTGAAAGCGTAAAAAGTAAGGCGTTAAGAGCAACTAATACAAAGCCGATATGCAAGGTAAAATTAAACAGGCTGCTTGCCTCTATTAACGGGGTAATTTCTGAATATTCATATTTTAAAACCACTAAGTTAACAAGCTTTGCAAGAGATTTAAAAAACGCTACGTGAAACGCCGTTCCGTTATATAAAAACGCTACTAAATATAAAGGTAGCATGCTTACGTAAATAAAGGCAAATTTACCTTTACGGAAAGCGCGCAAATAGGTTAACGCCTCTTTTCTTGGGCTTATTAGCGTTTTAATAATTACACCCACGGTATAAAAAGCTAACAGCAATAAGCAAAACGCCGTTATTATATTACATAATATCAAATTCATTTTTAGTCCTTTTCCTTAAAAAAGTTGGTCTATAGCGCGATTAACGCAGGTTTTTAACGAAAACCAATTTTGCGGGTTTTGCTTTCAAAATGTCTAAATTCCTTATCGGTTGAAGCAAGCTCAAAATCTTCCTTTGTGATAACGATTTTTTCGCTGTTTAAGTTGCGCTGTCTTATAGCGCATTTAGCAAGCGTTCTTTCGTATAGGTTACGAACGAATCTTGCGTTACTGAACTGCTTAGAATCGACGAAGTGGGCAGGTAACGCGTTAAAATATTCTGCCGCTTTTTCAAACAGACCTTCTTCTGCAACGTAAGGCGCTTTTACCATGGTTTTAAAGATTAAGCCCAATTCCTCACGGTTGAAGTTGGGGAATTCTATTACGTAAGGCATACGGCTTGCTAAGCCTTGGTTACCTTCCATAAGCTTTTCCATTTCGTTTGGATAACCGGCCATAATTACTAATAAATCCGAACGGTTATTTTCCATTTCCGCAATAAGAGTATCTAGCGCTTCTCTGCCGTAATCCTTGCCGTCGCTATCCCCCCTGTAAAGAGAATAAGCTTCATCTATAAACAGAATAGAGCCGTACGCATCCCTACACATAGCGGAGGTTTTGGGAGCGGTTTCACCAATATATCTACCGCAAAAATCCCTGCCGGCGTATTCAAAGAAGTTACCTATACGTAAAACCCCTTTATCCTTTAAAACCTTGCCTATAATGCGGGCAACGGTAGTTTTACCCGTTCCGGGATTACCTATAAAACGCATGTGAATACAAGGGCTTGAAGCGCCGGTTGCTCTTGCAATTTCGATTTGAGCAATAATCTCTTCTACCCTTCTTTTAATCTTATCGCCACCGATCATGCCGTCTAGCGTTTCCATACCAACGTCAGTATTTTCTATCTTAGCGCAAATAGCTTTAACCTCTTCGGGATTGATGGTCTTATCTAAAGAGCCGGCCTTAGAGCAAGCTAAAAGCTTTTGGTAAAGAATTTCTGAAACAACCTTTTCTACCGTTGAAAATCCGTAAAACTTACCGTCCCTTTTTTCTTGGAAAATCTTTTCATCAAAGCTATTCCAAGCCTCTTCAGTTAAGGTAAAGGAATGCTCGCCTAGCTTGTTTTGCGCGTACTTACGAAGCTCTTCCTGCGTTAAAGCGGGGAATGATACCCCCTTTAAAAAGGCCATATCGGTAATACCTTCCTTAACGCGTTCAAATATTTCTGCGTTAACGCAAGGTATTCTGTAAACTAACACGAAGGTTGATGATTTTTTATTTATTTCGCGAATGAAAGAGCGTAGAGAACGGTTGTTTACGTTGGTCATCCATTCGGATATATCTAGACAAACGAGTAGCTGATTATCGGGATTAAATCTTTCTGAAAGCTTATTAAATAAGTCCCTTAAACCGCCGAATACTTCATCTTCCTTTTCAGAGCCTTTGTTGGGAACTGTTAATTCCGCAACCGACTGCGCGCTTAGCTTTCTTAAGCCTAAACCACCCAATAGCCCTGCAAATAGTGAAAGCACGGTTGAAAGTCCGTAGCCCGTATTGATTGAGAATAGGTAGTTTTGGTTCAAAATACATTCTAAAGAACCGCTTTGCTTAGCCATTGGCGCAATAGCAACCAACTCACGAGCCAAAGCCTTAAATTCTTCCGCGCCCACTAAATTTTCTATTTTAGTTAGATAATCGCTTTCGTTAGAAAAACAGTCGTCAAACGTAATATCTTCCTGTTTTTCTTCAGATTTAAGATCTTCAAATAAAGACTTTTCGCCAAAGGTTGCCAAAACGCCGTCCTTTGCGTCACCCTCTTTAGAAATACCCAAACCGTCCCCAAAGCTTTTCTCCACTTTTTTATCGTTTATAGAAAACAAAGATTTACTTTCGTCCGCAGGGGCAGATTTATCGTTATCTACCAAAGAACTCAAATCAATCTTTTTTGCAAAGATACCACTTAAATCGGTAACCGTTAAAACGGATTTGTAATCGGGCTCGTTGTACTCTTCACGTAGTAGCTTAACAACCGATAAAATTACTTGATTTGCAGAAACCTTATTTTGGTCAAATGATACGCTTACCATATCGTAAAGATGCTCTTCACACTTAACGCCCTCGCCGTAAATCTTTCCAAACATATCAATAATTTCGGAAACGATTAGGCCTGAAGACTGTTTAGCAAGCCAGCTTCTTGAAATTTCAAATTTGAGTTTCATAACTAATTCTCCGTTTTTCTTTAGTAATACGAACCGTTTCTTTACGCGTATACTATTATAAGTAATAAAATTATTATATCATACGCGCGCAAGGTTGTCAAGAAATAATAATTAGTTATGTTAACGGCTTTAAATATTTATATTGTTACGGCTTAAAGCCTTCTTCTTAATTTCACAACCACGTTTATAAAATTAAAACAGCGATTTTTCTTCGCTGTTTTATGCCGTTTATATACAGTTAATCGACTTATAGGCCAACTTTTTAATGTTTAAGCCAACGCCTTAATTAGGGCTTTATTTAACGCATATTAGTAAAAACTATCTATTAACTCCCCATTTTACAGGTCTAACGAATTTATTCCAATCCCTTGACCATAAGATAGGTAGCTTTTGCGCTTGACATTCTATTTCTAATATCGGGCACTTTAAAAACAGATATTCGCCAACCCGTTTTACCGTTTGGGGAATATACACAAGCTCTAGCGAAGAGCATTCCGTGAAGGCGTTTGCGCCGATTTCCTCTAGCCCACTTGCAAAAATTGCCTGCTTTAGCTTTACGCATTTTATAAAAGCCCTTGCCCCTATTCTTTTAATATTTGGCGAAAAGGCAATCTCTTCCAGCCCCTCTAAAAAGGCAAACGCATCACTTTCTATAGCGACTAAGCTATTTGGTAAAATTATCTTTTTAACTGCATTAAGCCCAAAAAAAGCGTGCTCTTTAATTTTTATAATTCCTTCCGGTAAAGCAAGCTCGGTTAACTCCTTATCTAAAAGCTCAACACCGATAAGAGCACCCTCCCTTACACTATAAATAACCACTTCATTTTGAATTATACCGCTTAGCAAGAAATCACCCCCACTAACTGTTTTAACAATTTTAGTTTAACAAATACACCAAAAATAGTCAATATTTTTTAATATTAAAAACAAATATTGTTTTTCGACACAAAATTGCTTTTAAAAGATGTATTTTTTTGGTACAATTAATACAATAATAATCATCTGCTAAACAGTTTACCAAAAATTTACTGCTTTAACGGTATAATAACGCATATAGATTAAAAACAGGCGTTGTAGATTTTTTTGCTTAACGTTAAGTTTTTATATTGGGAGTGCAAAATGTTAGAATTAAAGGACATTATTAAACATTACGAAGTGGGCGATTTGGTTGTTGAAGCTCTTAAGGGAGTTAGCCTTTCCTTCCGCAAAAACGAATTCGTTTCCATATTAGGCCCTTCGGGTTGCGGTAAAACCACCCTATTAAATATTATCGGTGGGCTTGACCGCTACACCGCAGGCGATATAGTTATAAACGGCGTTTCCACCAAGCTTTATACGGATAGCGACTGGGATGCTTACAGAAACCATTCAATCGGCTTCGTTTTTCAAAGCTATAACCTTATTCCCCATCAAACGGTTTTAGCCAACGTAGAGCTTGCGTTAACCCTTTCGGGCGTTGATCCTAAAACGCGTAAGGAACGCGCAACCAAAGCCTTAGAAAAGGTGGGGCTTGGCGATCAACTTAAAAAGCTACCCGCTCAGCTTTCAGGCGGTCAGATGCAAAGGGTTGCAATCGCAAGAGCAATAGTTAACGATCCCGAAATTATTCTTGCAGACGAGCCCACCGGCGCGCTTGATACCGAAACGAGTATTCAGGTAATGGATATTTTAAAGGAGCTTTCACAAGACAAGCTGGTTATCATGGTTACCCATAACCCAGAGCTTGCGCAAGCTTATTCCAGCCGTATTATCAATCTTAGGGACGGCTTGGTAAAGGACGATTCAGACCCATTCCACGTAACGCTTGCAGATAAAAACGAAAGTCAAGATAGTGATAGCAAAAACGTTAAGGAAAAGAAGAAAAAACCCTCTATGAGCTTCTTAACCGCACTTTCGCTATCCCTTAAAAACCTTGGAACAAAGAAGGCAAGAACAATGCTAACCTCCTTTGCAGGCTCTATTGGTATAATTGGTATTGCTCTAATACTTTCTCTTTCAAGCGGTTTTTCTACTTATATAGATAACGTTCAGCGCGACACGTTAACCAACTACCCCATAAGCTTAACCAAGAGCACTATGAATATGCAAAGCTTTGCGACCTCTTTTATGGAAGCAGGCAAAACGGAAAATTTAACCAAGTTCCCCGATGGCAATACGGTTGAGCCAAATAAAATGATTGAAGGAATGCTAGACACTCTTTCACAAACCTTTGGCTCTAACGACTTGGTTGCCTTTAAACAGTATATAGACTCTAACCCGGATTTATTTGATCCCACCAAGCAAGATAAGATAAGCGCTATTTCCTATTCCTATAACTTTGGCTTTGACCTTTACCAAAAGGAAAATAACGGCGATTACCGCAGAATTAACTATTTAGACTCCGACGTTAACACCTATCTTCCCTCCGAAATTGATCCCAACGTAAAAAAAGCGTTTGAAAGCGTTTACGGAACGTTTAGATCCATGATGGCAACGGGAACGTGGGGAGAAATTCTTGGAAATAACGACCTTATTAAATTACAGTACGATCTTCTTGACGGCGCGACCAAAAAGAGCGATTGGCCCTCTCAAGCAGGACCTAGCGAGGACGGAACTTGGCCTATAATGATAGTCGTTGACCAATATAATAGAATCCCCGACTATTCTTTATATATGATGGGACTTCTTTCAGACCAAGAGGTTCAGTATATGTTAACCGAAATGGTTTACAAGATGCAAGACAGACAGCTTGGAACTAACGACGCTGATAAGAAGCTTAAGGAAATCTTCGGCGACGACTTTAAGCCCTATAGCAACCCCATCACCTTTGACGACCTTATCGGTAAGGAATACGACGTTCTTCTTAAAGGTCAGTATTACACTAAAACGGGTGAAAAATCGGTTGCAGGTAACACCTTTAACGTTTATGAAAAAACCCTTTCAGCTAAGGACATTCTTGACGGCACGGTTGCAAACGCAAACGAAGAAATTAACCAATCGGTAAAAATTAAGGTTTGCGGTATTTTAAGATTAAAGGAAGGTGCTTCCGCAGGTGCGCTTTCCCAATCCATTTATTACACACCTAAGTTTACAGAATATTTAATGGACAAAACGCAAACACTTCCCGCAGTTAAGGATCAAATGCAATATTTAGATTATGACAACGGCTTAGGAACTGTGTTCAGCGTTATTCCTTACGAAGGAAACCATTGGTTTAACCCCATTGACGAAAAGGGCGGAAAGCTCTTAACGGCTACCTCTACCAGCCTTGGCCTGGTTGATAAAAACGATCCTTTATCAATCTCTATTTACCCCACTTCGTTCGAAAATAAGGACTACGTTGTAGAAATTATTAACAATTACAACAATACCTTAGAGGATGAATCAAAGAAAATTCAGTACACCGATTATATTGGAATGATGATTAGCTCTATCACCGTTATCATAGATGCTATTACCTATATTTTAATTGCATTCGTTTCTATTTCTCTTGTGGTTTCTTCTATTATGATAGGCGTTATTACCTATATTTCAGTTTTAGAAAGAACTAAGGAAATTGGTGTGCTTCGCGCAATGGGCGCTTCTAAAAAAGACGTTGCCCGTGTGTTCAACGCAGAAACGGTTATTATCGGCTTCGTTTCGGGTATGCTGGGTATAATTATTACCATTATTTTAAATATTCCCATAAGCTTAATTATTAAGTCTTTAGCGGGTATCGCAGGCGTTTCTACTCTTCCCGTTGCAGGCGGTATTATATTAGTTTGCATAAGCGTTCTTCTAACCTTGATTGCAGGCATTATTCCTTCCGGCATGGCTTCCAAAAAAGACCCCGTTATTGCTTTACGTAGCGAATAATCGTTAATTAATCGACTTATAGGCTAACTTTTAACAAAAATTAACGCCCTTTTGCTAAATACAAAAGGGCGTTTTTATTATGCTTTTTTTAGTTTAAATTGTAAAGGGTAAGCCGTTTGATTCGTGGCGTTTTTACTTTAAATATTGGGTAAAACCGCTTGCAAACAGCAAATGAAATGCAGTTGGCTTTTCAGTTATATAGGGCGCAAGATAAAGGGCTTTAGAGCGTTGCTTTGCGTTATAGTGCTCTACCGAATATTTTCTTCCGCCGTACTGCCGTTTGAGCATAGCACTATCTTCTTCTATTTGTTCAAGCTGTTGCTTTATAACCTTTAAAAGCTCTTTATTTGCCGTTATTTTACTCTTATACTCTTCTATCTTTTTTATATCGTATAAATAATCCGGCAAGCTAACCCTCTTTTTAATATACTCGTTAGCAAAAAGAGAGTTAATCTCATTCTCTTCTAACACCACGCCGGGAAGAGAAAGAGTAAAAGAGGTATCGTTGGTAAAATAAAGCTCGTACGATCTTAAAATCATTTTATAAAGCAAGTATTCCCTTTCACCCTTTAAAGAAAGATTTTGCATCTTTAAAAGAATGCTCGAAGCAGAGCTTGCAATATTTCCACAGCCTGAAAGATATTCGCTGGCGATTACGTAAAGCAAGGCAAGAATAAGCTTTTCTAAAGATCTGGTAGCCAAATAGCTTTTTAACTCTTTTAAGCCTTCATTTAAACAATTTTCCGCCCTTTTGCAGTCAAAAAGCCCCGCTATAGATTGATTAACTAACATTTCAACGAAAAATATCTTTTTAGATAAAACGCATCTGATTCCATCTGCAACTTTATTTTTACCGCAAGCAGAAAGCAAATTTTCGTCAATTATTAAAAGGTTATTATTATTCTCTAACACCCTTAATAAAAATGAAGAAAATTCAAAATCAAGGGGAATATACGTAACCCTTGCGTTAGTGTTTAAGCAGTAATCTAAAGCAAACAAAGCCAACTGCTCGTCACCGATAACGATTAATTCTTGCAAGTTGTTAACGCTGTTTAAAAGCTTGGGGGTGCTTTGCAAAAAGGGAATTTCTTCATCTAAGCAAAAGCAAGCTAAATTTTGCCCGCTAAACAAATCCTTAATAGATTTACCAAGCTCATACCAACCCTTTTCATAACACAAGATTGCTTTTTGACTATTTTGCGAAAGCTCTTGCTTAATAACTTCTAGGCAATTACCGCAACGCAAATTTTTATTTAAAATAATGCTTGCGGTGGAACTTTCCACCGCAAGCGCGCTATTAATCTTCATAACGGCCCTTACTCTTACCTATTTGTGCAAACAAGGTAATCCTACGTTGAAAATCCGGGCATTTTTTAATACTCTTATTAGAGAAAAATCCGTCGTCCCTATTAATATTCATACTGATTTCGCTTCCGAGTAAAGCGTAAGCGCATTTTTCAATATAAGCCCTGCAAGAAGCAGGCGCAGCGCAACCGAAGTGATTTCTTGGGTATTCCGTTTTTTCTGCAAACACAGCAAGCATTTCGCGTTTTTCTATAGCTTTAATAAAATCTACTATCATGCTGGCGCTTAAGTTTTGCGCAGAAATACAGATAACGTTAAAGCCCATCTTCTTCGCTCTTTCTATTTCCGCTTCAAAATCAAGAAGAGTTTGCTCGCTTTCCGTTTGGTTCTTTAGCCAGTTATTGGGCGCGCTGTATTCGTACGCCGCCGCACAGCCGTGCCTTTTAGCAATAGCCATATAATCTGCAAGAGCAGGAGGCGTTAAGCCGGCTTCTACACTGTTAAAGTTGTGGCGAAGAGCAGAGATTAAATCGTATCTGTAAAAGGGATCGTTGGCGTCACAAAGCAGGTTATACTCACCTTCTAAAATATCCAAGCAAAGAGTAGTTCTTAAAAATTCCGCAAGTCTTCTTCCCTTACCAAACTTTTGCTCTAATTTAACGGCAGTTGCCATGTATACGTGCTTCAAGGTAAGGGTTGCGCCCTTTTTACCTTTAACGAATTTGTAAACGTCTCTATCAAAATCCAAGCTCATATCGTACTTGCGAAGCTTTCTATTGATTTTTTCGCAAACGATTTTTGCCCTTTGCACGCATTGTTCCCTAAATGAAGTAAGCAAGGGCTTAAATTCCTGCTTGCACTCCGGCGTGATAGAATAAAAGGAAGCTAAGCATTCCTTGCCCTCTTTATCTGAAAGAGTAACCTCAAAGCCGTTAAGCGCAGATATTCCCAAAACGTTACAAGAATAAATAAATTCCTCATTTGCAAATTCCGTACCGTAATCGCAAGAGCAAGCAACCTTTACACCGCTCTTATACGCCATATATGCAGCCAACGAAGGCGTATAGGGCGAAAAAGAAAAGTCTGTGTGAATATTAAGGTTAACCTCTTTTAACTTTCTATCGGGAACAAGCTGGGGTTCAACCGCTTCCCTATTTTTTAAATCTTTAATTATTATCCTTCTTATAAACCCAAAGCTACTGTTAAGCCTTTCTATTAATTTTTCACTTTGCATAGCTACCTCTTAGGCGATTGTTTATTTGCCTTTTATTTTACAGCAAAATGCAAGAAATGTCAATACTTTTGCTAAATTTTACCGCCAAAAGATAAAAGTAAAAAAAATTATAAAAAATTTTCAAAAAAGGCTTGTAAAATGCCAAATTTATGTTATAATATAATTAGTCTTAAAAGGCAATTAACATTTTGGAGGTATATTATGAACAAAAGTGAATTTATTAGAGCTTATGCAGACAAATTAGGGGTAACCATTAAAGAAGCAGAACATAACTTTGAAGCGCTTGTTGATACTTTAGCTGCTTCATTAGAAAAAGGTGAATACGTTCACATTTCCGGATTTGCTACCTTTGAAGTTAAAGAAAAGGCAGCAAGAGAGGGTGTTAACCCCAAAACCGGCGAGAAGATCGTTATCCCCGCTTGCAAGTCACCCAACGTAAAATTCAGCAAAGCATTTAAGGATCTTTTTAACTAATAAATTAATAACGGATATCCGCTCTTAACGGGCGGATATTTTTTTATTCTTAATTTTTAGCCTGTTTTTAGTATTACGCGCTAAAAGCAAAAAAAATAAATTCATTATTTCTTTATTGTTTTAAAAACAAACTATTTTAATAAAAAGTGGCTCTATAGCGCGGTTATTAACCAATTCTACCAGCAGTAGAGCTGTTTTTTTTAACTCTACTACCCGTTTTAAATGAGTATAGCTACCTTGTTTAAATTTTAAGTGACATTTTTTTTAATTTATAATATAATGTTTACGTAAAACAAATGCAAAACAAAACAAGGTAGGTAACGTTATGAGTAATTACGTATTAAGCGCTTGTTCAACCGTTGATTTAAGCGTTGAAAGATTAGCGGAAAGAAATATTAGTTGGAAGTCTTTCCATTATTTTATTGATGAAAAGGAATTTGCAGACGATATGTTTTCTAAGTCTATGAGCATGAAGGATTTTTACGATTCTATGCTTCAAGGCAAGATGACGAGAACTTCACAAATCAACACCGAAGAATATTTTGAATATTTTGAAGGCTTATTTGAAAAGTATGATGAAATCGTTCACGTAACCCTTTCTTCAGGGCTTTCAGGCTCATTTAACAGTGCGCGTATTGCGAGCGAAATGCTTAAAGAAAAATATCCTAATAAGAAGCTTTACTTAATTGACTCTCTTGGAGCATCCGGCGGTCACGGTTTAATTGTTGAGCTTTTAGCAGATAAGCGTGATAAAGGCGCAACCGCAAGCGAGCTGTTTGAATACGGCGAAAAGCTTAAATTAAACGTTCACTTTGACTTTTATTCCACTGATTTAACCTTTTACGTTCGTGGCGGACGCGTTTCTAAGGCTGCCGGTCTTATTGGTAACATCTTAAAGATTTGCCCCGTTTTAGATATGAATAACGAAGGTAAGCTTATAGTTAGAAGAAAGGCTCACGGCAAGATTAAAGCTGCAGAAGCTCTTTTAGAGAACATGACTAATTGCGCCTTAAACGGAATGGATTACAACGGAAGATGTATCGTTTGCCACTCTAACTGCATAGCAGAAGCTAACCGCGTTGTTGCTTTAATTGAAGAACGCTTTGAAAACCTAAAGGGTAAAATTGACGTATACCCCATTGGCCCTACCATTGGTAGCCACTCCGGCCCGGGAACGGTTGCATTATTCTACGTTGGAAGCGAACGCGGTATCTAATTTCAAACACACTAACTCTCAATATAAAAAATATGCGATAATCGCTTTATACAGGCGGTTATCGCATATTTTTTTGTTTTAACACTAGTATTTTTAATTTTATTTTAAACCTAATTTTAATAAAAAGCCAAAGAGTAACTTCGGCTTTTTTACTGCTATTTAATTTTTAAAAACCCCTTTTCAAAAGCGTTAATAACGAACATTTTTTCACCGACGGTAAACTTTATTTTAATGTATTTTTGTGCCTTGTCAATATTGATAATTGTTCCATCTCCAAACTTTGCGTGCGTAACAACTAAGCCAACAACAATCTTTGAGTAATCGAAGGAAGGTTTTTCTTCCTTAACTTCTTGTTTTTGAGTAGTGGTAACCACATAAGGATTAACCTTTGGCACAACTTTCGGCTTATCTTCCGTAACGGCAATTTCTTCGACAATTGCTTCCGATATAGTCGCTTGCATTGTTGCTTGTTGGTTAAAGAACAATTTTTCATACTCTTCACGGCGGATAACTGTATCCCAACCACCAACTTCGTCTTTAACGGATTTTTCTATACCCGTGTATGAAAGCGACGAATCTTCATAACGCTTAAACTTGAATATTGCGTCGTTCATAAGGCTTGCGTTAAACACACCGATAGAACAAAGCAAATTAAAGTCGTTAACGTCTAACCCCGTAACTTTCTTGAAAAGCCCCGGCTCTAACTGTGTAATAACGTCTTTAAGTGAACGTTCACGGTAATCGGTAAGATACATAAAGATAGGAACGCGCGTAGCAAACTTAATAAGTTTTTCTTGAATCTGCTTACGCATAGACTTGTATTCTTTTTCTTCTTGCGTAAGCTCTTTCTTTTCTTTATCAGTAAGTTTTGTTTCCTTTTCTTTTTTAGCCTTTTTAACGGCTTCCGACTTATTGATAATAGCCGTAATATCTTGATTTAATGAACGGAATCCTTCAATACGCATAAGTGCGTCGAGAGCATCTTTATTCGCAAGTAAGCGCGATAATGTATCGTTATCCACGTTAACCAAAAGCGCCGATTCCCAACGCTTAGCAAGGAGCGTTGCACTCGTACCTGCCATAGCGATATCCAAAATGTCTTGCGCGTTGATTTGCTTCATCGTACTACCGTCGTACGCTAAAACAGGCAAGAAATGAATAAAGTCGGCAACTTTCTTTTCGGGGTTAGATTCTTCTACGTTAAGACGGCAAGAATAATCGGAAATTTGACGGAGCGCACGGTCAAGTGAAAAGTCAAAAACGTAACACTCTTGCTTCATAATTTGTTTATTGCCAAGGTTATCAGTAATTTCCCAAGGCGATTGTACACGGAACGCCGTTTGGAAATACGTTTCAGGCGATTTAAGATTACGTAGCATAAATACACCCGTCCACGGACGAACGGTTACACCCGTAGTAAGTTTACCGCAAGAAAGGGTTATCGTTTTTGTTTCAAGCGGATTCCCCATAGAACTTTGCACGGGATAAAGCGCATCTAAACCTATACCTGCGCCTGTACCTGCGCAAATATTTATTTTATAATCGTGATAAAATGCGTTTTGCTTTTGTTTAAGTAAGTTTGCCATTGCAAAGCAACTTGCAACGTTAGGTAAAAACCATAACGTATGCGATAAAACGTTAAGTAGGCGCGTATCCGAAAACGGCATAGGCGGACGTTTATCTTGCCCAAGTTTTAAGTCGTCAACGCTACTCGGCAAGTATGAGCCACGAATTAAATCAAGCCACTTTTGAACTTCGTTTTCATAAGTAAATTTAGCATCGTCCCCTTTACCCTTTGCAGAGAAAAACACGTTAAGGTCAAATTCGTCGTATTCGCCTTGTAAGGCAATTTGGCGTATAGATTCGGGTATGCGATAAGTAAGCATAACCATACGCGGTAAAGATAAATAAGGATTATTAGAACCCACCCATTTTTCTTTTGCGTTTTGCTCGTCACTATAAGTCCAATTGTAAATTTGGTCTTCTATAAATTCGCCACTATTTATAGCGCGGAAAGGAGTCCCCGATAAGAATAAATAATACCCAGTTGTTATAGGCAAGAACGTTTCATTATAAGCGTTATCTGCTTCTGTCTGCTTATAATGTTCCATATCAAAATCGGCATTTTCTTCTTCGTCAGGATTTTCAAACAACTTTTTAGCATTTTCACGCCACGCGCCAAAGTGGTATTCATCAAAGATAACTAAATCCCAATTGGTTGTATGAATAAATTCATTTTTTGCCTTAATACCACCATTTTCGTTAGTGCCAAGCAGGTCTTGGAAAGAACCAAAAACCACAATAGGACGGGATTTATCTGCGCTTGCAAATTGCATATCGATATTTATTTTATTATCATGCGCATCCTTATTAGAAACGAACTGCCAACCTTCAAAATCTATGTGAGAAACAAGGTCTTCACGCCAAGCAGATTCTACCGCGGGCTTAAAGGTAAGAACTAAAACTCGCTTAAAATCCATTTTTTTGGCGAGTTGATAGGATGCAAACGTTTTTCCAAAACGCATTTTTGCATTCCACAAAAATTTAGGCGCTTTTTCAGGCTCATCCGCTTTTGCTTTATCAAAAAACTCAATTGTCTTTTGTACGGCGCGCGTTTGTTCGGGGCGCATCTTAAAAGTAAGCGTACGATTTTCTTCGGTACTTATTCCGTCACGCACGTAATTGATTGCACCAATAACGTCATTTATAGCGCATTTAAACCACTCGTTTTTATCTAACCCTTGATTTAATTGTAAAAAACCTTTGCGTTTTAATATTTTATGTATATCGTGGTCTGTAAAACACGTGCCATCAGAACGCATTGCAGATTCTTTAAGCAGTATTTTATATTCAATACCGCTTGTGTGTAACTGTTCTTTTACACGTGTTTCAACGTCACGGTCAGTAAAACCAACCTTTATATAACCTTTATGTGAAGCAACCCCAACAAGCTCATAAGCATAAATTGTAGGATTAACCGCAGGTCTTTGTATAAAAAATTCTTGATTCATAACTAAATTTCCAAATATGTAAATTTATTATCTTTTATTGTTTTTTCCAAAGAATATATTTTTGTAAATTGTTTTATTTCGTCTTTTATATAAAAGCATTTAGGTTCATATTCACCTAAAAAAACACAATTTCTTCCGTCATGTATTTTTTCTGTTTTTTCCCTTTTTGCATTCTTTTCAACAACTATTCGATATTCTTGTTGAGGAGTGAATACAGGATGTTTAATAAATAAATGATCATTATTATTGCTTGTTAAAAATTTAATAGTATCTTTTTCAGTTATTGTTTTATAGTCAACTAAACCTCTACAGTAACTGTATTTTGAATCTAAACTATCTAGTGCTTTTTCAAATTTATCATACTCAATAACAACTGCATAACCTTTTATACATTCAAAGTTTTTTATAATTTCATTACTAATTTTAATTTTATTATCGATTATATTGTTATCAAAAACCGCAAACATACAATAGATATAAAAACTAGGGCATTTTTGGATTTGTTTGCTATAAGAAATAGCTGCTTCTCTAATATCTCCAATACCACGAGTACCAGAAATTCTTTCTAGTTCGGCATAATAATTAGCAGCGTTCATGTAAAGTATTCCATCGTATAATAAATCTGCATGTTCTTTTTTTTTAACAAATTTTATTAAATATTTTACATTTTTCATTTTTTAATCCATAGGGCGAATCATAGATTCGATAAAGTCTATTTCTTCTTGTGTTAAACCGTATTTTTCGTATAACTCTTCATCCGTCCAGGATTTAGAAAAATCTTGCATAGGAACAAATTGGTACACTTTTTGCGGGGCACTTTGTGTGC
This sequence comes from Clostridiales bacterium, assembly GCA_015055965.1. Classification (GTDB taxonomy): domain Bacteria; phylum Bacillota; class Clostridia; order Christensenellales; family Borkfalkiaceae; genus HGM11416. Next base: position 167,209 of record SVHG01000001.1, read on the forward strand.
TTTTTAATATTAGAACCATAAATCTAAAAAACTTCGTTTCTATATAAGATACTACATTTTCAGCCTCTACTTTAGACTTAAAAGGTCCAATAACTGTATAAGTTTCCGTACAACAAGACCTAGGCTCAACAACAAACGGCTTATTGATTACTTGTGTAGGATAAGAATTACCCATACCGTAAGCACGTGAAATAAGCACTTTCCACTTTTCTATTAAATCATGACCTTTTCTAATAGATTTACTTTCAACGTAACCAACGCCTTCTTTTTTCCACCCAAAATAATAAAATTTTACAGCATCATTAAAAGATGTTAACATATAGGAAGGCTTTACTCTATACATAGTGTTTTCCACTCTAACATCATAGCCAAAAGCATCATTGGGTTTTACTAATTTTATAAATGAATCATTTGTTTTGTCTTTAACTTTTGTAAGAATGGTTATTTGCTCACTATATCGAATAAATGTATCTGAAAAATCTTCTAATAAATACCTGTTAGATATTGCTATAATATCATTTTTAGAGTGCGTGTAAATATTGCATTTATCATTATAATTTTTATCCCACAAAAAATAGCAAACCCCACCCTCGATTTGAACACCAGGAAAACAGTCTGGAGAGTTTGGAAAATCGTGGAGTTCACAAATCCTTTTATCTTCAAGCATTATTTTTCTAAATGTATCTAAGCCTCGCCCACCAGCATACCATCTCGCAGGGATAATAAAAGACATATATTTAGGATTTAATTTCTTGGCTTGCTCAACAAAATAGTGATATATAGGCATTGCACTTGCCCCATTGCCTCCGTCACTCATTTGGTATGGGGGATTTCCTATGATTACGTCAAATTTCATATTAAACAACTTCTCCAAATTATCGGTGTGTATAAATTCATAAGCGTGAGTTTCTAATTCTTCGCCACGGTCATAAGTTCTATTTGTTCCACAATATTTACAGCGTCCGTTTACCCAAGTGTGGTCTATTCGCTTAAAACGGATATTTCCTTGCGCGGTATCAAACTTGGTAACCGAAAAATCGCTATTCGGGTATTTGCTACAATAGATTCCACGACGAGAAAGTAAACTTGTAAGTTCAGTTATTGCTATACCGAAAAGTTGTTTATGGAAAATATGATCGATACGTTCTTGCAAATCGGGGAACTGTGGCTCTAAACCTTTGATAAGGCGTTTAGCAATCTCTCTTAAAAACACGCCCGTTTTACACGCAGGGTCTAAAAAAGTCGTATCGGGATTTCTAAATAATTCCTGTGGCAACATATCGAGCATTTGGTTTACGATTTCGGGCGGGGTAAATACTTCGTCGTTAGATAGGTTTGCAAGGCAACTTAAAACGTCAGGATTGTAAACTTTATTAAATAAATTATCACTCATTTTCTTGCACTCTCCTATAATGCGTTATGTATCGGCGTAAAAATTTAGCTTTGTCCTCTTTTTCATCAAACAAGGATTGCTGTTTTTTAGTTTGTTTTTCTTCTTCGTTCATTTTAAGTAAATGGGCAAAGGTATAATCTTGCCGTTGCATTTGAAATCCCGTTATAAACGCCCACTCTGAAAACACGATTGGCTCATCAGTTTCGTTACCATTTTCATCAACACAATTAAGTGTTAAGGCATTACCACATACAATATTCTTGGTTAGAATAAACTTAACGGCTTCGCGCGTTTGGTCATTACAATCTTTTTTGCAAACGGCTTTATATTCTTTATCCCATAATTTGAAAAGCCTATCACGGCAAGCAAGCACGTTGTCTTGCATAATATCTACGCCGTAAACACTGCTTATAGCAAGTACGGCGTTTTTTTCGTAATCAAGCGTAGATTTTTTGTATTTACGTTTAACCACTTCAAGCTTACGCGTAAGAATTTCCGCTAAAAAATTACCATCACCACAGGCAGGCTCCAAAAAACGGCTATCTATGCGCTCTGTTTCATCTTTAACAAGATCACACATTGCCTTAACTTCCCTTTCATTTGTAAAAACTTCACCGTATTCGCGGATGCGTTGTTTTGATTTAGTTTGCGTATTCATACATATATTATATGTGTTTTACACATATTTGTCAATGTGCGTTGCACATTTTTGGTAAAATAACACTATGGAATTCGGAAAAAATTTTAAAAACTGTAGAAAAGAAGTAGGTCTTTCACAAAAAGAAGTAGCAAAACAACTTGGCTTAAATCAGTCTAGCGTTAGTGATTGGGAAAACGATATTTCGCGCCCTGATTATGAAACACTTTTTAAACTTTGCCAAATTTATAACGTTTCGCTATATCAATTGCTTGGGATTAACGAATATACCTTTCAAGAAGAATAGCTATATTCTTTTGAGTCAACAAGAAAAATTTTTGATATATAGATTTAGAAAGTTATCCTCTAAAAAACAAAAAGATTTAATTAATTTATTACAATAACAAAAAGCACCTGCTATTTTTAGCAAGTGCTTCTTATTATTAAACGAAAACCCGTTGGCTTGTTGATACCAACGGGTTTATTTTTAACTTTTAAAAGTGATTAGCCTTGATAACCCCAAACCACCTTGCAGTTGGAATAATTCCAATCCCTTTCCCAACCATTAGGAGCGGTTTGCGCTTCTGCATATATCGTTAATTTATTACAAATGTAAAATGCGGAATTGCCAAGTTCTTGATCGGTGGCGGGAATTATTACCTTAACTAATGAGGTACAGCAAGAAAAAGCGGCTTCGCCAATTGCAGTAACCCCTTGCGGTATAATAATTTCTTTAACCTTGTTACATTTTACGAATGAGTGACTGCCTATTTTATTTAATGTGTTAGGTAAAGTAATTGAGGTTGCGCTTTCACAATAAGCAAAGGCAAAATCTTCTACCGTAGTAACACCGCTTGGAATTGCTATGCTAGAAAGCTTTTTACAATTAAAGAAGGCGTAAGGAGCGATTGCGTTTACGGTTGAAGGAATAACGGCGGTTACAAGCTTTATACAGTTATAGAAGCATTCTTCGCCGATTGAAGTAACACCTTCCGGAATAGTTACGCTTTGAAGAGAGGCACAGTCACGGAATAAAAAGTCATTTAACTCAGTAACGCCCTGCGGTACGGTTGCCGTTAATAAAGAACTACATTTTGAAAATGCGCCTTCGCCAATATCGTTTACGCCGTTGGGGATATTAAGCTCTGCAATAGCGTAACAGCTTGCTAACGCGTAAGAACCAATCGAGGTAAGCGTTGAAGGAAGATCTATAGCGGTAAGCGCCTTACATTTGTATAAAGCGTAATTGCCCAAACGGTTTAAATTTTTAGGCAACGTTATACTTTCTAACGAACCACAACCACTAAAAGACCAATCTTCTAACGCAGTAATAGACTCCGGAATAACAACGGATTTTAAAGCTTCGCAATTGCTAAACGCCATTTTACCGATTGAATTAACTGTGCTTGGAATTGTTATATCTACAAGCGAAACACAATTACAAAACGCGCCTTCGCTTATAACCTCAAGCGAAGAAGGAAGCTCTACCTTTTCTAGTAAAGAACAGCCCTCAAACGCCTTATCTGCTATTTCGCGCACGTTTGAACCAACCGTAACGCCGGTTAGCTTTGAATTATTTAAAAATGCGCCCTTTTCTATTTTTACAACGGGAAGACCTTCGTAAAGGTCGGGAATAACGAGCTCTGATTCTCTTTTTAATCCGCCTATACCCGTTACGGCGTATCCTTCTTTAAAAGAGATCAACTTGTAGCTTAACGTGTTTTTTGATAAATCTTTAACCGATTCATTTCCCGCACAACCTGCAAAAGCAGAAAGTACAAGCAATAAAGAAAGGGCAAGTAACAGTAAGTTTTTTCTTTTCATAATACTCCTTATCATATATAAACTAGCTATTAATCGCGTTATAGCGCGACTTTTGATTATTAACAGTAAAAATTTGCGTTGTAGTTAGATAAATAATTCGCAAAGATATTAATGGGCGTATTTTCGCCGTAATTTCCAAAATATTCAAAGTTATAAAGAGCAACTTCTACGTAAGAGGTGGGATTATAATCATATTTACTTGAAAGAGCTCCACCGCCGGTAATATTACCGAAGATTTCACCCCAACCGTTGTAATAGTTTAAATACTCTTGAAAATCGTTATAGTGATTATAGGTATAGAATAAATATTTTTCTGAAGGATTGGTAATATCTACGCTACCGTCGTATCTGGAATAAACTATACGCGCAGCGCCCCTTGTAATATAGCTTCCGTTATTGTAAACTGCAACGTCGTAATTGCCGGCAGTAGTTCCGGTAGTTCCAATATCAAGCTCGTAATAACGATAGCTTCCACCGCATCCGCTGATGTTTGGTAAAACCGGCTCATAAGGATAGCGTGAGGTGTCCCCGCTAAAGCTACTATGATTAACTCTTAAATAAACGCCCCACTCACTTTGCGTGGGCTTCGTTTTTTTACTTTCGGTATAATTTACAGGAACGTCGTTAAAGGCAAAGATGTAAGCAGCAACCTCTTCTAAGGTTACGTACGCGCCACCTTTATATATTTCCTTAACTACTATTCCGTTTTTATCTACAACGTAATAAGTGCTTTTATCTGAAGAATAGCGCGCGTTACTGTTTTTCAAGTACAAATCCCCCTCTATAGGTCGATTATCTGCTATTGTAGGCTCTTGATCCTGCTCTGCAATAGAGCCTGACATTAAGTAATATTTACTTCTTAAAAGAGCGTCTGCACTATTTTTTGCAGGTGTATAATTTGCGTAAAATTCGCTTTCACTTACCGTTGCGTAATAGCTTTCTAAATCTTCGTCTTCTACTACGGTTACGGTAATTTTATCACTTTTTTCGCCTAAAACAATTTCAACCTCGCACTTACCTTCCTTTAAAGCGGTAAGCTTATAATCGTAAGAAATACTAACGCAATCGTTTTGAGCGCGAAATCTAACGCCACCACCGTAATCGCCAACGATTTCCCATTCTAACGTTATAAATTCGCCAACGGCAAGCTCTACGTTTTCAGTTATAAAGAATACAAAATATTCTTCTTGCGTTGAAGAGCTATCGCTTAAGTCCTCACTAGAGCTATCTTCTAACGAAGAGCTATCTTTTAAATCTTCACTAGTTGAAGAATTTTGCTCTTCCGTAATGCTTGAAGAATTGCTTGAGTTAGACGAGCTACTATCTACCCTTCCCTTAGGAGTGCACGCCGTCATGCAAGAGCAATATATTATAATTGCAATAAAAACACTAAATAACCTTTTCATTTTAATCCTTCGTTGATAGATAGCCTTTTATTTTTATTATTTATTATTACTATTATATTTTAATATAATTTCAATTTTTTTTCAACCTTTTTAAGCCAAATATGAATAATACTTATTCCCACCTTGATTTATTTAAAAATTATGATATAATATTAGCGTACACAAATTTTTACACAGTCAACTAATAAAAGGCAAGGAAACGAAAAGTGAAAATAATTATTGCATCCGATCTACACGGCTCTTTTTATTACGTAAGCAAGCTAATTGAGCAGTTTAATACTCTTAATGCAGATAAGCTAATTTTACTAGGGGATATTTTATACCACGGTCCAAGAAACGACCTTCCAAGAGATTATAACCCCAAAAAGGTTATAGGCTTGCTTAATTCCCTTAAAGATAAAATAGTTTGCGTTCGCGGTAACTGTGATGCAGAAGTGGATTCAATGGTACTTGAATTTTCCTTGCTTACCCCTAACCGCATAATAAAGATAGATGGCAAGACTTGGCATTTAACGCACGGACATAAATATAACCAAAATAACCCAAAGCCAACGGTTAAGACGGGCGAAATACTTTTATTCGGCCATTCACATATCCCCTTTGACGGTGAAATAAACGGAGCGCGTTATTTAAACCCCGGCTCTGTATCTATTCCAAAGCAAAATAGCAAGCATTCCTTTATTTTATATAAAGACGGAGAATTCATCTTTAAAAGCTTAGATTAAAAAACGATTAATCAAGGTTACTTTAACAACTAAATTTTTAACGCTAAAAAATACGCCCAAGGTTTTTCCTTGGGCGTATAAAATTATATGCTTTTTTATTACCAATCTTGTTTGATATTAGTTTTAACGTCGTCATAATAATCAAAGTAACGGCGTTTAAAATCCTCCCTTTCACGCTTTTTTTGCGCGGGAGTTTTAGGGGTTGGCTTAAATGGCTTTTTTACTTCCGTATTGCAAGTATCATTCCCATTTTCTGCGCCATTTACGGTTGTTTTTTGTTCTTCCATATAAAATCTCCGTAAAAACAATTAGGCGAATTGCATTGCAATCCGCCACGAAAAAAAGCAAAATTATTCTTTATTAGTTGTTTTCTTCGTTGTGTTCTACAACTGCTTTGCCGTTATAGTAACCGCAGTGGGGGCAAACCTTATGTGCTTGTTTGCTTTCGTGGCACTGAGGGCATTCAACAAGCGTGGGCATAGTAGCCTTGTAGTTGCTTGCAAATCTCTTATTTCCTCTCTGTTTAGAAACCTTTCTCTTGGGAACTGCCATTTGTATACACCTCTCTTTTGATTATTTTTAATTATTACCGTGACCGCAATCAGTTTGGTTAAGGTTAGCGCCGCATACGGGGCATAAGCCTTTACAGTCTTCTTTACAGTAGATTACAGTCGGCTGACTAATGATTATTGCTTCGTTTACGCACGAAGTTAAATCAACTTTTCCGCTTTTATATAAGTAAGCATCCTCTTCTTCATAGAGGCTGAACTTTACCGAAAAGGAATGATTTACTACCTCTTCCGCATGCTCTAAGCATCTTGAACAGCTACAAGAAATACGGTAGGATAAATCTATATCCGCATAAACGTCCTTCCCGTCTAAGCTAACGAACGCGTTAACTGCAACTAAGCCTTCAAACTTAGCTTCCGGTAGGGATATAATAAGCTCTTCCGGGGCTGAATATTCAAAAGAAAATTCGGCGCTAAGAAGACCTTCCTGTTTCATTTTTAAAAGATCAATAATCATAGCAAAATGACACAACCATTCGTCGTGCGGGTTCAATTATACAGTAAATTAACTTATATGTCAAACAATTTTGAGCAAATTAACGGAATTTTGCACCTGTTTTATGCAAAATTCCGCCATATTTTACTATTTTACGCTTTTTGCTAGCTCTGCAGTATCTCTTGCGATAACAAGTTCTTCGTTGGTGGGAATAATAAGAACTTTAACTCTGCTACCTTCACCTGTGATATCGCAAATACCGCTAGTAGGATGAGCGTTCTTTTCCTCGTCAATTACAACGCCCATGTATTCAAGCTCGCTTGCAACCATGTGTCTTACGTACGCGTCGTGTTCGCCAATACCTGCGGTAAATACGATACAGTCAACACCGCCCATAGCAGCAGCGTAAGAGCCAACGTATTTCTTGCAAGAATAGCCGAATATTTCGAGAGCTAAAGCAGCGCGGTGATTACCTTCGCTTGCAGCGCTTGATAAATCTCTGAAGTCGCTTGATACTCCGCTTACACCGCTAACGCCTGACTTCTTATTACAAATGGTAATAAGCTCTGAAATACCAACGTTAAGCTTACCTGCAAGGTATTCTAAAATAGCGGGGTCTATATCGCCACATCTGGTACCCATGGGAACACCGCCAAGGGGGGTGAAGCTCATAGAGGTATCAACGCACTTACCGTTCTTAACGGCAGCAATAGAAGAACCGTTACCAAGGTGACAGGTAATAACCTTAAAGCCGTTTTCGGGGTTTACGCCAAGATATTTAGCAGCTTCGCCGGATACGAAACGGTGGCTAGTGCCGTGGAAGCCGTATCTACGAATCTTGTAATCGGTATAATATTCATAAGGAAGCGCAAAGATAAACGCCTTTTCGGGCATGGTTGCGTGGAAAGCGTTATCAAAGGTTGCTACCATGGGAACGTTGGGCATAATTGCCTTGCACGCGTTAACACCCATAATATTTGCAGGTTGATGAAGGGGCGCAAATTCAATATTGCTTGCGCAAACGTCCATAACCTCGTCGTCAATTAAAACTGAACAGTCGTAAGCTCCGCCGCTGTGAACTATTCTATGACCTACAGCGTCAATTTCATCCATAGACTTGATTGCGCCGTGGTTTTCATCTACTAAAGCAGCTAAGGTAAGCTCTATAGCAGCCTTATGGTCCGGCATGGGAGAAGTAATGGTAACCTCCTTGCCGTTTGCTTTATGCTTTAAGAAAGATCCTTCTAAGCCTATTCTTTCACAACCGCCCTTTGCAATTGCCTGTTCGGTTGCCATATCAATAAGCTGATATTTTAGTGAAGAGCTACCTGCGTTGATAACTAATACTTTCATTTTATATATCTCCTTTTTTTGCAAATTATAATGATTACTGAGCTTGAAGAGCGGTTAAAGCTACCGTTAGCACGATATCTTCTGCCTTACAACCTCTTGACAAGTCGTTCATGGGCTTTGCAAAGCCTTGACAAACAGGACCTACTGCCATAAAGCCGCCAAGACGTTCTGCAATTTTGTAACCGATATTACCAGCATCTAAGTCAGGGAAAATAAGAACGTTTGCTTGACCTGCAACGGGTGAATTGGGCGCTTTTGACTTAGCAACTGAAGGAACGATTGCAGCGTCAAACTGGAGCTCGCCGTCTATGTTTAATTCGGGAGCGATTTCGTGAGCCTTAGCAACAGCTGCTGATACCTTGTTTACGTCGTCGTGCTTTGCGCTTCCCTTGCTAGAGAAAGAAAGCATTGCTACCTTAGGATCTAAGCCGGCAAGAGCCTTTGCGTTTCTTGCTGCAGATACTGCGATAAAGGCAAGCTTATCTGAATCGGGATTAGGTTCTAATCCGCAGTCAGAGAAGATGAACGCGCCGTCCTTACAGTATTGATTGCCTTGTTCGGGAGCAATCATAAGGAAAAAGCTTGATACAAGGGGAACACCGGGCGCGGTTTTAATAATTTGTAAACCGGGACGAAGGGTGTTTGCTGTTGAGTGGCATGCGCCTGATACTAAACCGTCTACGTCGCCTGCTTTTAACATTAAAGTACCAAAGTAAGTGCTTTCGCTTGCCGTTTCAAGCGCTTGCTCCATAGTCATACCCTTAGACTTGCGAAGCTCGTATAAAAGCTCTGCGTATTCTTTTAGCTTGGGGCTGGTTTTGGGGTTAACGATTTGAATACCGGTAAGATCAACGCCGGGGTTTTCTGCCTTGATTTGCTCTTCGTCGCCAAGTAAAACGATTTTAGCAATCTTACGGCTTACGATTTCAGAAGCAGCGGTAACCACTCTTTTATCCTCGCCTTCGGTTAAAACCACGGTTTTGTTAAGCGCTGATGCATTTGCAACTAATTTGTTAATAAGTTCAGACATAACTTTCTCCTTATTCCTTGTAAAAAGTTGAATTTTTTTACGTTTTGTTGTATTATTGTTACGGTAAGTAAAACTCCGTTTACACTAACCGCACGCATTATATAATATTATTATAAAGTAAATTATTCAAATTGTAAATAAAAAAGAGGTATTATTTTGAAAATCGGGTTGACTATTTGCGAATATAACCCCTTTCATAACGGGCATCTTTATTCTATTTCGCAAATAAAAGAACAACTTAATCCCGACGCTACCGTGGTTATTATGAGCGGTAACTTCACCCAGCGCGGTGAAATTGCCGTTATGCATAAATACCAAAGAGCAAAGCATGCGATTATGGCGGGGGCTGATATCGTTATAGAGCTACCAACCGTTTTTGCAACCGCGCCCGCAGAAATATTTGCTAAAGGCGCAGTTAAGCTTTTAAGCTCTTTAAAGGGGGAAAAGCATCTTTGCTTCGGTATTGAAAGCGGGGATAAAGCGGGGCTTTTAGCAACCGCAACCGCCCTATCTTCAGAAAGTAAGGAATTTAAAAAGCTGGTTAAGGAGTTTTTAAAGGAAGGCGTTTCCCTAGCAAAGGCAAAACAGCTTGCGCTTGAAAAGCTTAACCCACCGGATATAGACCTTGGCTTTACCCTTTCGCCAAACAACATACTAGCCCTTGAATATACTAAATCTATAATTGAAGAGGGCTATTCAATGGATATCTTACCCATCTTAAGAAGGGGTACGGGGTATAAGGATAAGAGCGCAAAGGAAAATATTGCATCAGCGTTGGGTATTCGCGCCCTTATTGAAGAGGGTAAAATTAAAAAGTGCAAGGGGCTAACCCCCGATTACGTTTACGAAGACCTACCCAAAGCTCTACCAAACGTTAGCGACGCCGTTATGATTGCCCTTAACAAAGCAACTAAGGAAGAATTAAGCCAAATAACGGACTGTACGGAAGGGCTTGAAAATAGAATTAAGGCGCACTTAAAGGACTGCTTTGAGCTTAAAGAGCTTATTAATAAAATTGCAACCAAGCGCTATACAGCAACTAGGATTTCCCGTATTACCCTTTCTGCGCTACTTGGAACAAGCGACGCGTTTATGCGTAAATGCTTAAAATCCCCCTTATACTTAAAGGTGCTTGCAATTAACGAAGATAGATTAGACTTACTTTCTTCGCTTAGCGGGGAACTGCCCTTTATTATGCGAAAGAGCGATACTGCAAAGCTTTCTAACGTGGCGTTGAAATGCTTTGAGTTAGACGTTAAGGCTAACGATATTTATAATCAAATTACCAAAACAAAAACCAACGAATTTGAAACAAAAATTGTAAAAGTGGGGTTATAAGGCGATTATCGCCAATTTTAAAGATGAAAACTCTATGCGTTACAGGTCACCGCCCAGATAGCTTACCTTGGAAAAAGAACACCGAAAGCTCACTGTGTAAGGACTTTTTACTAACCTTAAAAGAGAATATTAAATTTGCAATTTCAAACGGCTACACTCACTTTATTGCAGGGGGCGCGCTTGGGGTTGATACCCTGTTTGCATTAACCGTTATAGAGCTTAAGGCAGAAGGCGAAAATATTACCCTTGAAATTGCCGTTCCTTGCAAAACCCAATCTAAATCCTGGAGTGAAGCGAATAGAAATCTTTACGATTATATTCTTTCTAAGGCAGACGAGGTAACCTACCTAGCAGAAAATTATTACGTTTTTTGCATGCAAAAGAGAAATGAATATATGGTAAACAAAAGCGATTGCGTTCTTTGCTGTTACAACGGCAAAAAAAGCGGTGGAACTTATAACACTATAAAGCTTGCCCAAAGAATGAACAAAAAGCTTCTTTACGTGCAGATTTGTGAAGAGCCTAAAAACGGCGGAAATCAAATAATTATGTTTTTAGATAAAATTGTTTAAATTGATTATAACTAAACGCAAGCATTTAAAAGCAAGCGCAAAAAATAAAATTAAAGAATATTAAAAAGTGCCGATATAACGCGATTATCGGCACTTTTTATTTATTTCTTATTCACTTTTTAGTTAATTTATAGCAAATATTAAAACTGTAGCAACTTTTATTTTTTATCCTTAATTCTTAGTAAGTTTGAAGCACATATGATGAAAATTATATAGTCTATTATCATTTAATTCAGCTTCAATCCAACCTTTGCTGTACCCTGCATAATACAGTGTATGATTTTCAAAATCAACTAAAAATAATGCATACACCCCACCTCCTTCATAGCCCCATCCTTTAGTTAGTACTTTCATAAATCTAAAGAATACCGGTTGTTCATCATAAATACCAAAATGATAAGTGCCGAAATCGGGAAATAATGATCCATACTTTTCTTCCTGTTCTGGAGTTATTATAATATAACCTAATGGAGTTAATTCTTCTTTCCCTTCGATACGATTAACTAAGGAAATGGTGATTTTGCGAGCACCATCTTCTAAAGTAGTAAATTCACTTTCAGTTTTAAAGGGGTTTAATTTTTCAAAAAAATTTGAACCTTTCAAAAATCCTTGAGATTCCCAATCTTCTTGATTAGCAAAAGCCACTTCTGGCAGGGCTTCAAAAGTATATCCCTCAACTTCCGGAATAAGGGCATCTGCTTGTTCTTTTCTTTGCCTTTCAATTTCTAGGAATTCTTGAAGTTCTTTTTCATTTGTATAGGCTACAAAAGATAAAAAGCACCCTGAACAGCAAGAAAAAATCACAAAAGTTAAAAATAAAGTTAAAATTTTAAATATGCTAGACTTTTTCATAATTTTCTTCCTTTTTATGTTTATGCCACTATTTTATCATACGTATAGCTATATGTCAATACCCAAATTTTTAAAAAATTTGGTAATTTAAAGAGATTTTTTGACAAGCTCAGAATAACTAATATAGCTTAGAGATTCTATCGTTTTCTTACGAAAACTCCAGAATGACAAGTATTTGTTTTATCACTCAGTATTTAATTTTTTTTGTCCAAATTTTTCAACCAAATACTTACGCTCCAGAATAACAAATAATATATAAACGTTAAAAAACACAAAAAAATAAAAGCATCAGTTACGCTTAAAAAAGTGTTTACTGATGCTTTTTTATTGTTATTTTTTATTAAAAAGTGGGCTATAGCGCGATTATCAGCTATTAAATAGCATTTTTGCAAAAAATGCAGAGCGTGAATCGCTGGAGTGTTCACCCTTGATTTCTATTCCGTTTTCTATTTGCTTACGGCTTATTTTTACACTTTCGCCCAAGCGTAATTCGCCGGTGAAGAAAATTTCAAAACGGGAAATATTAGCTATTTTTAAATAGTATTCTTCCGGTAAATTATCAAAGGCTAGCTCACCGTATCTAAAGTTGTTAACGTGGTTAAAGCTATCTATCCAAGAGGGGCGAACGGCAATTTCTTCAGAAAACTCAAACTCGCCGTTTATTACTGCTTTGCTTTTAGCGGTAAACAGTTCTTCCCCTTCCGGTAGGTTTATTTGATCGTAAATGCTTCTATCCATACAAATTCTTCTTTTGTTTAAATCTATTAAAGAAGAGTAAGTTGCGCCAACCGCTACGACTTCGTTTTGTTCATTTCTCATTTCAACTTCTCTGCGGAACATTATTCCCTTTTTATAGGTATGCCAAGTTGTAACGTTAAGAACGCTACCCTCTTTTACCGGTTTATAAATTTCTACAGAAAGAGATAAAAGAATCCACGTTACGTTAAATTTTTCCATCATTTCAGGAACGGAAATACCCTTTCTTTTTAAATCCTTTTCCGTTGTGTTTACTATTATTCTTTGATATCCCGTAGGGGTTAAAAAGCCGTCTTTATTAAGAACACAAACCTCAACCTCGTATGGGTAAGTAGACTTTTCACTCATGTTTCACCTCGTTGCATTAATTTGAAAAATTAGTCTATAGCTTAATTATTAACTATTTTAGTCCTTTTCATAAGACCAAGAAGTAATAAGATAAATACCGGTATTTTGCGTTTCTTCATAGGTAACGAATATCTTTTCGCCCGCTTTAATAAATAGCGCGCTTTCATCCTTTGCGATACTTAGCTTATAGTATACCTTGTTACCGTTTTCTTCCGCTTCATAGAAGAATACGGTGTTACCGTCTATAACCGTTTCTTTTACTGAAAGCACGGTTATTTCCTTCTTTTCCGATAAGTTAACGGACTCGTCTAAAAGTCCTTTTTTAATTAGCATTTCTTTATAAGCTTCAACCGCTTCCTCTTGGGTGTTGCCGGTTGCAATAATATTACTGTAATCTTCTACGTTTACAAGACAATGCATTTTAACTATACCTGAAGAATCCTTAAGCACCATTATATAGGTTGCCTCGCCGTAAAGGTTAACCAAGGCGGGAAAAGCCGCTTCGTAACGCATATTTTGAACTTCGCCCTCTGCAGCTTCCATAGCGGCGTGCTCTGATGCGCCTATTACGGGATAATACTTATAATCGCCCGTTCTTGCATTGGTTAATATAAAGCCTATATTGCTTTCGTCCCCGGAAACTGAGGTTACGCCTGTAAAATACCAAACGTCGTCGTTTAAGGTTAAGTAGCCGTAATCGTCTGTGGTTTGCTTACAGCCCTTGTTACCGATAACGCTGTTTAGAAAGCCACCTGAAAGAGTTCCGTGCCAATTGTATTTTTTGGTTGCAACGTCGCCGTCATAAACGATATCTACCCATTGGGGTATTTCCCCTATGGCGTAAATTTCGCTTTCGCCCGTGCAGGGGTTAAATATAATTGCTTCGTTTACGTCTTTAGCGCCAAAAACGCCAACTCTTGGCTTAAAGCAAGGAACTATATAGAAGGGATTGCCGTTATCATCAACCTCAAAGCGGGGCTCTCCTAATATTTTAGTGGGATAACTAAAACGTAGCTTTCGGTTTAAATTTTCGCCAAAAAAGGCGCTTTTTGCATACTTTAACGGAGATTTAAACTCTATATATTGCGCGTCGTTACTAACTGCAGGGTCTACCATAATATAACCGGGCACGCCCTTATTTTTATTACCTATCCACTTAAAGAAGTCTTCGTATTCTAAAACGGCAACCTTTTTAGGTGTGTTGTTAAAGTTGATTTGGTTATACTGCTCTGAAACGGTGTACTGAGAAACGAATTCTTCTAACGAGCCAAGCTTTTTATCGCCTAGCTTTTGCGCAGAAGCGGTATCCATAAGCGCAATATTGGTTACGTTAGTGGTTTTAGGCATATCAACCTCAAATACACTTTCTTCAACCGTGATAACGCTTGCATAAGCGCGCGCATTAAATAAGGTTGAAGATATTATTAAACCGATTATTAAAATTGCAATAGGCGCTAACGCTATAAAGGAAAGCTTTTTAAACTTAACCCGCCCGTTAAAGGGTAATGAGTTTTTCTTTATTTTAACCCCCTTACTATTTAGCGTAAGGTTAAAAGAAAAGGGCAACGTATATATAAATATTAGAAAAGCCAAGAAAACCCAAAAGCCTTCGTTTTGCAAATTGATTGCAGGTAGAGTTATATAATAAGCTAAAAATGCAATTAGAGTAATAGCTAAATAAGCTACAACGTATTTTATGATTTTTTTATTCATGATTTTCTCCTAAAAAGCGCTCTATAAGCGCGTTAACAGCACTTTTGAGCACAGGGAGCGACCTTATTGGTCGCAAAGCTTATAAAATGATATTGCTAGTGCAATGATATTCGTGCGTTGCGCGAATGATGTTTTGCTAATGCAAAATGATGTTCGCCCCAAGCGAATTAAGGGATGGCTCGTATTATCGAAAAGCCGTTGGCTTTGTAATGATATTGCTAGCGCAATGATACTCGTGCGTTGCACGAATGATGTTTTGCTAACGCAAAATGATGTTCGCACCCGTGCGAATTAAGGGATGGCTCGTATTATAGAAAAGCCGTTGGCTTTGTAATGATATTGCTAGCGCAATGATATTCGTGCGTTGCACGAATGATGTTTTGCTAACGCAAAATGATGTTCGCCCCAAGCGAATTAAGGGATGGCTCTTATTATAGAAAAGCCGTTGGCTTTGTAATGATATTGCTAGCGCAATGATATTCGTGCGTTGCACGAATGATGTTTTGCTAACGCAAAATGATGTTCGCCCCAAGCGAATTAAGGGATGGCTCGTATTATAGAAAAGCCGTTGGCTTTGTAATGATATTGCTAGCGCAATGATATTCGTGCGTTGCACGAATGATGTTTTGCTAACGCAAAATGATGTTCGCCCCAAGCGAATTAAGGGATGGCTCTTATTATAGAATTTAAGGCTTTGCCGCTATAACGAAGTATACTCAAAGGTGATGAGTAAAAAGAATTTGAGAATATACTTTTTACAACGGATTAAGAGTTTAGATGCGAGCAAGACGAGGCGTTTTACTTTTGAGCGCAGGGAGCGACCTTGTTGGTCGCAAAGCTTATAAAATGATATCCACTTATCGGTGGGTTAAATCTTGCCTTTGTCCTATTGCGAAGTATACTCAAAGGCGATAAGTAAAAAGAATTTGAGAATAAGCGTAGCGGTAAAGCGTTTAGATGCAAGCAAGAGAAAAAAACTGCGGATTTAGCGAGGGCGCGTACTTGCCGTACGTAACCGACGCTAAAACGTAAAGTTTTTGCACTATCGCGAAGTATATAAGCGCTTTTATTCCAAATTCCTTTTTACGAAGAGCCTATTCTTAATCGAGTTCGAACATACCTGTATAAAGCTGATAATACTTACCCTTTTTCGCAATTAAATCCTCGTGATTACCGCGTTCGATAATTTCGCCGTGTTCCATAACCATAATCACGTCTGAATTGCGAATGGTAGAAAGGCGGTGAGCAATAACGAATACCGTTCTGCCTTCCATAAGCTTATCCATACCGCGTTGAACTAAAAATTCCGTTCTGGTATCTATAGAAGAAGTAGCTTCGTCTAAAATCATAACGGGGGAATCTGCAATAGCAGCGCGCGCTATAGAAAGAAGCTGTCTTTGACCTTGAGAAAGGTTTGCACCGTCGCCGGTAAGCATAGTATCGTAGCCTTCGGGAAGTCTAGAAATAAAGTCGTGTGCGTTAGCAAGCTTAGCCGCAGCAACAATCTCTTCATCAGTAGCATCCATTCTGCCGTAGCGAATGTTTTCTGCAATAGTTCCGCTGAATAGGTTAACCTCTTGAAGAACGACACCTAACGAACGGCGAAGATCTGCCTTTTTGATTTTATTAATATTTATACCGTCGTAACGAACCTTGCCGTCTGCAATATCGTAAAAGCGGTTAATAAGATTCGTTATAGTGGTTTTACCCGCGCCAGTTGCGCCAACTAACGCTATTTGCTGACCGGGATTTGCGTAAACCGAAATATCGTTTAAAACCTGCTTGCCTTCAACGTATTCAAAATCCACCTTTTCAAGGGTGATTTCACCGCGTAAGCGAATATATTCAGGCTCACCCTCTTTTGCCTTGGGGTTATGCCAAGCCCAAATACCGGTATGCTCCTCGCAGGGGATAATTTCGCCATTTTCGCCTATTTTAGCGTTAACAAGGGTAATATAGCCTTCGTCTGCTTCAGGCTTTTCATCCATAAGCTCAAATACGCGTTCTGCGCCTGCAAGAGCCATAACTATACTGTTGATTTGCTGAGAAACCATGGTTATTGGGCGAGAGAAGTTTCTTGAAAGCAGCAAGAATGAAGAAACTATACCAAGCATTACGTAAGGAGTAGCGGCTTCTCCGCTGGGAACTATAAGCATACCCTTTAACGCAAGCACGCCGCCAACCATAGCAACTATAACGTACTGCAAATAGTTTAGGTTTGCCATAATAGGCATAAATATATTAGCAAAGGTATGCGCCTTGGTCATATTTTCACAAAGCTCGCCGTTAAGCTTATCAAAATCCTCCTTTGCTTGCTCTTCGTGGTTAAACACCTTAACAACCTTTTGGCCGTTAGACATTTCTTCTATATAGCCGTTTAGCTTACCAACCGATTTTTGTTGAGCAATAAAGTATTTTGCGCTGTTACCGCCAACGAATTTAATAACCACAAGCATAATAATTAGGGTTGCAATTACAACTAAGGTTAACTGCCAGCTGGTGGTAACCATCATAATAAAGGAGGTAATAATGGTAACTATACTTGAAACGCTGTTGGGAATGCTTTGAGCGATAAGCTGTTCGATAGCATCAGTATCGTTGGTGTAACGGCTCATAATATTACCAAATTCGTTTCTATCAAAGTAAGAAATGGGTAAGCGTTGCATTTTTGAGAACAAGTCTTCCCTAACCGTTTTTAAAACGCCCTGTGATACCTTAACCATAATAAAATTGAATAAGAATGAAGATATAATACCTATAACGTATATTATAATCATCTTAATAATTTCTTTCACTATGGGATCAAAGTTAAGAGAGCTTGCAGGCTGACCTGCCTTAACGGCTTCAACTAAAACACCTATTTGTTTGATTAATTCCTTTAAAAAGTCTGCAGCGTATAAGCTTGCTACTGCGCTTAAGCCTATACATATTAAAACTACGACTATTCTTAACGCGTAACCTTTAATTAAATAGCCAAGCAATCTTGCAAAGGTTTTACCCGCGTTCTTTGCGCCACGCTTCATTTTTTTACCACCCGGCATTCCGGGATGACCTTGTTTTCCCTTTTCCATAGGCGCTTGGTTGGGAGGCATTTTTTTGTTTTTATCTTTATTCATTTTCAGAGCCTCCTTTATTTTGTGAGTAATATACCTCTTGGTAAATTTCGTTGGTAGCAAGTAGCTCGTCGTGATTACCAAAGCCTACCACCTTGCCGCCTTCCATTACTATAATCTTATCTGCATCCTGAACGGAAGCTATACGCTGAGCTATAATAATCTTGGTTGTAGTGGGAATATATTCCTTAAAGCCCTTTCTAATAAGAGCGTCCGTTCTGGTATCTACTGCAGAGGTAGAGTCGTCTAAAATTAAAATCTTTGGCTTTTTAAGCAGCGCTCTTGCAATACATAAGCGTTGCTTTTGACCGCCTGATACGTTAGCACCGCCTTGGTCTATAAGGGTATCGTATTTATCGGGGAAGCTATTTATAAACTCTGCTGCTTGAGCAAGCTCGCAAGCTTCTGCAATTTCTTCGTCCGTTGCGTTTTCATTACCCCAACGAAGGTTTTCTTTAATAGTGCCGGAGAATAGAACGTTCTTTTGTAAAACTACTGAAACGGCATCACGAAGCACCTTTAAATCGTATTCCTTAACGTTTACACCGCCAACCTTAACCTCGCCCTCGGTTGCGTCGTAAAGGCGGGGAATAAGCTGAATTAAGGTGGTTTTGGAAGAACCCGTTCCACCGATTATACCTATCGTTTGCCCAGATTCAATCTTTAAATCAACGTCCGTTAAGCATAATTTATCCTTCTTTGATTTATAGCTAAAGTTAACGTCTTTAAACTCAATAGAGCCGTCTATAACTTCGTTAACGGCATTTTCGGGGCTTAAAATATCACTATGCTCATCTAATACCTCGCATATTCTTTTTGCAGGCGCTTCTGCAATAGTTATTTGAACGAAGATCATAGAAAGCATCATAAGACTCATAAGAACCTGCGTTACGTAAGTGATTAAGGTAGAAAGCTCACTTGCGGTAAATCCACCAACAACGGTAGCATCCCCAATAACCGCCTTAGTACCAAACCAACAAATTAAAACTGTGGATGCGTAAACGGCAAGATTCATTAAGGGGTTGTTAAAGGCAACTATTCTTTCTGCCTTAACGAAATCCTTATGGATTTGACCGGAAGCCTCTTTAAATTTTCTGGTTTCCTCATCTTCACGCACGTAGGTTTTAACAACACGCATACCGCGAATGTTTTCTTGAACTACTACGTTTAATCTATCGTAATTCTTAAATACCTTATCAAACACGGGGAAGGCAAGCTTCATAATAATAAGCAATCCTACTGCTAATAAGGGAATGGTTGCTAAAAATACAAGCGCTAGCTTTGCGTTAAGCATAAAGCTCATAATTAGCGTGAATATCAAGTTTAGGGGGGCACGTACTGCAATTCTTATAACCATTTGGAATGCCATTTGAACCCAGTTAACGTCCGTAGTCATTCTTGTTATAAGCGAAGAAGAAGAGAATTTATCTATATTGTTAAAAGAATAATTTTGAACGCTATAGAACATATTCTTTCTTAAATTCTTTGCAAAGCCCGCAGATGAAATTGCCGCCATTCTGCCGGACATAGCGCCAAAATATAAAGCAACTAAGGCAAACACAACCAGCAATCCACCGTAGCCCAAAATTTGCTTAATGGGATCGCCCGCGGTAACCGCGTTTGGATCGCCCGCATTTTCTATAACTGCAAGCAGCTTACTCATTACGTAAGGGATAAGCACGTCAAAAATAACCTCTAAGGTTACGAAAATAGGGGTAAGAATGGTTTGCTTTTTATACTCCCCTATGCTTTTTGAAAGCTTTTTAATCATTGTTAGCATTCCTGTTTTTTGCATTTACAACGCTCACACTCCTTTTTAGCATTATCTAATAAATTTGACTGCACCTTATACAGTAAGGATAGCAGGGTTTCTATTTCCTCTTGCGTAAGTCCGCTTTTTAACAGTTCTTCGTTACGCTTAAACTCTTCTTCCAACAAGTAAAACAGCTCTTTTGCCTTATCTGTTAACACTATTCGCTTTAAGCGCGCGTCGTAAGGCACGCTTTCACGCACGATAAGCCCGTTTTTTTCCATAAGCTGTAATATTGCGGTGGCGGTGCTTCTTCGCATAGAAAACCGTTTTTCTACGTCCTTTTGAAAAACGTCTTGCCCTTCACGAGATTTTAAATAACCTATTATATAACCGTGCGTTCCCGTAACGTTATCTATAGTTTTTATTGTGGAAAGTCCTTCTAACCTTCGCTTAATAAGTATATTAACGTTGCGAAGAGCCATTCCTAAATTATTACTTTTCTCTTCTATACAACCCATTTTGTTAGCCCCCTAACATTTTATATGTGAGTATTATATATTTATATTAAAATAAAGTCAAATATATGAAAGGCATCTTTTAAATAATTTTGCCATTTTTTAAAGTTTTTTAATACCTTAAAACGGTAATATTACACCATCTAACCAAGTAATGATAAGCCTTTAAAAATTATTTTTCTTTTTTAATAAAAATTATTTAAGCCACAATAATAAATTACAAGCTAAAAGGGAAGGTTAATTTTTACCTAACCTTCCCCTTATTTTTATTTAAAATATGCAGTTAATCGCGCTATAGCGCGGTTTTTTAAGCTAAATCTATTTCTAAAAATCTAGCGGTATAGCTACCCGGTTTAAGCTTAAGCGTTACACCGTTTGCAGTAAAGGTTAGCTCTTCTTTGCTTCTTAAGGGATATGCTATTTTTGCGCCTTGAACAGCCCCGATATCAACGGGAATTTCCATAACGCCGTCACCGCCCAAATTCCAAGCGGCAAGGTAAAGCTTTTTGCCTGAAACAAAGCCTGAAGCAACCTTATCCTTATAAAAATCGGTAAAGCCCCAAGGCAAATAAGGTAAGCCCTGCTTTTTAGCTGCGGTTATACTATCGTAATAAGCAACGCCCTCTTTTATAAGCTCTTTTTTGTTATCGCTTAAAAGATGAACTGCGCTTGCAAGGTGCATTCTGCCAAGCAATGAGTTAACCATATTCATTATAACCTGCTCTTCATCAACGCGCGCGTTAACCGTTTCGTAAGTATCTTCATCAAAAACGGTCATAGAAAGTGCTTCTACGGGATAACTCCATACGGCAGCCTGTTCAGGAAGAACGGCAGAAAGAATATTGCCTGCTATATAGGGGTATTTTTTATAATTAGTTTGGTCTGACGTGGAAATTAACGGATGGATAGATAGAGTTTTATAATCCATTCTTTGACCGCCACTTGAACAAGCTTCTATAATAACGCCGGGGTGGCGCTCCATCATAGCCTTAACCCATTCAAGGTATGCCTTTGAATGTTCACAAAGTCCGTCGCCCAAGCTATCGCTATTAAGCTCCGTACCTGCGCCACAGTCTTGGTTATAGTCAAACTTGATATAGCCAATGCCGTAGTCCACCATTCTATCTATAACTGAAGTAAGATAATCGGTAACCTTTTTCTGCCTAAAATCAAGGAATTTGCGGTTAGAGGTTATTATTTTTTTGCCGTTACGGTGAAGAAAGCATTCATCCCCGTAATATTTTTCCATTTCGGCGCACTCATAACCTATAATTTCAGGCTCTATCCAAAGCCCAGCCTTCATGCCGTAGCTTTTTATTAGGTTTACGGTTGCCTTTATACCGTTTGGGAATCTCTTTTTAGAAGCTTCCCACTTGCCAACGTTCATGTAAAGCTGATCGTATTCACACTCGTCGTGCCAACCGCAGTCTATAACGTAATACTTAACGCCAAGCTCTGCAACGGCAGGAGCAACCAACGCCGTTCTGTTTTCGTTGGGGTTATCCCAGCTTAGGTGCATATACTCGTTAAATATAGTGGGTAGCTTTTTATCCGGCTTACAGGGGGTAACTATATGCCTGCGGTATTTAGTCATTTCGCCAAGCACCCCGTTTAAGGAATCCCCTGCTACTATTGCCGTTTTAACGGTTTCAAAATCGCTGTGAGGCTGTAATACCTTACTCCATTGATTGAAGGTGGTATTAGGCCCGCCTATGTTTAAATAAATTAGTTTTTCGTGATCGCTTATTTCATAATACCAGCTGTTGTTGGATTCAATTTGAAACATAAAGAATTTACCCGCGTCTGCATCTTCTATAATAGACATAGGTAATTCTTCCTTAGTAGACCAGCTACCCGTGTTACAACCGCTGATTCGCTTCATACTGCGCCTGTTTCCGTTAAATAAGCCAAGCTCGTAAAAGGAAAGTCTAACGGGCTGGCATTCTACGTGCCAGCTGTTATAAAACTTGTATAAATATAAGCTTCTAACGCTATCCGTTCCATTTTTACCAAAGCCGTAGCATTCAAAGGAGGAAACGTGCTCTAAGGTAATAGGCTCATCCGTAAGGTTGGTTACAACGTTCCATACGCGTATAGTATTAGTATCCTCGTAAGCTTGAAAATGAGTGGTTACAGATACGAGCTTGGAAGCCTGAACGATTTCCAGCTTATTACCGATATCTGAATATTCAATATATTTAAGCTTACCCCATTCGCTACTTTGAAACATCTTTGCGCCACCGTGAACGGAATGGTTTTCACCCGCAATTTGCACTTCGGCAAAGTCAAAATAGCGTTTTTCCTGACCTTCTTTAGCATTTGCAAAGCCAAAGCAATCGGTAAGGTAAATTCTATTATCTATAAGCTCGAAATTAAGCCCCTTAAAGTTCATTTTCATAATCGGTCACCAAATATATGTTAAATAATAATTTGCGTATAATTAACGCTTTTATTAGTTCTTGCTACTTTCGTGGCAGATTTCCCTGCCGATTTCCTTCACTCTTTCAATAAGCTTTGGCCAATAGTTCTTATAATTGGGATTACCAAGCTTATCTAAACCAATATTACCAAGAGCCTCTTCTTCCGGGGCAAAGGTATAATACGTAAAGCACATTAAACCGCCCTTATTCTTTGCCTTCTTTAAAATCTCGTAACAAGCGTTAAGATGCTCTATGCAATATTCCTCGCTCTTATCACCGCGATAATTCATAGTACAGGGAATCATCCATAGCTTTAAATCATCCCTATTACCCGCTCTTTGCAACATAATTTCTAGGATTTTTAAATAATCCTCGCTCCATTTATGGTACATATCAAAGGCGATATCCGTTAAATACTGTGATGACTTAGGCGTTATTGGCTTAACGCCGTTAATAGTCCAAAATTCGGGAGCAACGCCTGCGATAGAAAAACATACGAAAAATCTCTTATCGGGGGCAGCTACCCTTCTAAAATAGCCGGTAAAGCTTTCAAAATCATCATTAGTGATATTCCAAAGCAAGGGCTCGTCCATATAAAAACCAAGCACGCTATCATACCAGCCCTTTTCCTTAAGGTAGGCAATCATTTCATCAATATTTTTGCGGTATTCAGGCAAAAAGGTGGTTATTGGATTAAATTGCGACACCTCTTCCCCGTTATCTGCAATAGTAACGTTATTACGAGAAAGAAAACCCAAATAGGTAACTGCTATCCAAGCCTTTTTATCGGGATGGCGAACAATTTCATCCATGCTCTTTGCAAATTCTTCGCTTTTATAATTGGATTCAACTAAGATGGTGTTTATATAATCACTGTTAACGGCTTCATAAAAATAGTCTTTAGCGCGTTCGTATGCCGTGTGAAAAATACCAAATAAAGTGTTAGACATATTTTTTTCCTTAAGGCTACGCCCTTTTTAGAGCGTAGCCTTCAGTTTTTTTATTTTTTTGCTTTTTAAGCTTTTTAATTATTCAACGATAACGTCGTCAATATAGAAGTTAGCTCTATCGGTGTAAGTTCCGCCAAGCTGAGAGAATTTAACGTAAGCCTCGGTTAAATCGGTTGTTGCATTTGCAAATTCAGCTGCAGTTAACGTAATTTGAGTCCATGTTCTTGAAGCAATTTCAAAGGTCTTTTCAAATTTATTAACGTCACCGGCATTAGAAAGCTTAATACCTAAGGTATTAATTGCATTATCCGAATCAAAGTATACCCACATAGAAATGCTTTGAACGTTAGTTAAATCAAAGGTTTCGCTTTCGCCGTTTTTAAATACAACGTTAGGCCAAGTTCCGTCCTTTGCGTGGGGGGTAATCTTTAAAGATTGACTTCCGGTATGAGCCTGTTCGTTACTAATACCGGGCTTCCAGCAGTAAACGTCAGCTTCAGTACCGCCGACAAAAGCAATATCTTCAGCAGATTCAAAATCTATAGAGCCGTCAAAGGTAATTCCCTCGTCGCCTTCTTCAGCATAAATAACGGTAAAATCATCTATATAGAAGTTTGATATATCGGTGTAAGCTCCGCCAAGCTGAGAGAATTTAACGTAAGCCTTAGTTAAATCTGTTGTAGCATTAGCAAATTCAGCTGCAGTTAACGTAATTTGAGTCCAAGTTCTTGAAGCAATTTCAAAGGTTTTTTCAAATTTATTGGTATCCCCTTCGTTAGAAAGCTTAATACCTAATGTAGAAATGGCGTTATCAGAATCAAAGTATACCCATAAAGAAATACTTTGAGCGTTAGTTAAATCAAAGGTTTCGCTTTCGCCGTTTTTAAATACAACGTTAGGCCAAGTTCCGCCGTCTTGACGTACGGTTATCTTTAATGAAGATAGGCCGCTATACGCTTGCTCGTTACTGATTGATACGGGCCATCTATAAACGTCATCACTATTGTTACCAATTAACGCAAGATCGTCATTACTTTCAAAGCCGATTGCTCCTTCGGGTACGGGAAGAACTTCTTCATCTCCGCCTTCGCCGCCACCTTCGTTACCGCCTTCGCCGTAAACGACGGTAAAGTCGTCAACGTAGATATCTGATCTATCGGTGTATGTTCCACCAAGCTGAGAGAATTTAACGTACGCATTAGTTAAATCGGTAACCGCATTAGAAAATTCAGCTGCAGTTAACGTAATTTCAGTCCAAGTTCTTGAAGGAATACTAAATGTTTTTTCAAACTTATTGGTATCCCCTTCGTTAGAAAGCTTAATGCCTAAGGTATCAATTCCGTTATCAGAATCAAAGTATACCCACATAGAAATACTTTGAGCGTTAGTTAAATCGTGAGTTTCGCCAGCTTTATTTTTAAATATTACGTTGGGATAAGTTCCATCCGTTACGTGGGGTTTAATTCTAAGTGACTTATTACCGCTGTGAGCTTGATTTGCGCTTACTTCGGTGGGCCAACACCAAACGTCATCATCATTACCGCCGATTAAGCCCTTATCGCTAATAGCTTCAAAGTCGATAATACCGTCGTCTTCGGTTTCCGTTTGACCAACGAAAACAACGTCGTCAATATAGAAATTAGTTCTGTTTTCGTAACCGGCAGCTGCGTTACCGTAGAAAATAGTTACTTGAGTAAGGTCTAAGGTAGGACTGCTTTCCTTAATAGTATTGATGTCTAGCGTTACTTCCGTCCATACCTTAGAGGGAATTTCTACCATACTCTGAACTGTTACGTCATTAGAGAACTGTTCGTTACTAACCATTAAAGAGAAGCCTTGAATGGGAGCTTCAGAGGGGTTATATACCCACATAGAAATACCTTCACAGTTACTGATATCCCATAGTTGATTTCCGTTGCGGTTAAATACTATTCTGGCCCAAGTTCCATCCTCTGCGTGGGGAGTAACTCTTAAGCTACCGCCACCGGTACGGCTAAAGGTGGTATCTACCTGTCTGGGCCAACACCAAGTATCTTCATTAGTACCGCCAGCATCGCTTACGTAAGCGGGATCGTCAAATAAGCTTATTTCGTTAGGATAACGAACTGATAGGTTAACACTCTTGCTTACCTGTCTGTCCCCCTCGCCTGCGGTTACGGTTAATACGTACGCACCGCTTTCGGTTGCAGTAAATTTAGTAGGCTCTAAGCTTTCGCCGGAGGGTGAAGTAATGGTTACGGTGTAAGGAATACCGTTGCCGTTGCCGTCTGCAGCGCCCATAATGGGAAGCTTAACGGTTTCGCCAATTTCATAAACCTCTTGAGGTCGATATAATACAACGTCTATATCTTGAGAGAAATCATAGGGCTCTAAACCGCAAACCTCACGGCCAATTTGAACGTAAAGATTCTTTAATTCTCTATCGTAAAAGTCACTGGTATTACTAAAGAAATCGTGTAAGCCGTAGCCCCAGTCACCTTCAAAACCGTTTGCGTATGAGAAGGGAAGAATACCTGCGTATCTGGGTTCTTGAATAGCTTCTGTATACATACCCTTAATAGCTCTGTATAATTCGCCGTTTGCTTCGGGTGTATCGGTAAAGCCGGTAGCGCAACCCCAAATGTATTGATTATTGGTTGCCTTGCTCTTTAAAGCTTCAAGATAAATTCTTCTGGTCTTATCGTTCCACTTTGCGTATGAGTCGTAAGAAACGTCAGTACAGAATTCGTTATATGAGGGGCTAATTTCGGGATAACCGTCACGCTTAGATACGCCGATATCGAAAACGGTCATAGTGGTTAAAACCTTAACGTTGGGATAGGTTTCGCGAATCATTTTGGTAACAGTTCTAAAGTCTGCTTCCTTAACGCCGTTCCAAGCGGGCTCGTCAAAGTAGAAGGCAAGAATAGTTCCGTCTTGAACGTATTCGTCAACGGCAGCGCATAAATCACTCCAAACCTGCTTATAGTTTTCTACTAAGGTAGCGCTGTTTGCTTGGGTAATTTTACCACCGGTAAAGAAGCCGTGAGTAGAGAAAATTACCTTAAAGCCGTATCCCTTTGCAACTGCAAGCTTTTCACGCGCAATAGTGGTGGAAAATGCAGAGTTTAGTAAGAACACGTTTGAGTTTTGTAATGCAGCAATTTCTTCAATATAACTGCCTTGAGATAAAAATCCGTCACCGTGGAAGTAACCAAAATACTTTAAGTTGGGGTTGGTGTTTTCGGGCATTACTTCCCAATCGGAAGATATATATTCACCCGTTCCACCACCCGTTGAATCACCTTCAGAGGTGCTGGGACTGCTAAATTCAGGGTCTTTAGATATATCGCATGCAACAGCGAATAAAGAACTAATCGCAGTTAAAATTGCAAGCAATACTAGTAAAATTTTACGATTTTTCATTTTTTCCTCCTAATTTTTTTAAATTAAGGTTTTTTAACCTTTTATTCCGCCTGCTACCGTGTTTTCCATAATGGTGTTTTGGAAGCAGCAAAATACGATAAGTATGGGTAAAATTGAAAGTATTATTGCACAGTAATAAACGGGAATGTTACTTCTGTACTGTTGCATAATATCAAACTGATAAATACCCAAAGCCAAGGTGGGATACTTCTTTAAGTATAGGAATGGCGTCATATAATCGTTCCAAATACCTATACATGAAAGAATACAAATAGATACGATTGCGGGAAGCGCTTGGGGAAGAATTATTCGCCAATAAACGGTCCAATCGGTTGCACCGTCTACAAATGCCGCCTCTGCATAGCTCCACGATACCGAACGGTAAAAGCCGTGAAGTATAATAAAGTTAAAGCCAAAACCGCCTGCGTATAAAGCCAATATGCCAATGGGATTGTTTAAATGTAAATCCCCTACCACAAGCTTATACATTGCGGGAAGATTACCTACGATGGGAATAATCATTGTAAAAATTGCAATTCTGTAAATAATCTTAGTTCCCCAGAAGGGATATTTTGCTATTATATAAGCAGTTGCGCTTGCAACCATTACCGCCACGAAAGTACCGCTAAAGGTAAGCCATAAGCTGTTACCTATCATACCAATCATTTTGGTTTTGCCTATTTGAAATTCTTCAAACGCCTTTTTATAGTTACTGAATAACCAATCTCTTGGCAAAGCAAAAACCTTTTCATAATATTCGTCATCCGTTTTTAAAGAGCTTAAAAATGCCCAAACGAAGGGGAATATTATGCTTACCGCGTAAATAGTGAAGAAGATAAATACTATCGTGAATACTATTTTTTGAGCAAGAGTTAATCTTTTAAATTTTTTAATCATTTTACCCGGCCTCCTTAATACTCAACGTCATCTAAAACCTTACCAAGGAGCCATTTTACTATTAGCACCAAGGGAAAGCCGATTGCAGTAAATACCAAACCGATTGCAGCAGGATAATAATATTGATTGCTTTGAACCTGATCGAAGATAAAATATCCTATCGTCATAGTTTTAAACTTACCTTCGGTAAACAGTAGAATAGGACCTGAGTTGGTAAATAAACCTGCCGTTGCAAACACTAAAAGAGTGCTTAGGGTGGGCCAAATTAGGGGTACTATAATTTGAATTAACTCCCTAGTCATGGAAACACCGTCTATTTTTGCGTACTCTAAAATATCATGAGGTATTCTGTGTATTGCACCTGTAAACAGCACTATGTTAGAGCCAAACCCCGTCCAGAATACGTAGAACAGAATTGTTTTCATACTGTAATTTTCGTCGGTAATCCATTCTATACTAACGGGCGCACCCTTTATTGCGGCTAATATCTCGTTAACAGGACCGTGAACTGCAAATATGTACTTGAATAAGCCTACCAATACCGCTGCTGAAATTATTGAGGGCAAGAAGAATATTACCCTGAAGAATTTTGCGAATAAAATCTTTTTATAAAGATAATATGCAAACAGCAATGATGCAGGTAAACCAATTATCGTTCCAACTAAAAATAAAAGAAGGGTGTTCTTTAACGCAAGAGCAAGCTCGTATTCTGGAATAGAAAACTCGTGGAAAAACCTTCTGAAGTTATCAAATGTCCAAACAATACCCTCTTTCGTTGATAGGCGGAACGCCATTAGTATTGAATCGAAGTTAACGTATAGCCAAAAGATTGCAAACTGTATTAATCCTACGCTAAGCATTAAACCAATAAAAATACCGCGTTGGATTTTTCTGCTTTGCAAGCGGGAATACTTCGCCTTCTCTTGGGGAACGATATTCATTGTGTTATCATTCATTTTTTTCGTCCTTTTTCGTAGCGCTTAAGCTTTAATATTTCTTAAACGCTTTAGTTTATATCTAAAAAGCGGTAAAAATACCGCCTTTTAGAATGATATATTTGTTAAGATTAGGAAACTTGACTTAAGAACTCATCCCACTTTTGTGAAAGAAGAGTCTTTTCTGACTGTAAGAATGAATATGCGCTTACAGCGTTTGATTTTTTACCCATTGCTACTTCGGGACTTTCTGAGCCAAGATGCCATTCTACGCCTGCTCTGTAACGGATGGGATCTTTAGAAGAAGTATAAATATAAGTTAGCTGACGGGCAGTAATATCGTTAACTGACTGACGGAAGGTTGAAAGCTGACCGCTTAACTGATATTTTGATGCGTTAACAACGGGAAGATAGCTCTTAGATTCTCTTAAAACGATATTAATACCTTCGTCGGTATACATAAAGCGGAAGAATTCAATTGCTAAATCTACGTTTTGACTAGTGCTGTGAACTGCGCCGATTGCGCTGTTTGCAAGAGTGTAAGTAATTGCTCTTGCTTCTTTAATTTTGTTAAATACGTCTGCAGATACGCCGTTTACTGAGGTTAATCCGCTATCTATTGCAGAAACGCTTTCTGCAAGCTGAGCTTCGGTAATTCCAAGCTTAGTAGCTAAATCAGAAATAATGGGGGTTTTGATCATCTTTAATTCTGCTTGATAGCTGGTTGTGCCTTCCATTTCTCTTTCTAACCAGTCACCGGTAATATACATACAAGCTCTACCCTGTAAGAAGTACTTTTGTGATGCGTTGAACTTGTTGTTCATAGAACTATCGTCACAGTAACCGTTACTTCTCTTAATAAGAGTTTCTAAAACGGTATAAGCTTCCAGCTTACCTTCGGGCTGATATGCAGCTTGGTTGTATTCGCCGTTAATCTTTAAGCTGTTTAGTGAATCCCAAGCGCTAACTCCGCCGTACTGAGCAATCCAAGGATAGTATAGGTAATGCCAGTATTCTAATGCTTCACCACTGTAAATTAAGGGGTAAACGGGATATTTTACACCTGCTATTTCCTTTTCCGCTTCCGCTTCAACGATTCTATCGCAAAGAGCAATAAGCTCGTTAGTGGTTCTGGGTTCTGACCAGTTACCTTCGCCAAGAACTAGGTTTAAAGTATCTATATTAAGAACTAAAGAGCAAGGGCCGGAAGGTGAAGGTACGGTAAAGTACTTGCCTGCAAAGCCTTCTCTATCGCCACCGTACATCATTTCTTTAACGATTTCGGGGCGAATTTTATCCCTAACTAATACGTTTTCTTCATTAGCGCCTGCCTTGGGCTTTGAAGTATCTGAATATAAATCACTGATATCTGCTAATGAAGCGTAGTTTTCACAATAGCTACCAACGTTAACACCGTCAACAAAGAAAACGTCGTAATCACTAATGCCCGTTTCAAACGCGGTAACGGCTTCGTCACGGATTAAGGGGTTACATTCTACTTCTACGGTAATATCGGGATTGTGAGCCATAAACGCATTAGCAAGAGCTTGCGTCCAGGTTGCGCCGTAACCGCCTTCGAATGAAGCAATCTTAAGAACACCTTTTTCGCTGGGTTGTTCCTCGCCACCGCCACAAGCGGCTGCGCCGAATACCATTCCAAGAGAAAGGAATAAGCTTAAAACTTTTTTTAGGTTTTTCATTTTTCACACCTCTTATTTTTTTTGGTATCGTATACCTTGTTATCTTTATTATAGCACACTAAAAAGCCCTTTTCAAGAAGTAAATTTTTGTTTTTTATTATTTTTTGTAAAAAAAGTAAAGAAAATCACACTAAATTATTGACTATTTTGTTTTTTTCCATTATTATATAATTATGGATAAGATAAACAACGTTAACTCCCCCTTTTTTGTTGGCAATAAAAACAAATGGTTTGCGCCCCGTGGATATTACGTGCATTCGTATAATAGCTTTGATATGACGGTGCATAGCCATAGCAGAATAGAGATAATGTACGTTGCAACCGGGGAAATTCAAATTGAATACCAGCTTGACGATAACGAAATGGTTAAAACCACCATTTTGCCCAATAACTACGTTTTCGTTGACGCTAACGTTCCCCACAAAATTTGCATTAATAATATTTCTACCATGCTTTATAATATTGAGCTTTCCTTAAAGGACGCAGCTGATTATAATTTTTCTATTGCGGGTATATGTAATAAGGAAAGCCATGCAAATTCCTTTTTTAACCAAAAAAAGAGGGTTTTCGTATGCGCTGATAACGGCTTATTCTTACAAAATATGCTACTTATTCAAAAATACATAGGCAACGATCTTAACACCTCTTCAGATACCTACTTGGATTATTTACTTTGCGCTATGATGCTACTGCTTGCAAAGCAATACGCAAGCTCTAAAAAGCAAGTTTCCGGTATTAGCTACATAAATACCGCGGTTAACTATATTTACGAAAACTATAACCGCGATATTACCTTAACCGACTTAGCAAACGTTTGCAAGATTTCACCCAACTACCTTAACACATTATTTACTAAAAACTTTGGGCATACGGTTAAAGATTTTATGAACAAATACCGTATTTCACGCGCAATGATTTTGCTTTCCGATACAAACCTACCCATAGATGAAATTAGAGCGCAAATTGGCTACCATAACAAAACGAGCTTTCACCAAAACTTCGTTAAACACGCGGGTATGCCTGCTAAAAAATTTCGCCAGCAATCCAGAAACTCAAACGTTGCAAAAACGCACTCAAGCTCTGTAAACTCTTATTGGAACTTATAATTTTTTAAGGCTAAAATTAACTTTATAATAACGAAAACGGCAAGAAACTAATTTCTTGCCGTTTTTTTGTTTTTCTATAATATTTTTCTACTAAAAACCCCTTATATAAGTCGATTAACGTTACTTTAGAGTTAAAAATAAGCCCTAAAACACCCTTTTTTAATAAAAATAAAGGTTTTTACTAAAAAGTTCTCGTATAAGTCGATTAACGGTGATTTACAATAAATCTTCTTCCGTTTTAGACTTTCTGTAAGCCATAGGGGAAAGCCCCGTTTTCGTTTTAAAAATATCTGAAAAATAATACGCATCCACAAAGCCCAACGCTTCGCTTATTTCCTGCACTCGCATACCCGTTGATAAAAGCAATTGCTTCGCTATAACGATTTTTCTATCCAGCAAATACTTGTAAGGGGTAACGCCGTAATATTTTTTAAATTCCCTTGTCATTTGAGATTTAGAAAAGTTAATTTCTTTAGCAATTTCTTCCACGGTAATTTTTCTGTAAATAGAATTATCTAACGCTTCCTTAACCAAGTTTGCAACGTAAGAGGTTTCTTGCTTACGCTCTGCCTTTTCTGCAAGAGTTAAAATAATTTTAAAAATAATTTCGGAAACCTTAATGTAAACCTGCTCGTTATCTGAATTTTGCTCTGCCACCTCTAAAAGCTCATCAAAATACCTTTCGCAACCGGAATTAGGAAAAACGACCTTTCCCGAATGGCCGTAAGCAACCAAGATGTCAGAAAAAATACTGCTAAAAAAGTTTATCCAAACCTTTTCGTAAGGCTCTTTTTTATCTGAGCCATACTTATGACCGCTACCGGGCTGTAAGATGTAAACACAGTCACTTTCTACCTGATAATCCTTACCACCGCATTGAATATAACCTTTACCCGATTTTACGTATTCGAAAACGAAGTAATCGTTGTGCTTGCGTTCTATATAATAGTCCTTATCCTTGTGGGTTATACCAATCATCTCCACCCTTAACGGGCGCTTCTTTTCCGCATCGTAAGTAAAAAACACTATTTCTTCGTGATCGGTGCTTCCGTACATTATATTTTTTTTTGGGTCTATTCGCTTTTCCCCGTAATGTTGCATTTACTAATCCCCTTTACCTCTTTTTAAGTTAAAAATGCTACGAATCCTAATCTTCGTTACCTTTTTACCAATTGTTTAAAGTTGTATTTGAATTATAATATAATTGTAAAGTTTTGTCAACGTTTTTTTTAGATGTTTCTTTTTCGGTAATTTTTTAATTAAACCGTTGACTTGTTAAGGAGGAATTTTATGAAAAAAATCATTACCTCACGTCTTATGAAAATACTTGCTTTAACGGCTATGCTTTGCTTAACTCTTTCGTTAAGTATTGCGTGCGGAACAGGCGGTGGCGAATCTACCTCAACGCCCGAAGAAAGTGTTTCTATTCAAGACTCTTCTCGCCCCAATTCTTCAACCGATACGGGCAACTCTTCAAGCCCTGAAGATAGCTCTGGCGGTGGCGAAAACGAGCCTACTAAAGGCGTTACCTCTATTCTTGTTGGTTCTGTTCGCGTACAGCTTCTTTCAGATACCGTTGTAAGAATAGAGGATAAATACGAAAAGGGTTATGAGGACCGCCCCAGCTACATAGTTCAAAACAGAACTAACTGGTACGAGGTGGACTACACCACTAAGTCCAACGGTAGCGAATTAATTATTTGCACCAAGAACTACAACGTTCACCTTTTAAGAACGGGTACTGCTGCGGACGCTTACATAACCGCGCCGGACGGCGAATTACTTTGGGATTACAGCGCAGGCGATACGGGCACTAACGTATACCTACCCAGCCCTTCGGACGAATTAGACAGCTGGTATTTCACAGATAGCCCCAGAGTTATTCCTTCCGAATACGGCTACACACCCACCGATTCTAATTTACCCTTACAGGGTTGGGATTTCAGTAGCGAAGCAACCGATATATTCGTATTCTTACCACAAGGTAACTACACGCAATTCTGCGACGACTATATCAAGGTTACCGGCGAAGCTGAAATGACTCCCCTACAAATGCTTGGTTATTGGGATTCACGCTGGTACGCTTACAGCGCAGAAACTGCTTTACAGCAAATTCAAGATTACACCGATAAGGGCTACAGCATTGACGTTTTAGTTATAGATACGGACTGGCGTGTAGGCGCATCCTTAGGCTATCAGATTAACGAAGAGCTTTTCCCCGATATGGCGGAATTTTTAGAAAAATGTGAAGAGCTAAACATTGATATAGCCTTTAACGATCACCCAGAGCCCGTTAAGGGAACCACCAACGGTCTTGATAAGGCGGAAGTAGAATACAGAAGCAACGAGCTTACTCTTTTACTTTCTATGGGGCTTGACTACTGGTGGTACGACAGAAACTGGAGCGTTTGCTTAAATTCAGCAGATCCCGATATTTCCGTTTTCGCATTCGGTATGTACGCATATCAATGGATTACCAGAGATCACTTAGAAAGCATTACGGATATTAACGAATATGCAAAGCGCGCCCTTATTATGGGTAACGTAGACGGTTGCTTGCACGGAAAATGGAACTACGCTTCAGATTTATCCGCTCACCGCTACTCTATTCAATGGACGGGCGACATTGGCGCTGATACGGCAGCTTTATCACAAGAAATTTACGCTGCAGTATTCGGTGGCGCAGAGGTTGGTCTTCCCTATATGTCATCAGACATAGGCGGACACACCCAAGCAGTTACCAACGATATGTACGTTCGTTGGATTCAGTACGGCGCGTTATCTACCATTTGCCGTGTTCACTGTACTACCGCTTCTTATATTAACGGACAGGAAGGCCGTATGCCTTGGCTATTCGGCGAAACGGCGGAAGAGGTTGCTAAGGCTTACGTTGGTATGCGTTACAGACTGCTTCCCCTATACTACCACCTATCAAGGGAAAACTACGATACCGGTCTTCCCATTATGAGAAGATTAGACATACTTTACCCCGACTACGTTGAAGCAAGCGCAAACGACCAGTATTTACTTGGCGATTATCTTTTAGTTGCGCCCATTGACGAAGCAACCGTTCGTTCTAATATTCCCGATAGCCTATTCACTCACGAAGAAAACGGCGTTCAAGTACCCGGCTTAAAGGCTGAATATTTCAACAACGCTACTTGGTCCGGAACACCTTCTAAGACTAAGATTGATAAAAACGTTAACTTTAACTGGGAAACCCGCGGTCCTGCAGGCGTAGGCGTTGGTACGGATAACTTCTCCGTTAAGTGGACGGGCAAGATAACCATTGGCGACGTTCCCGTTGCTCTTTCATTCTTCGCAGACGATACCGTTATCGTTTACCTAGACGGCAAGATGGTTATTAACGGCTCCGGCGTTTACGATACATACCTTTCTACCGACCTATTAGCGGCTAACAGCGTTCACGATATAGAAATACGTTACGCAGAGTTTGGTGGCGGAGCTCACATTTACACCTACTACGTTGAACAACAGGTTGCAGCAACCAAGAACACCAGAACGGTATTTATTCCCGACGGAACTTGGATTGACGTTTGGTCCGGCGAACGCTACGTTGGCCCTGCTACCTACACCGTTGCTCACGAATTAAAGACTTCACCCATATTCGTTCGCGAAGGCGCTTTAATAGTTCTTGCGCCCGATATGAAGAACACCCACGAAAAGGATTGGAGCGAATTAGTATTAGACGTATATCCCTCTAAAAACTTCAGCGCTCAAACCACTCTTTATGAGGACGATACCGAAACTGTAGCTTACAAGCACGGCGAATCACGTTCTACCGATATTACTATGGAATACGACGTTGACGCCAACAAGCTTATTATTAACGTTGGCGCGGCTAAGGGCGCGTTCTCCGGAAAGCTTGCATTTGAAAACAGAAAATGGAATTTACGCATTCACACCAATCCCGGTTGGGGCGAATTATTCCGCGCTAAGGTTAACGGTCAAACTGTAAGCCTATCTCTTCTTGCTCAGTCAAGCAAGGCAATCCCCTTCGCGTTTGAAGGCGGTTCACCCGACGGCGATATTTACACCCTATCATTTGATAGCGAGGTTTACGAATCTTACGTTATAGAGCTTTACTACGATAGCGCAGTTGATTCACAAATTAACGAAGCTTACGATAGAGGGGAGGTTGAATTTAACGTTAAGGTTGAAGAATCAGGCTCTGCTATTAACCTAGACCAAGAAGGGGTATTCGACTGGATTTCTTACGGCGAAGAAAACGCAGACGCTTATATTCGTAAAGAAGGCGGTAACGCGTTCACCGTTTCTAAGTCTTACGATCTAAACTGGGCTTCATACGACAACTTCTTTACCAAATACTTTAACGAAGGCGATCAGTCACGCGGATCAATTTCTTCACAAAAGGATTTTGAATTCCAATTAAACGTAACCAAGGCTTCTTACTACGTTATTTACCTTGGCGGTTACCAAGCTACTGCAAAGCTTAGCGTAAGAGACCGCGCAGGTAACGTTGAAACGAGCGTATTCGGTAATATTAACGGTCAATTCTTAAGAAGAGTAGTTATTGAAGTTCCCAAGAACTGTAACGGAACTCTATACGT
The DNA here is from genome assembly GCA_015055965.1 of Clostridiales bacterium. GTDB lineage: Bacteria > Bacillota > Clostridia > Christensenellales > Borkfalkiaceae > HGM11416. Next base: position 203,547 of record SVHG01000001.1, read on the forward strand.
AACCTACTCTGCTTTAGCAACTGAGCCCGTTGGAACGGGTACTTCTACCTACCTAACCTTACTTGCCGTTATCGCTGCAGACGAAATCCCCGCAGAAGAAGAATTCGTTGCAAATAGCGTTAGCGCAAGCGCAACCGTTACTAACGTACCCTCTAGCGTATGCTTAAGTGAAGCAGGCGCATCGTTAGGTGAAGCAACCCTTGACTGGAGACAGTTTGGTGACGACGGCGGTGTTACCCCCGTTCAAAAGATTAACGGTAACATCATCAATAGCGTATCGTTTAGAACACCCGGTATCTTTAGCGATTACCAAAGCAGACTTTCTTACTACGACGGCTTAGAACTTGGCGCTCACACCGGAACTACCAAGGGAACTTGTACCCCCGGTCTTATAACTATTAACCTTGACGTAACGACCGATACCAAGCACGTTATTCTTTACACCGGCGCTTGGAAGGCTACCAACACCGTTGAAGTTTACAATAGAGCGGGCGAATTAATTGCTCAAAGCGAATCGTTCACGGCAGGCTCTAGCGCAGTAAACAAGGTTGTAACCATAGCCCTTGAGGTAACCAAGAATGATTCAATAGTAATATTCATTCGTTCATCTAACGAAAACGGCGGTAACGTTTCTCTTGCGGGTATTGCAATAACGGGCGAATACGCTCAAGACGCAACCGCAAGCTTAAGCTCTTCAACAGAGATCGTAAGCGGAGAAGTAGATTTATCTTCTTACAGCGATTGGCACCACGTTGGCGCGCTTGACGAAAAGGCAGATGCAGACGTGATTAAGGGCGTTCGCTATAACCAATATGCAGTTTACGAAAATTACGCAGCCGCTATTTCTTATACTAACGGCGCAAACGGCTCTGCAGAGGGCTTAACCAACGGCGTTGTATTCGATTACTTTATAGCAGAAATCGCAGTTGATGAAAACACCCAAGAAATAGTTTTATACGCAACGGTAAACACTGCAACGGCAGCTATTACCGTTCTTGATGAAAACGGAAGAACACTTCTTACCTCTAACGAACACGTTTCATCCTCTGGCAGACAAAGCATCAAGATTACGCTATCCGTAGAAGCGTTATCTGCTCAAACCCTAACCCTAGTTTACTACAAAGGCGGTTCAGGTAGCGGTAGCGCAGGTCTTGCAGCAATTGCAGTAAATTAATAGCTTACAACCAAAAACAAATCAGCTCACAAATTCTCACGCTCTAGCATTAGGGCGTGAGAAAAAACCTTATTACAGTAACTTAAATTAGATAAAAAAACGGCGTTAGCCGAATAAATAAGGGGTTTTTTATGAAAACGTTCAAAAAACTTGCAACATTATTACTCCTGATTATCCTAGTTTGCGCAGTATCTGCTTGCTTGCCCGATTTATCAAAGCTAAGCAGCTCTTCGCTTTCAGGGGAAATCACCGATTCTTCTATTCCTGAAGATAGCAGTATAGAAGAAATTACTTACGAATACTCACTTAACCTCACCTCTTTCTCTATCGACGTTGGTCAAAGCAGAACGTTAAGAGTTATCGTTGAACCCGAAAAGGAAATCGAGGTTCAATGGGCTTCTGATAACGACGCTATTGCAACCGTTGAAGATGGCGTTGTTCTTGGCGTTGCAGAGGGTACTACCCTTATTAAGGCAACCGTAGACGGCCAAGTTTTAGAATGCGCGGTAACCGTAAACGCATTACCTATCGTTTACGAATATGCGCTTGATAAAACTGCAGAGGAATTAGTTATTGGTGACACACTTCAGCTTAACGTTGTAGTAACTCCCGCAACCGAAGAAGCTTTTGACGTTGTTTGGAATTCTACCGCAGGTAGCGTTGCAAAGGTAGAAAACGGCTTAGTAACCGCTCTTTCTGCAGGTACTACCACTATTACCGCTTTAGTTGAAGAACAGCTTCTTTCTTGTGAAGTCACCGTAACCTCACCCGTTAAAGCAACCTCTACCGTTGTTGAACGCGCAGACGCTAACCTTTCTGATAACCACGAAAGCTTAGACACGCTTTATTGGGAACACTATTCAGCTGACGGCGAACGCCATAAATTATTTGCTGAAGACTTAGTTGTAACCGATTTATTTGAAGTTTGTGGCGACTTTAACTTCTGGGATTACAAGATTCCCCTATCTTATAACGATAGCGTAGTAAATCTTGCATACTCACGCAATACCAACGGTAAACACACTCCTCACGCTCAAGAAGCTACCATTTCATTTAAGGTTGCTATTGATTCAAGCGTTAAGGCAATCCGTTTATACTCAGGCGCATGGAATGCAACCAATAACATTACCCTTGAATGGGACGGCGTAGTTGTTGCAACCGCAGAATCCTTTACTGCCGGTGGCGACTCTCTTGCAAGAGAAGTAACCTTCTTCCTTGAAGAAATTGATCCTTCTATTACAGAGCTTACCGTTAAGGTAACCGCATCACCCTCAAGCGGTAACGTTTCCGTTCCTGCAATCGTTATTTTAGGTAACGCGCCCGCAAAACAATCTAACGTAACCGTAAACTACAGCAAAACCGAAATGCCCAACCTAGTTGAAGGCAACCCCGCAAACGAATATTTCCTAACCGAGCTTGGTACTCAAGACTGGATTTACCTTAACAAGCACGAGGTAGAAAGAATGAACGGCGGTAACATGATTTTAGTTGATACTCTTGAAGTTGAAGGAAATAACTCATTTGACGATTACAAGGGTAACTTCTCTTGGTCAAACGGTACTACTAACGCCCTTTCTTCTGGCATTAACAACGACGGTCAGTTTGGCGCATGGGCAAGCGTAAGCACCAAGATTAACGCAGAAACTAACCACGTATACTTCTGGGTTGGAGGCTATTCCAGCACCTACTACTTTGAATTATACGATTCACAAGGCAACCTTCTAGTAAGCGAATTATTACACGAAGAAGAAGGTGGCGTAACCCACTCATTCATGATTGATTTAGCAGTTGCTACCGCAGTTGAAGATACTCTAATGCTTAATATCTACCGCACCGGCGGAGCTAACTGTTCAGTTGCAGCGCTTGCAGTTCACAAATACGTTGATTACAGCTACTCTTTAGCTCAAAGCGAAATAGAGCTTCAAGCAGGCACTACTTGGGAAAGATTACAAGCTATTGCAACTCCCGATAGAAGATTTGCAGTTTCTTACCAAAGCTTAAACGAAGATATCGCAACCGTTGACGCTAACGGCGTTATCACCGGCGTAAGCGAAGGTCAAGCAACCGTTAAGGTTCTAATCGACGGCGAAGAGGTTGGCTTAACGGCTACCGTAACCGTAACCCCCGCTCCTATTGAATACGAATACGAGCTTTCTGCAGTAGAAGCTAAGCTAATTCCCGGTCAGGAAATGGATTTATCAGTAATTATTACCCCCACTCCCACCGAAGCTCCCGCAATCGTTTGGAACAGCAGCGCTTCAGACGTAGTAAGCGTAGATAACGGTCATTTAGTAGCCTTAAAGGATGGCGAAGCAACTATTACCGCTTTAGTAGAAGGCAACGAGCTTGCTTGCGTTGTTACCGTTAAAACCGTTGCAACCGCAACCGTTACCACCACCGAAAATAATCCCGCTCTTGTAAACCTTTCTTATAACGACGCTACCTTAGATACCATTTATTGGGAACACTACTCCGGTACGACCGTAAACGGCTCACTTGTTGGCGACGATATTATCGACTTAGTTCCCGGCGGAAGCCAGTTTGGCGACTTCGGTATTGGCTTTAACTGGTTTAACGGTAGAGGTCAAAGAGTTGATAAGAATACCCACAACGGTAGCCACACCAGCGGAACTCACCTTCTTGAAGCTCAAATTCAGGTTACCCCCGACGTGAAGGCAATCCGCGTTTACGTAGGCGCATGGAGAGCAACCAACACCCTATCTGTTCTTTATAACGGCGTTGTTCTTGCAACCGCAGAAGCATTCAGCGCAGACTGGACCTCACAGGCAAGAGAAATCACCTTTAACCTAGACGTTAAGGAAGCAACTACCCTAACTCTTAAGGCAGAAGGCTCTAACGTAGAAGGCAATATTTCACTTAACGCAATAACCGTTCTTGGTAACGCTAATAAGCCTGCTCCCGCAGTAAGCTTATCTATGGAAAAGACCTCTTTAATCGGTCAAGAAAAGAACGTTAACTTAACCGAAATAGGTAATTTAGACTGGTTCTATCCCGAAACCGACTACGTTGGCGGAGATCCTTGGGATCCCGATCAGAAGAAGAATGCAGACTATATTGATGCAAGCGCGTTCTCTATGAGCTTCTACAATTGGTTTGGCGACTTCGGATACGATAAAGTATTCTTCAATTGGACTGACGGTACTGATTACCCCACCGCAGACGGACGTAACGACGGTCGTTGGGGCTCTATCTCATCAGTAACCACTAAGGTTGATGCAAACGTTAAACACGTTTACTTATGGATAAGCGGTTGGAACTCTTCATTCTCCGTTGCAGTTATGGATTCACACGGCAACCTACTAATGGATGAAGCTATCGTTGAAGCACAAGGCAACAACCAACCCTTCGAGCTAAACTTCGCAGTTAACTGCGCAACCGAAGAAACACTTTCATTCGTTCTTTACACCACTTCAAGCGATAACAGCTCTATCGTAGCTATGGCAGTAAGCGGTATTGAAGATTACGATTACTCAATTAACAACAGCGAAATCGAGCTATTTGAAGAAGAAACCTCTCAATTAGCAATTAGCGTTTCACCCGTTAAGGATCTTCACGTTGAATATTCTTCTTCTGCAGAAGGTATTGCTTCAGTAGACGCGTACGGCTTAATCACCGCTATTGCTCCCGGCGAAGCTATTATTACCGCAAGTGTAGACGGCAAGGAATTCACCTGTAAGGTTATCGTTAACCAAAGACCTGTTGAATACACCTACACCCTAAACGTAACCCAAAAAGAGCTTATTCCTAACGAAACCTTAAAGCTTGAGCTTTCAGTTTCACCCTCTAAGGAATTACAGCTTACCTACTCTTCTACAGACGACGGTATTGCAGAAGTAGATACCAACGGCTTAATCACCGCTAAGGCAAACGGTAGCGTAACTATTAGCGTTTTAGATAACGGCGTTGTCGTTGCAGAATGCGCTATTACCGTTAAGGCGTACGTTGTTGCCGGCGAAAGCTCAGTTGCTAACGGCGACGGCGTAAACGTTGTTTTAGGTCACGATACCGGTAGCCTAACCACCCTTTACTGGGAACGTTACAGAGATAACGGCGAGGTTGTTGCTATGCTTAACGCAACTGACTTAATCCCCACTAATAACGCACCCGAGGTTGGTGGCGGATTTGGCGACTATAAGGCTGGCATTGGTTGGATTAACGGTAACACTATAGCTGCTTGGGAAGCTAATAACAATAGAGGCGGTCGTTGCTTTGGCGGTCAAACCGTTGCAACCATTAACGTAAATCCCGCAGTTAAGCAAATTATCGTTTACACCGGTGCTTGGAATGCAAGCGTTTACGCAAGCTTAACCCAAAACGACGTTGCTATTGCTACCAGTGAAACCTACGAGGCAGGCGGAACGGGTATTGCAAGATTTGTAACCTTTAACCTAACCGTTTACGAAAGCACTACCTTAACCCTTACCTTAAATCCCACAAGCAGCGCAGGCGGTAACGCAAGCATAACTGCAATAGCTATTCTTGGCGATAAGCCCGCTACTACCACTGCTCTTACGATGACTAAGGAGCTTCTTCCTGCTGAATTCGTAACCGTGGGCGATAAATCTCAACCCTCCGTTTCATACGATCTAACAGCTCTTGGCACGAAAGACTGGTTATACACCAACTTTGAAAACCAAGGTACGGATGAAATGTTAAATTCAGACGTTATTGATAGCTCTTCCTTAAGATGGGACGGTGGCGGAAAGTTCTGGGATTACAAGGCAATCTTCACTTACAGCAACGGTACTAAGTGGAATACCACCGAAGGTCACGATAAGGATAGCGACGTAACTTACGGTACTAACAACGGTGTTTGCGGTGCTTGGAACCAAATTTCTGTTAACGTTAATGAAGAAACCAACCATATTCACCTATTCGTTGGCGGATATCAAAGCACTTATTACGTTTTAGCAATTGATGCAAACGGAACTGTTTTACACCACGAACTTCTTGCTGAAGGTACTTCTGCTTTCCACCTTGACTTTACTGTAACTGCAAGCCAAGCAGATAAGATCACCTTTATTATTTACAGACCTAGCGGAAACAACTGTTCACTTGCAGCAGTAGCCGTTAACTAATAACCAACCGCTTAATTTAAGCGCAAAAAGACCGAGTTAATTCTCGGTCTTTTTTTTGCGGTTTAACGGATATACTGTTGCCTAAAATTCAAGATAAAATAAGAATTTTTTAAACCGTATTGACAATTATACCCATTAATGATATAATGTTAAAGAGGAATTTCTAGATTTCTTTTGTATAATATATAAAAATCTTTTTTAATACACCGCAAAAGTTTATTGCTTTTGTTGGTGTATTTTTTTGCAAAAATTTGCGTTATTAAATTGCAATTAGCAGGATTTTATTATATAATAATTGGGGATGGTTGATTTTTACTGTTAGCAGAAATGCACTATAAGGATTATTATGGAAATACGCAACGAAAATTACGTTAAAAGCTCTTTAAAAAGCGTTTTAAAAATAAGCGGAGTTTATACCGTTCATTATTTTAAGTACGGTAAAAACTTTAGTGTTCTTCCCGAAAAGCACGATTTTTGGGAAATGGTTTACGTTGACTCCGGCGAGGTTGGCATTATTGCAGACGATAAGGAATTCACCTTAAAGCAAGGCGAAGCCTTTTTTCACCGCCCTAACGAGCTTCACACCATATACACTAACAATTCCTTTGGTAACACCGCCATAATTTCCTTTGAATGCACCCAACGCGCAATTAATTACTTTGCAGATAAAATTTTTGTGTTTAGCGATTTTGAAAAGGCGCTTTTAGGTAAAATTATTAACGAAACCCCAAAATGCTTTTCTGATAAGCTAAACGAAATTTACCTTACCAGAATGACCAAAAGAAAGGACGCGCCCTTAGGTAGCGAGCAAATTATTAAAAACTGTATTGAGCTTATGCTTCTTTCACTTTTACGCAACGAAAAGAAGGCAGATAATACCAAAATGCTCACCGAAAACCTTTCTACCCTGCATTCAGATAAAATCGTTTCTAATATAATTAGCTTGCTTAACGAAAGGCTTTATTCTTCTATTGACTTAGATACTATTGCCAAACAGCTTTTCTTTTCTAAAACCTACATAAAGGCAATTTTTAAAAAGCACATGGGTACTAGCATTATTCAGTACTATATCTTTTTAAAAATAGAAGAATCTAAAAAGCTTATAAGCCAAAACAAATATACCTATACGGAAATTGCTTACACCTTAGGCTTTAATTCCGTACACTATTTTTCGCGCTTATTTAAGGCTCATACCCAAATGACGCCTTCTGAGTATTCTAAATCCATAAAGGCAGATAATTTGCTTTAAAAGCCCGTTTATCGCCTTATAAGGGCACTTATAAAATAAAGATGCGACTATCGCGTGGTTTTTCTTTTTCGGGCATAGCCCTTGTTTCCCGGCTAGCACAAGCGTACTTTTTATTTAACCTGCCGGTCATGCACTTATTACCTGCTACCCGTCAACGGGTTTCACTTTTGCCTTCTCCTGCGGGAGAAGGTGTCACGAGTTTTCGAGTGACGGATGAGGAGTTGTATAATTAGTGCTTTAATTTTTATTTGTATTTTTTACCAAAACACCTCATCCACCACTAACATGGTCCCCCTTCCCCCACTTGGGAAGGCTCTTTTCCACTCACCGGCAAACCTCTACTGAAACACGCGAACTATCGCGTGGTTTTTCTTTACGTTAAAAAAACGCTCGTTTTACTTTTTTAAACGAGCGTTTTCGTGTTCTATTAACTTCTATTAAATAAGCTTAACACCGTTTATAACCAACGAGTATTCACAGCCTATAAATTTTGCCGCACGGCGACACATTTGCATTCTGGTATGATAAATTTCAAAATAATCTACAACGGGGCTAATTTCAGTATTAATCTCTATATAAGTGGTTATGGTTTTTCCAACGACCTCTACGTAAGATTTTTCTGCCGCATAGTTTACTCTATCGTGAATATTCATTGCGGAAGAATCTTGAAGTATGGCGTTTCTAACTCTACTCTTATGCACGTCTGATTTATCTGCAATAATTAACGCAGAGCAAATTTGACTTACGGGTGAGCCCTCCCCCTCGTCGTGATTACCTACAGCCATCATAACCTGCGCCGCTTCAAAGTAATCCATTTTTAAGTTGGTTAAAATGTTATACGCAAGTAAAGCACCCGTTTGCGCGTGACTGTGGCGGTTAACTGCGTTTCCTATATCGTGAAGATAGCCCGCAATCATACCAAGCTCTACAACGCGTTCTTCAGCGCCCAAGGCGGATAAAATATCCCCCGTCCAATTAGACACGATTGAAGAGTGGCGGTTGCTGTGTTCCGTGAAGCCAAGAGCTTCTATTTGCATGCTCATTACCTTAAAAAGAGCCTTTACTTCCTCGTCATTTTTTACCGTTTTTAAATCTACCATAATATAAAATCCTTTAAAAGCCCGCCTATAGCACGATTAACGGCTAGTTAGAGCAATCTTTCAACGTAAATTCTATCGTATATTTCTTGATATTTATCCTTATAAAAAAGGTTCGTTCCGGGGGTTGTGATAGAAGCCGTTCCAGCAGCAACAGCGGCGCGAAGCACCTCTTCCATACTCTTACCCTGCTCTATCATAATGCTTGCGGCGGCAATCATACTGTCACCCGCGCCAACGGTAGAGTTAACTGCAACGTTTGCGCTTCTGCAATATAAATTGGTAATACCGTCAGTTAAAATAGCCCCGCTTTGGCCAAGAGAAAGCAATACGTTTTTAGCGCCCATAGCAATAAGCTTTTTTGCGCCTTCTAGCATTTGGCTTTTATTTATGTACTGCTTACCCGTAATTGCTTCAAGCTCGCCAAGATTTGGCTTAACTAAATATACGCCAGCTGAAAGTGCCTTGCGTAATTTTTCGCCCTCGCAATCTACTATTATTTTAACCCCTTCCGGAATTTTTTTACATAATTTATAATAAAAATCATCTTTAACCCCTTGAGGCAAAGAACCGCTCATAACCACGATAGAGGCGTTTTTAGCATATTCGCCAACAAGCTCTATAAGCTCTTCCTGCTTATCTTCCGGCACGAATTCGCCTTTATCGTTTATTTCAGTCATCATAGACCTTTTATCTATAATCTTATAATTCATACGAACTCTGCCGTCCGTTTGAACGAATTTATTTTCTACTCTTTCACGCTCTAGCGTGTGCAAGAACTGCCCTGCATCCTTAGAAAACATAAACCCCGTGGCAAAGGAGCTACCGCCCAAGCGCGAAACACCGATTGCAACGTTTAGCGCCTTACCCGAATAGGTTAAAATTTTGTTTTCTATTCTATTCATTCTGCCTATTTCCAAGCTGTTTAATTCAACGGTGCAGTCTATACTTGGATTAGGACAAACCGTTAATATCATAATATCCCCCAATCATAGCTTTAAAGCCACTTTAACGATTTAATCTTAATTTTGTTTTAATAGAAATATTTAATTGTTTAAACCTTTAGCAAAAAGACATACGGTAAAAGCTATTAGCTATATGTTTTGCATTACATCTTTAGAAATGCCCACCCTTTAACTGAAAAGGGCGGGCACTTTTCTATTTTATAAAAGATTTTTTAAGTTATAACTTAGTTACACGAAAGGAGTATTTATGAAGGGGCGCGCAACTACCGCACGTAACCCAAATAAAGCGCATCTTTCGTAACAATAACAAGGCAAATAGGGTTTATCGTAAATAAGCACTAGATGCGAGCGTGTCTTGCGCAATGATATTGCTAAAGCAATGATATTCGTGCTTTGCACGAATGATATCACTTCGTGATGATGTTCGCACCCGTGCGAATTTAGGGATGGCTCTTATTATAGAATAAGGCTTCGCCTAATAAACGTAAAAGCTTATATCACGTTAAATAAGCACTAGAT
>SVHG01000014.1 GCA_015055965.1 Clostridiales bacterium
TGCACGAATGATATCACTTCGTGATGATGTTCGCACCCGTGCGAATTTAGGGATGGCTCTTATTATAGAATAAGGCTTCGCCTAATAAACGTAAAAGCTTATATCACGTTAAATAAGCACTAGATGCAAGCTAGAGTGGTGAAACCGAGCATTGACTGAAGGGAGTGTACTTTTAGCGTACATGACCGAAGGCAAGCGCAAGGCTTCCCTCTATAGCGAAGTATATAGGGATTATTTTATGCTTTAGCTTCCTTAGCTTCCTTAATAATCTTCTCTTGAGCCTGAGGAGGAACTTCTTCGTATCTTTCAAACTTGGTGGTAAAGCTACCTCTACCCTGAGTCATTGAACGAAGGTCGGTTGCGTATTTAGCAAGCTCGCCTTGGGGAGCTTCTGCGCTAACTACAGCCTTACCGTCTACGATATTAGTACCCATAATTCTACCACGACGCTTGTTCATATCACCCATTACGTCACCCATGTAGTTATCGGGAACAACAACTTCAACAGACATGATAGGTTCTAAAATACAAGGTCTTGCGTTGGGGATAGCTGCTTGGTAAGCAAGCTTAGCTGCAGAAACGTAAGCAACTTCCTTACTGTCTACAGGGTGTGAGCTACCGTCGAATACGGTACACTTAATATCAACCATGGGATAGCCTGCAAGAACGCCTTCCTTAACGGCTTCACGTAAGCCCTTATCTACAGCAGGAATATAGTTGTTGGGAATTGCGCCACCAACAACTGCGTCTACGAATTCGTACTGACCGTCTTCTGCGCCGGGTTCAAAGCGAACCTTACAGTGACCGTACTGACCTGCGCCACCTGATTGTTTTTTGTGCTTACCTTCGCCTTCTGCCATTTTACGAATGGTTTCCCTGTAAGCGATCTTGGGTTCGGTTAGAACTGCTTCTGAACCGAATTTATTTTTAAGCTTACGGCAAATGATAGCAAGCTGGGTTTCGCCAACGCCTGATAATAGCATTTCGCCGGTATCGTGATTCTTATCAATTCTGAATGAAATATCTTCATCCATAAGCTTATGAAGACCTGCAAAGATCTTATCTTCTTCACCCTTCTTAGCAGCAGAAACCGCCATAGAGTAAACTGCAGGGGGAACGTCTACGGGCTTGAAGCTAATGGGAGCTCCTTCGTATAAAACGTCACCGGTAGCAACGTTAGCAAGCTTTGCAAGAGCGCCGATATCGCCTGCTTCAATTGAATCTGCAGGGTGTTGCTTTTTACCGTTAATATAGTATAAAGCAGAAATCTTTTCTGAACCCTTATCGAATACGTTTAAAGTAGTACCAACCTTTAAAGTACCGCTCATAACCTTAACTAGGTTTAGCTTACCTACGAAGGGGTCTACGATAGTTTTAAATACCTTAACGATAGTTTGACCTGCAGCTTCGGGTTTAATTAAAACCTTTTCGCCTGAAGCGTTAATACCGTTTCTTCCGCCACGTTCAAGTGGGTTGGGAAGAGTTGATATAATCTTATCCATAAGGTTAATAATACCGTGGTTCTTTGCTGCGCTACCGCCTAATACGGTGATAGTTGAACAGCTTAAAGTACCAAGCTTAATACCCTGTTCAATTTCTTCGCCGGTTAAAGGCTCGCCCTCGAAGAATTTCATCATTAAATCTTCGTCGTTTTCTGCAGCAGATTCGCTTAGTACGGCAAAAGCTTCTTCATAATCTGCCTGTAAGTGCGCAGGAATAGGTCCTTCGTTGGTATCCCAATCTCTGTAAACGCCGTAAGCAACCTTGACGAAGCCCTTCATCTTTTCGTCCACGATATCGGGAACGATCATAGGAGCAATTCTATTGCCGTATTTTTCTTTAATAGCGCCAACGGTTTTAATAAAACTAGAGTTATCTTTATCTAAGCCGTTAATGAATAAGATTGCAGGTATTTTGCGTGCTACGCAATAATCAATAGCCTTTTCCGTGCCAACGGTTAAAGAACCGCTACCGCTAGTAACGATAACAGCGCAGTCAGCAGCGTCTAAAGCTAAGTTCATTTCACATTCAAAGTCAAAGAAACCGGGGGTATCAATAATATTGATCTTGTAACCGTTATACATACCGCTTGCAGTTGCTAAGCTGATAGATGATTTCTTTGCAATTTCTTCAGGATCAAAATCCATCACGGTATTTCCGTCTTCTACCTTACCCTGTCTGTCGATAACCTTCATGTTAAGAAGAAGGGCTTCTGCTAAAGTGGTTTTACCTTCACCGGAGTGACCGATAAGCGCGATGTTTCTGATTTTGTCTACTGAAATTCCCATAATAAAATTCCATCCTTATATTACATAAATTTTGCTATTTATTTAGTTGGGCTTTTAGCCCACTACATACCAACTAATATTATACTATATATTTTACCAAATTTCAAGGGGGTTTTTAAAAAAAGTTGCTTATTTTTTAATATTTTTTTATTTTTTAATTTTTAAAAACATTTAAACACTTATTTTTTAGCTTTAAACCGCTATTTATGGTTTAAATATGTATATTCCGCCAAGCTTTCTCCTCTTATAAACGGTAAAAAACAAAGCCTATAACCGATTTTTTTCGTTTTTTAGTCGATTACAGGCTTTAATCCTTTTAAATTTTTAAATATTAAATTTTCTTTATTACAAATTTTAATTAAGTAATTTATTTTGCAAAAACGTACTCGGCGTTAATTAAGGCGTCGTTGTTTTTTTCAACCGCAACGCTTTCCCAAGCTTGTGCGCTTCCCGCGTAATATACCGTTTGCAAGCTCTCACAGCCTTCAAACGCGCCGTTGCCAATAGCAGTTATGGAGCTTGGAATTTTTATAGAAGTGATATTGCTGTTAACGAATGCGTACGCAGATATTTTCGTTGCTTCCTTTAGCACTACCTCACTTATTTGCTCGCCCTGAATAATTAAAGCATTTGCATAATATAGAGGGTTAGAAAAAACACCGTCAAACTCTATTTGAGCCCAATCGTCTATGCTTCCCGCATAATTTACGTTAACTAAATCGCCACAGCTTGAAAAAGCACCATGCCCCATAGAAATTACCGATTTACTTATCCATAAAGATTGCAATTTAACGCAATAATCAAAAAGATCACTAGGTATATGGGTAACGCCGTCCCCTATAGTTGCGCTCGTTAAAGAGGTGCAATAATGAAAAGCATTCACACCAATAGAAGTGACGCTATTTGGAATTACGATAGAGGTTAAACCGGTGCATCCCCTAAACGAGTGAGCGCCAATCGTGGTAAGCGATTCAGGTAGAGTAACAGAGGTTAGCTTGGTACAGTTGTAAAAGGCATACCCTTCAATGGTAGTAACGCCATTACCTATTACGATATCAGTTAAATTCACACAAGAAAGAAAAGCAGAATCACCAATAGCAGTCACCGTGCTTGGAATAACCATATAACTTATTTTATCGTTCCTAGAAAAGGCGTAGCTTGCTATACGGCTAACAGGCCTTCCGTCATACTCACAAGGTATAACCAATTCCGCCGGAGTATTATCTGCATTTGCTATTTTTACTTCGTAAGTGTTATCGCTTAATAAAGAAAAGGTAAAATATTCTGCCGAGCTATATTCCCATTCCCCGCATATTGAGCATTTTTTATCCTTAAAGCTATGACCTAATTTATCTATTTTCTCTTGCTTAATTAATACCTCGCCGCAAACTGAGCAGTGCTTACCCTCCGTTAACCCGCTTTCCGTACAGGTGGGCTCTACTGCGTTATCTTTAACTTCTGTGTGACCGATAGGCGATTCTTGAGCTTTACCGCAAATTTCACAAACCGCCGGAAGGGTGCAAGAATTACTTACCCAGCTATGAACGCAATCGGGCGAGGAGCTTATAGCGGAGCTTTCGTTTTCTTTGCAAGAAAAGGTAAAACAAGAAATTAAACTAACGCTTAAAATGATTAGAAAAAGGTTTATAAATTTCAGTTTTTTCATAAAAATCTTACCTCCTTGTAAAATTGCGAATTTATTTTGTAAATAAATTATACCACAAGTAACCCGTCAATGCAATAGAAAAAGAAAAATTTATTATTAAAAAATCCGTTAAGAGAGCTTATCCTGCTTTCCCAACGGATTTTCATTATTTTTTATTTAATTAAACCTTTAACTCAAAAACACTTTAATTAGGTTAATTACAGTATTTTTTAACGCTTTTGCCGTTTATTTTGCAAAAACACCTTCTGCAGTTAGGTAATGAGTAGCATTCCAATTTTGACCGCCAAAAAGCCACGTCCAACCGCTTTCAAACCAACCGTTTGCCCTTAAAGAGATTTGAGCTTGTTCAAAGGTTGCGCCAACGGTTGAGTAAGGAACGAATATTTCAAAGGTGGTAAAATATCCGCCACCGGCAACCGCTTCAGTCTTGCAGTACGCGTAAGTTTGAGCCGCAGCGCTTTCATTTCTGGTAGTAGCCATTATTTGAGCATCACTGCCGTTCAAGCGGAATTCTACGTTCATAAAGGTATGCCAATTGTTTGAATTATCTAACGAAAAGCTAGGCCCTACTTGGTGCAATACCGTTGCAGCAAGATAAATACCCTTTTCATCCTTCGTTCCCATTATAGTTAAGGTTGCGCCGTTTGCGTTGGTGGTTATACTGTTAGATAGCACCGTTTCAGTCCAAATAGCGTCATCTAAAACACCGTCTAATAAAGCGTTGCCAACCTTCATAGCTTCTTTGCGGTAAACACCGTCAGCAGTTAGATAACCGAATGCCTGTGACCAGCATACGTCTACCCAAGCAAAAGCCGCGCCGTTCATACCAATCTTAAGCTTATACTGCTCGCTATTTCCGCGAACGTAAAGCTCTACCACGGTAACTAGCTTACCTTCGCTATTTTCGGTAGTAGAAGCAATACCGCAATCTACGTTAGCAGGCAGAATTAACTTTCCGTCAAAAAACATTAAGGTAAGATTTAAGTCGTTTAAGTAAATTTCTATATTGTCGTTCTTCCACCAGCTACCGGGTGAGCAATCGTAAGCAGACCACTTGCCGTGAACTATTTCAAAGGCTAAATATGCGTCCTTATTAATAATCTTACCGTGCACGGTAACGCTCAAGTTAGAGTTTGACCTAGTTAGAGCTTTACTTGCATATTCGTTTTCGTCAATAACGCCGTCTAATATAACACCCTCGTTAGGTACTTGTATAGAAGCTAAGCCATTTTCAGTAATGAATAGGTTTGCCTTTAAGGGCGCAACGAATTCAGATAAACCGCCCAGTCTTTGATAGCTGTGCCAATCGGTATTCCAATCGGTATAGCTATGCGCTATCATATCACTTTGCATATACGCGTTTTCGTTAGGCGTTTTCCAAGCGTAATTAAGCTGAACGCTTTCGCCCCAATTTGATATTAGCTCTTTTGCAACGAAAATTTCCGCCTTATGTAAATATTTACCGTTTTCCTGCTTTTGCACCTTATAAACGAAATTGCTTACGCCTGCGCCTTGGCCTTTTACGTTCACGTAAGACTGCATACCCTTGTTAAGCTTAAATTCAAAGTTAGTGCTTACGTACCAAGGCTCACTATCGCCTGCGCTAACCGAGCTGTTAAACATACCCTCTGTGTAAATAAACACACCGCTTTGAGTTTTAATTGCGTTAACGGAATAATATCTGCCGTCGTTAAGTAAAACGTTTTCAGTTTTTCTTGTGTAGCATTCATCAAGTATACCGTCAACGGTAATACCGTCTATTTCGGGATAAGCAACCGTAACCTTAATCTGCTTTTCTATTTCTAAGCACTTAACGCGAATAACCGTTTCGCCCGCGCTAATACCGCAAACGTTGCCCTTTTCATCTACCGTTGCTATATCTTCGTTATCGGAAGAAAATTCAACGTAATAGTTCATTTCGGGGGATTGCTTAACGGTAAGCTGTTTAATGATTTGACTGTCGCTATAATCAACACGTAATTCTTCAGGCACTTCTATATCGAATGAAGAATTTTCATAACCTAAAGACTCGTCTATTCCAAGCAGGTAATTTGCCGCGCCGTTGGTGTATTTAACAAGCTCGCTATATATCTCTGACTGCGCGCCCTTTTGAAGCAATTCACGGCTTGCTACGTGAGCAACGCTTTCGCTAACGGTAGAAGATGAATATAGGTAATCTTCGCCACTCTTAATATAAGCGATAGCCGTAAATCCTCTGTTAAGGTTTTTGTATTTTAAGTCTACGATAGAGCCTTGAATATAATTTTCAATTATGCCGTCGCCGTTAAAATCACCGTTTAAAACGTTACATCTTAGGTTTAAAAACTCAACTCCGTTTTCTTCTAATTTAGCAATATAATCGCCATTTAATTGGTATTCACTAATATAATCGGTGGGGATTATAATCATACCGTATTTATAGCCGTTTTGCGGGTTATAATTGCTTATTTTCGCGCCAAAACGAAGGCCTATAGGCTCGTTATCGCGTATTTCAACGTCATTAGTCATACTAACGTATTCGTTAAGATTAACGGTTGAGCCCTCATCTAAACAGGCTAATTTTTGAATAAACTGTTCGCCTAAATAATGTTGACCCATAGCGTTAAAATGCCAACCGTCGTGCTGGGTTAAGCCCCTGCAATCAACGCAGTCAACGTTAATAATATCTTTATTATCAGCAATAGCCTTCATATCGCTTCTTACCTTTTCTTCAAAGGCCGGGCCACCTGCGTGTGCAGTGTTCCAACTGGGCAAGCCAAACACGAAGGGCATTTCGCTTAAATCTGCACCCGATATTTTAGAAAGGTCCGCTCTCATATCAGCAATAAGAGTAGTTAAAAGCTCCGTATAGGCAGATGCCATTTCTAACGAGCCCATTTCCGCCTCACCCTGCATCCACCAAAGACCTTGAATTACAGGCTCATAGCCCTGCTGAACAAGCGCAGCAAGACCCGTTTTAACGGTTTGCATAAAGCGTGCGTACATTGCGCCGATTTTGGGGTTTGTGGTTGTATCTATATTATGATTTTTAATATAGGTAGGTGAGGTCCAAGTGCCCTGTTGTAAAGAAACGGAATAATACTTGTCTGGGTAAAGGTGAGTTGCGCCCCACGCGCATTTAATAACCGCGTTCATTTCGCCGTTATCTGCAAGAGCGTAAGCCATACCTATTTCTGCTCCGGAAGAGTTAGCATCCTTACCCATGCCTAATCTTACGGGCTGGAAAGCGTTACCCAAATCCGTGCCGTAACGCTCGTTATTATCGTAATATAAAACGTTATCAAAGCCGTTTATATATCTGCTATCCGCAGCCAAAACACCGCCGGTATCCTGACCGTAACCTACCGCGTTAGACTGACCTGCTATTAAATATACCTTTATAACTCCCTTGTGATCTATCACGGTTGCGCCGGCCTCCCTTTTAGGTTGTACGAATAAAAATGCAGTGAAAAGGGTTAAGCATATTGCCGTTAATGAAAGTAAAATTTTCACACTTAATTTGCGTTTCATTTTTGTTTCCCCCTTAACCGTAAATATCTTCCCCATAAGGGTCGTCTGAAGCAGATACATCTTCTTCTATAGAGCTATCTTCGCTTGAAGAACCGCTTTCTGAAGAACCGCTTTCTGAAGAAGAGCTTTCTTCTACAAAAGAGCTATCTTCGCTTGAGGACTGCTCTTCGCTTACGCCTTGAGACTGACTAATCTCTTCACTTAACGAAGAGCTTTGCTCCTCGCTACCACCGCTATTTCCCTGATTGCACGCAAACGCTAAAGAAAGCGCCAAGGTTAACAATGCGGTTAAAAATAAGATTAAGAATTTTTTTAACACCATATTCTCCTTTTCCCCTTTGGGGGAATATCTTTTTAACGGAGTTTCCGCTTACGTATTATACTTTAATACTTATAGTATTAATTGTCAAGTGCAAAATTTGCTAAAATATAGACAAAATTTGTCTTTTAATCCTTAAAACACACTTAAAACCTTTAAAATTAAATTTTTATTAAAAAATTTTCCCTTTCCTATTTACAAACTCAATTTTTTTTGATATACTTTTAAGGGTAAGCGGAATTGCATTTTTAGCATAAACCGCTACCTTTAAAAAATATAATAACAAAGGATTAATATCATGGGAAAATTTATTATTAAGAAAACCCCTACGGGTATGTTTAACTTTAGCCTACTTGCTGCAAACAAAGAAAAAATTGCAGTTTCTTCACAGGTATACACCACTAAAGCAGCTTGCAAAAAGGGTATGGAAAGCATTGGCAAGCACGCAGCTAAGTGTATTGCAGAAGACCGTATAGAAGACCAAACCTTAAAAACCCCCACCGCAAAAACCTGCCCCAAGTTTGAAATTTACTTTGATAAAGCGGGCTTATTTAGATACCGCCTTATTGCTTCTAACGGCGAAAATATTGCCATGAGCGAAGAAGGCTATAAATCTAAAAGCGGTGTTTTAAACGGCATTAAGAGCGTTTCCGTTAACGCTGTAGATGCAGAAATAATTGATGAAACCGTTTAATTAAAATATAACTAAAAGGGAGTAACTCTCCCTTTTTCTTTTTGCTTTTATTATTAAAAAACACCCCGTTAATCGACTTATAGGCGGGTTTTTATTAATTTATACTACAAAGAGCCGCCGCATAATCGGTGGCTCTTTTTGCTGTTTTCTAGTTAATACGTTTTTCCTTATTTTAAAGAATACGTTGCTCTTAAAAGCGTAATCATTCCGCCTTAGATAATCCATCTAATATCAAACGCTTTTACTTACCGTTTTATTTTTAGTATATACGGTATTTAACAAACCTTGCTTGAGCTACTATGCTTGTGATTATGATTTTCTTCCGTAAAATAATGCTTATGGGAATGCTCGTGCTCTATTTCGTGGGTATGAGTTAAACCGTCGTGAGCGTGCTCTATTATATGCTTGTGCAGGTGCGTGTGCTTTTTTTCTAAGGTATCTAAAACAACTATTAGCGCGCCAAAAAGCATTATTATTAACCCCACGAAATAAGACCAATCAAGCCCTTCTTCAAAAATAATACAAGATAAAAGAGTTCCCACGAAGGGAGCAATAGAATAGTAAGCGCTTGTTTTTGACGCTCCAATAACGCCTTGAGCCTTAATGTAAAAGAAAATACTCAAGCCGTACGCAACGAAGCCAAGAATCATGGCTAAAAGAATTAATATTCCGTTTGCAAAATCTTCCTTTAAGCACAGCGCAACAACCAAAGATCCTAAGCCTGAAAAAATGCCCTTTATAGTTACAACCGAATAGGTGTTTTTGCTTGATAAGCTTCTGGTGCAGTTATTTTCTAAGCCCCAACAAAGTGTGGCTAATAAAACCAATATTGCTCCCCAAGAAAGCTTAAACGCAGTTATATCTTCAAAAGATAAAACAAAGCTAGATAACGTTATTAAAAAAATCGCAATCCACATTTTATAAGATATTTGTTCTTTAAAAATAGCCAAAGCTATTATGGAAGTGCAAACAATTTCAAAGTTGTTAAGTAAAGAGGCGTTTGAAGAAGCGCTATCTAATAGCCCAAACATCAATAATATAGGCGCTATAATATCCAAAATAATCATACCTAATACGTAAGGTAAATCTTTTTTCGTGTATTTTGCAAACTGCTCCTTTTGCCTTCTGCCTGTAATAAAAAACAGTATCCCTACCCCAACGCCCGCACCAAGATATAAATAAGACGCCATCATTGTGGGGGCAATACTGCTCAGTAAAAGCTTAGAAAATGGAATATTTATAGCGTAAAGCACGGCAGCCAAAACCGCAAACGCAATTGCCAATATTTTTTTATTCATTCCTTCACCACGTTATTGTTTTAATATATTATAATACTTTGCTTAAAAAAAGTCCATAAATATACTGCCATTTGCTAAAAACACAAAGCAAAGAAGTTTTTTCTTTAATTTTGTATTTGCACTTAAACAAATTGCACTTTTTTAACACCTGTGATATAATAATTTCATTAACTTACGCTAAAAATAGCGCTTTTAGGCGCTAACCAAAGGGCTTTTTTATGGACTGTAAAAATCGCAAGGCAATATTAAACAAATATTTGCCTATAACCTTAAATTTTTTAATATTTATATTTTCCGCCGTTGGTTTTTTCCTTTCCTGCTACTTCGCCCGTAGAGACGGCTATTACCATTGGTTAACAAGGCTGTTATACTTTACCCAGCTTTCTAATTTATGGATAGGAATAACCTCTTTAATTTTTGCTATTATATTGCTTAAAAAAAACGTAACGCAAAAGACTTATAATATTTTTAGCCTTTTAAAGTATATTTTCACGGTATCTATAACGATTACCGGGGTTATATTCTGTTCCTTTCTTGCGCCCTTTGCAGATTTTAACGTTTGGTCCTTTGCAAGTGTTTTAACACACGTGGTTGTTCCCGTTTTATCTATAGTGGACTTTTTTACCAATAAAAGCATTGTTAAAATTGATAAAAAATTCGTTTGGTACACCATTATTCCGCCCATAATCTACTTTATTTTTACAAGTGTTTTATGCGTATTAAAGGTGGATTTTGGCAGGGGCGATCCCTACCCTTACTTTTTTATGAACTATTATTCAGAGGTTGGGCTATTTGGCTTTATTGCAAAATGGCCACCGCAAATCGGCTCTTTTTACTGGTTTATATTCTTCTTTGCCTTTATTTACGGATTAAGCATACTTTATTACAAAATCCATTCATTAATATTAAATAGAAAAAAACAGTAGCCCGCTACTGTTTTTTTTACGCTCTAGTTCCAATCCCTTACGTTTAGTTTTTCAACACAAAAAGCGACAACCTAATGGTTATCGCTTTTTGTGGCAACGTTACACAATTTTAATACAATTGCATACCCTAAGCCTTGTAATCGTTAAATTGTTAAGTAATCGTTAAAAAGTTGAGTAATCGTTAAATTGTTAACTTTTGCATACCCCTACAACTGCTCGTTAAATTGGAATTTATAGATTGATCTTGTACTCTTTACATTTTTCAATTGATAAATCATGATCTTGTAGAGCTGATTTTTTATACCAATATTTAGCTTTCTCTAAATCTTTTTCTCCACAAAGACCTTCTTCATAAATCCAAGCCAAGTTACATTGTCCATCTCTATCTCCATGTTCAGCAGAACGAGTTGTCCAATATAATGCTTTTTCTAAGTTCTTTTCTGTTCCAATACCTTCAAGATAAGCATATCCAACTTGACATTCAGCTAAAGCATATGATGTTTCTTCAGCAATAATTAGATATCCTTCAAACCATTTCTTCATATCTTTTTCCCAGTATTGGTCTAATTCTAAACATCTATCTAATTCTTTACAAGGTTTATAATAACTACTTGCCATAACATTAAATCTCCTTTACTATATCTTTCACATTTTTATGTGTGCATTTTTCGATAAATTCTTCTTTTCCCATCCATTTAATAGAGATCATTCTTTCTTCTTTAGGAATAGGATTTCCTTCTTTTTTTACTTCAAAAAGAAATGGGACAATAGTTTTCCTAATTAATTTATTAGATGGAGTTAAAAACTCATAAGAATACGATGTTAATTCTTTAACTAAATCATCTTTAGTAATAACAATATTAGTTTCTTCATAGCATTCTCTGATAGCTGTTTCAATTATTGATTCATTTTCTTCTTTGTGTCCTTTAGGTAATGATAATGTTTCTTTTCCATAAATCATTTCATTTGTTGAAAGAATTTTTCCATTACACATTACTACTGCCATTGCACTTAATTCGATTTTAGGGTTAGTTGGATTAATAAATTCTTCTATCTTTGTTATTAATTCATCAATTTCTATAATTGGATCTTTCAATTTTAAGTTATATTTATGTCTTTCTACACCCAACACATGATTTGTGTATCTAGTTCCTTCAAACCATTTTTCAAAACAAGGAATGAAATCAGGAGATTTTTCTGAATCACCATAAATTCCAATAATGAATAATCTTTTAACTAGATTTTCATATTTATCTTCGTTGTGCATAAAGTAATCTTGGCATCTTTCATTTAAAATAAAATATAAAGATGAAGGATTTCCACAATACATTGGAACAACAAAAACAACTTTTTGATAATTAGAAATTTCATCTAAAAGATTATAAATATCATCGTTACGATATTTACAACTATTATCAAAACATTCATAATCGCAATTACTACAACTGTGAACATTTAAATCTCTAAAATATATAATTTTATCTTCTTCCTTAGCTAGAAATTTTGCGATCTCATCGCAGTTACCATCTTTTCTAGCTGAAAAACTAATTAATAATTTTTTCATATGATACTCCTAAATATATCGACTATAAAAATGATTTCCTTTAAGCATTGAATAAATAGACTCAAATTTACATTCACATAATTTTTCACATAATGCTAATTACAAGATAATAATATCAGAATTTATTGTTCAAATCACTAAAACTATATCTCTCAACAAGAGAAGCTAATCTAAATGATAACTTCTAATTTATCAGTCAATTTTAACCATATAAATTATATCAAAAAATAATTAAAATGTCCATTAATATTCTCTAAAAAATTATCCATTATGTCACCTTCTAAATCTAGTGCCTATAGTATACCATAAAAAGCGATTTATTTTAAGTAATCGTTAAAAGGTTAAAAAGTGCATACCCTTATATAAAAAGAGCATACCCCTACTAAAATTCTGCATACCCTAAAGTATATAATCGTTAAAAAGTTATAAATTCATTGCAGTTCCTTAATAAAATATATTAATAAATATTGATTGTAAAAATAAAAAAATCCCATCTTTTATCAAGACGGGTGGGACTTGAACCCTATAAAAAGCAAATAAAAAAGGCTTGATATATTGTATCAAACCTAATCTTCTTAAATGGCGCGCCGTAAGGGATTCGAATTCTTGCATTTTGCAAAGCAGGTCTGCCATAACTCATTCTTTTTGCTTTGCAAAATACTTCGGTCAGCCGCTAAAAACAGTGGGTGTCCACTGTTTTCCGAGCGCTCTCGTTCGAATCCCTTACATTTGGTTTTTCAACACAAAAAGCGACAACCCAATGGTTATCGCTTTTTGTGGCGCGCCGTAAGGGATTCGAACCCCTGACCTTTGGTTCCGTAGACCAACGCTCTATCCAGCTGAGCTAACGGCGCATATTAAATTTTGCTTTGCTTTTAACAAGCCTAATGATTATATAATAAATAAAGGGTTTTGTCAAACACTTTAAAATCCATAATCAAACTTTTTTAATATTTTTTTTAACTTTTAGCAAAAATATATAAAAATTGTTTTGACAACTCCTTTTTTTTATGTTATTATATATAGGCTAAATTAAATAGCAAGCAAATTGCTTCGGTTGGAGAAATACCCAAGTGGCCGAAGGGGCTCCCCTGCTAAGGGAGTAGTGCGGGTAACTGCAGCTCGAGTTCAAATCTCGATTTCTCCGCCAGAAAAAAGGATAGGTAGTCACCTATCCTTTTTTGTTTATTTCTAGAATTATAACTGAGATTTAATAAGAAAAAGTTTGCGGGAGGAAACTGTACGCTTACAAAAGCAAATATTCCATTAATTAGTTTTAAGCGGACCAAGCTGCCCTGATGACAGTTTATCGGTGCGGCCTCGCAAAGAGCCAATATCTCGATTTCTCCGCCAAGAGCGATTCTATTTGAACCCAAATAGAGTCGCTTTTTTTTATTACCATAATTAAATATATCTTCGTTAAAGGAAATGCAGGAATAATTTTCACCTTTGAAAGACCGACATAAAGCTCTTATTTAAGGTTTTTTCTTTTGTCTAAAAACATTTAAGTTTTCGTGTAAGATTTCGTGCAAGATGTTGACTTCCAAATAATATCGTGTTAAAATATAAATAGTTGATTTTGGAGGCAAATATGGATAAATATATTCCACCTTATGATATTACAGAAGAAATGTTAGAGTTAACGTCTGAAATAATGGAGCTTTTAGGCGAGTTAAAAAACGTTAACGACCTTGAAAAGTTGCCAAGATTAAGGCGTGTTAGCAGAATTAAATCAATTCACTCTTCGCTCGCTATTGAGAATAATACTCTCACACTAAAACAAGTTACTGACGTTATTGAAGGCAAACGAGTTTTAGGTCCTGAGGATGATATTATTGCAGTTAAAAATGCATTTGAAGTATATAAAACTTTAGAAGAAATTAATCCGTTTTCTATTACTGATTTAACAAACGCTCACGGCGTAATGATGAAGGGGCTTGTAGAAGAAGCAGGACAAATAAGAACTTCGCCCGTTGGCGTTATTAACCAAAATGGCGACGTAATTCACATTGCTCCTCCTTCAAGTATGGTTAATGGTTTAGTTAATCAACTTTTTGATTGGGTAAACAACAGTAAAGCTCAAATGCTCATTAAGTCAAGTGTATTCCATTACGAGTTTGAATTTATTCACCCTTTTAGAGATGGCAATGGAAGAATGGGCAGATTATGGCAAACGGCATTACTTGCAAGTTGGAAACCTATTTTTAGATGGATTCCTATTGAAAGTATAATTAAAGATAATCAGGAAGATTATTATAAAGCGATAACTCTTTCAACGTCTGAAGGAAAGTCAAATAGATTTATTGTGTTTATGCTTGGTGTTATTAAATCAGCACTTAACGATATTATTAGAGATACGAGAAATCATTATAACCATATTAATAATCAAATAACGGCGCTTATGGCAGTTATAGAAAGTTATCCAATGTCGTTAACCGAGCTTATGGAAAAGGTAGGATTAAAGTCAAGAGATACTTTCCGTAAGAACTATATTATTCCTGCATTAGAAGCAGGTTTAATCGGTATGACTGAACCAGAAAAACCGAAAAGCAAAAACCAAAGATATTTTAAGATATAAACATATTACTATCAAAAGAGGAAGAAATGGAAGAAAAATATTATTATTGCTCTAAATATATAAGATTCCCTATTAGAATGTTGTTCAAAAAATTTATGACTTATTTAGCACAACTAATAAAACGTCTATTAGTTTTTTAGATAAATTACCTGATAGTGAAATGTCAGAAATTAAATTATTTGAAAAATTACCTAAAAATTTAACTTATCCAAATGTAAGTCCTAGTTTATATGAAGAGGCTTATAAGGTATATTTATTATTAAAAATATAGAAAAGCAGGAGGTATATATTATGTTAGCTTATGAAAAGGTTAATCCAATTTTTGATAAATGGTTAGATATTTTAAGACTAAGAAACAATTGGGATATAAAGTTAGAATTAATAAATGATGATAACTTTAAGAAAACGGGGGATTTTAAAGTTGATCCTGATGATAGAAAAGCTATATTAATGATTAATGCTAAAAATCCTAAAAATGAAAATGTAGAAGAAGTAATTATTCATGAATTATTACATTTAAAGTTATATCCTTTAGATCAATTAACTGAAGGCTTGATTGACGGGCATTATAATGTAGATACTCCAGAATATAATACAATTTATACTCAATTTATGACAATGCTTGAACAAACAGTTGAAGAACTAACAAAATGTTTCTTGCTTCAATATGGAGATAATAAAGAACTATCATATGGAAGATGCAAAACAATGAAATCGTTTAATGAATTATATGACGGACTAAAAGCATTAAAATAATCTGAAAGGAGTAAAAAAGATTTTAGTATGAAAGCAACTATGATGACAGAAAAAATGATGTACTCAACTCTTAGGCTAGAGTCAAATGGATTCACTGCAACTGGCTTTATTTACAAAACTTCCAATGGAAATTTTGTTGTTATATCTAATAGACATTTTGCAGAGAAAAAAGATTTAGATAAATTAGATTATAGTTTGACATCTATAAATGATTGTATTGAATTTAATATTCATTTAAATGACGGATCTAATTACTTATTAAAAGATGTAGTAACTTGGCATTTACACTCAAGTA
The DNA here is from genome assembly GCA_015055965.1 of Clostridiales bacterium. Lineage (GTDB taxonomy): Bacteria > Bacillota > Clostridia > Christensenellales > Borkfalkiaceae > HGM11416. The sequence goes on from SVHG01000014.1 coordinate 15,895, forward strand.
CTGATTTAGCATTTTTTCAATTAAATCCATTGTTAAATAAACACTCTAAAAATATAGTTCCTAAGAACTATGAGTTTATAGCACTTGATTCATCATTAATTCCAACCCAAAAAGACTTAGATAATTTGACTGCTATCGAAAATGTGTTAATGTATGGATATCCAAATGGACAATTTGATGTTGTTAATAATTATCCTCTTATGAGATCTGGAATAACTTCATCACATCCATCTGTTGATTATAATGGTGAAAAGAAAGGTCTTGTAGATATACCATGTATTCCTGGTTCTTCTGGATCACCCATTATGATAATTAATGAAGGTATTTATTTCCAAAAAGGTAAGGGAAATATTTGCGGTAGTAGAATATATTTTTTAGGAATAGAGCACGCAAGTCCTATGAGATTTTTAAATAATTTAATTCAAAAAATTCCTAATCCAGTAAAACCAAGCACACATATATATCAAACTATAAATAATATTTATTTAAAGATTGATATGAGTTTAGGTATATATATTAAATCTTCAGAATTACAAGGATTTTCTGGGGTTTTTAAATCTTTAGGAATATAAGTAGTATAAGTAAAATTTTGAGGTAAATAAAGTTAGATAATGTATTACACAACTGAAAATGAAAATTATCGTAAATATGGAATAGTTATACTAGAAGCATATGATGAAACTTTAAGAACAACAGTTTATTAAAATTCAATCAAGAGTTCAATGAGTGAAGCACATACTCCGCCAGAAAAAAGGATAGGTAGTCACCTATCCTTTTTTGTTTATTTCTAGAATTATAACCGGGATTTAATAAGAAAGAATTTACATAGCAAATTAAAATGGCGCAAATTACCGAAAAATAAAAAATTTTTGAAATAATTTTAAAAAACGGGTGCTTTTGGTTTGATTTACGTTCTTTATTGTGCTATAATATCTAGGCTAACAACGAAACAGCATTGTTTGTTTGCGTTTTTTGGCAGAAACCAATAAAAATATTGTAAAACCGTCGGGGTGTAGCGCAGTTTGGTAGCGCGCTTGAATGGGGTTCAAGAGGTCGCAAGTTCGATTCTTGTCACTCCGACCAGAAAAAATCGTATCATCAGATACGATTTTTTTTATCTAACGGCAATAGCGCAAGTAAAGCTTAATTTTTAAACACTCTTTATTTTTTGCGCTTAAAATTATTTTTACAAAGGGGGAATTATGGATAAACTGTTAATAGTAGACGGCAACAATCTACTTTTTCAAATGTTTTTTGGCATGCCTTCACGCATTATTAATAAAAACGGCAAGGCTATTCAGGGAACGCTTGGCTTCGTTGGCGCGCTTTTAAAGATTATTCACCAAACCAACCCCACCCACGTTGCAGTGCTTTTTGATGGGGACTGCTCTTTAGAACGCAAGCAAACCAACGCGGATTACAAGGCGAACAGAATTGATTATTCTTGCGTGCCGGAAGAAGAAAACCCATTTAGCCAAATAGATGACGTATACGCGGCCCTTGATTATATGCAAATTAAACACACGGAATCCTGTGGATGTGAAACGGATGATTTAATTGCAGGCTACGCCCTTAACTACGGCAAGCAAATGGAGGTTGTTATTTCTTCCTTTGATAGCGACTTTTTTCAGCTTATAACCCCAACCGTTAAGGTTTTGCGCTACCGTGGCGATAACACCGTTATTTGCGACGAGCTATTTTTAAAAAATAAGTTTGATATCACCCCCAACCTTTACGCCGATTTTAAATCACTTACAGGTGATAGCGCAGATAATATTAAGGGAGCAAACAAGGTTGGCCCAAAAACAGCTTCTTTGCTTATTAACGAATTTGGCTCTTTGCAAGGTTTAATTGATAACGCAGAGCAAATTAAAAAGCCTGCCTTAAAGCAGTCAATTTGTGAAAGCAAGGCGCGCTTACTTGATAATTACAAAATAATCAAGTTAAATGCAAACTGTCCCCTTCCCTTTACCCTTGAAGAGTTAAAATACACCCTACCAAACGTTACAACACGCGCCGTTTTAAGCGCTATTGGATTATAAAAGTTAGGCTATAGGTCGATTAGGTGCTATTATGAAGTTATTTAATCTTTTTAAAAAGAAAGAAAAAGAACCCCAAATTTTAAGCAATAAACAGCTTCTTGATAAGCTTTGGAAGGACTGGGTTAAAAACCAAACCACTTCCCCCTTAACGGAAATTATGACGGTGGTTAGCAACCTTGGCGCAGGCGGACACGCCTACTATTTTGACCTTTGCGCAGAGGATAAAAGGTACATGGAAGCGCTTAACGTAGCCATTTTTTACTTACCAAATATTATTTTAGATAACATGGTTTTAGCCCGCCGTGAATACAATTCCACACCTAAGGAAGCGCGTGGCGAAAACTTTTTAGAAAACTACGATAAGGTGTTTTACGATAACGAAGAGTTATTAGACGATTTAATTTTAAAAATTGCAAAAGGACATATATAAAATTCTTAATTTAAGGTAAAAAAACAGCTTGGTAAATTAACTTACCAAGCTGTTTTTTTATTGATTTTTAATTAAAAAGCCCTTCTATAGGTCGATTATCGCATATTTTGTTATTGTAAAATTTTTTATATACAAAGTATTTATCTTATTGTAAATAAGGTTTAGATGCGAGCAAGACGAGGCGTTTTAGCTTTGACCGCAGGGAGCGACCTTGTTGGTCGCAGGTCATCCAACGAAGTTGGTGCAATTCTATAATAAAAACTAAAAGAACAAAGTATTGCGAAGTATATAAGGCTTATTTTTTCTCTTTACGGCGCTTATCATTTATAATATCCAACGCCTTCTCATCAATTAAAGAAATACCTTCTTCTTTAGCAATTTCTACCATTTGAGTTAGAGCAGCTTTTAAGAAAACTCTTGGAATTTTGGTAAGCTTAGCGCAAGCTTCTTCCGTAAACTTAACGGTAGGATCAATTCTTTCTGCAGCATAAATAACGGACTTAACGTCGCCGTTATCTTTAGCGGGAATTTTTTCTGAAATGGGGCGAGAATGCTTAATATACCAGAAGTTGGTGCTATCCCTATAACCGTAATCAACGGGAACTCTTGGGAAGTTACTGCTTTTAACGCCGTGAACGATAGAATCGTGATATTTATCTTGCATTAAAATTCTATCTATTTTTAAAATAAAGTGAGCGCCAAACTTACTGGTAATACCGTTAAAGCTTCTGTAAGGAGGCTCGTAGCCCTCTAATAGCCCGGGCTTATCGTTAAAAGCATCTTCTAGACTATCATCCCAAGTGCATTCAAACACTTGAAAGCTTTCTTCTACTATTTGCGGTCTATCCTCACCAAGAGAGCTATCACCCAAGGTAAATAGGCAATTTTTCATCTTTTGCTCGGTGGTTTCACCGGGGAAGCCCAAACGAACTGCTTCTTTAAAATATTTTCTGTTATCCGGAATAAAGTTAAGCGCGCATTTTTTAGTTCTTAAAATATTTTGCGCGGTGTTAGAGCTGTTTCTACATTCTAAAATCATGGCATAGTAATCCTTACCTGCAATATAGTAAGGGAAGCAAAGTGAATATGCGCCAAGGTTGGTTTGACCGCTTTCGCTAACCGTACTAATTAAAATAGTGGGCATTGGATAAAATGCAGACGTTTGATAAAAATTATCAACTATTCTTAGTTCTTTTAATTTACTCATAATAATCTCCTTTTACGTGTTTACAAGCAGTCTTGATTTTTTAAAAGCAAATCCTTTAACCGCCACAACTTTTTATCTAATACATTATAACACTTATTTATTATTTTTGCACGGTTTTTTGCAATTTTTTTGCTTTTTTAGTAGCTATTATTGCATTTGCCTATTTTATTCAATAAAAACCCGATTATTGCCTAATACAAATAATAAAAAGCAGTTAATAAATTCAATATCTAAAAAGTTTTTAATCTCCGTAAACTTATTCGCTATATCAACCGTTGACTTTTTAATATTTTTGTGTTATACTATATACCCCTGTGGGGTATAATAAACCTATATTGAAGAGGTATTTATGAATAATGAAAACACAAAATGCGCTTGCTGTTTAAACGAAAACAAGCTTACTGCAAGAGCTCCGGAAGAAATTAAACCGTTAGAAAACCGAATTAATAGAATTATAGGTCAGCTTAACGGCGTTAAAAGTATGATTGCGGAAAACCGCTACTGCGCAGACGTGCTAATTCAGCTTTCTGCAATTTCTAACGCGGTAAAAGTGCTTTCTTCAATCGTTATGAAGGACCATCTTACCGGTTGCGTTACACAAAAGGTAAAGCAAGGTGATGAGCAAATAATGCAGGAGGTAGTTGATCTTTTTAAAAGATTTAGTTAACTATTATGAAAAAGACCTTTAAAGTTGCGGGAATGACCTGCTCTGCTTGCCAAGCCCACGTGGAAAAGGCGCTACGTGGCGTTAACGGGGTAAAAAATGCAAGCGTTAATCTTTTAAAAAATACCGCGGTTATTGAATATGACGAAAAAATATGCCAAGAAAGCGCTTTGTTAGACGCAGTTAAAAAAGCGGGCTACGCGCTACTGCCTTTAACGGGCGAAAATACAAAACAAAAGGATAAGGATTTGCAAAAGCTTATTGCATCAATAATTCTTTTACTGGCGTTAATGTATTTTTCAATGGGCAATATGATGTGGGGCTTCCCCGCGCCTTCTATTTTTGACCATGCAAAAAGCCCGGTTGGATTTGCGCTTTTACAACTCATACTAACCATACCCGTTTTGGTTATTTACAGAAGATTTTTCATTTCGGGCTACAAAAAGCTCTTTAACAAAGCGCCGAATATGGATACGCTAATTGCAATAGGCGCAACCGCTTCTATGCTATACGGATTATTTGCCTTGGGTATGATTATTTACGGTCAAGTAATTTTAAACAACGGCTTGGCTATAAACGACCTAACGTTAACGGCTAAAGGGGAAGAAATAATTAAATCCTACTGCCATAATTTATACTTTGAAAGCGCTAGTATGATTTTAACCTTGGTTAGTCTTGGTAAATATTTAGAGGGGCTTTCTAAAAAGAAAACCACCCGTGCAATAGAGCAGCTGATGAAGCTTTCGCCTGAAACGGCGAACGTTTTAGTGGAAAATAAAATAGTAAACCTACCTATTGCGGAAGTAAAAATAAAAGACGTTATTATTGTTAAAAAAGGGGAAGTAATTCCCGTTGACGGTAAGATTTTAAAGGGTACGGGGGCGATAAATCAAGCCAACGTTACCGGCGAAAGTATGCCAATAGCGAAAACCGTTAACGACGAGGTTTACTGTTCAACCATATTAGAAAGCGGATATTTAGAGATTGAAGCGCTAAAGGTTGGAAATGACACCACCATTGCAAAGGTTGCAAAGCTGGTGGATGAAGCTTCTAATTCTAAAGCCCCCATTTCTAGACTTGCAGATAAAATTTCCGGAATATTCGTTCCCGTAATTTTAGCAATTGCAGTAGTTACCTTTATAGCAAACCTTATAGCAAGTAATTCCTTAGAGCTTTCTTTAAACTTTGCAATTTCAGTAGTGGTTATAGCCTGCCCCTGCGCGCTTGGCCTTGCAACCCCAGTTGCCATTATGGTTGGAACGGGTAAAGGAGCGCAAAAAGGCATTTTAATTAAAAACGCAGAGATTTTGGAAAATGCTCATAAAATAACTACCGTGGTATTTGATAAAACGGGAACTTTAACGGTTGGCGCGCCCACCGTAACTGATTTTGTAACCTTTAATAATAATGAAGATATTCTTTCTGCTATATATTCAATAGAAAGCATGTCTGAGCATCCGTTAGCAAAAAGCATTTGCGAATACGCAAAAAATAAGAGCGCTACGCTATTAACCGTTGAAGGCTTTACCGCCGTGGACGGTATGGGCTTAAAGGGCTTTATAAAGGGAAACGAATATCTTATTGGTAATATCAAAAACACACCGCATAAAGAAAATAAGCAAATAGAAGAACGCTACGTTAAGCTTGCTTTGGAGGGCAAAACTCCACTTGTAATAGCGGTTAACGGTGTTATAGAGGTACTTATTGCTTTAAAGGATACCGTTAAACCACAAGCCAAAGATACCGTAAAAGAGCTTTTAAAAAGAAATATTAACGTGGTTATGCTAACCGGCGATAATAAGGCAACTGCAAGCGTAATTGCTAATGAGCTGGGTATTACTCAGGTTATTTCAGAGGTACTACCTGCAGACAAACAGCAAATCATTAAAGAGCTAAAGGCAAATGATGAAAGGCAGTTTATAGCAATGGTTGGCGACGGTGTTAACGACGCACCCGCGCTAACGCAGGCAGATTTAGGAATAGCTATGGGAAGCGGAAGCGAAATAGCAACCGAGTCCGGCGATATAGTTTTACTTGGTAATTCTTTAAGTGGAATAATAAACGCGTTAGATCTTTCTAAACGAGTTTTAAGAACGATAAAATTAGGTTTATTTTGGGCGTTCTTTTACAACCTTATTTGCGTTGTAATAGCAAGCGGTATTTTTTACTATATAAACGGCTTAAAAATCAACCCCATGATTGGTTCTGTTGCAATGAGCCTTTCAAGTGTTTCCGTAGTTCTAAACGCGCTTACTATTAATCTTTTAAAATTTAAAAAGGACGGTAGCGAGGCTTGCGATTTAACAAGCTGTAACGAAGAAAAAATTAAGGAGGAAGAAGCTATGAAAGAATATACTTTAAAGGTAGAAGGCATGATGTGTATGCGTTGCGTTGCTCACGTAGAAAAAGCGTGCTTAAGCGTTAACGGCGTTTCAAGCGCAAAGGCAGACTTAGATAACGCATGCGTTACCTTTACTTGCGAAAACGAGGATTGCGTAAATCTAGTTAAGCAAGCTATTAAAGAAGCTGATTACGTAATCGTTGAATAATTTTACTAACGCTAGCGTTTTTTTCTAGCCAAGCTATTAAAACTTAAAGCACTTAAAAAGGGCGGTTAACTTTACTGTTAACTGCCCTTTATTTTATTAAAATATGCCGTTAATCGACCTATAGCGTGGCTTTTTGTTATAATGAAACCTTTAAACCAACCTCGCCGGCATATAATAGCTCACCGCTAGATAGCTTTAACGCGCCGTTATTTAAAATATCTTCTGCAACTGCTTCGTAAACGACTTCCCCTTTTGTAACGGTAATTTTTTTGCCAAGCAGGGCGCTAAATTTCTTGTAATCTTCTATACTGCTACCCGATACAAAGTTAAGCATTAAGGAAAGAAAAAAGCTTTCCACGCTAATTTCCTTACCAAGCGCCTGCTTTAAAGAAATAGCAATATCCTTAATTTCATCCGCAATCTCATTATTAACGTTAATGCCAATACCAACCAAGGAATAATCCACCATATCCCCGCAAAAGCCGTTTTGAATGAGTATGCCGCAAATCTTTTTTCCGTTTACCCAAATATCGTTAGGCCATTTAATTTGCGGTTCAACGTTAAAGGCAAGCAAGGTTTTAACAACCGCCATAGCGCTATCTACCATTATAGACCACGCATCCTTAACGGCTAGCCCCTCGTGAAAGGTAAGCTTAGATAAATATAGCCCGCCCTTTTGACTAATAAAGGAGCGCCCTTTAGTGCCTTTACCTGCCGTTTGCTCGTCTGCCCTAACTAAGGCGTCCTTTCTTTTTTTAAGATATTTTTTTATATATTCGTTGGTAGAATCAACCTTAGCTAAATGCTCAATAATCATCATCTACATCCTTAATACTTTTAATTGCGTTTTGCGCACTTTCGTAAGAAAAGCCTTTAGAGAGCAAATAGCGGTAACACTTTGCAAGGTTTTCCTTGGTAACTTCTTTAGAGCGCATATACTTTTTTGCAAGTTCTATTGAAGCGGGCTTTTCATCTATTTCCTCAACTGCGTTTTCCGCGGTAGCTTTATCTATTCCCTTAGCGCGAAGCTGAAGCTTAATAAGCATTTTCCCCTTATTCTTTTGGCTTTGCTTTGCATAGCTACTTGCAAAATCCTTATCGTCTGCAAAGCCGTACCCTTCCAGCTTTTGCACCACCTTAAAGGCAACGGGATATAAATAGCCCTTTTTCATTAGGTAATCTATTATTTGCTTTTTAGTTTTTTTATACCTTGCAACGTAATTAAGCGCTATATCAAAGGCGGTAGAAAATTCGTTCTCTTCCTGAATCTCAGTTAGCCTTTCCGTGCTAATTTGCATATCTTGCTTTAAGCCGTATTTAAGCACTATAAGGTTATCTAAGGAACAAAAAAACTCGCCGTCTAAATATATATTACTACGCGATTTATTTTTAACGCAAACGGTTACTGAAGTTACGGTTTTCATAAGAATTAATTCTCCTCAAACTCGTAAATAATATCGTTTAATCGCGCTATAGCCTGCTTTTTGTTATAAAAATTTTCAAACGCAGAAACAAAGCTATCACATTCTTCCTTTTTAACGGCAAAAAATACCGTAACCTTATCTGAATATTCTATGGAAAGATTTTTAGAATATTTTGGCATTTTAAAATTAGAAAATATCTTATAGTTTTCGTAAGAAAAATCCACGCGGAATTTACTGCAAAGCACGCATCTTGTAACGGTTGCGTTATTGCAAGCGCCGCTAGCTGCCTCTGAGTATGCGCGAACCAATCCACCAGCGCCAAGCTTAACACCGCCAAAATATCTTGTAACCACAACCGCAACGTTATAAAAGCCCTTATTTTTAAGCACGTTTAAAATAGGCATACCCGCAGTTCCCTGTGGCTCGCCGTCATCTGAATATCTAACGCGCTCTACACCGTCGTCGTAAACGATATATGCGTAACAGTTGTGTGTTGCAAGGGAATGTTCCTTTTTAACCGAATTAATAAAGCTCTTTGCTTCCTCTTCGCTGTTAACCTTAACAAGCTTTCCAATAAATTCTGAGCGCTTAATTTCAGTTGTAAAGTCACCCTTATCGGCAGTTAAAAATTCCATATTTTCCTATTAAAAAGTGGCGCTATAGCTTTATTAACGCCACTTTTACGTAATTTAATTAAACTAATTTAACTCTAATATGAACCTTCTTTCCCTTATGAAGAACAAACTCGCCTTTAGCAATAACCTCTTCTGAAAGAGTCATACAAGCGGTGGTAACCTTTGCTTCATCAATAGAAACCGCGCCACCTTCTATAAGTCTTCTTGCTTCCCCTCTTGAAGGAGCAATTTTAGCGGTTACTAAAATTTCCGGGATAAAGTTAATAGCCTTATCAATTTCTACGCAAGGCATATTAGCGCTATCGCCACCAAAAGCCGCCTTAGCCTGCTTTCTGCATTCTTCCGCCTTTTCTTCGCCGTGAACTAGCTTGGTAACCTCGTAAGCAAGTCTTTCCTTAGCAGCGTTAATGCGCTCGTCTTGATGAGCGGTAAGCTCTGCAATTTCATCTAAATCCATAAAGGTTAATAGCTTCATACATTCAGCAACCTTAACGTCCTCTACGTTTCTAAAGTACTGATAGAATTCGTAAGGGGTGGTCTTGTTTTCATCAAGCCATAAAGCGCCTTTAGCGGTTTTACCCATCTTCTTACCTTCGCTGTTTAATAAAAGCGTAAAGGTCATAGCGAACGCATCCTTACCCTCTTTACGGCGAATAAGGTCTGCACCGGCAAGCATATTAGACCATTGATCGTTACCGCCAAGCTGAAGCTTACAACCGTACTTTTGTGATAAAACGTAGAAGTCGTAGCCCTGCATTAACATATAGTTAAATTCAAGGAATGAAAGGCCCTTTTCCATTCTGGTTTTAAAGCAATCACAGGTAAGCATGTGGTTAACTGAGAAGTAAACGCCCACGTCACGTAAAAAGTCAACGTAGTTAAGATTTAAAAGCCAATCTGCGTTGTTAACTAAAATTGCGGCGTTTTCGCCCTCAAAATCAATAAAGCGTGACATTTGCTTTTTGAAGCATTCTACGTTATGAGCAATCGTTTCCTTAGTCATCATAGAACGCATATCGCTTCTACCGGAGGGATCGCCAATCATTGCAGTACCGCCACCGATTAAAGCAATAGGCTTATGCCCTGCTCTTTGCATGTGCGCCATAGCGATAATGGGAATATAGTGGCCGATATGTAAGCTGTCTGCAGTAGGGTCAAAGCCTACGTAGAAAGGAACGCTTTCTTCGCCAAGCATTTTGTATAAATCATCTTCGTAAACGGTTTGTTTAATAAATCCTCTTGCCTTAAGAGTATCAAAAACGTTGTTAGCCATAGTTTCTCCTTATATATAACTGATATTTTTAACTAATTAAATAATAAAATTCATCTTCCTCAATAAGCGTTAGTCTATTGATAGCTTTAACGCCTTAGAAAGTTTAACCGCGCGATATATTGCAACCCCAAACCAAAACAAATCTGTTAACGGCATAAGCAGTAACGCGCAGCCCACAAGCACAGCATAACCATCAACACCTGCAAACAGTACGAATAATACAAATACGTACACACCAACGAAAGCGGAAAGTGCGGTAATTATACATGCAAAAATTGATGCCGTAACAATTGAAGTCTTGCTCCTTTTTGCCCTGCAGGAAAGCACACCAACAAGCACGTTAAGCGCCTTAACAAACACTGCAAATGTAACAATCACCGCAATAATCATCGCCGCACATGTAATCGGAGCGATTAGCTCATCTGTGGCGTTATCATAGCCCACAAACGCCTTACTAAATATCCCCCAAGTCCTAATCACTTGAGTAAGTATCGCGCTGAAAGCCACTAAACTTAGAGATACGATAGTTATAATTTTAATTTTTTTGCCGTCCATAACAACCTCCAAAATATTCAAAAAAGAATGAAAGAGTTATTTCCTATATAATATTAACATTTTTTTTGATAATTAGCAAATAAAAGGTTGAAAAATATTGTAAATTAATAAAAATTGTGCTATAATTACCCTTAGTTAAAACAAAATTCCATATATCGGAGGATAAAATTATGAATTATTCCAAAGAAGTCGAACATATGGTTTGCGTTAAGCAAGGACCTAACCACGGTCCTGCTCCCATTCCTGAAGAAGGCAGATGGGTGCAATCACGCGAAATTAAAGACATATGCGGACTAACCCACGGCATTGGCTGGTGCGCTCCTCAACAAGGCGCGTGCAAGCTTACTTTAAACGTTAAGAACGGCGTTATTGAAGAAGCTTTAGTAGAAACTATCGGTTGCTCAGGTATGACTCACTCTGCAGCTATGGCTTCTGAAATCCTTCCCGGTAAAACCATTCTTGAAGCTTTAAATACCGACCTTGTTTGTGACGCTATCAATACCGCTATGCGCGAATTATTCTTACAGATCGTTTACGGCAGAACTCAATCTGCTTTCTCTGAAGACGGTCTACCCATTGGCGCTGGCTTAGAAGACTTAGGTAAAGGTTTACGTTCTCAAGTTGGTACTATGTACGGAACTAAGCTTAAAGGTGCGCGCTATCTTGAAATGGCAGAAGGTTACGTTACCCGTCTTGCTTTAGATGAAGATATGCAAATCACCGGCTATGAATTCGTATCTCTTGGCAAAATGACCGACTTTATTAAGCAAGGCTTAGAACCTAACGAGGCTTACAATAAAGCACGCGGTACTTACGGCAGATTCGATGGCGCTTATAAGTATATCGATCCCCGTCACGAGTAGGAGGTAACTAAACATGGCATTATTTGAAAGTTATGAAAGACGTATAGATAAAATCAACGCTACCCTTAAGGAATACGGCATTTCTTCTGTTGAAGAATGCAGAGATATTTGCCTTGCTAAGGGTATTGACTGCGATAAAATCGTTCGCGAAACTCAACCTATCTGCTTCGAAAACGCAGTTTGGGCTTACACCGTTGGCGCTGCTATCGCTATTAAGAAAGGTTGCGTAAAGGCTGCTGACGCTGCTGCTGCTATCGGTATCGGTTTACAGTCATTCTGTATCCCCGGCTCTGTTGCAGAAAACAGAAAGGTTGGTCTTGGTCACGGTAACCTTGGCAAAATGCTTTTAAGTGAAGAAACTGATTGCTTCTGCTTCCTTGCCGGTCACGAATCCTTCGCGGCTGCTGAAGGCGCAATCAAAATCGCTCTTAACGCTAACAAGGTAAGAGTTAAACCCTTAAGAGTTATTCTTAACGGCTTAGGCAAAGACGCTGCTATGATTATTTCTCGTATCAACGGCTTCACCTTCGTTGAAACTAAGTTTGATCCTTACACCGAAACGGTTGAAGTTGTTTACGAAAAGGCTTACTCTAACGGCCCCAGAGCTAACGTTAAGTGCTACGGCGCTGATAACGTTCCCGAAGGCGTTGCTATTATGAAGCTTGAAAAGGTTGGCGTTTCTATTACCGGTAACTCTACCAACCCCACTAGATTCCAACACCCCGTTGCCGGTACTTACAAAAAATGGTGTACCGAAAATGGCGTTGAATACTTCTCCGTTGCATCAGGCGGTGGCACGGGTAGAACCCTTCACCCCGACAACATGGCTGCAGGTCCTGCTTCTTACGGCATGACGGACACTATGGGTAGAATGCACGGCGACGCTCAATTTGCAGGTAGCTCTTCAGTTCCTGCTCACGTAGAAATGATGGGTCTTATCGGTATGGGTAACAACCCCATGGTTGGCGCTACCGTTGCTGTTGCTGTTGCTGTTGAAGAAGCTAGCAAATAATTCAATTAAAATTTAATCAAGTCATTCATCTGACATATACCTCCTATGATTTTTTGTTGTGGTTGGCGAACCTACTTCATTATATCATAGGAGGTATACTTTTATCTACCAGATTTTAATTCCACCACTGCAAGTGGTGGTTGTTTTACGCTAAAGGCTACATTGCATAAAAGCCCCGCTATAAGTCGATTAACGGGGCTTTTGAAATAAATATGTATTTATTTAAAGTTAAAAAATAACTTGCAAACAAATTGCAGTGATGCAACAAATCGTACTTATTAAATGCTTAATGGTAAACTTTTCCTTATATTTAACACAAGCAATTGCAATACTAAATAAAACCGCACCTGCTGCCGTTATAGTAAACTGAACGGGGGCTGCAACAAGCTGTGCAAGCTTTGTTTGTGGATACATACATATAGCAAAGCATATACCCAAATATAAGCCGTTTAAAAACAAATTTCCCTTTAATTGCACCTTGTTTTTCTTACACTTTTTAATCAATAAACTTGCAATTATTACCATTAAAGCAACAACCGCTTCAGTTGCATATAAAATGAAGTAAAAGGTATTTCCACTACTGCTACCCGGTGTAAAAAACTGTTGCGTTTTAATAAGAAAATTTATTAAACCGTTTGTGATACAAGCAATTAAAGCATATATCAAATAACTATTTTTTTCAACCCATTTTAAAGCACTCTGTTTTCCGTTATCATTAAAAATTTCTTTTGTTTCTTCATTGTTGTTTGAAGTTTTTTCCTTCTTTTCGCAATTAATAAACACTATTAACGCAATCAACAACACAATACCTATAATCTGCAACAAAGAAACCTTTTCTTTAAGAAAAATCGCAGAGCAAATAATAGGAATGCAAAAATTCATATTAATTATGATAATAGAAATTGAAAACGAGCCTAATTTCAACGATTGCAAAAGCGCCATTACGCAGGCAACGTGACAAATAGCTGCTACTAACGCGGTTAACACAGTAGGCAAATCAAAGGTGAAACCAGTAATAGCGCAAATTACACCATAAACCAATGCTAAAGGTGCCCCCAAGCCCAAAAATAGCCAAAAAGCATCCCATCGACTAGAAGCATCCCTAATATGATTTTTATAAAATATCGTTATTACAGAAGATGCTAAAATCGTTATAATAAATAATCCGGGAATCATTTTTTTCTAAAATCAGGAACTTCTAATAAAGCTCCACCCATTTCGGCAGACTTTGCAGCTAAAATTGCAGGAGCAGCAGTTTCAACCGCTTTATAAACGTCCATAGGCGGTGTTTCATCTTTCAAAATTGCTTCAGCAAAATATTTTATAGGATATCCATCTGCACCACCGTGTTCACTGTTGCGTATAAACTCATCCGCATCGGCATCTTCGCACTTCCATTCAGGACGCGCTTCCCAACCCTTTTCGGGGGTCCAAAATTTATTAGTATCTATTTCTGAACGACACCATTCAGCAGTAGCCTTATCCCCCCTAACGTGATACCAATGAGCATACGTATCGGTTTGATGGGGATGAGGAGACGTAAAACCTGCACGAACGTTAAAAATAACGTCGTTTGAGTTATACATAATTGCCGATTCAATATCACATGCTTCAACTCCGTGCATAGTATAACTGCCCTTGCGCGTGCCTATACAGGAAACTCTTTCAATTCGCCCGCCAGTTATGCTTAATAACGGACTTAAAGTATGTGGTAGATATAAAATGGGATGCGCAAATATATTATAACGCCAAGAGCGAACAAAATTAGGATCTTTATCAAGATTGCTATTATTTGCATGCACATGTTCACCTGTTTTAACGTTGACAAATAAATCCCAAGTGGGTTCATAGTGCATATATTGACCTTCTACCATTAAAATTTTACCAAAAACGCCATTTTCTGCCATTTTGCGCCAATTTTGAATAAAATTCCAATATCTTGTTTGTTCTGCAAGTTGATATTTCATTCCCGTTTTTTCAACAGTGCTAACAAGCTTAAAGCAGTCTTCAAGCTTAGTGCAAACAGGAACCTCCGTCATAACGTGACAACCACGTTCCATAGCATCGCAGGCATAATCAATTTGATGCGTAGGATCAATAGTAACCAATAATGCTTCAAAATTTTTCTCACGCATCATAGTTTCATAGTCACGATATACTTTAACGCTTGCGCCATCCCTATATTTTTTATAAGTATTAGCAACGTCTTCAGCCATGCCCTCTGCTCTATCGCAAATTGCAGTTACTTCAACGTCTTTATAACCGGCATAAGCCTTTAGCAGTGCCCCCGTTCTTGGTCCGGCACCTAAAACACCCATTTTTATTTTTGCCATATCATTCTCCTTATTTAACTGCTTTAATACTATACTGTCCGGATTTAAGAACGGCTAATTTCCATTTTCTTCCCGCAATAACCTTTTCGGTAAGCGCTATCTCAATTCCATCGGCAACAATGCTTTTAACAGCATTATCAAACTTTAAAACACAATCCGTTAATAAATCGCACTGATACTCATCGGAAGATAGCCTATAAATCCTGCTATCCCGTCTTTTTTTCCACCACGATGCAAGCTCGCTACAATGTAGATATGCAACCCTGCTTTGTTTGCTATATTTTAAAATAGTATCAAAAGCAGGAAGCATAGTATCCCTCGATAAGGTGAAATAGGTGGGATGAATGAATACGTTAGTGCAATAAGCCATATCCTTAGAATCTTCTATTAACTCTTTGATTTGATCGTAATCGCTATCGCTATAAATTCTTGGCTCGTAATAAAGCATTTTTAAATTAACAACGTCAGCAATTTTCTCATTTCCATGTTCTGCGTCATCAAAGGCAAACGTAGGATAGGTTGTTCCATAGCCAATGCCCCATATATTTAACTTATTCATATCAGTCAAGCAAGAGGGAATTGGATATTGATAAATAGAATATTTAATACTCTGTTCTTGATACCAACGAGGAACTTCTGCAAATCCGTTATAAATAGTCCAATGAGTATTTGCCCCAATTGGTGTTTTACCAAATTTTTCTTTAAAAAGTTTCACCTGTCTAATAAACTCGTCGTATTCATAGTGAAACAAGTTTGGAGAAATGAAATCAAGATGTAAAGATAACTCTACGTTCATTTTTTCAATCTTTTCAAAATCCGCCCTATTTATAGTAAAATCATCACCCTCTTCACTGGGTTGCATAGTTACCGTATAAGGCAAATTTCTTTTTATCATTTCTTCAGCCGCAAGGAATAGTTCTTCGCCACACCAATCCTCATCACCAGCCACATAGATAGCAAAGTCTGCAGGCTCGCCGTTAACAGCAGGAATTTGATGCAAGAATAAATCCACGCTACCCAATAAAAGATTTTCTATAAAATGCATATATAAATCCACAACGGGCAATTGATTATCATCAAGCGGATTGCGAATAAGTGAATCCATTGCACGTGTGTAACCATCACCATCAAGATCCTCATAAACAGGTCTGCCTTGAGTGATATACCACATAGTTTTATTAAGTGAGAAGGCAAAATAAATTACTTCCCCCGCACCAATTCCTCTTTTAAAAACAAGTGGAATATCATACTCTTTAGAAACAGCCAATACCTCCACCCCTTCACTCATAATATCACAACGAAAGGTCTCTGATAAAAGAGGTAATTTGTATTCGCTTTTAAATTTTGGTGCTAATTCTTCATTAGCAAAAGTCAAATAGGTTACGATATCAAACTCTGAAAACCTTTTAATAGTTCCGCTTTTTTTAACGCCAACAACGTCAGAGATTCCATCAGTTGAAAAGGCAATTAACTTGCCACCATGACTTACAAATTCATTTAATGAGGAGGCTTGAGCGCTATAATCCCCCAACCCCAAGAAGCATACGTCAGCGAGTTCAAGTTTGCAAGATAAATTTTCTTCAGTGCACTGTTCGGCAGTTACACCAAGCAAAGTAAAAAGTTCTGAAAAATACACATCTGGGTAATTTGTTCCGCTCGAATTTCTTCGAGCGGAATCGTTTAAACAGTAAATAATTTTACTCATATTATTACCTTTTTATTAATCTACGTAAACTCCGTAAATAACAATACTATAATCTAATAAACCTTGTGACCAAAGATATAAACCACTTACGGGTGTATCAGGACCATCGGTATAGCCGGGGTTAGTTCCTTCAACCATTGATACTTCTAAAATTGAATAACCTTCTGCAACTGCAACGCCACTTACGTAATATTTATAATAATCACCAACGACAATAACATCGGTATATGTATTTTTACCTGACGTTGTGAAACGGAAGTCAATTGTGTAAGCATTATCTGATTTAACTAATAAATAAATCTTTGAACCGCTAATGCCACTTACGTCAAATGCAAGACCTGCGTTCGCACCATTAATAATGCCTCCTTCTTGTTTTGATACTTGACCGGGGGTGTTTGTGTAATAACTTGCGGGTGCTAAGGTTGTTTGAAGTTTTGTTTTTCCTTCTAATGAAGCTAAAAGGCTTGCAGGAATCTCATCTGCATCAACATATACACCATAAATATTTAGGCCGTTATCTAATAAGCCTTGTCCCCATAAGAATATTCCTGTTACGGGTTCATCTTCTGCGCCTACAAAGCCGGGATTAGTTCCTAATACCATAGCAAGTTCAACAATTGAATAACCTTCTGCAACTGCAACACCGCTTAAGAAATATTTATATGAACCAGCATCATACATTGCATCAACGTATGTATTCTTGCCTTCAACCATAAAACGAATGTCCATAGTTTGAGCAACTTCCGACTTAACAAGTAAATATACTTTTGAACCAACAACGCCGTTTAACTCAAATAAGATACCTGCGTTCGCACCATTAATAATACCACCTTCTTGTTTTGATACTTGACCGGGGGTGTTTGTGTAATAACTTGCGGGTGCTAAGGTTGTTTGAAGTTTTGTTTTTCCTTCTAATGAAGCTAAAAGGCTTGCAGGAATCTCATCTGCATCAACATATACACCATAAATATTTAGGCCGTTATCTAATAAGCCTTGTCCCCATAAGAATATTCCTGTTACGGGTTCATCTTCTGCGCCTACAAAGCCGGGATTAGTTCCTAATACCATAGCAAGTTCAACAATTGAATAACCTTCTGCAACTGCAACACCGCTTAAGAAATATTTATATGAACCAGCATCATACATTGCATCAACGTATGTATTCTTGCCTTCAACCATAAAACGAATGTCCATAGTTTGAGCAACTTCCGACTTAACAAGTAAATATACTTTTGAACCAACAACGCCGTTTAACTCAAATAAGATACCTGATTTTTCAGCCTTGATAACTCCTTTATCATCTTGAACAACTTGATCGGGAGTATTGGTGTAATAACTTGCGGGTGCTAAGGTTGTTTGAAGTTTAGTCTTTTCGCTTAATGCTGATAATAATTCTTCGGGAATAACTTCAATTTCTTCTTCAACAACGGGATCAACGTAAACACCGTATAGAGTGAAGCCATAATCTAATAAACCTTGTGACCATAAGTATAAGCCGGTTACTGCATCATCTTCAGTTCCGGTAAACCCAGGGTTAGTGCCCCATACCATTGATACTTCTAAAATTGAATATCCTTCTGCAACTGCAACGCCACTTACGTAATATTTATAATAATCACCAACGTCTAATGCATCGGGATAGGTATTTTTACCACTTACCATAAAACGGAAGTCGATTGTGTAAGTATTATCTGATTTAACTAATAGGTAAACCTTTGATCCACTAATACCACTTACGTCAATTGATAAACCAGTGTTTTCACTTCTAATAACGCCATCTTCATCTTGTGAAACTTGACCTTCAAGATTGGTATAATAACTTGCGGGTGCTAAGCTCATTTCAAGTTTAGTCTTTTCGCTTAATGCTGATAATAATTCTTCGGGAATAACTTCAACCTCTTCTTCAACAACGGGATCAACGTAAACACCGTATAGAGTGAAGCCATAATCTAATAAGCCTTGTGACCATAAGTATAAGCCGGTTACTGCATCATCTTCAGTTCCGGTAAACCCAGGGTTAGTGCCCCATACCATTGATACTTCTAAAATTGAATATCCTTCTGCAACTGCAACGCCACTTACGTAATATTTATAATAATCACCAACGTCTAATGCATCGGGATAGGTATTTTTACCACTTACCATAAAACGGAAGTCGATTGTGTAAGTATTATCTGATTTAACTAATAGGTAAACCTTTGATCCACTAATACCACTTACGTCAATTGATAAACCAGTGTTTTCACTTCTAATAACGCCATCTTCATCTTGTGAAACTTGACCTTCAAGATTGGTATAATAACTTGCGGGTGCTAAGCTCATTTCAAGTTTAGTCTTTTCGCTTAATGCTGATAATAATTCTTCGGGAATAACTTCAACCTCTTCTTCAACAACGGGATCAACATAAATACCATAAACAGTTAAACCTGAATCTAATAAACCTTGTCCCCAAATATGAACGCCGGTTACGGGTGATTTTTGATCACCTGTATAACTTGAGCAATAGCCGTCTAAAACGGTTAAGTGAACGATTGAGTAACCTTCTTCGATGATTACCGAAACGTAATATTTGTTATATGCAGCTGCATTATTTAAAGCGTCGTCGTATGAATGTCTATCATTTACCATAAACCGGAATGAAGTATTTTGAGAAACTTCAGACTTAACTAATAGATATAAGTTTCTTGCTTCTAAACCGTCAGCTTTAATTGAAAGACCGTTATTCTTTGCTTCAATAATGCCGTTTTCCTTTCTTACGTAAGTGGGATCATTGGTTAAATAACTTGCAGGAGATAAAGAGGTTTCCAATGCAACCTTTTCACTTAATGCGTCAAATAATTCCGCAGGAACGTCCGAATTGCTTAAACTACCCTTTTGATATGCACCACAAACATGGAATTCAACCTCATTTGCTAAAAGAATGTGAACACCGGTAACTGCAGCATCCGCGCTACCGACGTAACCGTTAGCGGCTAACATAGGAATAGTAAGAATTGAATACCCTTCAGCAATAGCTATATCACCTGCATAATATTTGTTATATTCAATACCATTATCAACAACGTCTGCGTATGCAGTTTTGTTAGCAATTGCAAATCTGAAATAACCAACGGTTGCTGATGAGCTATATACGATTAACGTTAACGAATCTTCTCTTGCAAAATCAGCTTCAACCATTAAATGAGTATTTTTTGCAACGATTAAGCCTGAAGTTGATTCAATAACGCCAACGTTGGTGTAATCACTTTCAGGAGCCACGGTAAGATTTAAAGAAACAAGGTCTGCAGTCTGCGCGATAATTTCCGCAGAAACCCCATAAAGAGGATCGTCTGAATAGATATTGAAATCAACACTCTTACGGCTACCATAATAGTTAACTGTTGATGCAACCGTTGCAGTAACGGTATACGTGCCTACTTCAATAGGCGCTTCAGAACTTTCGGCATAAACGGTATTACCTCTTCCCTTATAAAGGAAACTGGGCTCGCCTGCTAAATTATTGGTAACAACGGGATTAATAGCAGTTCCAACAACAACGTCATTACAAGATAAATCAAAATTATTTTGAATTTTGTTAATGACTAAATTAACGGTTTGTGAAAAAGCCTTATAGCCATCGCTTTCCTGCGCGCTTACCGTTGCAGTATAAGTTCCTGCATTAACAGGAGCCGTTGCTGAACTTTCGTAAGTAGTTTCACCACTGCCCGCATAAGTTATCTCAACGGTAACTCCATCGGGAATTCCTTCAACCACGATTGCTTTTGACTGACCATCATAATCACAAGTAATCGTTCCATCAACTGCGCTGGCAATAGTAAGATTTAAATCTTGCTTGTTAGTGCTAGATTCAGATATATCTTTACAACCAAAAAATCCTGCAAGAGCACAAACCATTGCAAACGTTACCACTAAAATCTTTAATAGATTTTTTCTCATATTTCCCTTTGCCTCCTTAAAATTTTGCTTATTATTTTTTTCCATAATTTTTAAAATTAAATTATGAATTAGCCCTAATTATTACATATTTCTTTACCAATAGAAACTATCGTATTCCAAAGAAGTTTCCAGTTTTTATCCTTTTCACCTCTTCCGCGAAGTTGCTCTAATGGAATATTTCCAATTGCCTCCGTTTCACCAACAGAAGCAAAGTAAGTGTAACACATTAAACCACCGGGATTTTTTTCCGTTTTCAATAAATCGTATAATCCATTGATATGATCTACTGCGTGTTGCTCTTCTTTATCTCCCCTATAATTCATAACACAGGGAATATGCCAAATACGAAGATTATCTCTATTACCTAATCTACGCTTCATTTCGCTTGTTATATAAGCATACTTTTCATCAAACGGGTGATACATATCAAAAGCCGCGTCGGTGATATACTGACCGGTTGTTTCATTCACTTGTTCTATCCCGTCAAGCGTCCAAATATCCGGAGCAACTCCTGCAAGGGAAAAACAGCAAAAGATCCGTTTGTTTTTGAAAATTCTGCTAATCTCGCCGGTCACCTCTTCAAAATCCTTTCCACAAATACCGCATAGGAAGGGCTCGTCAATATAAAAGCCTTCAACGCTTGCATAGTATTCTTCTTTACTAAGCCAATCGTAAAGTTCTTGCAATCTTTCCTTCCAACCCTCTCTTTTAACAGTGCGAGGACCTTGCTGAACACTTTCACCAACGTCGATTATTCCCGCCGATATTGCGCTTATAAAGGTCATGTGCGCAAAATATAAATAACATTTCTTGCCCGCCTCATGAATTCTTTGCATACTCCTTTTAGTTGCTTCAGCCTTGCAATCCTCCAAGTCACCAACTAAAAACGAATTAACGAAATCACAAGGCAAAAATTCTTCAAATGCTTCGTTTCTGCCATCGTTATAGGCTTGAACGCCAAATAAACCAAATTCCATTATAATCTCCTTATAAAGATATTGCCACCACGTGATCTAAATAAAAATTTGCATTGTTATTTACGGTTAACGTAAACACTATAATTGCATCAAGAGCCAAATCTGGCCTACTCATATTAGTGAGATTAAAAACAAGTCTAGTCCACTCACCTGCTTTCACTGAATAACTATCTAAACAACTGTTTGCAGCCCAGCCGGTTACTGCAAACGCAAGAACGATAGAATCAATATCTTCTTCAGCGTATATCCACATTTCAAGATATTTAGCATCACTTAAATCCGGACCTGAGGCAGCATTAGGTAACAAACTATCGCTAAAATAGAAGTTATAAATTCTTCCTGTATCATATTCAGTTCCGCGCTCACTATCACAATATGCTGCTTGTTTTCCGGCATATTGCTTGTTTGCAACTAACGAATATTGAGAAGCGGGAGCAGAAGTTGCGCCTTCAAAGTTGAAAACAACCTTTTCTTGATACGTTTTAATTGGTAATACGTAAGGCTCCTTGTCCCCTTCCTTGAAATACAAGTGGTTAACGTATTGCGAACGAACGACGTATTCTGTAACGTCTATCTTACTGTTAGCAACGTAATCAACGTAATTAATGTTATCAAATGAATATTTAAGATTTGAACGCTTAACGGTCACGTAAAAACGGTCACTTGAATAATCTTCCACAATTTCGCTATCTAAAATAAGCGTTTTGTTCGTTTGCTTAATAGTGAACGTTGCTTTTGCTGTTGCCCCCTTACGGAATGCACTTTCCTTTAACGTTACTATCATTTCGTATTCACCAACTGCGATAGGTGCTTCATCACTGATAATTTCAGTCGCCTTTTCCAAGAACTTATACTCGTAATTCAAATAATCGGGATAAACCTTTGGTTTTTGAGGCATTCCGTTATATTCAAACACTGCATTTTGCTCAATAACGATTTCAGTTTCCATCTTGGTAACGTTTGCATCGTTATATGCCTTCATTGATGCAGCAACCTCATCAATTTTTGCCGCTAAATTCGTCCAAGGCTTAAATCCACCGTTTATGGGATTGCCGTTTTTATCATAGAACCTATCGTAATAACTTGACCAAGGCTTCTTCCTGCTCTTCCACGTTTTAAACTCTTCAACGCTAACTTGCAAATCATAATAACCAATATTACCAATTTGCTCAATTTCCCAAGAGTAAGTGATACCTGAATAAAGCATTATTCCGCAACCACCCTTAGTTTCCTTGATTAAACGATAAAATTCTTCTAAATGCTCTATTGCGCCTGCTTCATCAGTTCTGCTTGCATAAGACATACACATGGGAACTGCCCAAAAATATTTATCTTCACCCTCAAACATTTCAACCATGTTATTCCAGGTTTCATAAATAGTTTCGTTCATATTACCATAAAGGTCGAAGGAAATATCTGTGATATATTTACCAGCTTCCCTATTCATGTGATCCCCCCAGCCGGAAAGATCTTCATTAAATGCAAACCCCGCAAAGTTAACCCAAAAACGTTTTTCAGGGAAAACCTCGTGAATTGCCTTTGAACCTTCGTATAGCACGTTAACGGGCATTCTTTGTAATAAGGGTTCATCAATATGCCAACCTAATAAAGCATCATACCAAGGCTTTCCTGCGAATCTTTCTCTCAGCATATATAATTGCTTATAACAGTCTTCGCGAAGTTCTGGTCCGTTAACAGTGAATTGCCAAACGTAATCCTGCATTTGAAGCCAAAATTTCTTGCCCGCATCATAGATCATTTGACAGTAATAGTCCATTTCTTGATCAGACATAATACCAATATTGAATACGTTAAATTGGTCATCGTTAACAGATTGTTCAAAATCGGGAATTGTGGGCTGATATTTTTTTGGTAAAACGCCATACATACCAAGATATAAGCTCTTATCTTCTAACGTAGATTGTGTGGTACTTTCCCCTCCTATGCTACCAGAACTACTATCGTTACCGCTACTATTTGTGCCATTATCACAAGCAAAGGTGGAAAAACACATTGTTACAATCATCACAAGCAATAATAAAATACCGCTAAATTTCCTCATAGCCTATTTTCCTCCTTATTTACTATATTCAACAACGAAATCATCAACGTAAATGTTAACACTCTTATTGATTCTTTCAAAGTTATAAACGTAAAATTGAGTTATGAAATCGTTATCTGCAGCAGTCCACATTGCACCGCCAAGAGAAATAGTTGCTCCCGCAAAAATCGTTCCACCAAGAACTGTTTCATAATCAGCTCTTTCAATCTTAATTTCATACCACTGATTTGCAACGATAGCAACGGCTAACGAACCAACAACGTATTGAGGATCTCTTTCATTTACCCATTCAGCATAGGCATTCTTACCAAGATAATAGGTGTTATCACCGTTTAAATCCTCAATATAAATCCAGAAAGAGAAACTGGTTGAGTTAGAAATATCACCTGCTATATTATTTTCTGCTAAGTTAAATATAATTGATTGAGTTTCATCACTCAAATTGTGGACTACAGCACTGCTATTACCTGAATGAACCTTTTGATTTGAAATTTCAAAAGAGGATACGTCACCATAATAATATCTGCAAGCCTCAACCGCTGCTGCGTTACCATCTTCAAAGTCTGCAACAACACCATATTTTCCAGCCTCGTAAACAGATAGTGAAGTCTTTAAATCTGCATTTGCAGGTTGTTTATTGCCATTGTTTTGAGTTGCGATATAATATATAGTGTATTTTCCGGCAACTGTGGGAGTAAAACTATTGTTTGTGAGAGTAATTTCCTCCCCTACTGCGTTATAAACGAAAACTGATAGATGTAATCCGTTGGGGTCATCTTCATTAATGGTATCAATAACACCCTTATTCCAAATTTCAGGAATTACGTTTAATGAATAACTTACGCCAACCTCACCAGGGATTAATAAAAATTTATCATCGGGTGAAATTAGAATTTGTGCTCCTACGTCAATAACCTTTTCTATCGTGTTGATAATCCCATCTTTTTCTATTCTCAAAGAAATAGTATGCTTACCAATTTCGGTAGGAATAAAGTATTTACCATCTGTTATTTCAACACTTTTGTTGCGCTTATCAACAATTTTTATTACTTCGGCGGTTACATCGCTCACCACTGCACCACCAACGGTAAACAATGAAAGGTCCACCTCGTATTTAGCATTTTGAGCGTATCTAATACCTTCTTTCGTTTCAGGATTAAAGGTTTCAATAGTGGCGTTTGATGCAAAAACTAATTCCTCAGGATCCCCTTCTTTAATAATACGAAGATTATCAAAATATAAGTTACCATTCAAAGCACTTCCCTTTGAATCGTATAACATAATAGTTTGATTGCGGAAATCACCAATGAATGAACTTGCCGTAAACACCACGAAATTCCATAAACCTGATTCAACAACCGCCTTTTCACTACTATTTGAAATTTCCATAGTCAAATTAGCAGAAGTGCCATTATATACCCACATAGAAAGGTATTTTGCTCCATTCATATTTTTAATGGGGAAGTTATCTGCAATTAAAATTTGAGCGGCTCTGTTATCCTTTAAAATAGCCTTTAGCGATGCTCTGTTATAATCTTTGCTTTCCTTATAAACCTCTCCAACGGATGAAACAAGGGTTATTTTTGCGGTCATACTATCCGTTGCAAACATATCTATTTCATCGTTTGCAAAATCTGCAATTAACCCACTTACGCCATTAACCCAAAATGGAGTGCTTACCTCATATGAGTTTTCAACCCCGTTTACTTGACCTCTAATCGTATAAGTAACGTTATATTTACCTTGAACTTGGGCGGTAAACGTGTTATTATTAATCGCAATGTCGCTACCGTCAGGCGCAATAACCTTAGACGTAAGAGTTACGTCATTTTTAATCTCTTCAGTGCCCGGTTTAAACACGTCGATTGAGGGAAGTTCAATGCTTTCGCCAACCTTATAAACGCCTCCGTAAACGGCTGACGTATGAACGAATTCAACATCAAAAGGAATTGCTATTTTATTTTGAATGCCTTGATAATCGTAAGTAGCAACTAAATTATATGTTCCTGCCTTGTTTATAACGTAAACACCATCAATGCTTTCAACAACGTTACCTTCGCCATCTAACACCTGCTTAGTCATATCGTTATCTGCTTGATAAATTCTATAACCTTCGGGAGAGAAAGCGCATATTTCAGGCAACGTAAATGCTTCGCCTGCAATCTTTGCATCAAAAGCCGTTGTGTAACCGCCACCGTTAGCAAGAAGCATTTCACATTCGCCGTTCATTCCGGACTTATAAAGTCTTACGTCATCAATATAAACGTCATATTCAATAACCTTGCCGGCATCCTTACCAACTGCGCTAATATTAAACCAGTTGAATGATAAGTTGTATTTAATAACGTTAAATAATGAAGAGCCCTTTGCGATTTTAATTTTCGTCCACGTTTTACCAGTAATTGCAGAATTTACGTAAACGCCATTACTTGATGTCCATTCCGCAGTATTACCCAACGCAACTACTCCATCATAATCAGCATAAATCCAAAAACTTACGTATTCATAATCGCGAATATCGCGCTCAATTATGTGATCAGCAAAAGAAAATTCCGCAGTCGCAAATTGTGAAATACTTAATTTTAACGATTTTTCGCCAGACAAAACAAATTTTTTATCACTATTAAGCTGTTTTGTCATTCCGTTACCACATTCGATAACTTCAATAGATTCATCTTCCTCAAAGCCGGTTATAACGCTTATTGGCGTAATCTCCACTTCGTCACTGGAAGAATTTGAATGACTAGAACTGCTGGAATCATCATGCTCGGGTTTAATCAAAAATATACTTAATCCAACAGCAAAAGCAAGTAACAATGTCACACCTAAAATAATAATCTTTTTATTTTTCATTGTGTCCTTCCTTTTTGTTAATAATTATCAAAATACTACTGTCTTCCGTATCCTGCTTTCACAAGCATTCTGCTCCATTCACGAGTATAATATCCAATATCCTGGTTGTAAACGTCAATAGCGGAAGCCCCGTCGTAAAGTAATTTTTCAAAGCCACGAGTTGCACTTGTGAATACACTGTGACCCGTGTAATCAAGACCTGCTTTATACGACATAGGATAACGCAATCCCATAATCAAAAGTCTTGTGTTGGGGTTATCTACTATATCAATAATAGAATTAACAAATTCAGTGTGATGACCTTGAGTGGTGTCTGCCTTGTAACCAAATGAACTTAAAATTCCGTATTTAACAAGAATTTCTTGCGCGATATCGCTTGCATAGAATAACACGAACTGATAAGCTTCTTCCTTTTCAGTTGAATATGCAGGGATTGCAATCTTGTTTTGAGCGGTTAAGCCTGAACAAGCAATATTTCTTGCATTAGAAATTGTTTGAGTAATTTCATCGCTTTGTGCTTGATTCTTGCCTGCATATAAAGGTGCTTCAGTCGTTAAACCATCAACGTAATCAATTGCCTTGCGAAGTTCTTCTTCAGTAATTCCTAATTTATCTGCAAGACGGCTTGTCACGGGAGTTTTAATAATCTTAAATGAAATATCTGCGTTTTCAGCATAGAAATCTAACGCTGTTTCGGTTTCAATCCATGAGCCTGAAGGAATAAATGCGGCCTCACCATCTAAAAATGCAACCTGTGATTGAAGGTTATCTTTATTTTGAGTATCGGGATGCATATATCCGTAACCACTGTAAATGAATCGAGACATTTCTTCAATTGCAACAAGTTTACCTTCGCTTTCCAATGCGCTAACGTCAGGAACGTAATTGTTTTCGGTTGCACCTGCGGGCGCAGCGGCAAAATATTTATCAACGGCGGCTAAGCCATCGTATTGGGCCCACCAAGTAGGCCATACGAAGTTCCAGTATGCGGAATTATTAGCGCTAATGATACCATTTGATCTCTTATTAGGAGCAACGACCTTACCTGTTGTCGTCATGCCTGATTTAATAAGATCAAGAGTTTCTTCCCATTCGTCGGTAGTTCTAGGAATTTGAGTGATTTCATAATTTTCCAAAACCTTCATATTGCAAATTAAACCTTCAATAGAGGTTGTCCAAGGAATGGTATATGCCTTGTTTTCACTGCCGTTAATTTCAAAGGTAAGATTTGCTTCGTAAAGGTCATCTCTTACCAAATCTCTTAGGGTTGCACCATTTTTTCCAGGAACTTCTCGGCTGTAAAGTTCACTTAAATCTTGGAATAAATTTTCGTAACCGCCAACGTTACGAGCTGAATCAATAATAGAGAAACAAGGTGACATTGAAAAATAAAGGTCAACCGTATTTTTCCTATATGAGGTAAATCTTGCAATTGCAGAGTTGGTTACGTTATCATCGGTCGTATATGTAACCTGAATACCCGTTTCTTTTGTGAATGCATCGCAAAGTTCTTTAATATATTCCTCACCATAACCAGCTACGGTGAAGTTAACCTCTAAAACACCGCTTGTTTTTCCGGAATCCGCTTGACGAATTAATAAAATGCCACAAACCAAAACAACAACAGCCATAACGATACTTACAACAACTATTATAATCTTTTTATTTTTTTGATTAACTTCCATATTTATATTTTCTCCTTTATTTTTAGCCTTTTAGTCCACCTGCAACGGTGTTAGTCATAATCATTTCTTGGAATGAAGCGTATATAATAACAACGGGAAGGGTTGCTATAAATATACAAGCATAGTATAACGGGTAATCAGCACGGATCTTTGGCTCATATTGGAAAAGATATAAGCCTGAAGCCATAGTGGGATATCCCTGCAAGAACATTAAAGGTGTTAGATAGTCGTTCCAAAGTCCAATAAAGCCAACGATACCTAAGGCTGCACACATTGGCAATGCGTGAGGCAACATTATTTTGAAGAAAACGTCATAATGATTAGCACCGTCAACGAATGCCGCTTCTGCATATTCCCAGGAAACACCCTTGTAAAAACCGTATAATAATAAGAAGTTAAAGCCTAAACCGCTTGACGCAGTAATTATGTATAACGGAGTATCTAATAGATTTAACGTTCCCAATAAATCATATACCGCAGGTAGTGAACCACTAAAGGTAAATAGCATGGTTATTAGAGCCAAACTATAAATTAAATCTCTTCCGGGGAAAGTATATTTTGCAACGCAATAAGCAGTGCAAACGGTAACAAAAATATTGATGGCGGTATAACCACCCGCGAACCAAATTGAGTTAAATATCAAACCAATAAGACTCGTTTGATTTACCTCTAAGGTTTCAAATGCCCTTAAATAATTTTCAAAATGTAATTTCTTTGGAAAAGCCATTGGCTCACGCATAAACTCAAGCTTATCTTTAAGTGATGAAATAAACGCCCAGCTAAACGTGTAAATATACGTTAAGGAATAGAGGAAGAAGAATATACCAACTATCCAAAATACGACGTTTTTAGAATTCAATCGTTCTTGATAAGATCTTTGTCTTTTCATTTTTCCACCCCCCTTAATATACTACGTCAGGGTAAAGCTTTTCAGTAAGCTTTTTAACACCCAAAACAAGAGGAACTGAAACCAACGTGCAACAGAAGGCTACCGTTGAAGGATAGTAAATCGACTGTTGATTTCTTGTTGTTATCCATATCCAGAAAGCAATCGACGCAGTGTCATGATCACCTCCTGTTAATAATAGAACGGCACCCGAGGATGTAAATATACCAGCGACCGTCGTTACTATTATGGTTGAAAGGGTTGGCCACATCATGGGAATCATTATTTTAAAGAATTCCTCTCTCATATTAACTCCGTCTATCTGCGCCGCCTCTATTACAGCCATAGGCAATCTGCCCATTGCGCCGGTAAATATAATTAAGTTCACGGAAAACCCCGTCCAAATACCGTATAAAAGAACTAATGGTAGAGCCCATTCATCCGTCAACAAATAGTTTTGCGGTGGATTACCACTAATTGTTGAAATCAACATTGCAACAGGTCCGCCCACTGAAGGATTAAATAAAAATTTATAAAGCGTCGCCAATACCGCACCGGATACAATATTAGGTAGGAAAAAGATTACCCTATAGTATCTGTAAAATCGTATTTTCTTATAAAGGAAATACGCAAGCAGTAAGGACAATGGCAATATAATCACAGCGGTTGAAGCAAAGTAAATCAACGTGTTTTTAAACATTGACGCGATATTAATATAAGGATTATCTGAAAATAAATCCTCAAAAAAATACTTCCAATTTATAAATGAAAACCTTACCTCACCATACTCTTCAACACGAAAGGCATTCAATATCGATTGAAAATTTACGTATAGCCAAAATATTAAAAAATTCAACATTGGCACAATAAGCATCGAAATTAAAAAAAGTGATTTATTATTTTTCGTTGGATCAGAGCCCTTTCCTTTCTTTATCTCTTGCACTACCTAATCCCTCCTATTGCTACTTAATAACGTGGGTAAAACTTAAAAACTTTTTATTAGTGACCGCATCGTTTTTAAATTATTAAATGCGTCTACACTGTTCGCCATATTACCCTGCGATTTAATATTAATATTTTTTTTAAAATATTGTCAAGATGGAAATTTGATTTTTGTTATTTTTTCTTGACTAATATTAAAAAAAATGATACAATTTATTAAACAATCAATGAGGAATGAAGCTCTTATGATTATAAATTCTCAAAGCCTAATGCAAATAAAACCTTGCGTTTATTATAATCAAATTTATGATAATAAATTTTTAATGCAAATGCACAAGCATAATTCGCTGGAAATAATGTACGTTAGAAGTGGATTTATGATTTTGCATTACGTTAACGTTGAGGAAAAAAAGATCAATTTTACCCTTTCACAAGGGCAATTCGTGTTAATTCCACCAATGCTATCGCATAAAATCTCTTTCGAAAAAACACAGTCCAATATTTTAAATATTGAATTTGAAAGTCGCACCCCAACGATTAAAATTGAAAACTTGTTTTTAAAAAACGATATCACTAAAAGTTTTCCTATTCATAATCAGCTTTTCAAGGATTTTAAAACTCCTTTAATTTTTAATGATACCAATAAATTTTTACAAAAACTTGTGAATTTGCACGAGGTTTTAGATTTTGAGTTTTCAACACCGCAATTTGAGCTTATGTACACCCTAAACATTAGCCAACTTATAACGAGCATTTTGCTTTGCGAATGTCAGTCAATCAACAAAAAAAGCGGTAATCATTATATAAAAAAAGCCTCGCTGTTTATTCAGCAAAACCTACATAAAGATTTATCTATTTCGCAAATTGCAACGGTGGCAGGATGTAGCATTGTTTATTTAGAAAGGTTATTTAAATCCTTTTATGACACTACAATTAGAAAAAAGATTAACGAACTTCGCATTGAGCGCGCCAAATATTTGTTAAAGCAATCAAACCAAACAATCCGCGAAATTGGTTACAATATAGGCTTTTCATCTCCTCAATCATTCATAAATAATTTTAAAGCGTTAACAAAAACAACCCCAAAAGATTATAAGCAAGACGTAAAACAAAATTACACCCAACTTCACGCATATGAACAGGCCTATTTTGATGAAAAATTTAATCGCTTTATCCCTTTTGCAAAAAACACCATGTTAATTAATCAATCAATTAATGATTGCTTAAATAACGACAATACAAACTGTTTCCTTTACAGTCAAAGAACCAATTTAAAAAAGTCCCAAGCTATAGCTTTAAAGAATAACGCCAAATATATATTTGTTGACGCAAATCTATTCAAAAATGATAAGAAAAAGTTAGAGTCTTTTATTAATACGTTTGATAGGCTTGAGTTGTCCCCATTTTTTGTGGGATTATACGTCCGCAATGACAACAGCGAAATTCTAAAAGCCACTTTAGAGTTTATTCATAAAAATTTACCAAATAAACGAATCATTTTCCACCCAACAAACGATCAAATTACTAACGAATTAAATAACGACGTTACAGACCTTGTTATTACTAACGGTGAGCGACACAACGGCATTAAGCAAATCAACATATGGTTATATCTTCCATATACCGATGAGGGGATTCGCGAAGCTGTTACCTCATTAAACAATACAACATGCGAAGGCGTTGTATATTA
Organism: Clostridiales bacterium; assembly: GCA_015055965.1. Taxonomy (GTDB): domain Bacteria; phylum Bacillota; class Clostridia; order Christensenellales; family Borkfalkiaceae; genus HGM11416. Next base: position 47,618 of record SVHG01000014.1, read on the forward strand.
TTCAGTTTGCTAACTTTTCTACCTCATACTATAAAATAAATCATTAACCCAACACAAAAAGAGACTATAAAAGGCATGATTTAAATTAGCAAACTAAATCATTAGATGAAAATTAAAATATGAATTTTATTAATACCCACCAAAACACGCTCACTTTTAAATCAGGGCGTGTTTTTTTGTTAAAGTATAAATAAAAAGTGCCGATATAGGTCGATTATCAGCACTTTTATACAAATATTTAGAAAAATTTTATAATGAAGAACTTTAAAATATAAAAAACAATCTATTATATTTTAAATAAAAATTTAAGATCTATTAGTTAATTAGAACCTCAAATTTTAAAATAGACATAAAAGATGGATATTTTTAAAAAGTAACGTTAAACTTCCTATTTACTTTTCTCTAACTCAAAGAAACGAGCAACTAACCCACTTTCAAAATTTATTTTTAAACCATCATTAGTCGATAAAAATTTTGTTGATGAATTTTTAGGGTAAGCAACGCTTACGTTTGATATTTCCTTACCCAAAATAGGAATAGTTATTTCCATCGCTTGTGAATTAAGATTCCATACCGCTAAATAAATTTTATTTTCGGTTTCAAATCCACTAGCCACAATAGAATCTCCAATTTTAGCAAATCCCAAGGGGAAATATGGCATAGCGGATTTCTTAACCTCTGTTAAGGAATTATAATAGTTTACACCTTCTTTTACAAGATCAAACTGTTCATCCGTCAAAAGTTCCAAGTGGCTTGCAAGGTGCATTCTTCCAAGAAAACTATTTATCATATTCATTACGATTTTATCTTTGCTAACGTTTTCTTGCACCCACTCTTTTGTATAATTAAAGTTTAAATCAAGCCCCCCGTTTTTAGCAACCGGATAACTCCATACGGCAGCCTGTTCAGGCAAGACGGCTGATAAAATGTTACCAGCTATGTAAGGATATTTTAAATAATCTATTTGATCAGAGGTGGAAACTATTGAAAAATGTGAAAGAGTGCTGTAATCCATACGCATTCCGCCGGAAGAACAAGCCTCAAATAACACTTGCGGAAAGCGACAACGAATCTCATCAACCCATTTTAGATATGCTTTTGCACACGCTTCCAAACCTTCGCCGGCACAAAACGCCAAATAATCCGTGCCAACGCCACAATCTTCATTATAATCCATTTTTATGTAATCCGCACCGTAATCTTCAACCATTCGGCGAATAGTTTCACTCATATATAAGCGGACTTTTTCATTTCTGTAATCAAGAAAATATCTACCCATTACGGCTATTCTTCGACCATTACGCTGCATAAAACAGCTATCATCGTAAAAATCAAGCATTTCTTGACACTTAACGCCAACAATTTCAGGTTCTATCCAAAGCCCTGCCTTTAACCCGAGCGAACGAATATAATCAGTAGTTTTTCTTACGCCCTCAGGAAATCTTTTTTTACTTTCCTTCCACTGCCCAACGTATGGATAAATTATATCTCCGTCTTCCTCGTTGTGCCAACCGCAATCAATAACGTAATATTCCACCCCGGCTTTGGCAACTACGGGTGCAATTTTTTCCGTTTGAAGTGCATAAGGGCTATCCCAAGAAAGATGCATATATTCGTTAAAAATAGTTGGCAAATTATTATCTGCTTCACATTTACCCGCTATGTAACGGCGGTATTTAGTCATTTCGCCTATGACGTCATTCAACGTCTTGCCAAACGATAAAGCAACTGACGGCGTTCGATAAACCTCACCCTTTTTTAATGATTTACTCCAACCACCAAAAGGCAAATTTGCTCCGCCAAGGTATAAATAATAATCCCCCTGTTTGTCCGCGATTTCATAATACCAAGAGGAATTGCTTTCAATTTGGAACATCAAGCATTTATTTTCAGCAACGTTCTCAATAATGCCCTGCGGTAACTCTTCTTTTGTTGACCAACTGCCAATATTGGCAAAGGCAATACGTTTTTGGCTTTCATTGTTTGCACAAAATAAACCCAAATCTTTAAAAGAAAATTTTCTTGGTTGACATTCAGCGTGATGACTTTGAATAAAACGCGTGAAATATAAATCTTCCGCACCATCAATACCATTTTCACTAAAACCTGTCAAAACAAAAGAGGACACTTCTTCCAAAACAATTTCTTTATCCGCAACATTTTTCACTTCCGTGTAAATTCGCATAAATGAACCGTTTGAGTATGCGTTAAAAACTGTTTTTACTTCTACTAAATCCGATTGTTGCACGATTTCCAAATAATCTTCCAACTGCGTATGTGAAACAAAACGCAAACGAGCGCCTTCTGATGAATTCGCCATTTTCACACCCATGTGCGTATCTTTATTTTCTCCGCATACTTGCACTTCTGCAAAAATCTTTCTCTCGTTTTGAACAGAAAGCAAATATATTCTCTCGTCTTCTATTTCAAATTGTAAGTTGCAAAACGTGATGTGCATTATAAAAAACCTCACACTTTCTCAATACTCGTTTTCATTACAAGCGTATAATTTTTTTTATTCCGCGCTTTGTAACGTAATACTTATTTTTTACCAAATTTGATAAAAATAAGTTCCACTATTTTTTTATATTATAATACATTGCCACACAAAAATCAAATAATTTCAACACAATCTCTTCAAGTTAATTCAACTAAAAAATATTCACCGTGACACTTACCAAATATTTATTTCATTCAGATAATCCCTTTTTCATTTCTTTTACAGTAACTAATTTTTTAAAAAATTCTTCTTTGCAGTCAATTCTGCTATGCAGATATTTTTTATGCAATTTTTATCTCTTTTCACACGTTTAATCATCTCCGCAACGCACCTTGTAAGTTAAATTCATTTGGTTTGCTTTTTCCACAAATAAGCGTCTAATCGTGTGATTTCTTTTCAACTATTCTGCCTGTTTTTTATTACAATATTTCAAGAAAAAAGTTTACAAAAATACAAAAAAGTGCCGATATAGGTCGGTTAATTGCACATTTTGGTGCAATTAACTGCAAGCGGATGCTTGCTTTATCAGCACTTTCATAATAAATAGCAATTGTGTTTTTTATAACTATAAAACACAAAACCTTTTTAAAAATAAACAAAACACACCCTGAACGCAATAAGCTTCTTGGGTGTGTTTTTTTGATTGTAAGTTGTTTTAATTAAGTGCAAAAACTGCGGTACAGTAACCGGGAACTGTAACCTGATCACCGTTTACAATGGGCTTTCCGTCAAGCACTGATACGTAATTATTTAAGGTTGCGCCGGGTAACGTAAAAGTTGCATCCTCTTGTAAGAATGAAAGATTATGAACAAGAGCAATACTCTTACCGTTATAGGTTATTTTCCAAGCACAAACATCACTTATACCGGTGTTTATTACCTGCATTTCGCCCCTACCGATTTCCGGATTTTCCGCTCTTAAACGAATAGCCATACGGTAAACGTGAAGAAGTGATTCATAATCACCAACTTGGAAGTTTACAGGATCGCAAATTTGATCCATCCAGTCCGCATTAGCAGGGTTTTTACAGTTACCGGAAGTGCTCCAAAGCATAGCAAGTCTTTTATTTTCATCTATACCAGAACCAAGCATACCTATTTCTTCACCATAATAGATAAAGGGCGAGCCCGGCATAGTAAGATAAACTAAAGCTGCCATTTTAGCATTATCAAAATTACGGCGAAGAGCACCGAATGCTCTATCGTTATCGTGATTAGTGATAAAGGGTGAATCCACAGCATTAGCATTATGACTCTTAATATCTTTATTCCATTCAACTACCCACTTAGAGAAGTTTTCAGGTGAAGAAATACCTGCACCGCTATTTAATAAAGCAACGATTTTACCGGTAGTATTACCTGCAACGTAGTTAAACACGCTAGTAAAACCTGCATCATAATACATTTTAATTTCGCCACCGCTGGACCAAATTTCCGCAACGGTATAGATATCGCCGTGCTTTTCTTGCAAATAATCGTTAAACCATTTCCAAAACTCAATATTTTTATCAATAGTTCCGTAAACGTGCTTAGCCGCATCCAATCTAAAGCCTTCAGCACCCTTTTCAATCCAAAAATCGGCAATCTTTTTAACTTCTTCTCTTAGTGAGGCACTGTTCATGTTAAGATCGGGCATACCGCTCCAGAAAACACCTTCGTAGTAAAGATTAGTACCTATTTGATGATAGCCGTTTATCTTTTGATTTGAATACACGTACCAATCCTTGTAAGGTGAAGAAGTGCCGTACATATTAGCGCCCTTTGACTCTATAAACCAAGGATGTTGAGAGGAAGTATGATTTAAAACTAGGTCTACGATAAGCTTAATATCCCTTTTTTTACACTCTTTTGCAAGCTCTTCAAAGTCCGCCATAGTGCCATAAGCAGGGTCTATTGCATAATAATCGGTAACGTCATACTTATGGTAAGTTGGTGAAGGACAGATGGGCATAAGCCAAATACCCGTAATTCCCAAATCGTCATGAGTATCATCATTGCCGTCGTTTAAATAATCAAGCTTATTTATAACACCGCGCAAATCCCCCGTTCCGTCGCCGTTGCTATCAGCAAAAGCACCAACGAAAATTTCATAAAACACGCGATTGTTATCATCAACGTGAACAACCTCTTTGTATTCGTACGGATCGCCGTCATCTACAACAGGCGGAGTGGAAGAAGATTCTTCATCATCACAGCTAAAAAGCATAAAACAAGCAATTAAGCTTAAAATTAAAGATAGAAATTTTTTCATAATAACACCTTAACCTTTAACTGCGCCTGCAGTTACGCCCTCTGCATAATATTTTTGCATAAATAGGAACAATGCCGTTATAGGTATAGAAATTACAACTGCGCCGGCACAGAAGGGAAGATACCATTCACTTATAGATTCACGCTCCAGCATAGACCAAAGACCTACTGAAACGGTGAATAAATCACTCTTACCCTGCATAATAAAGGATGCAAAAATGAAGTCCGTCCAAGGAGCAAGGAAGGAAGTAAGAACGGTGTAAATAATCATTGGCTTAGATAGCGGAATGGTTATTTGCCAAAAAATTCTAAATCTGGTTGCGCCGTCTATCATAGCAGCTTCATCCAACTCTTTAGGAATAGTATCAAAGAAGCCTTTACAAATATGGTAATTGAGTCCTGCCCCGCCCGAATAAACTAAAACAAGTGCCACTAGGCTTTGGTTAAGGTTTAAAAGCTTTAAGATATGATATATTGCAATCATACTCATAAAACCGGGGAACATACCCAAAATTAAGGCAATATTCATTATTGTTTTACGCATTTTAAAGCGCATACGTGAAAGGGCAAATGATGAACAAAGCGTAAATAAAGTAGACAGTATGCAAGAAAAGATTGCAACCGTTAAAGTATTGGTACACCATAAAACGAAATTTCTTTCCTTATTGGTAAACAACTTAACGTAGTTATCAAAGCCCAATTGCTTAGGCCAAACGTATTTAACGAAAGCACCGCCTTCTAATCTAAAGGATGAAAGAATTAGCCAAGCAATAGGCAATAACCAAATGATTGAAAGAACTGTTAAAATAATATAAACAGCTACGTTGCTTGCAATTTGGCTTCTACGTAAACTCTTAGTCTTTTCGCTCATTGGAATTCCTCCTCTCTCTTAACAGAAGCAGACATATTGTAGGTAATAAGCGATAATGAAGCGGAAATAACGAACATTAAAATACCTATTGCCGACGCAAGGTTATACATCTGCTGATTTAATGAAAGCTTATACAACCAAGTAATTAAAAGGTCCGTTTCGCCTGCATAGTACAAGCTTGAGGTAAGCGGATTTCCGCCCGATAGCAAGTAAATTACGTTAAAGTTGTTAAGGTTACCTATGAATTGAGTTATGAGATAAGGGGTTGTAACGAATAACATATACGGCATAGTAATTTTAACGAACATAATAAAGGGGGACGCCCCGTCTATTTTTGCGCTTTCGTACAAAGAAGCGGGAATATTCATTAAAATACCCGTTGTCATTAACATAGTGTATGGAATACCAACCCAAAGGTTAATAACTATTACCGTTATTTTTGCGGTTAAACCGCTACCCGTAAAGAACTTAATAGGTTCAAAGCCCCATTGAATTAAAAGTTGATTTACTATACCTTCATCTGCCAAAATTTTACTCATTAAAAGCAAGGTAACGAATTGAGGAACGGCTATCGTGGTTACAAAAATCGTTCTCCACATCTTTTTAAATCTAATACCCTTCTTATTTATTAAAAGAGCCAAAATCATGCCGAAAATATAGTTTAAGAAGGTAGCGCAAATTGCCCAAATAATGGTCCAAATAAGTATTCTTGTAAAGGTAGCAGAAATAGAAACTGCGCCCGTTGCACCAAAATTAAAAATTTCCTTAAAAATGCTAAACCCATTCCAAGTAAATAGGTTTGCAGGGGGAAGATGCGCCCTATCAAAATTAGTAAACGCAAGCAATATCATCGTTATAAGCGGAAATACCGTAAAGGCAAGCACGCCAATTGTTGGTAACGCTAATATTGTTACGTGGAAATTCGAATTTAAATAAGTTTTTAGTTCACTTGTAAAGGATATAGGTGGCTCACCTGCATCTGCACGAAGCTTTGCTTTATAACAGTCCACAACAGAGCGCATCCAAAGATACACGAAGAAAAAGATAACGCCAAAAATTAAAACGTTAAAAAGCAATATTTGAAAAGAGTTATGCTTGTATGCGTAAATGGGAATCAAATCGCCAAAGAATTCTTCATAGCCGACTATAATTTCCGCAACAGTACCAAGCGAACCCAATAATCCTAAATAATATCCCGCAAAAAGCACTATAAATAGCACGAATGCCACTTCTACGAGTAAATAAATTATTCCTTTAATAACCTGACCTTTTAAAATAAGACCAAGCCCCATAAATAAGCAAGAAAGCCAAACTAGAACCCCACCCTTGCATATAGATTCCCATAGCTGAGCAAATAAACTAGTTTTCTTTTTTACTCCTATAGTAGTAGTCGCCATAATCGCAACCTCCTATAATAGTTATAAATAAGTAAAACAAGGGAGACTTCACAGTCTCCCTTGAAAAACAACAAATTAACCTGTGATGGTTGCTATCATTAATTCTACTTGTTCAATAAGATCTTCTAAGGTTAGAATGGTCTTCTTTTCCATTTCTGTTCCAAGAGCTTCAGCAGGAGTCCAGAAGGTAGAAATTACGTTAGTTTGAGGATATGAATATTGCATTTGAAGTGATAATGCAGCAATTGCCTTATCGTTTAAAATCTTTTCGTTAGCAGCAGCTTGAACGTTGGTAGGAGCAAAGCCACGAACTTCATAACGCATCATTTGGTTTTCATAGTTAGTGATGAATTGAGCAAACTTCATAGCTTCAACGGGGTTTTTGGTGGTCTTGTTAACGCCTATAGCCTTGAAACCGCCGAAAGAAATCATTTGTTTTTCTTCTTCGCCAATCTTAATGGTGGGAAGCTTAGCAAACTTAAGGTGTCCGTCTAAAGCTTTTTCAATGAAGTCCTTATTCCAAATACCGGTAACACCGCAAACGATAGAACCGTCGCTAAAACCGGTCTTTAAAACTTCATCGTCACCGGTAACAAAACCAGCGTGACTAGCAATACCGTTAGCAACGTTTGCAGCTGCAATAGCATCATCGGTTGCCCAACCGTTAAGAATTTGCTTGCCATCTTCAGAAACTTCCATAGTACCGCCAGCGGTTAGGAAGAATGAAGCAAGATACCAACCGTTAGAGATATCCATAAAGAATCTTTGGCTAGCAGAAACTTTACTTAAGATACCGTCCATAGTTTGAACGTCTTGTTCGTTTAATACTCTGTCATCATAGAATAAGAAGTAGGTGTTATCTGCAGTTGAGGGGAAGCCGTAAACCTTATCGTTTAAGCTAACTGCCGTCATAGAAGCAGGGGTATTTGCTTGAGCAAGAGCGCCGGCAAGGTTAGAAGGTACTTCGTAAAGCATACCTTGGTTAACCATATCGCGAAGTTGGTCACTGGGGAAAGAGAATACGTCCGCAGAGGTAGCAATATCGGTTGAAAGCTTGCTTATAACGTCGGGTTCGCCAACAACACCAAACTTAAAGTTGTAGGTTTTATCGGGGTTAGCAGCTTCGTATGCAGCAGCCATTTCACCAAGCATAAATTGGTCGTCTTGAGCGCCCCAAACTAAAAGCTCGATGGGAGGATTCTTTTCGCCGGATTCCTTTCCGCCGGTAGAGTCTTTGTTTTCGTCGCAAGCAGCAACGCCTAGCACGGTAATTGCACTTAAAGCAATACCTAAAACTTTGGTTAAAAATTTCTTCATAATTTTCTCCTTATATTTTATTTTTTCTTTTTCTTAATTATTAAAGCGCTTGCACCAAGCAATAAAGCAGATGCCACAGGTGCAGTTACGCTACCCTTACAGCCCTTTTCTTCCTCTACTGAATTTTGAGTTGAATCTGTAGAATCAACGGGGGGAGTAGCCGTATTTCTTACCATAACGGTTGCAGAGATAGGTGCAATTTCATAAGCGTCACCGGTAAATTGGTTAATAACGCTATCACTTGCAAAATCACCTTCAACGTAAATATCGTAAGTGGTATCAATGCCTAAATCTATCGTTTTAGCGGTGGGATTAGAGTTATAAATTACGATAACGTCTCTTCCGTTGCTTTCAATGTAATAAGCAACAACACCGTTTGAAGCCTGCATTTCCCAAATGTTAAAGCTAATTTGTTCCTTAGTTTCAAACTTAAATTCAGGGAATGCCTTACGCATAGCGATTAATCCCTTGTAGTAATTCATAGTAGTCATATAATCGCCGTCGTTTTTGGTATTCCATTTAATAGAGTTTACAGCATCAGAGGACTTGTAACTGTTTTCATCAAAGGTGCCGTCCTCTTTAACCTTGGTTCTTAATAGTTCTTCACCCGCGTGAATGAAGGGTATACCCTGCGAGGTGTAAACTATTGCAGCAGATAATCTATTCATTTTAATTCTATCACTTAAGCTTGCATTTGAAGATGATGCAATCTTATCGAATAGAGTTAGATTATCGTGAGCGCTTGCATAAGTTATTGTTTTTGCCGGTGCGTTTGCCCAAGCAACGCTTCCGCCAATAGTCTTGGTTGCACCGAACACACCGAATAGAATGCCTTGTTCACATCCGCTCTTACCGGAAACGAAGCCCTTATCCGTAGCGGTAAACACGCTACCCTTAATAGCATCTCTAATATCATCAGAGAAGACTGCTATTCCGCTTAACTTAGAAGCGTTTTTCTTTAAGGCCGCTTTAGTATCTGCAAGTCCTGACGTGCCTGCATTCCAACCTTCACCGTATAACAGTACGCTGGGGTTAATCTTGTGAAGCTCTGCAGATAATAAATTCATAGTTTCTATATCGTGAAGCCCCATAAGGTCAAAACGGAAACCGTCAATATGGTATTCAGTAGCCCAATATTTAACGGAATCAATCATAAACTTGCGGTACATAGCGCGTTCGCTTGCTGTTTCATTTCCGCAACCGCTACCGTTTAAGAAGCTTCCGTTTGCCATACGGTAATAATAACCGGGAACGATTAAGCTAAAGTTACTGTCTGCCGTTTTTGAAGTATGGTTATAAACAACGTCCATTACAACACGAATACCCGCATTGTGAAGTGCCATAACCATTTGCTTAAGCTCGTTAATTCTAACCTCTCCGTTATAGGGATTGGTTGAATAACTACCTTCAGGTACGTTATAGTTTAAGGGATCGTAACCCCAGTTAAACTGAGGCTCGGTAGAAGCTTCGTTAACAGAAGAATAGTCGAACATGGGAAGAATATGAATTTCTGTAATTCCAAGTTCTTTTAAGTGATCTAGCGCGGTTGAATAACCGTGAGCGTTCTTAGTACCCGTTTCGGTAAGACCTAAGAATTTACCTCTGTTTGCTTCACTTACACCGCTTGAAGAATCAATAGTTAAGTCACGAACGTGTGCTTCGTAAACGATACTGTCTAATTTATCACGGGTAATAAAGGTATCCTTATCCCAACCTTCTGGGTCGGTTGAGTCTAAATCTATAACCATACCGCGTGCGCCGTTTACGCCAACTGCCTTAGCATATGGGTCTACAGCTTCGTTAAGCATACCGTTAACGTCTACGGAATAAGTATAGTAAACGCCGTTTAAATCGCCTGTAACCGTCTTTTCCCAAACGCCGTTTTCCTTCTTATCCATTTCGTGCTGACCAAGGTTAGCGCTATTTAACTCACCGTCACTACCGGTTGCATAAAGGTTTACGCAAACTGATTTAGCAAATGGACTCCATACGCGGAAAGTTGTTTGAGTTTTGCTATAAAGCGCGCCCAACTCACCGTTATAAGCGTACACGCTTTCAAAATCCTTAGTTCCAAATAAGTTTTCCATAGATAGATTGCAATCTCCGTAATAGTCTGAATGAATAGCGTAAGATTTAGTGTAATCAACACCTTCACTCATAGTTAAGTTAACGGTTGTTGCACCTACCTTCGTGGTATTGGTGGTAGCTATTACTTCACCGCCGGATAAAAGCACGAAGTTATTGTTTTCTGCCGTAACGGGAGCGGTTACCTTTGCCGTAACGGTAGTTGCATTCTTAAATGATGCCGATAAAAATTTAGGACTAATATCGGCGCTTTCCAATGAATTATAAATAACCGAATCCCCCTGAATAAGCCATACTTCTTTATCTGTATCGCCTACTTGAATGAATCTGTCGGCAGAGACGTCTTTTTCTGCCCAATTTCCTTTGCGAACAATAAATCCTATTTTAGAATTTGCTGGAACGTCTATCGTGGCAATCTTACCAAAATCATCTGAAGAGGTAAAGGCAAGACCTGCACCGTCTTTACCGTCCTCCCAAACCCAAATATCCCAGCTGGAATAATCCCCGCCGTAGCGGTGATAGTGGAAGGTTAAGCTCACCGTATTTGATGCATAAACTCTGGATGAGGTAATAGACGAACCGAAAAGTGAGATAGATAAAACCGCAATTAAAAGTATTGCTAAAGAAAATCTTTTACCCATTTTCCTCTCCTTTTGCACTGTGTTTATTAGTATGAATAATTACGGCTTAGCCGTTAAAATATAAGTTTTTTTGTGGGAGAGGGATTTCCCTCCCCCACTACAAATCGTTTTTTAATCTTAAATTACAATTAGTTGTTGATAGTGAAGTTGTGAACGACAGTTCTGGTAGTTCCGTCAACGGTACCTTCTAAAGAAAGATTAAAGTTTTTGCTTGAATCTTCTAACCAATTGCCTTCGTCATCCATACCGTAGTTAAAAGGAGCATTCCAGTCGCCGTCGGTAATCTTAACGTCAACGCTTGCATCCTTGCTTACGTAAGTGAAAGTAATGGTAAAGGTCTTGTTATCGCTAGTTGCGAACTTCCAATTAGCATCACCGTTTGTCCAACCGTTTACACCGCCAACTAGATATACGTCGTGAGTAACTTCGTTAGCAAAGGTTACGTTAATGGTAACTTCATTGGTGTATTCGATTGCATCTGCGCTACCGTTGTTGATGTTCCAAGTAACGTTAACGACTCTTTCGTTGTTAGCATCTACCTCACCGGTTAAGGGAAGCGCGTAGTTCTCGCCACCTGTAGTCCAGGTGATACCGTCAGTTGAACCGTAGTTCCAAGTCCAATCATCGGTACCGTCTTTAATCTTACATAAAAAGGTGTCAGCCTTACCTACGTAATCAACGCTTAAGTTGAAGGTTAGGTTGTCGGTTGTGGTGAATGCAGGAGTCTTATCAGTTTCCCAATTGCAGAAAGGTCCAATTAGGTGAACAGAGTGTTCAACGGGAGCGGTGAATACTAAAGTGATGTTGATGTGGTTGGTGATGTCGGGCTTAACGGGGTTAGCAGGAACGCTTTGGAATACGACACCTTCTAAAGCGATAGTTTCGTCGTTGTTAACGAAGATCTTTCTGTTATCAACGTTACTTCCGTTTACTCTTTCCCAACCGGTATCTGCACCGTAAGTGAAAGTGCCGTCACCGTTATCTAACTTAGAAGAAAGGATGAATTTGTATTCTGCATTACGAGCAGCATCGCCAACTTCACTGAAGTCAAAAGTGAAAGTGCCTTTGAAGTGAGTGTCATCAATTCTTGTAAGTTCAAAGCCGTCTGCAGGACCCCATGCAGATAAAGTACCTGCTAGGAATACGCCACACCATTCGGGAACAGCTACTTCGGTAGTGATTTCGAAGGTTAAAGCGGTGGGAGCAGTGTTAAGAGATTGAACTGAAACTGCGATTTCTGCCTTTGCGCCGTTAGGAGCAGTAGCGGTAATAACAGCTGAGCCTTGAGCCTTAGCAACGATTCTTAATTCGCTAGTTCCGTCTGCTAATTCAACTTCTTCATAAACTGCGATAGCAGGATCAGAAGAAACAACGGTTAGTTCTTCGCCGGCAGCAAGTTCAGGGTTAGCTGTGAAAGAAACCTTCTTGCTGGTTAAGTCGCCAAGATCAACGCCTTCTACGGGAGCAACTAGAGTTACGCTTTCTACGTCTGCAGTTAATAAGGGATTAACTGAAACCTTACAGGTTGCAACGGTTGAACCGATAGTTGCGGTAATATCAGCATTACCTAAAGCTAATGCTTGAAGCATACCGAACTTGTTTACCTTAACAACGCTTGCGTTAGAAGATGCCCAAGTAACGCTTTCTTCAGAATTTTTAACTTCTGCTTCTAAAGCGAACTGTTCGCCAATGGCAAGAACAACTTCCGTTTTGTTTAGAGTAATTTCTACTGCAGGACCTTCACTGGTTGAGCTTGTTTCTTCGTCCTTACAACCAATGAAAGCTGTCATAGAAAGAACTACTACGAGTAACAATGTGAGTAATTTTTTCATTTTTTGCCTCCAAACCTAATATTTTTTTCCGCCTTTTGGGCGGTAATTGGTTTTAAAATTTTTTAATTTATACTGTTCTACTTATCGTTACGTTTTGGGCTATATTCTAAATCACGTTTAAAAAAAGCCTACGTTAAGAGTTTCCCTTTAATTGGTAT
>SVHG01000015.1:0-8112 GCA_015055965.1 Clostridiales bacterium
AATGTTCATTAAAAGTTTTTACTTCTAATGCTCTATGCAGTTGTCAATCTTCATTTGCCAACAACCGTTGGCGTTTTTCAGACTTTATAGCGTTGCTTTAGGTCTGTTCATATAGCCGTATGTCTTACGACTTGGTGGGCTTAAATGGACTCGGACCATCGACCTCCCGCTTATCAGGCGGGTGCTCTAACCAGCTGAGCTATAAGCCCGTATTGGTGGAGATAAGCGGGGTCGAACCGCTGACCCCCTGCTTGCAAGGCAGGTGCTCTACCAACTGAGCTATACCCCCATATAACACAATAAAACCCCTTGCGGTGTTTTTGTGCTTTGCTATTTTATCAAATAACTTACTAGATGTCAAGCATTTTTATATTATTTACAAAAATTACTTAAAATTTCGTAAGATTGTTAACATAACAAGTGCTCCGCAATATACGGAGCACTCTTTGTATTAAAAACGAATAAGAAGGAAACGATAAATTTCTGTATCGACTAGGATTTTGTTCATCAGTTTCGCTGTTGAACGTTTCTCCCTAAAAGGAGGTGATCCAGCCGCACCTTCCGATACGGCTACCTTGTTACGACTTCACCCCAGTCATTGGTATTACCTTAGGCAACTCCTTCCCTTGCGGGTTAGGTCATTGACTTCGGGCACTCCCAACTCCCATGGCGTGACGGGCGGTGTGTACAAGACCCGGGAACGCATTCACCCCAACATGCTGATTTGGGATTACTAGCAACTCCTACTTCATGTGGGCGAGTTGCAGCCCACAATCTGAACTGAGACTATCTTTTTGAGATTCGCATGACATTACTGTTTAGCTGCTCTTTGTAATAGCCATTGTAGCACGGGTGTAGCCCAGGCCGTAAGGGGCGTGATGATTTGACGTCATCCCCACCTTCCTCCGTGTTATCCACGGCAGTTTATACAGAGTTCCTAACTTAATATTGGCAACTGTATACAAGGGTTGCGCTCGTTGTCGGACTTAACCGAACATCTCACGACACGAGCTGACGACAACCATGCACCACCTGTCTCTCTGCTCTATTGCTAGAGAAACCTAATCTCTTAGGCGGTCAAAGGATGTCAAGGCCTGGTAAGGTTTTTCGCGTTGCGTCGAATTAAACCCCATGCTCCGCTGCTTGTGCGGGTCCCCGTCAATTTCTTTGAGTTTCAACCTTGCGGCCGTACTCCCCAGGCGGAATACTTATTGCGTTAGCTGCGGCACGGAAGGAGTCGATACCTCCCATACCTAGTATTCATCGTTTACGGCGTGGACTACCAGGGTATCTAATCCTGTTTGCTCCCCACGCTTTCGTGCTTCAGTGTCAGTTACAGGCCAGCAAGCCGCTTTCGCCACTGGTGTTCCTCCTAATATCTACGCATTCCACCGCTACACTAGGAATTCCGCTTACCTCTCCTGCACTCAAGTCGGTCAGTCTTAGTAGTAGCGCCGAGGTTAAGCCCCGGAATTTCACTACTAACTTGATCAACCACCTACGCACCCTTTACGCCCAGTCATTCCGGACAACGCTTGCCACCTACGTATTACCGCGGCTGCTGGCACGTAGTTAGCCGTGGCTTGCTATTGGGGTACCGTCACTTTCTTCGTCCCCCATCACAGAACTTTACAATCCGAAGACCTTCATCATTCACGCGGCGTTGCTGGGTCAGAGTTGCCTCCATTGCCCAATATTCCCCACTGCTGCCTCCCGTAGGAGTCTGGACCGTTTCTCAGTTCCAATGTGGCCGATCACCCTCTCAGGTCGGCTACCCATCGTCGACTTGGTGGGCCGTTACCTCACCAACTATCTAATGGGACGCGAGCTCATCTTCAACCGATAAAATCTTTGATCCTAAAGGGATGCCCCTAAAGGATATTATGCGGTATTAGCTCAGATTTCTCTGAGGTATTCCCCTGTTGAAGGCAGATTGCTCACGCGTTACTCACCCGTCCGCCACTAACATTAGGAGCAAGCTCCCAATGCTCGTTCGACTTGCATGTGTTAAGCACGCCGCCAGCGTTCGTCCTGAGCCAGAATCAAACTCTTAAGTTTAATATCTTTAAAGCTGCATTCTTACGAATGCAACAGCTCTAACGTTTTTCGTTTTTGCTGACTGTTTTTAGGTACATAATGTACTCAATTTAAAATTGACAGAAACTTTATTATTACAAAATCATTTGTACTAATGTCATTTCCTTCTATTCTATTTTTAATCTACTTGAACCGAACTACCGTTCGGCGAGTGCTGCCTCAATCAGACAGCCTATGCATTATATCACACTATTATAGGCCGTGTCAAACGTTTTTCATATATTTTTTAAAAATTTTTAAAAAATTTTTTTCGTTTGTTTTTGCCCGTTATTTTGTTTCCAAAATAACCCGTGCGTATTTTTGATGCTTGTCTATTAAACCATATTTAAAGATAATTGTCAAGCATTTTTTCAGCGATTTTAAAAGTTTTTTAACTTTATTTTTACTCGCCTTAATTTCACACTTTTTGCACGCCTTTAACAGCTGCGTTATAAATGATGCTTGCCTATTAAACTACATTTTGCAAAAAAAGTCAACGGTTTTTTACCCATTTTTACAAATTTTTTAAAAAAATTTTTTTAATACTATATATTGTGGTTTACAAGCTGCAAAAAACACTATTTTTTATTTTAATTTCTGCAGTTATCCACAATTAATAAGCTGCTACCTTATTTTTACCTTTCTAAATAATAAAAACGGTTGTTTTTGCAATATCTATATTGATCGCTTATCCCCAAGGCTTTTTACACGTCCCTATTATATTATATAATATATATGTCGCGCGCGCATTAATTTATTTAACTTATAAAACGCTTGATTTTTTAAAATACCTTTAGCTATTTCTTGATTGACTTTTTTACTCTTTAATGTTAATATATAAATATGATAGCTATTATTGCAGAAAAGCCAAGTCTTGCGCGAAATATCGTTGCCGGCATTGGCGAAATGAAAAAGAAAAACGGTTATTTTGAAAATGACGAATATATAGTTACCTGGGCTTTTGGGCATTTATTTTCTCTTTGCGACGTTGAGGATTACACCAAGGAAGAAAAAAACAAAAAGTGGTCGCTTGATAATTTACCCTGTTTCCCGCAAAAATTTAAGTTCAAGCTTAAAAACGGCGACAACGGCAAACCAGATAAGGGAGTTACCACTCAGTTTGAAACCATTAAAGCCCTGTTAAACCGTAGCGACGTTAATAAAATAGTTAACGCAGGCGATAGCGACAGAGAGGGCGAAATAATTATTAGACTTTGCGTGGAAAACGCTCTTAAATCCCCAAAGCCATTTTACAGACTTTGGCTACCCGACCAAACTCCAAAGACCGTGAGAAAGGCTCTTTCTGAAATGAAGGAAGAAAGCTATTACCAAAATTTAGCCAACGAAGGCTTTTCGCGCACCTATATAGATTGGCTTTACGGCGTTAACCTAACCAGATACGCAACCATAAAGGCGGGAACTTTGCTTAGAGTTGGAAGAGTTATTGTTCCCATAGTTAAGGCAATTTACGATCGCGATAAGGAAATTGAAGAATTCGTTCCGGAAATTTATTACGCGTTAGTTTCTAAGGCTATTACCAACGGCGAAGAAATAGAGCTTGTTTCTAAATACAAATTTTCAAAAGATGAAAAACACAAGGCGGAAATTTGTTGCGAAAGAATGAATAAGCTTGACGCGATAGTAACCGATAAAAAGGCAAAAAAGGAAATTTTAAACCCCGGAAAATTATATTCGCTTACCAAGCTACAAAACCTGCTTGGTAAAAAATATAAGATGTCTATGGAAAAGAGCCTTGCTATTGCGCAAAAGCTATACGAGCGCGGATTTATAAGCTACCCCAGAACCAACTCTGAATATTTAGCCACCAACGAAAAGGAAAAAATTAAAGAAATTTTAGCGGGCGTAAAAAAGCTTGGCTACCCCGTTACCTTTAAAGATAAGAAAACTATTTTTGACGACTCTAAAATTGAATCTCACTCCGCCTTAACCCCCACCTACAAAATTCCCAAAAAGGAAGATTTAAGCGAGGAAGAAGCTCTAGTATACTCTACCATTCTTCGCAGATTCGTTGCGGTGTTCTGTAGCGAGGATTGCGTTGTTGAAAAGAGCGAGCTTACAATTTCTTTGGGCGGTAAGGAAGATTATACGTTAAAGGGATCTATTATCGTTACGCCCGGCTGGACTAAGTTTGACGGCGGGGACAAAAAGGATAAAATTTTACCAAGCTTAAACGTTGGCGATAAAATTAACGTTAACTTTAAGCCCGAAGAAAAGCAAACTCAACCGCCAAAGCACTACACCATTGAAACGCTGAATAATTATCTTAAAAATCCTTTTAAGGAAGACAAAGCTCTTTCCGACGAAAACGACGACGAAGAGTATAAGGCCATTTTTAAAGGACTTGAGCTTGGCACGGAGGCAACCCGAACGGGTATTATAGACAACGCTAAAAAGAGCAAATATATATCTTTAAATAAAGACGTTTACCGTATTGAAAAGGGCGGAAAATATTTAATTGAACAGCTGATTGATATGAATATCTCTATGGATAAATATAAGACTAGCCAGCTAGGTCAGGCGCTTAAGCAGGTTTACCGCGGAGAGATTACCGTTGAAGATAGCGTTGAAATTGCAAAAAGGGAAATAGCCGAGGTCTTTAACTGCTCTACCGAAAACGAAACGGGTATTTACGGCGAAAAAATAGGCGTTTGTCCGTTATGCGGTAAGGATGTTGTTAAAGGCAGATTTTCTTACGGATGCTTAGGCTTTACCGACGGTTGCGAATTTAGAATTAATTTTAAAATTTTAGGAACGCAAATAGGTAAAGCGCATGCGCAAAAGCTACTTGAAACAGGCTTTACCGATAAGCTTAAATTTACATCTAAACAAAACAAGGAATTTGAAAGCAGACTAAAACTTGAAAAGGACGGAAAAATCAGCTTTGATTTTGAAAAGCACTAAACAAAAAAACGGCGTATTTTTTACTTAAAAAACGCCGTTTTTGTTTATTTTAAATTAAAAAAGTCGGTCTATAGCGCGATTAACGCACTTTTTGCTTTTTTCTTTAACTGTGTTTTATACTATGAATTACTTCCTTTACCGAAAGCTCGCCAACCCCTTGAACGCATAATCTACATTCTTTTGTTTGTAATAAATACGAGCCTACGTCTACGCCGTTTTGTAACCAATCAGGTAAATACATACCACACTTTACCCTGTGCGTATCAGCGTGATAATCCCCACCGCACGTTAAAAGAAAATTCTTACTTTCTGCTATCTTTTTTAACCTATCAAGATGAGTGCCTTCATACAGCGGATGGCAATTAATTTCTACCCCGTCTAAAAGGTCAAGATTTAAAAGCTTGTTTTCATTTTTACGAAAGGGATGAGCTTGAACTAGTACACCGCCTGCGCTTTTAACCGCTTTGTATAACTTTTCTTGCGAATAGAAAACGATTTGCGGATGCTCTAAAATAAATTGCGGATTTACACCGTATATAAGAAGATGGGGAAAGCCTTCAACTTCCATCGTAACTTCTATACCAAAAAACACCTTGCAACCTATTTCGTCGCCACACTTTTTTGCATAATAAAACTCTTCTACGTAGCGGTTTGCAAGCCCTAAATAATCTTTATTTTTAGCGTAATATTCTACGTAATGGTTAGTAAGCACTATCCCATCTAAACCAACCTTTACAGCTTCTTCTACAACGGCTTTAGCATCAATTAAACAGCATCTGCTAATGCCCGAAGAATGCGCGTGCATATCTATTAACATAACATTTTTCCTTTAAAAAGTGGCCCTATAGCGCGATTAACACCATATTGATAACTATTAATCCAATGGCTATATCACGTAAAATAAGCCTTAGATGCGAGCGTGGCTTACGCAATGATGTTTGAGTGATACTCAAATGATGTTTTGCTACCGCAAAAACTTTTTCGTGTCATTCTGGAGCGTTAGCGATAGAATCTCTACCCACCCCAGTTAAAGCAACTTTTTTAGACTCTATCATTTCCGCAAGCGAAAATTCCAGAGTGACAAAAGCAAAGCTAATGGCTATGGAAAAATAAGCTTCAATTGCGAGTTAGAGTGGTGAAACCGAGCATTGACTGAAGGGAGTTTACCTTGCCGTACATGACCGAGGGCAAGCGCAAGGCTTCGCTTCTATAATAAAATTAATCACACACAAAAGCTAATAGCTATGGCACTAAATAAGCCTTAGATGCGAGCAGTTGTCACAAACAACGAGTATTTTACGAGGGCGCGTACTTGGCGTACGTAACCGACGTAAAAATGTAGTTTTTGTGACAAATGCGAAGTATATAAGGCTTATTTTAAAAAATCACGCCCTCTATAACGCCACCACCTATACACTTTTCACCGTCGTATAAAACGCAGTACTGGCCTTCAGTAATAGCGCGTTGAGGCTCATCAAAATCCACCCTAATAGTGTAACCTTCTTGTGTTTTTTCTATAAAGGTAACGGTAACGCCCTGCTCTGACTGGCGGTAACGGAACTTACCGGTACACTTAAAGGAAACAGCGTTTGGCTTTTGGGGAATAAAGTTAAACTCCTTCATATAAAGCCCTTTAGAATAAAGCTTTTCTTCCATACCGTGAGCAACGTATAAAACGTTATTTTTAAGGTCCTTTTCTATAACGAACCATCTACCCTCGTCACCCTTTTGACCGCCTATATCAAGCCCCTTTCTTTGACCTATGGTATAATACATGAGCCCGTGGTGCTTGCCCAAAATGCGACCGTCGTAAGTCATAATATTACCCGGCTTTGCTGGAATATATTTCATTAGAAACTCGCGGAAATTTCTTTCGCCGATAAAGCAAATACCCGTTGAATCCTTTTTGGTTGCGGTATAAAGTCCATTTTCTTCAGCGATTTTTCTAACCTCGCTTTTATCAAGGTCTGCCAAAGGAAATAAAACCCCCTCTAACTGACTTTGTGAAAGCTGGTTTAAAAAGTATGTTTGGTCCTTATTTTGGTCCTTTGCCTTAAGAAGATAATGCACGCCGTTTTCGTGAGCAATTTTGCAATAATGCCCGGTTGCAATATAATCTGCGCCCATGCTTAACGCGTATTCCTTAAACGGGCCGAACTTTATTTCGCGGTTACAAAGCACATCCGGATTAGGGGTTCTACCTAAAGAATATTCTTCTAAAAAGTAAGAAAAAACCCTATCTACGTACTCTTTGGCAAAATTAACGGAATAATACGGTATGCCTATTTTATCACAAACCCTACGAACGTCTGCGAAGTCCTGCTCTGAGGTACAGCATCCGTTTTCATCCTGCTCTTCCCAGTTATTCATAAACAGACCTATTACCTCATAGCCCTGTTCCTTTAATAATAGCGCGGCAACGGAGCTATCTACCCCACCGCTCATTCCAATAACAACTCGTTTTTTACTCATAACACTATATATAATAAAGCAATAGCAAAAAAAAGTCAACCGCGTAAAAAGCAAAGTTAACAATTACCATCTTTTGCCAGCTTTTACTGCTTTTTATCTTAAAAAATAAAATAACAATACAAAAAATAAAATATTAAGCTTTTTGCAAAATGCAATTGACAATATTTATATTATAATGTATAATAATAACACTTAAATTATAGCCCGTTAATGAAGTCTTATTAAATAAGACTTTAGCGCGTTTAAGAAATTTATTTTCTCTTAAAAAGGAGATTTCGATATGAGCAATTTCAACAAGAACAATCACGTTGCAACCGACCGTAGCAAAAAGCGTAAATTAGCAAAGTGCAAATCGCTTGGTATTACCTGTGAAAATTGTCACCTTGCTTGTTTTTATAAGGCAGAAATTTTAGGAATCGCCGAAGAACAACCGGTAGATCAATCCGCAGAATTAGCTAAAGCTGAAGAAGAAGCTAGACTAAAAGCAGAAGCTGAAGCAAAGGCTAAGGCTGAAGAAGAGGCTAGATTAAAAGCAGAAGCTGAAGCAAAAGCTAAAGCTGAAGAAGAAGCTAGATTAAAAGCAGAAGCTGAAGCTAAGGCTAAAGCTGAAGAGGAAGCTAGATTAAAAGCAGAAGCTGAAGC
>SVHG01000015.1:8212-58109 GCA_015055965.1 Clostridiales bacterium
GAAGCTAGATTAAAAGCAGAAGCTGAAGCTAAGGCTAAAGCTGAAGAGGAAGCTAGATTAAAAGCAGAAGCTGAAGCTAAGGCTAAAGCTGAAGAGGAAGCTAGATTAAAAGCAGAAGCTGAAGCAAAAGCTAAGGCCGAGGAAGAAGCTAGATTAAAAGCAGAAGCTGAGGCTAAGGCTAAGGCCGAGGAAGAAGCTAGATTAAAAGCAGAAGCTGAGGCTAAGGCTAAAGCTGAGGAAGAAGCTAGACTAAAAGCAGAAGCTGAAGCTAAGGCTAAGGCTGAAGAAGAAGCTAGATTAAAAGCAGAGGCTGAAGCAAAGGCTAAGGCTGAAGAGGAAGCTAGATTAAAAGCAGAGGCTGAAGCAAAGGCTAAAGCTGAAGAAGAAGCTAGATTAAAAGCGGAGGCTGAAGCAAAGGCTAAGGCTGAAGAAGAAGCTAGATTAAAAGCGGAAGCTGAAGCAAAAGCTAAAGCTGAAGAAGAAGCTAGACTTAAAGCGGAGGCTGAAGCTAAGGCTAAGGCTGAAGAAGAGGCAAAAGTAGAAGAACCCGCGCCTGTTGAAGCACCCGCAGAAGAATGCGCTGAAGAAGCTAAAGAAGAGCCTGCTCCCGTTGAAGAAAAGGGCTTTAAGTTAACGAACGCAAAGGATGCCGAAGAAATTCTTCCCAGAATGGCAACCAAGCGCGCAAGAAAGCTTATTTACGTACCCAAGGACGTTATTTTTGAAACCACCTGCACTATCGACGTTGAAAACAAGAAAAACGACGAAGGTATTAAGGTTAAAAACATTTTAGAAGCCGAAATCAAAGAAGGTTTAAAGCTTGGCTACCTTGATAAATACGACGGCTTAAAGATGAGTGAAATTAAAGAAGAATATGAAAACGACACCATTTACGAATTAGCCGAACAAGAGTTCAAGAAGATGGGCTTATTACTTGACGGCAACAAGGTTAAAGTTTACGTATTCGACTGGACAGGCAACGGCTTACACCACATTGGTTACTTAACGGCAGAAGCTGCTGAACAGGTTATCCCTTACCTTCAAGATATGGATAAATACAGCTTTGACCTTTGCGGTCTTATAACAGGCGGTAAATGCAAGACTATTACCAAAGACCCCAAGAGCGGAAAGATTACCGTTTCTAAGGGTAAAGACGGCAACTACGGCGTTGACCTAGACATCACCATTTTAAACAGAAAAGACTAATTACATAAAACAAAACACCCCTTACCTTTTTTAGGCAAAGGGGTGTTTTTTTGTTAATATTTATAAAAAAGTAAGGCTATAGCGCGATTAACTCGCATTATAGCCTTTTTTTGTTGATTTATTGTAAAGCTTTAAACTTATGTAAATAAGCCTTAGATACGAGCGTGGCTTTCGCAAAGATTATAGGCGTAAAACAAAGCCAAGTAAGCGAATGGTTAAAAGGCAAAGCAAAACCGGGATATGACACACTTAAAAGTATGGCAATAGCCTTTAATATGTCTGCAGATTATTTTTTAGGGCTACAAGAATACTAAAATATATAAACAAAAAAAACCAGCGAGTTTGCAACTTGCTGGTTTTTTTATAAGTTTTTTATACCGTTAATCGACCTATTGCGCGTTTTTTTTGTTTTTTAAAAATTTTAAAAGCTGTTAGCCTTAATACGAGTCACCTTAAAACAACGGCAAATTTTTATAATAGTGCAGGCAGTTTTTCGCCGTTAGCCCAAGCAGTTAGAAGACTATCGCATAAAATTAAACAGCGCAAAAGGTGATACGGGCCCTTCCAAAGCGAGCCCTTTTGCTCGTGGGATACCGTGCCGTCACGATGCAAATAACCAAACCATTCCCCATGCTCGTGATCGCAAAAATGACCAAACGCATAGTCATGCAATTTATCATACCACGCCTCGTATTTTTTATCTTCCGTTTGGTTTAACGCCACCAACGTTGCTATTAAAGCTTCGTTATGCACCCACCAAAGTTTCATATCGTGTTCTAACTGCTCGCAAGGTCTGCCATACGCGTCGCGGAAATAATATATTCCACCAAAATCTTTATCCCAGCCAATGTCAAGCGACCAATCCAGCACGTTTAACGCCTTTTTAAGCAATTCTTTATTATTAGTTTGCATAGCGTAGTTCATTAAAAACCACGAGTTTTCTATTGAATGCCCGGGATTTACGGTCCTGCCAACGGGATTATCCAAAATACTGCCGTCTGTATAGACCGTTTCTAAAACGCACTTTAAGTTTTCCTTATAGTGCAAGCCCAACATATCGTCGATAATTTTATTTATAATACCGTCGTAATACTCATCTTTTTTTGTAATTCTTTTAAGAGTTTGCGCACAGCTGACCAAAACCATTGGGTTTGCATTTGAACGTAACGAACGGATTTCAGCGTTTTCCTTAGGGGTTATTTTAAAGGGATCGCTTTCGGGATTGCAATACATATTCCACATAAAATCGAAATATTTTACTGCTAAATCAAGATCTGCTGCGTTTTTAGTTAGCAAGTAGTATTCGGCAAATCCCACAACCAAAAAGCTTTCGGAGAAAAAATAACGGCGTTTTCTTAATGGTTTACCCTCTCGCGTTACCGTGAAAAACATTCTTCCATCACTATCGATACAGTGCTGCTTGATAAAACGAGCACCGCTTTCTGCCGCGCGCACCCACTCTTCCTTCACACCGTAAGTATTGCAGAGTTTTGAAAAGGTCCAAAGACACCTACCTTGAAACCACACGCTTTTATCGCTGTTATAAGATTTTCCCTGCCTGTCAACACTGGTGATAAATCCGCCGTACTCTTTGTCTATTAAGTCGGAATTAAGCCAAAAAGGCAAAACGTCGTTAAAAAGTGTTTCGTGATAAAATTTTTGCAAATCCTTAATCTTTTTTACGTCCATATATAATTTACTCCTTTTACTTAAGACGATGGCACAAACAATGACTGATTTTTCAA
The DNA here is from genome assembly GCA_015055965.1 of Clostridiales bacterium. Lineage (GTDB taxonomy): Bacteria > Bacillota > Clostridia > Christensenellales > Borkfalkiaceae > HGM11416. The sequence goes on from SVHG01000015.1 coordinate 11,164, forward strand.
AATTAAGAAAAATAATTAATATAAAGCCTAAAATACGGTTTAGATGCAAGTATAAAGACGTTTGTGAATTTTTGCAAGGGAGTTACCTTGTTGGTAATAGGGATTGCAAAAATTTGCAAATAACAAGCTCTTACGCCGTAAATAAACGGTAGTTTATCAGTCGCTTTTTGTGGCATAGCCTTTTTTAAAGCCTAATAGTTCTTTTAGATGCCATACTCGTTTTGACGGCACAATCTATTTTTGTTTAATAATCAAACCAACCTCAAACATTCTACACCAAGGCAAATAACAATTTTCAATTTCATACATCCCGGTTATCTCAGGAAAATTTTTAGCCATATACCAATTTAGTAGCTGTTCTACCCGTTCACTAACCTCGCCCTTCTGGACTTTAGTATCCTCGTATTTATACCCCATTTGAGTTATTTCGTTATCCCAAATTTGCTTTCTTACGTAGGCACAATACCCTATATCCTCAAAGGCGCGAAGTGCCGTAAACCGCCTATGCGCTTCGGTATCGCCGTAAAAATAACGTAGCGCTGCTTGACAAATAACAGTTCCTAACGTGTTAGACGAGGTGTTCCAGCCTGCATAGCCGAACAGCTTTAACAGCCCGACTTGTTCGGAAATCATTTTTACAAACCGTGCGTCACTACCGTTACAATAAGCAATGTCTGCAACGGCAACGCCCTTACCGACCTCAACTGCACGTTTTATTCGGCTAACGAAAGCCGGCAAATCTCTATTATCATAATGCTCACCCTGTAAATTGTCGATATTTTGCGTCCTTCCGCCAACCGGCAGATTGCAAAACAGTAAAATATCTGCTTGTTCTTCGCTGTCGCATTGCACGCATCCGGCACTTTCAATTTGTGCCAAAATGCTTTTATACACCTCGCGATCCTCGAATAACGGAATTACTTTTTTACATTCTTCCTTAGGATAAACCGGATAAATCTTGGGCGAATAACCTTCAATATTTGTAACAACACGCGAAAGAAGAGTCATTCCGCCCTCGTCAGCACCGGGATAGACAACAACGTTTAAATTTTTTTCGCTAATTAACGCCTTAACCTTAGCCTGATCCATTGCCGTAAAACCACACGGGTTTGAATCGTCTTGCAAAATAACGAACTCATCTATTGTTTGCCCCACTAGATTAAGCGCATCCATAAGCACCTTTAAATTGCACTCTCTGCGCGTTAAATAATCATTTAAATAGGGCTCTACCACAGATAGACGCTCCTTTTCTACCAAATATTGCTCCCTAGAAATTTTACCATCCTTCAACCTGTGCTCGTTTTGCCCGTATTCGAATATTTGTAGCCCACAAACCCCATAATAATCAGGCTCTTCATCGGAATCGCTATAACAGGGACAGCGCATAACTAACGAAAAACCATAAATCACTATTTTGGGATTTAATTGCTTTATTTCCTTTAAAAGCTCTAACCGAGCTAGTAACGTTTCAGTTGAGTGGTGATGCAGTCTTGACGGAATAATGCCCCCATAGAGCAAGGTGTCGATTGCTATTATTAGGTAATCGGCATCCACGCTTTCGCGCAATAAAAAATTTTTAATTTTTTCATATTTTGCAGGTTGCTTTTTGTTGCCCATTTCTTCAAGCGACGGTTGCACTAGTTTAAATTTTTTATTATGCTCACTTAAAAAACGGACAAAGGAATAGTTGCACGGACGCTCATCCAGCGGCAAATACACGATTTTCTTCACAGCATAACTCCCCTTTTTTCTATTCTAAATATATTTTACTACTTTTTAGCCTAAATAGCAAGGCTTATTTACAAAACTTTTTATTTGAGTGTATTAAAGTTTATTAAGTTAAAATAAGAAAAAATATTACTTTATCGCACGCTAAAACCGAGATATAACGGTTTCGCCTTTATTGTTTTTATTACCAAATTTTCTTTTCAAATTTAGAACAATTACATTTTTCGTAAGGTCTTTACGCCCTTAATACAGGTAAATCCTTCTTGTATTTTTCTTGTTCCACTTTAAAAAATCTACAGCTTGCATAGCATTTATCACTTTCTTTAACTGCATCAAAAATACTTTTAAAAAATCCCATAACTTTGCAACTTGCTGGTTTTTTATAAGTTTTTTATGCCGTTATGTGCCGTTAATCGACCTATTGCGCGGTTTTTGTTTTTATTCTCGCAAAAAGTCAATCGCCTCCGCCATACTACTAAACCCTTTGTATTTGCAGGGCTTGCCGGTTTTGTTTAGAGCATCAATTATATTTAGCGCTGTTTCCCAAGAGTTGGTAATAACTAAATCCGTGGGGTGTTTAATAGCGTAAACCTTGCGCGAATATTTGCTTTTATCTAAAATTTTGCGGATTTTTAACGCCTTTAAAGCGCTTTTTTCTTCCTCTTTAGATTTGCGCTCTTCCACAGCCTTTTTATGCATACGAAGAAGATCATCCTTGGTTAAATTGCGCACGTTAATAGCGCTTATAACCTGCCCTGCATCACCCTTAGAAATAAAGGGGCGGGCCTGTAATCTTTCCCATTCCTCCTTGGAAAGCTTGCTTTGAATATATTTAAGCTGAGCTTCGCTTGCGGGCTGATATTTCCACTTGGAATATTCGCCAACGTCCCAAAGCTTTTTCTCCTCTAAATAATTTTTTTGAAAGATAGCGTAAGCAAAATCTATTGCCGTTTGAAGGTCCGTTTCGCCGTACGTTTTGTAAACGAAATCATTCTTTTCCTCATCAAAATAATAGCACATAACGGTAGTTTTACCAAGCTCGTTTATAGCGCGAATACCAATTCTATCTCCACAGGCAAACTGATAAACAAGGTCGCCGTTACTTTTTTTAATCCAGTTTATACGCCTTGTAAATACCCCTTGCTCCTCAGCAAAAAGATTAACCGCTTCTACGTTTAAAATCCAACTTTCAACGCAGTCGCGCGCGTTTTCTACTATATCGGGCATATCGGTAAGCATACCTTGAACCTTACTCTTGCGATATTCGGGAATTTCCCCCATATCTAAGCCCATAAGGGTGGGCGCGGTGCAAATATCCAGCTTACCGGTAACGCCAACGCAGTCTATAAGAGTAAGGTGCTTTTTACCGGGATATTTTCTTAATCCCCTGCCCACCATTTGCGTATACAGTGATGCGTTTTGGGTGGGCCTTGCGATAATAACCGTTTCTATTAAAGGCATATCCGTACCTTCGGTAAATATCATACAGTTAACTATGCAAGGGATTTTTCTGTTTGTAAAGTCTTCTATAATTTGCTTTCTATTTGGCGTTTTTTGGCTTACTACCACAGCCCCTTCTATACATTTTGCAATATTGTGCGCGTGCTCTACGGAGGTGGCAAAAATAAGCGTTTGGCCTTTTGCGTAACGTTTATATATTTCAGCAATTTCTCTATTCGACTTATCGGTATTAACCGCCTTATCAAGCTCGTTTACGGCAAAATCGCCCATTCTGCGCTTAACTAAGCGAAGATCGTAAGAAACGCTTACCCTTATGCAGTCAATATCCGTTAAATAGCCCTCTTTTATACCCCACTTTAAATCACGCTGGAAGATTATACTCTCAAAAACGTCGTCTAATCTAACCTTGTCGCCACGGTTGGGGGTTGCAGTAAAGCCTATATGCACCCTTGGTTTAAAATGCTCGTATACCTTTTTGTAGCTGGGCGCTGCGGCGTGATGGGCCTCGTCCGTTATAATCATATCAAAATAATCGGATGGGAATTTATCTAGCCTTCTTATAAGCGACTGAACGGATGCAGATATAACCTCTTCCCCGTTAGAAACCTCGTTACCCTGTTCTATTCCGCAGGGGCAATCGTAATACTTTATGGGCTGATGCACAAGCTCTTCCCTGTGCGAAATAATTAGCACGCGCCCCTTTCTTTTTATATGCGAAAAGACTACCGTCTTACCAAGTCCGGTAGCCATGGAAACAAGTCCCGTTCCCCTTTGCATATTATCAATTGCATTTACGCAATCTCTTTGATAAGGGCGAAGCTCTAGCATTTTTACCTTTAAAGAGATTTTATTTTTTCTATAATTTCTACGTCGGCAGGGCAAAACTCAAAATTATCTATTTGATCTACCGTAATCCACCTAATTTCTTCGTGCTCTAAGCACTTGGGCTCGCCTTTTAGTAGGGTTGCAAAAAACACCGTTAAATTAACGGTTACTTCCGGGTAATCGTAGCTAACGGAGCAAAGCTCTTTGCCTACTTCTATTAAAACGTTTAATTCTTCCTTACATTCCCTTACTAGGGCGGTTTGCTTAGTTTCGCCAGCTTCCACCTTACCGCCGGCAAATTCCCAAAGAAGGGCTTGCGCTTTGTTTTTGGGGCGACGGCAAATTAAGATTTCTTCCCCTTTTTGTAAGAAAGCGCCCACTACGTTAACACTTTTTTTGCGCATTTTACTCTTCCCCTTCTGTAACGGATTGTAAAAACAAGCGCTTAGAAAAGCCACCGCGCTTTTTATGCTTTTTAAGGCGAATTTCTTCTAATTCTTCCTTACTAACGCCCTTTAGCTTAGCAAGCGCGTAAATAACCTCTAAAATATCGGCAAGCTCTTCTGCCGTTTTATCGGCGATATATTCGTTAGCTTCTTCTAATAGCTTTTTTTCAAGCTCTAGGGTGTAATTCTGCTCGTCCAAAGTGCTGATAACGCATCTATTGCCCGACTTTTGTATGATTTCAGGGATTAAATCCCTTACTAATTTATTGTAAACCTTTTTCATAATTTTCTTCCTTAAATAAGCTTAATTAGAAATGCAAACGCCGTTAACGCAACTAAAAATAATAGGTTAAAAATAGAAAATCTACCCATATAGTACATACTCTTTTCAGGGTTATGCCTTAAGTATTCCTTTAGCGTTATTAAGCTTGCAAGTGAAGAAATAATAGTTCCAACACCGCCAATGTTAACGCCAAGAAGTAAATCCACGTAATTATTGGTAAATTGCGATAATAAAATAGCGGACGGAACGTTGCTTATAACCTGACAGGAAAGTATGCTTATAAGCAAGGTATTCCATTGTAACAGCTTAGAGAAGAAGGCTCTTACAGCCTCTATTCTAGCCATATTCCCGGAAAAGATAAAGAAGAACACGAAGGTTAAAAGCAAGCCGTAATCCACCTGCTTAAGCGCCTTTCTATCTGCTATTAAAAGAACTAGCGGTATTACTATTAATCCAACCACGTAAGGTATTCCGCGAAAAACTATTAAAATGGAAATAGCAAATAAAACTAGGTATAAAAGAGTTTTTTTCTTATTTAGCTTAACGTCGTCGTCTTCTATTTCTATATTTTCTTTTTTAACGAATATTAAACAGCATAGCGTAATTAAAAGTATTGCAAATAAAAATGGCAACGCCATAATCTTCATAAATTCCAGGTTGGGAATTTTAAAGTATGAATACAAATATAGGTTTTGCGGATTACCGAATGGGGTTAGCATTCCGCCAAGGTTAGCTGCAATATTTTGCATTATAAAGGTAAACGCCATATACTGCTTTTTGTTTGATGAAGAAAGCACGAAATAGCCAAGCGGTAAAAAGGTTAAAAGCGCCATATCGTTAGCAATAAGCATAGAGCCTATAAAGGTAACGTAAACCAAAGCCAAAATGCACGCCCTAGTGTTTTTAAACAGCCTTACTATCTTCTTTGCTAAAATATAGAAGAACTTTATATTTTTTAACGCGCAAACCACCGCTAAAACACAAAATAGGCAAGATAGCGTTTTATAGTCAAAATAATCAAGATACTGCCTATCTATCGGCACGAAAATAGATGTAATTAGCGCCGCAAAAAAGGCAATAACTGCTATTGCGTTTTTCTTTAAAAAGAGTTTTAAAGTCAAAATCCAATCTCCTTCGTTTACTTTTTAAGTAAACGCACTAACCTAAATTATACAATAATTATATTCTTTTTACAACCGTTTTGTTATAGCGCGTAAAAAAAGGCTCGCCATAATTAGCGTGATACTCTTAACGGCGCATTCACGCTAAACGATGTTTGCCCTTGCGGGCAAATGATGTTGCCTGCGGCAGTGATGTTCACTGCGTGAATGATGTTGTGCCTTCGGCACAGTGGGCAAACATCACATCATTGCGAGACTTGGTGAGCAACATCATTATGCGTAGCATGACATCACTTTTGCGCCAGCAAAAACATCACTAACAGAAAAAGAGCAGACATACAAGATTTTTCGTCTTGCGTGTTTGCTCTTTCTATTTGTAATAATGGTTTGGGGTTAGCCCATATTTGCGTTTGACTAGTCAAATGCGATGCTTGCACTTTTGTGAAAGTGTAAATTCTCCGCTAAGGACATCACCCATTTACAGCAAGCCTTTTATTTAATTTGTTTAACGTTAGTAGCTTAAAAGGGGGGTTAATACCCATACAGGTTTAAAATACCGCTTATAAAGCCACTTTACCACGCTAGATTATCTTAATATGAGTCAAAGTTTAAGGTGTTATAGGTCTTAGTGCCGTCACTATGAACGACCGCAAGAACGCAACCGCGCCAATAGTTTTTATCGTTCCAGTTACACGGTGCTATTTCTACGGTGATCGTTTGTCCCTCATAATCGCAAACAAAGCCGTACTGAGAAGCGCCTGAGCAGTAAAGAGCAATTTTAGCAGAACCGTCTTCCGCAATAAGATTTACGGCAGTATAGTAACCACTTCTAACAACTTCTACTTTAGCAGTAAGAACGAAAACGGTGGTTGAATAGTCCACGGTAGGATCTAAATTATAGAATTCTGCGCACGTTTTATCGGTTACGAATTTTGCAGTTGAATATTCGTGATTGCCGTAAAGATTTGATTCAATAACGGCGTTTACTATACAGCTTTGACCGGTAAATGAAGAGGAATCATCTTTAACGTAGCGTTCGCGTTCACCGCTTAAAATAACCATATGGCCGATTTCTAAGCCTTCAAACTGAGCGGTATAGTTAACTAAAACGGCAATAACTGAACCGTCCTCACCAAATAGGTAGAAGCCGTTTTTATTAACTACTGAAGGACCAACCATACCCTTTACGGTAACCTTGCTTGCTTCGCCGTTATTAGGAGCAACTGCAATAGCTTCAGCAACGGTTATATATTCAATAGCCTCTGCGTTAAGCATTTGAACTTCTACGGTTGCGCTATAAGCTTCATATTCGCCAAAGCTTGCGCTTACCGTTACGGTTGCCGTGCCGTTTTTCTTGCAGTGCATTACAACCTTGCCTTCGCTTTCTTCAAAGTAAACTACTTCTTCGTTTGAAGATGAATAGCTAAGCTTAACACCTTCAAAGCCTAAAAGCTCAGAAGAAACCTCCGTAGTCATTTCCTTAGCGGGATCTGCGCCGTAAACAGCTTCAAACTGGTCTAAAGCGTGATAATCAACTGCAAACTTGGTTGCATTATTAAAATCAAACTCAAATCCGTTATCTTCTACTGCTACGGGATAGAAGCGGAAGAAGCAAGCGGTTGCGCTACTCTTTGCGTTTAAGTTCATTAGATATACGGTGCAAATCTTACCGTCGAACTGTTCAAGCCAATCGTAATCGTTACCGTTGCATTGTGAATAAGCGTAAGTACCGGTTTCGCCGTCTAAATCGTAAAAATAATAGTTGGTAAATCCGTTGCCGGGCGCTTTTTTAACAAGAGCGGTAACCTTGTAAATAAGAGTGGTTACATCTTCCGTTACGGGAGTTTCTATCATAGCCTTAACGGTGTTTTCTTCAATCCATTCTTTGCTAAATTCGTGTGAGCCGTTGTCGTTTGAAAGCAAGGTAGCGTTTTCAAGCTGATTACAGCCCTTATAGCCGTGCTTTTCTGCGCTTGTCCGTTCACCTTCTAAAATCCAGTAGGTCTTGCTTGCGTTAACGGTAATTTGATTACCAACGCTAACTCTACCTGCGATATTTGCGTCGTAAAGGTAAATAGAGGAGGTATCGTCTACTAAAATCACACCGCAGGGCTTTAAGCCGTTTGCGTAAGTTATTGCTGCAACAACACCGCTAACCTGCACCTTTGCACCAACTTCCGCACTTCTTGCTGCTAAAATAGTGCTTTGAGTATAACTTCCGTCATCCTCTACTTTTGCGTGTTCAAATTCAATTATGCGCGCGTTTTGAACTTCTTTGGTGCCGTTATAGTTTTGTAGGATACAATGAAGAAGAACGGTATCGCCCTTATAAGGCTTATCTTCCATTTCAGCGTAAAATAAAGAGCCGTCTGCGCTGTAAGCACCGTAAACGTAAATAGTACCCGTTTCGTCGCTAACGTTCATTTCGCCGTAATTTGCGTTTAAAACGTTATCTATCACAACTCTAATGTAATATCTTTCCGTAGTGATGTTGCCGGGCTCGCCACAAAGCTCTAAAGCTTTAGCAACGGTAATAATTTCATATTCATCTTCGCCATCATTAGAACCGCCGGTTGATGAATCTTCATTAGAAGAGCTATCATCAGTAGAGTCTAAGCCGGAAGAATTTTCTTCTACGCTTGAGCTTTCGCTAGAGCTTAATTCTTCACGTGTCTTTGGTCCAACCTTACAAGCAACCGTAAAGGATAAGGTTGTAACGAGTAACAGTAAGAGTAAACTAAACTTCTTCATTTTTACACCTCACAAAAAAAAGATATAATTATTATAGCATTTTTATTTTAATAAAGTAAAATAAAATTAGTTTACTTTTTACTTTTTTTAATTCGTATTTTAATATTTTTTATTTTTTACTTTTAAAAAATATTTGAATTAAAAGAGTAAAATTTAACAAAAAAGCCCGCTATGGAGCGATTAACGGCATTATTAATGCGTTTAAATAAGCCAATATCGCTTTTTTATTTTAAGCTTTATACCGTTGAAGTTTTTTTACTTTTATGTTATACTTTATTAAAAGAACAGGCTTGATTACTACCACGAGGTCTTATTATAAGGGAAAAAATATGATCAATACTAAAATTACCAAAAAGCTAATACTAAACCATGCAAAGCGCTACCCCAAGCTTAAACCGCTGGATATTTTTAAGTTTTTATTCCAAAGCGCCTTTGGCTGTGAGCATTTAGTTAGCGATAAAGAGCGGGTTATAAGCTATATTAACCAAGAGCTTGAAAGCATACCTAATCCGCCAAGCAAGATTGAAGAGCTGGACGGCAATTATTCAAGAGTTTATTTAGGTGTTGTAAGGGAAGGGATTTCCGCCCTAACTCTTGGTAGTATTTTTTATCTTTCTGCTAAAAAAGAACAGGACGGAATGAAGCAGTTAACTGCAAGCCTTAAAGCTGTTGCTGAAGTTGTTGAAGAAGGCAAGTTTAAATTTAGCAAGGAAGAATATTACGCTACGTTAAAGGAATGGGAAGAGGCAGGCTTTCCCGCTGTTAGACACTCTAAAGAGTTTAGAGAAAGCTATAAGCCTTGCTACAGAGTAATTGCAAATTACTTTATTCCACTACTGCCCTTGCTTTGTAAAATAGACCAATTTATTTTATCTAACTCAAACGGCTTTTGCACCGAAATAAAAGAATACGGTAAAGAGCTATTACCTATTTTACAAGAGATATATAAAGAACGCGTTAGTGAGATAAAACTAGAAAAAAATCTTCTTAGTATAGCTAAATAAAGCAATAAAAAACCACCTATAGGTCGATTAACGGCACTTTAGGTGGTTTATTAATACTAATATAATCTTAATCGCAAAGCTTTACGATAAATGCAATTTCATCACGTGAAATGGTTTCATCTACCGCTAAGAAACAGCAGCAAAGGGTTAAAAGCCTTGATTTAAGCTCTACACCGCAAGAATCCACAAGGTTATTCATAAGGTCTACCATTTCTGCCTTATAATGCATTTCAACTAAACTTTTTACGTCTTCATAGCTAATATTGCCGAATAAATCGTTAACGAATTTATATTCTAATTCCGTTAATTTGCCGTCTACTGCAAGACTGGTTGCAAATAAGCCTATTAAAAGATTACTGCCGTTGCCGTCTTGTGAAGCTTGATCAAAAACGGGCTTTAATTCAGCAAAAGCGCATCTTGCCATACCAAGTAATTTTTCGTAAGGTTCGTTAACAAAATCCTGTAATATTTTTTTTAATTCCATATTATTACTCCTATATTTTTTTGCGATATTAGTAGCGCGCTAATAAAAAACGCTTTTAAACCGCTTTATTAATTAAATTATATCATTTATAGAACTCATTTGTCAAAAAAAAAGCAGGGCTAGAATTAATTTTAAGTAAATCAATATTTAAAACCCTTTTTTTATTGACTTTTACACCATTTAATTGTACACTTTTATTGTTTTTAAAGGGATTATATATGCAAAGAATTATAATTATAGGTTGCCCCGGTAGCGGGAAAAGCAGACTTTCTAAAATACTTGCTAAAAGGCTTAATTTGCCCTTGGTGCATTTAGATAAGCTCTTTTGGAAGCCCAACTGGGAAGAGGTTTCTAAAGAGCACTTCGACAAGCTGTTAGTAGAAGAGCTTAAAAAGCCAAGCTGGATTTTAGACGGTAATTTTTCACGCACGCTAGAGCTAAGGCTTAAATACGCAGACGGCGTTATACTTTTAAACTACCCCGCCTTAACCTGTGTTTTGCGCGTGTTAAAACGGGTTATTAAAAACCGCGGAAAAACGCGTGAAGATATGACGGAGGGCTGTAACGAAAGGCTTGATATTCCCTTTTTAAAATACGTTAGAAGCTTTAAAAGAACAAGGCTTCCCCAAATGAAAAAGGTCTTAAACCAAAGCAACGTGCCCGTAATTGAAATTAAAAACGACCGCGAGCTAAAGAGGTTTATAAATAGCCTGCCTAATAAAGAATAATACAAAATTAATTATGTAAAAAGGACGGATTTTTCACAATCCGTCCTTTTTTGTTTAGTTATAATTTAGTTTATACCTACCAAGATGCCTTATTTTTTATGCCGTGGTATAAACCTAAAAGTTGTTACTGTTCTGCTACGATAATACCGTTAGGAGTTACGTAGTGAGTGTTATGGTCGTGAGCGTTGTTAGTCCATGCGTTTGCGCCCCATAGTCTTGCAAAATCACCGTCAACTACACCGCCTACGATAATGGGAACTCTATGACCGCCACCTTGGTATACCCAGTAAGGAGCAAACACTTCAAATACGGTTGTATAAGTTCCGTCGCCGTTATCGGTTGATACGTACGCCATAGTACATCTAGACATAGTATTGTCCTTTACACCAAAGATTACTTGATTTGCATCTGCGTGCATACCGCCAAGTCTTAACTCTAAGTTGAGGTAATGCCACCATTGGCTACCGTCACTGTGACCTTGTTGAGTTAAAGGATTCTTGTGAATTACGGTAAAGCCCATATGAACGCCGTAATCTGCAGATACACCAACCATAGTAACGGTTGCGCCGTTTACGGTAGTGGTATGAGATTTAGATAGTACCTCTTCAGTCCAAATAGCGTCGTCAAAGATACCGTCTATATTAGCTGAAGGAAGGTACGTGGGCGCTTCTGTAACTATTCCTTCGGGAGTAAAGAATACGTCTGTAGGTATGCATTGCCAGCCGTTAAAGCCTGTTCCGTTAATACCAACGAATACCTTGTAAATATTTGCAACACCTGCTGCAAACAACTCGATAGTAGTTGTATAAGAGCCTTCCTCGCCGGTGCTAATCATAGCTGCTTTATCCCAGAAACCGCTGTGAATTAACTTGCCTTCCTTGATTAGAACAATGTTTTGTTGATTATACATTTCGTTGATGTTGAATTCTAGGTTATCGTTTAACCACCAATCAACATCATTGTAGCCTGAACGAGCCTTGTGAGTAATGGTAATTGCAACGTATAAGCCGTCACTTCCTGCCTTACCGCTAACGGTTAATGAAGAATCATCTTGAGCCCCGCCTAAAACAGTGGGTAAGCCTGCGTATTCTTCCAAGTTACCGTCGATAACTGCTTCGCTTGCATCATAACCGATCTTTAAGCCTTCTTCGGTAAGTCTTAGGTTATCAGGCCATACGCCGTAAGTATCTAAACCGGTACTGAAGTCGTTTGCGCCGATATTTAATCCGCCAAGGTGAGCAGCATACCAATCGCTATTCCACGCACTTATATCTCTGTATGCCCAGAAGTTAATGTAGTTACCTCTTACGTAAGCAGCATCTCCAGGAGCTTTCCATGCGTAGTTAACTTGAACTTCATCACTTGCTGCCCAAGTTTGAATACTATCTGCTTCTACGAATAATTCAACGGTGAAGATATGTTTACCATCTGCGTTTACAGCGTTTTCCCAAACGTGATCCTTTACACCAAAAGACGCGCCGTTGATATTAACGTATCTTTGAGGACCGCAGTTTAAACGGAATTCAAAGTTGGTAACGGTTGACCAATTACCGGTTGCTTCGGTAGTAACGCTGTTCATAACCGCTACAACGTGAAGTAATAAACCGCTTTCGGTCTTTACACCGCGTAAGGTAATAGTTCTGCCTTCGTTATATTCAGCAACGGTTGCTACTTCGCCGTACGCGCTATCTACTTCGCCGTCTAAAATAACGCCGTCGTAAATGTGTAAACCGCACATAGTGCATACGTTGTTATCTAAAATATGATCTATAATAGAAACGCTTTCTTGCTTAACTAATACTTCGTTACAAGCTGAACAATGCTTGCCTTCGGTTAAGCCGGTTTCTTTACAGGTGGGAGCTTTAGCAGCGTCAATAACCTCGGTATGACCTAAAGCAGGAGCTAACTCTGCACCGCAAACGGTACAGGTTTGAGCGGTAGTACAGGTTGCTTCTGCCCCAGCGGTGTGACCGCCAAGGCTTGCAACTATAGTATCGGTATAGCTATCGCCACAAGAACAGGTGTGGGTTGTAAAGCCCTCTTCAGTACAAGTGGGAGCAGTTACTACTGCAGTATAGCTGTGAGAGTGATAGGTAAACTGCATATCGTCTAAGTAGAAGCTTAAAGAACTTGCAGCACCTTTATCTACGCCTAAATAAGAGTTAACAGTTAATTTACTTACCGCATAGCTTACAGATATCCAAGTATTTGCCGTGGGGGAACTCTTGTAGTAAAGACCAACTGATTTAACACTTGAAGAGAAGTTTTCGCTATCAAAGTAAAGCTTAAATGAAATAGTTTCAATATCGTTAGCCTTTAACCAATCGATAAATTCTTGAGTGAAGAAGTAGCGAGGCCATTTAGGAGTTGCAGTAAACTTAAGTGAAGAAGCTCCTTCCGTAATGTAAGCTTCATCATAGTTTACAGCCATCTTATAATCGGTATTTTTTACGTAAAACATTCTTAATTCACTTGCGCTTTCATCACCTAAGAAAGGCATTCCTGCTTTAATGAATTGAACGTTATCTAAGTATGCGTTAAGAGTGTATTCCCCGTCCTTATTGAATTGAATAAAATTACTAGTGCTTAAAGAAGCAACGCTTAAGGTTACGTTAAACCACTTATCTAACGAATAAGAGGTAACCGTTCCTTCCATCATTTCAATATTAGCGGTAGAGCCTGCATCGTCAATATATAAGTCAAAGCTTAAAGTAGTATAACCGTTTACGTTCAACCAATCAATAAAGGTTTGAGAGAAGTAATATCTAGGCCATTTAGTGTAAGCGCTTAACTTAATAGAGTTAGAGCCTTCCTTTACAAAAGTAGCGTCACTGTTTAAGGTAACAGTGTAAAGACTGTTTTCAACGGTAAACATATCTAAGTCACGCTGAGTTTCTGCGCCGGTAAAGTCTTTTACTTCCGTTACGTATTGGAAGTTATCTACGTATGCGTTTAAAGGAGCAACTGCATCCTTATTAAACTGAATCTTATTATTTGACTCTAAGCTTGCTACGCTTAAGGTTACGTTAAACCACTTATCAAGCTCGAACGCGGTTACTGCTCCTTCCATTGCGGAAACGGTGGTTGTAGAGCTTGCTGAATCAATGTATATATCGAATGAAACTTCGGTATAGTTATTTGCCTTTAACCAAGCGATATATTCATCAGTAAAGAAGTATTGAGGCCATCTTGCTTCTGCGCTTAGCTTAATAGAAGCGCTACCTTCCTTAACGAAGCTTGCGTTAGTATTTAAAGAAACTACTGCGCCGGCATCAACGACTCTAAACATATCTAAATCCTTTAAGGTTTCCGCATCTCCGCTAAATTCCGTGGGAAGTGAGGTGTAGAACTTAATATTATCTAAATATACGTCCATATTTTCAGCGCGATTTTTATTAAACTGAATAGGATTGGTCGTATTTAAATCGCTTACTTTTAGAACAACCGTGAACCATTCGTTTCTCATTGCAAAGGGAGCGTAATAAGCGCCTTGCATAGTGATTAGGTTGTTAGTAGTATCGTCTACGTATAATTCAAAGCTAATAACGGTATAGCCCTTTGCCTTTAGCCAATCAATATACTCTTGAGTGAAGAAGTATTGAGGCCAGCAAGGTACTGCGCTTAGCTTTAATGAAGAGTTACCGCTCTTAACGAATTTAGCGTCGCTATTTAAAGCAATCTTATAATCGGGATTTTGAACGGTAAACATACTTAAGTCGCATTCGGTTTCTGCATCCCCAAAGTTATGACCGGTTGCAGGAACTTCGTTATCGGTATAGCTATCACCGCAAACTGTGCAGGTATAGGTGGTAAAGCCCTTTTCCGTGCAAGTGGGAGCGGTTACTACCCCTTCGCCGTAGCTATGGCCTAAAGCGGGAGCTAACTCTGCGCCACATACGGTACAGGTTTGAGCGGTGGTACAGGTTGCTTCTGCGCCGGCAGTATGACCTAAAGCTTCGCCTACGGTTTCGCCACAGTTAGAACAGGTCTTGGGTGCGGTACAGGTAGCGTCTACCCAAGCGTGACCTAAAGCAGGAGCTAATTCTATACCGCAAACGGTACAGGTTTGAGCGGTGGTACAGGTTGCTTCTGCACCGGCAGTATGACCTAAAGCTTCGCCTACGGTTTCGCCACACTTAGAGCAAGTCTTGGGAGCAGTACAGGTAGCGTCTACCCAAGCGTGCTTACATTCGGGAGATATTTCGCCACAAGCGCAATCGCCGCTTGAGAAATCGTGAACTGAATAATCCTTCTTTTCTAAACAAACAG
Source organism: Clostridiales bacterium (assembly GCA_015055965.1). Taxonomy (GTDB): domain Bacteria; phylum Bacillota; class Clostridia; order Christensenellales; family Borkfalkiaceae; genus HGM11416. The sequence continues at coordinate 26,264 of SVHG01000015.1, forward strand.
AGCATTCCGTCCAATGACCTAGCGCGTCGTGAGAAAGATCTTCCTTCCAGCTATGACCTAAAGCGTCAATTGCTTCTTGCTTAACTAATACTTCGTTACATACTGAGCAGTGCTTACCTTCGGTTAATCCGCTTTCCGTACAGGTGGGCGCTTTAGCAGCGTCTATAACTTCAGTATGACCTAAAGCAGCAACGCTTTCTTGTTTAACTAATACTTCGTTACATACTGAACAGTGCTTACCTTCGGTTAATCCGCTTTCCGTACAGGTAGGAGCTTTAGCAGCGTCTATAACCTCGGTATGACCTAAAGCAGCAACCTCGTTATCGGTATAGCTATCGCCACAAGAGCAGGTGTAAGTTGTAAAGCCCTTTTGGGTACAGGTAGGATCTGTTACTACTGCAGTATAACTGTGAGTATGAGTTATGAACTGCATGTTATCAAGGTATACGTTAAGATTATAAGTATTATTCTTGTTGAACTGTAATCTGGTATCGGTAGTAATATTAGCAACCTTTAAGGTTACGGTAAACCACTTATCTACCTCGTACTTGGTAACTGCGCCTTCCATCATAACTACGTTAGCTTCAGAGCCGGCGTCGTCTATGTAAAGCTCGAATGAAATGCTTTCGTAGCCCTTTTCCTTTAGCCAATCAATAAATTCTTGACTGAAGTAGTATTGAGGCCATTGAGGAACTGCGCTTAGCTTAATAGAGTTAGAGCCTTCCTTTACGAACGCGCTATCGCTATTTAAGGTTACGGTGTAAAGGTCGTTCTTAACGGTAAATATAGTTAAATCGTGAGCGCTTTCCGCACCGGTGTAATCTAAAACGGGTTCGTGGAACTGCATGTTATCAAGATATACGTTAAGAGCCTTAGCCGTATTCTTGTTGAACTGTAGTCTGGTAGCGGTAGTAATATTAGCAACCTTTAAGGTTACGCTAAACCACTTATCTACCTCGTACTTGGTAACTGCGCCTTCCATCATAACTACGTTAGCTTCAGAGCCGGCGTCGTCTATGTAAAGCTCGAATGAAATGCTTTCGTAGCCCTTTTCCTTTAGCCAATCAATAAATTCTTGACTGAAGTAGTATTGAGGCCATTGAGGAACTGCGCTTAGCTTAATAGAGTTAGAGCCTTCCTTTACGAACGCGCTATCGCTATTTAAGGTTACGGTGTAAAGGTCGTTCTTAACGGTAAACATAGTTAAATCGTAAGAGCTTTCCGCACCGGTGTAATCTAAAACGGGTTCGTGGAATTGCATGTTATCAAGATATACGTTAAGATTCTTAGAGGTATTCTTGTTAAACTGTAATCTGGTGTTGGTAGTAAGGTCTGCAACCTTTAAGGTTACGCTAAACCACTTATCTACCTCGTACTTAGTAACTGCGCCTTCCATCATAACTACGTTAGCTTCAGAGCCGGCGTCGTCTATGTAAAGCTCGAATGAAATGCTTTCGTAGCCCTTTTCCTTTAGCCAATCAATAAATTCTTGACTGAAGTAGTATTGAGGCCATTGAGGAACTGCGTTTAGCTTAATAGATGCGCTACCGTCCTTTACGAAGGCGCTTTCAGTATTTAAAGATACGTTATAGTCACTGTTTTTAACGGTAAACATATAAACGTCGTCTTTAGTTTCTGATCCGGTGAACTCGTGTTTTTCAACGGGCTTGCCTTCGTAGTCAAGTCTAATTTGACCAATGTAAATAGTTTCTAAGTTAATCCAGGTTGAACCGTCGTTTCTTGAAAAGTTCATTTCCAGATTTGCTAAAGTGTTGCCAGATTTTAATAATGCTTCAACGGGGATATATAACGATACCCATTTACCCGCATCTTCTGCATAAACCTTTTGATAATGACTGTCGTTTGCGCCAACACGAACGTAGTGACCTGCTGCAACTGAAGGAACGAAAACGTCCACTACTAAATTCTTAACGCCTTCTAAAGAGAACTTTTCAAATGAAGAGCCAAGCTTTAAGGTGGGCCACTTACCGCTACAAGAAACCTTTAAAGAACCCTTATTATTTAAGGTGTATTCTAATTTTTGGAAGTTGTAGCTGGTGTAAGATGAATGAACGTCGTCTAAATCACGGTAGTTTGCAAAGTCTAATACTACGTTTTCTGCCTTTTCGGTGGGCTCTTCAACGAAGGCTACGGTAAAGTTATCTACGTAAGAGTTAAATACGATCGGGCACCATCCGCCTTGGTTTGCGGGGTTAGATAAATCGTAGAACTCAACGCTTAACTGTAAGCCTTCTAAGGTGGTAACCCCTAATTCTGCAAGCTCTACCTTGGTTAAGCCGTAGCATACCCAATCGTTAGTTAGGGTGAAGCGCTTTAATACCTTACCCTGCTTGCCGTCACGAAGACCTAAGTATGCCTTTTGACCTTCCTTTAAGTCGTAGTCGGTTTTTGCGTAGAAATAAATATACGCAACGTTTTCTAGGTCAGCGTGAGGAATATCCGTCATCGTAATATAAGGCCATACGGAGGGTGAAGAGTGAATCATCAATGATGCAGTAGAGCCGTTTAGGCTGTGATGCTCTTTATTGGTAACGGTTAGCTTTAAGTGAGGTGATTTAAAGAAGTTAAGAGCAACCTCTTCTTCAAAGAATTCAATTTCGTTTGCCGCTCTTGAGCTTGCGCAAATTAGATTGAAATTCTTAGACGTCATAAGTCCGTTATAGTTAACGTTAATGCTTAATACGTATTTACCTGCTTGGGTAAAGGTGTAGCTGTTACCTGAAAGTTCAATAGCGTTAAAGCTTGCGTCGTATAGGATATAGCTTACTTCAGCTTCTATTTCGTTACCGCCGTACTTAACGATGGGAACGGGCATGTTAAATTCTTTACCTACTACGGGATGAGTTACTTCAGCCTCAATTTCAATTACGTCTAAAACGGCTTCCGTATTAACTACGATATGGTCTACGTAAAGATTGAAGGTAGGAACGTTAGCCTTGTTTTCAAAGTGGAAGGTAAAGCACTTAAGATCTTCACAAGTACCAACCTCCGGTTCAGCGCCTGATTTAGCCATCGGCTGAAATACCTTATCAAAGTCACGAGCCTTAACCTCTACCTTAGTCCAAGACTTAGCTGCAAGGTTGAATTTTGCTGCGCCGTTAACCTCGTTACGCTGTAAGAAAATAGAAATATCTTCTGAACCGTCGTTATAAACCCAGAATGAAATTGAATAGTAATCTGCAATATCTTCAATGGGAAGATCGCTAACTATAATGCCGGGCCAGGTTACGTTGGTGTGCTGTAAAACCTCTAGCTTTAAGCTACCTTCGCCGTATCTTACGAATTTGGGATCGGTATTTAAAGAAAGATTGGTTATACCCTTTCCGGTAACGTTATTAAGTCTTATAGCGTTATCAAAGGTGTTAATTTCGTTTTCGCCGTAAACGTGAACTAAAATCTCTTTTGTTGCAACGTTTTCGCTTTTATCTGCAACGCTTACGTTAACGGTATAAGTACCGGGGTTTTGAGCAATAAAGCTGTAATCGGTTAACTGTACCGCTTCCCCTGCAAAGGTTACCTCTATGGAAGATGAAAGCTCTGAATCGTAATTATCCTGAGCGGTAATCTTGGGTAAACGGAAGGTTTCGCCTGCTTTTACTATATATTCGCTTTCCCCGTCAACGGTAATGGTGGGGGCAACGGTATCAGTTTTTTCAATAGAGCTTCCCGCGCTTTGTTCGGGAGAAACTGCGTCTACGTTTTCACAGGCAGATAAGGTTAAAGATGCTACGAAAGCCACTATTAGGGTTAAAAGGGCTATTAATCTTGATTTTTTCATATTATCCTTTCACTCCTTCTTCTTACTTACCCGTATAATATACGGGAGCTACGGTGAACGCGCTGCCGGTTACCGTGAATATCGTACCGCCAAGAAGATCTTCAGAATACTTATCGTAACGTGAGCTCTTCGTTCCAAATACCATACGCACGCCTTGGTATAAGATGCTTGAATTGTTCTTATGTAGGTGACCTGCTAAAATAGCGTCTGCGCCGTTATTCTTAAAGGTATTGAAGGCTACCATGCTCTTATCCATAGAACCGGGGTTTTGTCTTATAAAGCCAAAGTCGCCGTTATCGTTTTCGGGAATTTCTATATTGGGGGTAGTTCCTTCAACGTATCCGTATTGCTGAGCTGCTAGGTTGAACGCGTAAATGGGAACGTGAATACAAATGAATTGAGGCACTGCCTTGCCCGCAAACGCATTTATAGCAGCAACGCTTTCCTTATACCAATCAAGCTGAATTTGCTTAATTTCTTGCGCGGTTTGGTGTGAACCGTGGGTATCAATCATGAACACGCTACGAACGAATTCACCGTTTTGCTTAATGGCAATAGAGAAGTTGCTGTAGCCTGAAATTTGCGTTCTGGTTCTGAATAAGCCGTGGGTTGAAGCTTCTAAATATTGGCATTGTTTTCTTGCATACCAATCTTCCCAGCCCTCTTCTAACCATCTTGCGTATTCGCTATCCGAGTCGTTATCGTGGTTACCGAAAATAACAGCCCAGTAAATACCAAGTGAATCAAAATAATCGGTTTGCTCTCTGAATAAGCTTCCGTTATCGTCGTAATCGCCGTAAACGTAGTCGCCGGTAATTAAGATTAGGTCGGGCTTAGTTTCTTCTACAACGTAATCGATTATGTCGTACATAATATAATCCCTGTCAGAATAATCGGTTACCGCGCCGTTACCTAAACGAACTTGGGTATGGTCTATCATTTGCGTATCGGTTAGCTGTAAAATTCTAATGGGCTCATCTCCTTCTACGTTAAGAACGAAATCGGCAGGACATTCAGAGTTCTTTTCTAAAGAAACACGGCCCGCTTTTTCTACCTTATTGCGTAGATATTTAACCTCCTTTTGAGTAGTTGAAGGTTGAGTATTGTCCCCTTCGGGAACTATTACAACTGAATCGGGTGTTACGATTTCTTCCACACCGGAAGATGAATCAAGCCCGTCAACCGACTGAAAGCTACACGCGCCAAGTGATAACGCAAAGGTTAAGGAAATCACTATTGCTATAGCTTTGCTAAAAATTTTCATCTTTTTTTCCTCCTTTAGGAAAATTTTTATTTGTATAAATATATTAACAGTGCTATCTTTATTTTTCAATACCAAGTTGTAAATTTTTATTGTTTTTTTTATAAAAAAGTAAAGAAAATCACACTAAATTATTATTTTAATCGTAAAATAAAGAAACGCGGAGTGTTTTTTCACTTCGCATTCCTTTTTTGAAATTTATTTAATTAACGGCCTAAAATACTAACGAAGTTATCCTTTTGAAAGAATAATACTTAACTACGCGTTAAACGCTAACGCCGTATTCCGTCATTTTCTTTATTAAATACTCACACTCGCCGTTTAGCTTTTTAGAGCTTAACCCGTCTTCACGCAAAGGGGCTTTTAAGGAAAATTCAAGCTGAGTAATACGCTCCCTTTCCTCGTCTGTTAAATTCTTATTCTTTAAGCAGTCTATTACGGAGCGAAGATAGGCAATATTCACGTCTACTACCTTATTATCCGCTCCCTTTTTTAACAAGCTGTTCGCGCTTAAAGAGTTTTGAGCCGTGCAGTTTATTGATGCTATGTTACCCGAAGATAAAAGTCGTTCTCTTTGCTGGGCGCGCTTTGCGTTCACAGCGTCTATTTCGCGCAAGATTAAAACCTTTCTATGAGCCAAAACAAGGCCGTATAGCGCGATTAACGCCATATACTTTAACAAACAAACCAAGTAAACGGATGCAATTTCCACGCTAAAATCTTTTGCGTAAGAAGCGTGCGTTATACACAAAAATAGGTCCAGCAAAAAACAAAATTTATAAAAACCGCCAAGCCAATTTACTCTTTTTTTCTTAAGATTGGCAAAAGAAGAAAGCCATAACAAATAAAGCGCGCCTAACAAAAACTGAAAGCAAAATAAAGCTATAGAAAAGTAAAAGAAAAATCCACCTTGCGCTTTACTTTTTAGCGCGTCGTTAAAAAAAATTAAGGGATCAACCATAAAACACCTCCGCAAAGGTTATGACCAATCCCCTTAATAATTATACTTAAAAAATTATTTTTTATAGCTCTACTTTAATTAGCTTGCACGTGTTTACGTTAATTAAATAGCTTTCCTTAACGCGCTTTTTTAAAACCTTTTCCACAGCGTAGGCGTATAGCTCTAATTGTTTTTTATACCTATTGATTAAAGCCTCTTCGCTAACCGTTGAGCTGTGCTTATAGTCGATTATAACAGCCTCATCTTCTTTAACGGCAAGCAAGTCTATTATACCTTGAATAAGTATTTGCTCCTCCCCTTGATAGCCTTCTTCTACTATACTAGCCGGTATAAATGCGGTAAAGGGTTGTTCTTTATATAAGGTATAACCGTTTAAGCTTGCAAATATTGGCATTTGTAAAATGCGCTCAAGCTTTGCCGCATCAAGCAATTCAACCTCCTCCTTAGGCATTAAAAGTCCACCTATAACACCGTTAACGGCATCTTTGGGGGGGAGTGAAAAGTCACAAAGCTCTAAAAATTTATGGTATGCGTTACCTATTTTAGTATCACTTTCGCCAAAGATTGCGCTCTTTTCATAATGAACGCCATCTTCTTCCTTAAAGTGAGCAGCCTGCGTAACGGAGCGCTTTACGGAAAGCGCTGAACGGCCTTTATAGGGATATTCAAAGGTTAAATTTTCCGCTATCTTTTCCGCCATAAAGCTATCTTCTTCACTAACTAAAACCTGGCGGACTTCACGCTGTCTAAAGACCTCTTTTATTTCGCTACAAAGCTTTACGTTTAAATCCTTAAAGGCAAACATTTTAAAGTAGCTAGAGCAGTCAAACACGTCCACGGGGTGCTCGCTTGGCGGGAAGGCTTCTTCTTCCTTGGTATATTCTCCCATTACGTATAAGCTATTTTTAGCCCTCGTCATAGCAACGTATAAAAGGCGCATCTCTTCTTCACGCATGCGCTTGGTTTTTATAAACTTAACGTACTTATTAAGTAGCGTTTCCGTCATTACCATACTTTCTACGTTTCTGTGGTTTATAGAAATACCAAAATGTCTATCGGCTAAAAAATCCCCCTTTTGCCCTTCCGCGTTAAAGTTTTTGGTAGTTCTGCCAAAAATTACTATGGGGAACTCTAATCCCTTTGACGCGTGTATACTCATTATTTTAAGAGCGTCTTCAGAGGTGTAGCTCATACTAAGCTTTTCAAGCAAGCCCTCTAATCCCTTTAAAAATTCGCCAACCGTTTGCTTGGAAGCGTCAGCCGCTTCAATAAACTTATTAAGCCTTGCAAGCTTTATTTCGCCAAGCTTAGAAGAAAGAATTTTTATATCTAATCCCTTTTCTCTAACAACCTCTGCAAGAAGCTCGCCACAAGGGGTAAATTCCGCAAGAAGTCTTACGCTGTTAAAGTATTCCTCAAACTCGTTTAGCTTTAAAGCAAGCTCGTCTTGATTGTTTTTAGCGTAAGAAATAACCGCTTCTGCAAACGTGCCTTGGGGGCTGAATTTTCTTATTTGTAAAAGCTCGCTATCGCTTATCTTTCCTATTTCACTCTTTAACAAAGAAGCTAAGGGAATATCTTGATTATAACAGTCTATAAGCTGTAAAATATTGATAGCTAAAGCCACCTCAGAATAGTTCGCAATCGAATCCTTAGAGGGCGCAGAAATGGGAATACCTGCCCTAATTAGCTCTGCACTAAACTTATCTGCATCCTTGTTTGCATCACGCAAAAGTAGGGCTATATCACCGTAATCAATACTTTTAACACTTCCGCTCTTTATATCGTAGTACTCTTTACCAACTAAATTTTCAACGAGCTCTGCAACCGCTCTACCTTCCGAAAAGAACTTGCCTTCCTTTAAAATATCAAGGTGACCGGTAACGGTATAAACACCCTTGGGAAGTAGCTTTTCGCCCTTGCTTTTTGGGGCAAGATACATAACGGCCTCCCCTTCACCTTCAGGGTAATCCGCCCCAACCTCCATAGGGGTTTTTCTATAATCTATTTTACCGCAACGCTTAGTCATAATATCGCAAAACAAGCTATTAACGGAATCTAAAACCGCCTTGGTGCTTCTAAAGTTTTTATCTAGGTTAATTGCAATACCGCCTTGACCTTTAGAATACTTTTCGTATTTTTCATTAAAGATATCGGGATTACAGCCCCTAAAATCGTATATACTTTGCTTTAAATCGCCAACCATAAAGCGATTGTTACGCGCAATAGCCGTTAAAATAGCCTCTTGAACACCGCTCGTATCCTGATATTCATCCGTAAAGATATATTCAAAGCGAGTGGCAACCTCTTCCCTTACCGCTTCGTTTTGCAATAGCTTTAATGCAAAGTGCTCTAAATCGGAATAGTCAACGGCGTTTTCTTCACGTTTTTCCCTTGCAAAATATTCCATAAAGTCAAGGGTTATTTTTTCTAAAGCCAAATAAACCGGGGCAACCTCTTTAACGCGCGCCTTTTCTTCACTTAGCGCGCCAACGTCAAATTTTTTAGCGTTGGTTATGATTTTTTTAAGACGTTCCCCTATATTTCCTGCCTTTTCAAGAGCTTCAAGCTCGTAAACGTCTGCATTTTTGCGCCTTGCAGGCTTTCTGAACGCCATGCTTTTAACGCGCATACAAAGCTCTTCTAAATTAGTACAAGAGTAAATTTCTTGCGTGAAGGTAAGTAATATCAAAAGGTATTCCTTAACCTTAGCGTAATTACCACACTCTTCTAAAAGGGGAATTATTGCGCTTTCTAAATTATTAGCAGACTGGGTAATTTCTTCAAAAATTAAATTACTTAAGCAGTCCACGCCTTCATCCGTATAGAAAAACCTTCCCCTTTCCAAAATAGCCTTAGGATCAGCTTCGGAAATTAAGGAATTATAAATGGAAACTATTTTTTCCTTTAACGCCTTATCTCTTCTTCCTTTAAAGTAATATGGCAATAAAAGGTTTAATTCCGGGCTGTTTTGCTCGTATAAGTCTTCAAAAAGTCGGTCTATAGCGCGATTAACAAGCAGTTTTGTGTTTTTATCATCTAGTATAGTAAATGCAGGATCTAGCCCCGCTTCATAGAAAAACTCACTTAATAGTCCCTTACAGAATGCGTGAATGGTAGAAATTGAAGCGGTTGGCAAAAGCTCTAACTGATATTCTAAACGCCTTTTATCTTGCTCGCTTGCGCTTTGCAACGCCTTAGTAATGGCGTCGGAAAGCTTTTGCTTCATTTCCTTTGCGGCAAGCACCGTAAAGGTAACGCAAAGTATTTTATCAATATCAACACCCTTTTCTAAAATAAGGCGTTTAACCCTTTCTATCATTACGAAGGTCTTTCCGCTTCCGGCAGAGGCAGAAACTAAAATGTTAGTACCGTCACTCTGAATAGCCTGTAATTGTTTTTGAGTAACAGCCATATTATTCCCCTCCTTCATCAGAAGAATCCTCTACTTTAACGCCAACGGCTCGTAAAATATCCTCTTTACTGATTTCTTCTATTTTTCTTCCGCGACCAAAGCTTTCCTCGTCGTAACCGCAAATACCTAAATATTTACAGTAAGAGCAAGCCCCTTCGTATGGGGAAGGAACTATTACCCCTTCGGTAATTTCATTAAGCCCAGCGCCCGCAATTTGTTGGGAATATTCCATATACCCTTCAAATTCTTCGCTTGATAACAACGCGCCGGGATAGCGGTAACCACCATCCTTTTTTCGCGTAAAGTTTGCGTTTAAGTGATTAGACTTTCCGCTTTCATCCAAGGTATCGTCTATTAAAAGCGCCTTTTCTTCATCTGCTATAGTCTTACCAACGTAAGTTGCTTCAGCTTCATCCTCATCCCCCTTAAACTTATCCGAAATGGGGAAGTAATAAGCGCCTATTGCCTTAAATTTATCGCTAAACGCCTTTGCGTATAAGAAGAGCTGAAGCTTTTTACCGGTATATAGATTTAAGTCTGCCTTGCTTCCTTCAACCTTACCCGTTTTATAATCTATAACGGTCATATTTTCGCCGTCACTATCTATACGGTCTATTTTACCAACAACCTTCATTTCGCCCTTTTTCGTGTTTACGGTAATTGCAGGGAATCTTCTTCCCCCAAAGTAAACCTCTAAATATTTAGGCTTTAATTTAGAATGCTTGCTTGCTTCAAACAGCTTAACGCAAAAACGAACGGCTTCCTTTTTTATAAGCTCAAAGGAGCGTTTTCCGCCCGCGCTTGAAAGATGACGGCGGTATTCATCTATTTGAATAACCTCTTCAAATATTTGGCTTGCAAGCTTAACAACCGCTTCCTTATCACAATTCCAGTCCACCCTTTCAACGAAAAGCTGACCTACCTCGTGAACGATATTACCAAGGTCGTTTGCCTTTAAATCAAATTCCACCCTTTCCGTAAGCTTAACGCCACGCTGTAAAAAGTTAGCGTAAGGGCAGTTAAAATATCCTTCTATGGAGGTGGCAGAAATCCCCTTATCAACGTAATTAACACCTTCCGTATAATAACCCATTTGAGAGTTTGCCTGCGTTAAAACCCCGTCTAGCGTTTCGCCCTTACCTAGCCTGCCGTATACCTTATAAAAGGTTGCGCCGGCAGAAAAATCGTCACACGCCCCCTCTTTAAAGCGACCAACGTCTTCCGCAAAAGCAAAAACAGAGCTGCGTTCGGTAAGGTAATTTCTTATTTTAAATATCTTTTCACGTTCCCCGCCAACCTTAAGCGCGCCACTTTTATAACCCTTTAAATCAAAGATTTTGGTTTGGCTTTTTTTATCGCTAAATATAGCTTGAACGTATTTTATTATTTCAGAAGGCTTACCCTCTTCCCCACTTGCCAAGGCTTGAGGGTATGAAAGATAAAGGCGCTCTTTAAAGGTTGCAAGCGCCATACACGCAACCTCTCTCGCTCTTCTGTTAACCTCTTTAATTTTAGGCTCTACTAAAACCTTAGCCCTTTCCATACGTGCAATATCCCTATCGCATAAAAGCGCGCTATCAATTTTAGAAATGGGAACACCGTCCGTTAAACCAACCGCGAATAGATTATTTACGGTGTTATATCTTACGGAACGAAAATCGCCAACGAAAACGCAATCGTTATATTCGGGAATAACGCTCACCTTGCAAGCCGTCATACCGGAAAGTATTACGTTTTTAACCTCCGTTAAGGGCAAGGTTAAATTGCATAACAAATTAACGGCGTCTTCTACCACTCCGTTAAATTTTTCATCCGCCTGCTCGTTAAAGGCCGTTATTTCACCGCGATTCATATTGCCCAGCTTTTCGCTAAGCGCTTTAAGGTTTTCAAAGGCGTTAACCCTAGTTAACATCTTATAAACGCCTTCTACGACCTCACCAAAGGTCATTCCTTCCTTAATATAGTCACCCACCTCTACCGCTTTTGAGCGAATAGCTTCAAACTCGTTAAGCTCTTCTGATTGCACGGTAAAGCTCCTTTTAACCGTTCTTCTGTTAATAGAACAGCCTATGCAATAATTTTCAAAGGCGTCGGTTAAACGCTTATTAGGCTCAAATAAGGGGTTTTTCACAAAGTCAAATAGGTCAGAAATATCAAAGCCCCTTCTTACTAAATCAATATAAGAGCACACAAGCCTCGTTAAAGGGTGCTTGCTTAAATTTTTTGTTCCGTCGTAGAAAAATGGGATTTCATAATCGGCAAACACGCGCTTAATAATAAGCTCGTACTCGGCAATATTTTCTGCGCATAGCGAATATTCCTTATAGCTTGCGCCCGCTAAAACACCCCTTCTTATAATTTGCGCAACGTGGCGTATTTCTTCAGTCTTATCGTTTGCTTTATATAAGTAAATATTAGAAGAATATTCCCCTTCTTCTATAAGGCTTTGCGAGTTAAATAGTCCGTTTAATAACCTTTTGGTAATAGACTCGCCAACCGCCCTTTCACACTCTGCTTCAGGATAAAGATTATTTATAAAGTTAAAGGTTTCGTTTGTATAAACGCCACTATTATCGCCGGCAACAACAACGAAATCCACACTTTTGGCGCTTTTTAAAAGCGCTTTGAATATTTCACAAAGGGTGCGGTTTAAGGATGGAAAGCCCGCAATAATAACCCTTGTTCCTTTAATTTCTTCGTCGTTTATAAAATGATTTGGTAACTGATATAAACGGTTATTACCGTCCGTTAGTCCGTTTTGAGCTATATACTCTTCGTACTTATCAAATAAAAGATGTATATCCTTAAGCTTTCTTTTTAAATTTCCCGTGCTTTCTTCCATGGCGCGCCTTATATCCTCCGGCGTTACCTTTGCACTCTTAAGTTGGGCTATAAGCTCGTAAACGGTACTTGCAAGGTTTGGATCATACACCTTTTTAAAGCAAGTAAGCTGGTTTTTGCATTGTAAAAGAATGCTCTTTAAAACAAGTGCGCAGCCCTCTGAGGAAAGTAGCTTTTTATTCCCCGCAAGCTTTTTATGCATATATCTGTTAAAGGAAAAAACGTGCGTGCCAAAAGTACCACCCTGCTTTCTTGCTATTGCAAGCTCTAAGGCCAAGGTGAACTTATCTTCACAAAATACTATTCTTTTTTCAAGCGGATTGCCTTCGCAAAGTGAAGCCACTATATTTGGTAATTCACAGGTTGCGCTTGCTGTATAAATTTTCATATTTCTTCCTTCGTTTTACTTAAAAAGCCTTTAAAATTAACTTTAGCAAAAAACACAAACACACTATACCAAGTACAAGTAAAAGGCATTAGCTTGCTTCTTGCTTTAAAAGGCTTTGCTTTAATCACGATTAATATGCAATTATTATACCATAATAGATTTCATTTATCAAGGCTTTGTTAAAAAGTGATAGCATTTATTTTTTTCTTTTTAACACTTACTAGCCCTAACTTAACGAAAACAAAAGCGATAATAAGCAAAAAGTAGCGCTATAACGCGATTAACGGCACTTTCAGCCGTTCATAAATGCATACGAATTAAAAAGCAACCTACTAAATAAAAGACAGTAATTACAAAAAAACGTTAAGCAAAAAATAAAAAATATTTTTGGGCATAAAAAAAACGACTGCGTAAAGCAATCGTTTTTTTATTATATTCTACTAAAATTATCTAACGATAGTAGCAACTGCGCCTGAACCAACGGTTCTGCCACCTTCACGGATAGCGAAACGAAGACCTTCTTCAATAGCGATAGGAGTGATTAACTTAACGCTAATGGTAACGTGGTCACCAGGCATAACCATTTCTACACCTTCAGGAAGGGTGATAGAACCGGTAACGTCGGTAGTTCTGAAGTAGAACTGAGGTCTGTAGTTGTTAAAGAAAGGAGTGTGACGACCACCTTCTTCCTTAGTTAAAACGTAGATTTGAGCGGTGAATTCGGTATGAGGATGGATAGTACCGGGTTTAGCGATAACTTGTCCTCTTTCGATGCTCTTTCTATCGATACCACGAAGTAATGCACCTACGTTGTCACCTGCTTGAGCTTCGTCAAGAAGCTTACGGAACATTTCAAGACCGGTAATAACGGTATTGGTTTTTTCTTCCTTAAGACCAACGATTTCAGCGGGATCACCAACGTGAGCAACACCTCTTTCAAGACGACCGGTAGCAACAGTACCACGACCAGAAATGGTGAATACGTCTTCTACAGGAAGTAGGAAGGGCTTATCTTCTTCACGCTTAGGATCAGGAATGTAAGAGTCAATAGCATCCATAAGTTGGATAATGCATTGACATTCGGGAGCTGCAAGAATTTCTTCGTTGGATGCGCCAGAAGATGCCTTTTCAAGAGCCTTAAGAGCTGAACCTTGAATAATAGGAGTCTTGTCGCCGGGGAAGCCGTATTCGTTAAGAATATCTCTAACTTCTTCTTCAACTAGCATTAATAATTCTTCGTCGTCAACTTGGTCACACTTGTTTAGGAAAACGGTGATGTAAGGAACACCTACCTGACGAGCAAGAAGGATGTGTTCACGAGTTTGAGGCATGGGACCGTCGGTTGCAGCAACTACTAGGATAGCGCCGTCCATTTGAGCAGCACCGGTAATCATGTTCTTAACGTAGTCAGCGTGGCCGGGGCAGTCAACGTGTGCATAGTGACGTCTGTCGGTTTGATATTCAACGTGAGCAGTGTTAATGGTTATACCTCTTGCCTTTTCTTCGGGAGCCTTATCGATTTCATCATATTTCATCTTTGCAGCGTTACCCTTACAAGCCATAACCATAGTGATAGCAGCAGTTAAAGTGGTTTTACCGTGGTCAACGTGGCCGATAGTACCTACGTTTACGTGCACTTTACTTCTGTCAAATTTAGCCTTTGCCATAATTGTGTTTCCTCCAAAATTTGTTTGTTTTTAATATTTTTTTATTTTTTTTATTTTTTTTACGCTTTTACAGCGTTATTTCTTAATTAGTCGTTCTTGCTTCCGCGTTCGCCGATAATCTTTTCAGCAACACTCTTGGGAACTTGAGCGTAGTGGTCAAACTGCATAGAGTAGTTACCTCTACCTTGAGTTCTGGAACGAAGGTCGGTTGCGTAACCGAACATTTCACTTAAAGGAATGTCCGCATTAATAATCTTAGAGCCGTTTCTGTCATCCGTTCCGGTAATATTACCACGACGTGCAGTTACGTTACCCATAACGTCACCAAAGTAATCGTCAGGAAGAACAACTTCAACCTTCATAACGGGTTCTAAGATAACGGGGTTAGCCTTAGATGCGCCATCCTTGAAAGCCATAGAACCGGCAATCTTGAACGCGATTTCTGAAGAGTCAACCTCGTGGTAGCTACCGTCGTAAACGGTTGCCTTAAAGTCAACGACTTCGTAACCTGCAACGATACCATTCTTAGCAGCCTCTTCAATACCCTTACGAACGGGTTCGATATATTCCTTAGGAATGCTACCGCCAACAGTAACGTCTTCAAATTGGAATCCGCTACCGGGTTCAAGAGGTTCAAGTCTAACCTTACAGTGACCGTATTGACCTTTACCACCTGATTGACGTTTATAAACGCCTTCACACTCAACTGCTTTACGGAAGGTTTCTCTGTAAGCAACTTGAGGTTTACCAACGGTTGCTTCAACTTTAAATTCACGAAGTAATCTGTCTACGATAATTTCAAGGTGAAGCTCGCCCATACCGGCGATAATGGTTTGACCGGTTTCTTTATCTGTATAAGTCTTGAAGGTAGGATCTTCTTCAGCAAGCTTAATAAGAGCAAGCGTCATCTTTTCCTGACCGGCTTTAGTCTTAGGCTCAATAGCAACTCTGATAACGGGTTCAGGGAATTCCATTTGTTCTAGGATAATGGGAGCGCTTTCTACGCAAAGGGTATCACCGGTGGTGGTTTCCTTTAAGCCTACGATAGCGCAAATATCACCTGCGTATATCTCGTCTATTTCTGCTCTGTGGTTAGCGTGCATACGAACTAAACGACCAACTCTTTCCTTCTTGCCCTTAGTACTGTTATATACGTAAGAACCGGAGGTTAGCTTACCGGAATATACTCTGAAGAATGCAAGCTTACCAACGAATGGGTCTGCAACGATCTTGAATGCAAGACCTGAAAAAGGCGCGTCGTCTGAGGTAGGTCTTTCTTCATCGTCACCCTTTCTGTTAACACCTTGAACGTTAGGAACGTCTAAGGGGCTGGGTAAGTATTCTACGATAGCGTCTAGT
The DNA here is from genome assembly GCA_015055965.1 of Clostridiales bacterium. GTDB lineage: Bacteria > Bacillota > Clostridia > Christensenellales > Borkfalkiaceae > HGM11416. The sequence goes on from SVHG01000015.1 coordinate 41,955, forward strand.
AAGTGCTGAACGCCTTTATTACGGTAGCTTGAACCGCAAAATACGGGGGTTGCGGTCATTGCAAGAGTTGCAGTACGAAGACCTTTTTTAATTTCCTCGATGGTAAGCTCTTCACCTTCAAGGTACTTAGTCATTAAATCGTCATCCGTTTCAGCAGCAACCTCGATAAGCTGAGTTCTGTAAAGTTCAGCTTCATCTTTATATTCGGCAGGGATTTCTACAATTTCAAAATCCTTACCTAAATCATCTTTATAAATGATTGCGTTGTTTTCAACAAGGTCAATAATACCTTTGAATTCATCTTCCTTACCGATAGGTAAAGTAACGGGAACTGCGTTGGTATGAAGTCTATCCTTCATCATTTGAACAGCGCCGAAATAGTTAGCGCCGTTAATATCCATCTTATTGATATACGCAATACGTGGAACGTGATACTTATCAGCTTGACGCCAAACAGTTTCACTTTGGGGCTCAACGCCGCCCTTTGCACAGAAAGTAGCAACAGCTCCGTCTAATACGCGAAGTGAACGTTCTACTTCTACGGTAAAGTCAACGTGGCCGGGGGTATCAATAACGTTGATACGAGTGCCCTTCCATTCGCAAGTAGTACAAGCACTTGCGATGGTTATGCCTCTTTCCTGCTCTTGAACCATGAAGTCCATAGTAGCAGAACCGTCGTGTGTTTCACCAAGTTTATGTGTTTTTCCCGTGTAGAAAAGAATTCTTTCGGTAGTAGTGGTTTTGCCGGCGTCAATGTGCGCCATAATACCAATATTACGTGTATTCTTTAAATCAAATTCTCTTGGCATTCAACAAACTCCTATTACCAACGGAAATGAGCGAAAGCCTTATTAGCTTCAGCCATTCTATGAACGTCATCTTTCTTCTTAACAGCTCCGCCAACACCGTTAAATGCGTCGATAAGCTCGTTAGCTAATCTTGAGCACATATCTCTGTCGCTTCTGTTTCTTGCATATAAAACAATCCAACGGATTGCAAGAGTCTGTCTTCTTTCAGGTCTGATTTCGATAGGAACTTGGTAGTTAGAGCCACCTACACGTCTTGCCTTAACTTCTAGTAAGGGCTTAACGTTTTCAAGAGCTTGATTGAATATATCCATGGGTTCCTGACCGAGTTTTTCTTTCATAATTTCGAACGCATCGTAAACGATACTTTGCGCCGTACCCTTCTTACCATCTTGCATTACCTGGTTAATAAGCTTGGTAACCACGGTGCTGCCGTAGATAGGATCGGGTAATACGTCTCTTTTGGGGACGCCTCCTCTTCTTGGCATAATTAATTCCTCCTTTAATTTTTTATAGGGCTTTGCCCTTTAGTACAGCTATCGCAATTTAATGCGAACCTTCTTCCTTTCGGAATACTGCCTACTTTTATCGGGCTGTAAAAAGATTTTTCCGAATAAGTAGGGATTTTGTTTTTTTGATTACTTAGGACGTTTAGTACCGTATTTACTACGTGACTGTCTGCGTTTTGCAACGCCTGCAGTATCCAACGTACCGCGGATGATATGATATCTTACACCGGGTAAGTCTCTTACTCTTCCGCCACGAATTAGAACTGAGCTGTGTTCTTGAAGGTTGTGACCTTCACCGGGAATGTAAACAGTACCTTCTTGCTTAGTAGTTAAACGTACTCTTGCAATCTTACGTAAAGCCGAGTTAGGCTTCTTAGGTGACGTGGTAGTTACAGAAAGACATACACCGCGCTTTTGAGGGCAACTGTTCATGATAGGTGCTTTGCTTTTCTTAACTGCCGTAGTTCTACCATTCTTAATGAGCTGGTTAATTGTTGGCATTTTTTACCTCCTTTAAATAATTCGGAATATCTTTTTACGCCTGGTGGCGGTGTTAACCACCACCATTCGTTAAAGAAGCAATTTTTTTATATTAGCAAATTTTTATATCCGCTAACTGAATAATTTTAACATTTTTTACAGTATAAGTCAATTATTTATCTGTGAAAAATGAAAAATTACACGTCCTCCTCTTCCTCCTCAAAGAAATCAGGCTCTGCAGGAGCTAAATATTGAGGATTTAGAGTTTTATAATCTCTTACGCCCGTACCTGCGGGAATAAGCTTACCGATAATAACGTTTTCTTTTAGACCTACTAGAGGATCTATCTTATTCTTAATAGCAGCCTCGGTAAGTACCTTTGCGGTTTCTTGGAATGACGCTGCAGATAAGAAGCTTTCGGTTGCAAGAGCCGCCTTGGTTATACCAAGTAATACTCTCTTTGCGGTTGCGGGCTTTCCGCCGTTTTCAAGCGCCTTCTTATTTTCTTCTTCAAAACGGAAGATATCGGTGTATTCACCGGGAAGAAGGTCGGTATCTCCGCAATTTTCAATTCTTACCTTTCTTAGCATTTGACGAACGATAACTTCTACGTGCTTATCGTTAATATCAACGCCTTGTGAACGGTAAACTGACTGAACTTCACGTAAGATATAATCTTGAACGGGAACTGGACCGCTGGTTTTTAAGATATCCTGGGGATATACTGAACCGCCGGTAAGAACTCTACCAACCTCGATTTCTTCACCGTCCTTAACGCGAAGCTCTGCGCTGAAGGGAATGATGTAATCCTTAACGGTATCGTCTGATGCGGTAACGATTACGTGACGTAGGTTGTTGTGTTCTTCTATAGAAACCTTACCTGAAATTTCACATACTACTGCTTGGCCCTTGGGTTTTCTTGCCTCGAATAACTCTTCTACTCTGGGAAGACCTTGGGTTATATCGCCGGTTGACGCAATACCACCGGTATGGAAGGTTCTCATGGTAAGCTGAGTACCGGGTTCACCGATTGACTGAGCAGCAATAATACCTACTGCCTCGCCCATGTTTACAACTTGGTTGTTGGTGCTCATGTTTTTACCGTAACACTTAGCGCAAACACCGTTTTTAGCACGGCAGGTAAATACGCTTCTGATTAGAACTGAATCAATACCTGCTTTAACAACAGCCTTTGCTTGATCTTCGGTAATCATGCTATCGCCGGGGATAATTACTTCGCCCGTTTCGGGATGAACTACGGGATCAATGGTATATCTACCTATAATTCTGTCTTCAAGCTTTTCAATAATAGAGCCCTTGAAGTCACGAATTGCAGAAACAACCATTCCCTTGGGTTTTTCGCCAAGAGTTTCAAAACAGTCTTCATCACGAACGATAACGTGGTGAGCAACGTCTACCAGACGACGGGTTAAGTAACCTGAGTCCGCAGTCTTTAACGCGGTATCCGCAAGACCTTTACGGCCACCGTGTGAGGAAATGAAGTATTCTAATACGGTTAGACCTTCACGGAATGAAGATTTAACGGGTATTTCAATAACCTTACCGTTAGGGTTAGTCATAAGACCACGCATACCGGCAAGCTGTTTAATTTGGTCGATAGAACCACGCGCGCCTGAGTCAGCCATCATCCAGATGGGGTTGAACTTTTCTAGGCTTGCTTTTAGAAGCTCGGTAACCTTAACGGTTACTTCTGACCAAGTTTTAACTACTTCTTTATATCTTTCGTCGTCGGTTATAAAGCCTTTCTTATATAATTCTTCGATACCAATAATTTCCTCTTCTGCAGCAGAAACGTAATCCTTCTTTTGTTCGGGAACGTGCATATCGAACGCGCTGGTAGTAATACAGCCAACGGTTGAGAATTTATAACCGAGGTTTTTGATGTTATCAAGAGTGTTTGCAGCGCAAACTGAACCCTTAATTCTAAAGCATACGTCAACGATTTTCTTAAGCTGACCTTTACCTACTAAGCCGTCTATTTCAAGCTTAACGTAATCCTTCGCGCTTTCTCTCTTGGTAAATCCAAGGTCTTGGGGAATGATTTCGTTAAATATTAGTTTACCCACGGTGGTTTTAATTATACCGGTTACCGTGCCGTAAGGAGTATCTTTAACAGTTCTTCTTACCCAAATTTCATCCTGTAAAGAGATGGTTTTGGTTTGATATGCCATTAAAGCTTCGTCTTCACTTGAATATAAGCCAGCCTTATATACTTCACCGTTTTCATCGGGAACGTATCTGTCGTCGTAGGTTGAACAGTCAGGGCTTACGTTGATAATATTGCCCTTTTCATCCTTTAATCTATCGCGATATTTCTTGCCGTCTTCCCTACGAACGATGGTTAAATAGTAACAACCAAGTACCATGTCTTGTGAGGGAGACATAACGGGCTTACCGTCAGAAAGCTTTAGAATGTTGTTAGATGAAAGCATTAAGAATCTTGCTTCCGCTTGAGCTTCTATGGATAGAGGAACGTGAACCGCCATCTGGTCACCGTCGAAGTCCGCGTTGAACGCGCCACATACTAGGGGGTGAAGCTTAATTGCTCTACCGTCGATTAGTACGGGCTCGAAAGCTTGAATTGAAAGTCTGTGTAAGGTAGGAGCACGGTTAAGCATTACGGGGTGATCCTTGATTACTTCTTCAAGAATATCCCAAACGATAGGATTCATTCTTTCTACCGTTCTCTTAGCGCTCTTAATGTTATGGCTCTTGCCTGATTCAACCAGCTTCTTCATTACGAAGGGCTTGAATAGCTCGATAGCCATTTCCTTGGGTAGACCGCATTGATAAATCTTAAGCTCAGGACCAACTACGATAACTGAACGGCCGGAATAGTCAACACGCTTACCAAGTAGGTTTTGACGGAAACGACCTTGCTTACCACGTAGCATACCAGATAAAGATTTTAAATCTCTGTTACCGGGACCGCTTACTGCTTTACCGCGACGGCCGTTATCGATAAGAGCGTCTACTGCTTCTTGAAGCATTCTCTTTTCGTTTCTGATAATGATATCGGGAGTACCGAGCTCCATTAGCTTCTTTAAACGGTTGTTACGGTTAATAACCTTTCTGTAAAGGTCGTTAAGGTCTGAGGTTGCGTATCTACCGCCATCTAGCGGTACCATAGGACGAAGTTCGGGGGGGATAACGGGTAGAACGTCTAGAATCATCCATTCAGGGCGGTTACCGCTCTTACGGAATGCTTCTATAATTTCTATTCTCTTAACCGCTTTAACCCTCTTTTGTCCGCTGGGTGTGGTTTCGATAATATTTTTAACTTCAGCGCTTTCCTTTTCAAGGTCGATAGCCATTAGCAATTCTTTAATTGCTTCTGCGCCCATACCAACCTTGAAAGAGCCTTCGCCGAATTCTTCGATTGCTTCTCTGTAATCCTTTTCGTGAAGAACTTGCTTATAAGCAAGAGTGGTTGAACCGGGATCTAAAACGATATAGCAAGCAAAGTAAAGAACTTGTTCTAAAGCCTTGGGGCTCATATCAAGCATTAAGCCGATTCTTGAAGGAACACCCTTGAAATACCAAATGTGAGATACGGGAGCAGCAAGCTCAATGTGTCCCATTCTTTCACGTCTTACTTTTGCCTTGGTAACCTCTACGCCACACTTGTCGCAAACGATACCTTTATATCTAATTCTCTTATATTTACCACAGTGACATTCCCAGTCCTTGGTAGGTCCGAAGATTTTTTCACAGAATAAACCGTCTTTCTCGGGTTTTTGAGTTCTGTAGTTAATAGTTTCGGGCTTGGTTACTTCGCCGTATGACCACTCTCTTATTTTTTCGGGAGATGCAACGCCTATTTGTATAGAATCAAAATTGTTAAGTTCAAACATTAAATTCCCTCCCTAAAATTATTCCATGTCGTCGTCTGAATCGTCGTCGTAATCGTCGTCGAACAGATCGCCTGACTTAAATAAGAATTTTTCGTCGTCGTCAAATCTATCCATATCGTCAAAGATGCTTGCGATATCGTCTTCTTCAGATTCCATAGTGGGCTCTTCGATTTCGGGCTTAGCAAACATATCGTCGATTTGAACTTCTTCGTAGTGTTCCTTTTCGCGAACGATGGGATGCATATCCACGTCGTCGTCGGTAAGGCTCTTAAGTGATACCTCTTCACCGCTTTCGTTAAGAACCTTAACGTCTAAAGCAAGTGATTGCATTTCCTTAAGTAATACCTTGAATGATTCGGGAATACCGGGTTCGCTTATATCGTTACCCTTTACGATAGATTCATAGGTCTTTACTCTACCTACGATATCGTCTGATTTAACGGTAAGAATTTCCTGTAAGATATGAGCCGCGCCGTATGCTTCAAGCGCCCAAACTTCCATTTCACCAAAACGTTGGCCACCGAATTGTGCCTTTCCGCCTAAGGGTTGTTGAGTTACTAATGAGTAAGGACCGGTGCTTCTTGCGTGGATCTTATCGTCTACTAAGTGGTGAAGCTTAATCATATACATGTAACCAACGGTTACGCGGTTTTCAAAGGGCTCGCCCGTTCTACCGTCGTAAAGCTGAGCCTTACCGTCAACGTCGCCGTAGGGGTTAACGAAATGATTTTCTTCTAATAATTCTTGAATATCCTTTTGGCTTGCACCGTCGAATACGGGGGTTGCAATCTTCCAACCTAATTCCTTACATACACGGCCAAGGTGAACTTCTAGCACCTGACCGATATTCATACGTGAAGGAACGCCTAGGGGGTTAAGAACTATTTGTAAGGGAGTTCCGTCTGCTAGGAAGGGCATGTCTGCTTCGGGTAAAATTCTTGAAATAACACCCTTGTTACCGTGACGGCCCGCCATTTTGTCACCAACGGAAATCTTTCTCTTTTGAGCAATGCTTACGCGAACTAGCTTGTTAACGCCGGGTGAAAGTTCATCCTTGTTTTCTCTCGTAAACACTTTAACGTCTACTACAACACCGCCCTCACCGTGGGGAACGCGAAGTGAAGTATCTCTTGCATCCTTTGACTTTTCGCCAAAGATTGCGCGTAGAAGTCTTTCTTCGGGGGTAAGATCAGCTTCGCCCTTGGGGGTAACCTTACCAACCAGAATGTCGCCGGAATGAACCTCCGCGCCTACTCTGATAATACCGTCTGCGTCAAGATCCTTTAACGCATCTTCGCTTACGTTGGTAATATCTCTGGTAATTTCTTCCGCACCGAGCTTAGTTTCTCTTGCTTCGGTATCGTATTCTTCAATATGGATAGAAGTAAATATGTCGTTCTGAACTAGCTTTTCAGAAAGAAGTATAGCATCTTCGTAGTTGTAACCTTCCCAAGTCATGAAGCCGATAAGAATGTTTCTACCTAACGCTAATTCGCCGTTTGAGGTTGCAGGACCGTCTGAAAGGATATCGCCCTTTTGTACTTTATCGCCTGCAAATACGATAGGTCTTTGGTTTAAGCAAGTGCCTTGGTTAGATCTTTCGAATTTTTTAAGTTTATAAACGTGTTCAACGTTATGCTCGTCTAAAATAACGATTTCGTCACCGCTTGCGCGAAGAACGGTACCGCTTTGCTTAGCAATAGCCATAACGCCTGAGTCGTATGCGATTTTACCTTCTACACCGGTAGCAACGATTGCGTTTTCGGGTTGAAGTAGAGGAACTGCCTGACGTTGCATGTTAGAGCCCATTAGAGCACGGTTGGTATCGTCGTTTTCCAAGAAGGGAATAAGCGCGGTAGCAACTGATACTAATTGCTTGGGTGAAACGTCCATATAGTCGATTTCTTCGCGAAGAACTTCCGTAATTTCTTCACGGCGACGGCATGATACACGGTGGTTAATAAAGCATCCGTCTTCACCGATAGGCTCGTTAGCTTGAGCAACGGTGAACGCATCTTCTTCATCAGCGGTAAGGTAATCAACGATATCGGTAACCTTACCCGTGCCTCTTTCTACTCTTCTGTAAGCAGATTCAATAAAGCCGTATTCGTTAACCTTTGCAAAGGTAGAAAGTGAGGTGATTAGACCAATGTTCTGACCTTCGGGGGTTTCTATAGGACACATTCTGCCGTAGTGGGTATAGTGAACGTCACGAACCTCGAAGGTTGCGCGTTCTCTGTTTAGGCCGCCTGGACCTAATGCAGAAAGCTTTCTCTTGTGAGTTAATTCTGCAATGGGGTTGGTTTGATCCATGAATTGAGATAGCTGTGAAGAACCGAAGAATTCCTTAATCGCAGAGCTTACAGGTCTTACGTTAATAAGTGCTTCGGGGGTAATTTCCTTGGGATCTTGGGTAGACATTCTTTCCCTAATAACCCTTTCTAATCTGGTAATACCGATTCTGAATTGGTTTTGTAAAAGCTCGCCTACTGAACGTACACGACGGTTTCCAAGGTGGTCGATATTATCTACAGTACCGATACCGCTTGCTAAGTCAATGTTTATAGATACGGTTGCAACGATATCGTCAACCGTTACATGCTTGTGATTTAATTTGTCTAATAAAGGACGGATAAGCTTCTTTTGTTCAAAGGTAAGCTTTTCGGGAACGCCTTCCTTATCTTCAAGGATTTCATAGAAGCTTTGACATGCTTCAACGAAACGGCTTCTTAATACTCTGCGCTTTTCTGCGTTCTTTCTATCTTCAGCCTTTTCTTCTACCCCTTCAGGAGTGAAGGTTTCCTTGGTGTAGTAAAGGTCGTTAATAGCGTCCATATAGTGGTTTGCAGCTTCTTCAACGCCGTGAGCGTCTGCGTATTCGCGAACCTCTTTAGAAAATTTAAGAACGGGATAATATACCGTTTCGATTAAACCGAACGGTCTGGGTGATACGCCAACAACTGCCTCGAAGTCAACTGTGTTGTTTGCGATAATTTTATGACGTCTGCCCTGAGCTAAAACGAATACTTCGTTAATACCGCTGTTTTGAATAGCCTTTGCTTGCTCGAAGCTAATTACTTCACCCTTAGATGCTAACACTTCGCCGTCTTCGTTAATAATATCGTCGTATGCGGTAAGACCAACTAGACGAACGCCCATGTTAAGGCGCTTGTTGTATTTATATCTACCAACCTTAGCAAGGTCGTATCTCTTACAGTCGAAGAATAAGTTCTTAAGGTGTTGCTTAACAGCCTCGTCGGTGGGAACTTCGCCGGGACGAAGTCTTCTGTATAATTCAAAAAGACCTTCGTTTTCACTCTTAGCGGTATCCTTTTCCATGGTTGCGGTAATCATGGGGTTATTGTCGAATAATTCTGCAAGCTGGGTGTCCGTTCCAAAGCCTAGCGCTCTTAAAAGCACGGTAGCGGTAAGCTTTCTGGTTCTATCTACGTGAACCCATAATACGTTTTGAGAATCCTGCTCGTATTCAAGCCATGCGCCACGGTTAGGTATAACGGTGGTATCGAATAGCTTTTTACCAGAACGGTCTAAGGTAACGCCGTTATATACGCCGGGGCTTCTAACAAGCTGTGATACTACAACTCTTTCAGCGCCGTTTATGATAAACGAACCCGTTTCAGTCATCTTAGGTAGCTCGCCCATGAATACGTCCTTATCCATGATTTCGCCGGTTACCTTGTTAACTAAACGAACCTTTACGCTTAGCTTAACAGCGTAGTTAACGTCCCTATCCCTACATTCCTTTTCGCTATACTTAGGCTCTGTTGCTAAAGTATGATCTAAAAAGTAGAGCTCAAAGTGATCAGAGAAGTCCGTAATGGGAGAGAAGTCTTCGAATACTTCTTGAATACCCTCGTTAATAAACTTTTCGTAGGAATCCTTCTGAATCTCAATAAGGTCGGGAATGGGTTGAACCTCTATGGTTCTTGAAAAGGTTTTTCTTTCAACCCTGCCAAATTTTTCCGTCCGCAAATTTCGTGTCATTAATACACTCCTTTTCAAAAAAATGCAATTTACGCTTTGCAATTATTTGCCCGTGCAACGTATAAATGCAATTGCTTTGAATTTTACTCCATTTTTGTCGCTTTTTCGGGCCCGTTTTGTGCGAAAATTTCTAAAAAACGGCATAATGCGACAATTATAGAATTATAGCATTTTACTATTATAATGTAAAGTAAACAATATGTCAACTAAAAAAAGTGTTTTGCGCGAAAAAATTTTGTATAATTTTGTAAAAATTATGCTATAAATTCATTAAGACTTGCATTTTAGCCAAAATGTTGATATAATTATAAAAGTAAGGGTTATTTAAGCGCGCTTTACTCTTTTTGTTTGCTTTATTTTGCAAAAATCGCTTTACTAAAACCCTTTGGAGTGTTTATGAGAATAGATAAATTTTTAAAGGTTTCCAGAATATTAAAAAGAAGAACGGTTGCTAACGACGCATGCAACGGCGGTAGGGTTTCCGTTAACGGTAAAGAGGTTAAACCCTCTTACAACTTAAAGGTTGGCGACGTCGTTGAGCTTCGCTTTGGTGGCGGTACTTTAAAATTCCGCGTTCTTATTTTAAAGGAAACGGTAAAAAAGGAAGAAGCCCCCACCCTTTACGAAATTATTAACGAATAGCCCTTATTATATAATAAGGTAAGCAATACGCAAAATACGGTAGCGCGAAACATTATATAATATCGCGTACGCATATCGCGCACGCGCGTGGATATAAATACGGCAAAAAGAAAACCAAAACCCCATCGCGTTACCACCGTTTATTATAACTGAATAGTATAAATAAATTTATGAATAAAAAATCCAAATCAACTTTAAAATATAAGCTACTATCTCTTATTCTCTCCTTTTCACTTACCTGTTTATGGGGATATGCGATATATCTTGGGATAAAAGAATACGACACTTTATTAATCTTACTTTCAAGCTTATTTTTCCTACTATTTTCCTTTTACTTTACGATAAGCCTTTACAACGTTCAATGGATTGTGTTTAGTGAAGATTGTATTTCTGCTTTTAATATTTTTGGATTAATTAAAAAAATCCCATATAAAAATATAAAAAAATAATTTTTTTAAATCTATCGTTTGAAAGTATAAAAAGCTTGAATATTATGTATAGAGAGTGCGTTGCTATATGCGAATTAAAAAGCGCTTTAAAGGGTTCGATAGATAGCGCTTATAACAACAAAAAGCAACGCTTTATCGTATTTGAATGCACTAACGAAAACCTTGAAAATTTTTATAAATACTATAAAGACGCAATGGGCGCTCTTCCTGAAATTCACTAACTTAAACCTGCTTTATTACGTTTTTAAAAAAAGGTATATTATATAATCATGAAAAAAGTAAATCACGAAAAACTTAATATATCAGCAATAATTTGCGCGGCGGGTAAAGGTAGCAGAGCTTTACTTGAACAAAACAAGGTTCTTGCTATTATGCCCAACGGAAAAAGCGTTTTACAAAACGCACTTTTTCCCTTTGAAAAATGCGAACAGGTTAACGAAATTATTATTACCGCAAGCGAAAGTGATTTTGATGAAATCACGAATATTGCAAAGGAATTAACTACCCCTAGCAAGGTTGTTCTTGGCGGAAGCACGCGCACACAGTCGGTTATAAACGCTTTAAATGAATGCGCCGGCGAATGGGTTTTAATACACGACGGGGCGCGCCCATTTTTAACTGAAAGTGCTGTTAACGAATGTATAGAAGCACTTTTAACACACAAAAGCGCCGTTTTATGCGCGCCGTGCACGGATACCGTTATTAGCTTAAACCAACAGGGATTAATTGAGGACTCTTCCAGAAAAAATAAGCTTTTAGCGCAAACCCCACAATGCTTTTTTAAAGAAGATATTATCTTTGCCCTTAGCCAAATTAAAAAGAGCGAAGAGTTTACCGACGAAGCGGGCGTTTATTGTAAATACATTGGCAAGCCCTACCCCGTTGTAACTAATCAAGAAAACAAAAAGCTAACTAATCCTAACGACTTTAATTTTAACGGCAATTTAAGAGTTGGAACGGGCTTTGATCTTCACACCTTGGTAGAAGGAAGAAAACTCATTCTTGGCGGAATTGAAATCCCGCACTCAAAAGGTCTTTTAGGTCATAGCGACGCAGACGTTTTAACCCACGCTATTATGGACGCTATTTTATCTGCCCTTTCCCTTCGCGATATAGGTTATCATTTTAGCGATAAGGACGAGCAGTTTAAAAATATTTCCAGCATGGTTTTACTGCAAAAGGTGGTTGAAATGATGAGTGAGCGCGGTTACAGGTTAAACAATCTTTCCGCAGTTATTATGGCGCAAAAGCCCAAGCTTTCGCCCCACATAGAAAATATCACTTTATCTCTTGCAACCGCTTTAAGCGTTGATAAAAGCGCAATAGGTATTACCTGCACCACAACGGAAAAAATAGGTCTTATAGGCAGAGAAGAAGGTATAGCAGTTAATGCTTTTTGCTCTCTTATTGCAACAAAATAGCACGATAATCGCGCTATAGCACCACTTTTATTAAATTACTAAGGAATTTTATTTATGAAAAAAGTTATTCGCGAAGGCGTTTTTGAAACCAACAGCTCCTCTACCCACGCAGTTGCGTTTAAAAAGAGAAAAGGCAACCAAACGGAAAAGGATTCCAGCTACGAGCTTCATACCCCATTTTTTAAAACTCTATTTGTTATAGGGCTTTGTACCCATGCGAAAAAATTTGCCCACGCATACGAGTTAGATATTGAGCTGGATTTAAAGGAAATACTTGGCGAGGATTACAACGAAGAGCATTGCCAAGCGCCCGAATGTAAAAAAATAGAAGGCTACGAGGGTCAATGCGAAAAATTTAAAAATGCGGTTATTAAAGAATTTATAAAAATGGAAAATATAACCCAAGAGGAATTTGATAAACGATTTAACGAAAGCGACTTCGTTTACGAGGGAGAATGCGACTGCAGAAACTTTTTTGATGACGACGTTTTAAACGACTGCACCTGCCCCTTTGACTGCTACTACTCAATTTCAAAGGCCTTTGGTTTAGACGGTTTAACCACCGAAGAAGAATATTTGAAAAAAGCTAAAGAAGTTTTATCTGAAGGATATAAGTTCGTTCTTCAAGAATACTGGCAGGGTTGCTGTTTAATTACTAAAAGAGAAATTTACTAATGACTAAGCAATTATTGCAAAAATACGAAAACGGTAACTATACCGTTTTTTTATATACGGACGGAACTAAGGAAAAAATCACCCAAGAGGAATGCTTTAAAGCAGAGTTTCCGGATAGTATTGATCTTAAAATCACTAACTATTGCGACGCAAACTGCCCTATGTGTCACGAAAACTCGGGAACGCATGGTCTTCACGCTGACCTTAACGCCCCCTTTTTAAGCTCTTTACCGGCAGGAATAGAGCTTGCTATAGGCGGTGGCAATCCACTTTCTCACCCAGACTTAATACCTTTTTTAGAAAGAATGAAAAAGGCGGGTGTAGTGTGTAATATAACCGTTAACGAAAGGCATTTAATAGCAGATAACGCGCTTATAGCCCAACTTATTGATAAAAAGCTAGTGTGGGGCGTAGGAGTTTCAATAACCAACGCAAGCGATAAAACGGTTGAATTTTTAAAAAGCTATTCAAATTCAGTAGCCCACCTTATTTGCGGAATAGTAACCCCACAAATTTTAAAAAAGCTAAATAATACTAAAGTTTTGTTCTTGGGCTATAAACAAAAGGGACGTGGCGAAAAATTTTACACCGAAGAGATAGAAAATAATATTATTAGACTAAAAAAGGTACTACCCTATTTGTTTAATCACTTTTCTTGCGTTAGCTTTGATAACCTTGCGCTTGAGCAAACTAAAATATTTGAATACTTAAGCAAAAAAGCCTACGCTACGCGCTTTATGGGTAAGGACGGCGAAGGCTCTATGTATATTGACCTTGTAAACAAAAAATATGCTTTAAGCTCTACCTCAACGCAAGCCTTTGATTTACAAGATAGCCTAACCAAGATGTTTAGCCACGTTAACGCTATAGCCAACGGCAATAATTAGCTGGGGAAAATTTATGAATAATAAAAAATATATTTATCTTTGTTATGAAAAGAGGGACTACCGTTTAGCAACTCCCATTTTAAAAGCGCTTCGAGAGCGCGGGTTAGAGGTTTTAACTCCTTCCAAAAAAGAAAGCGACGAGCTTTGGGCGCAGGAAGCGCAATCACTTATAGAAAACGCAGCTATATTTATGCCCATAGTAACGCAAAGCTTCGTGGAAAGCTACAGATGCCGAAAGGAAGTACATTTTGCAGATGCAAAGGGCTTACTTATGATGACCTTGTTTATGCAACAAACACCGCTTAACTACGGCTTGGCTCTACTTTTAACTGCAGAACAAGGGTTAGAAAGATATAAGCATAAAAATTTAGAAAGCTTTTTAACCGCGCTATTAAAGGCAAAACCGTTAGAAAGACTTTTAAACGAATGCACCCCATTCGTTACCCAAAAGACCTTTGCCGAATATTTGCTTTACGCCGTTAAACAAAAAGAGATTTCTTTAAACGATTTTTTAAAGCGCTTTGAATTATGCCAAGAAAAAGCAGTAAAAATTATATCCGCCATGCGCGAGTACGGATTTATATCTGAACAAAAAGAAGGGGGTACGTATGACGTTTATTTAACCGAATACGGCTTTGAGCTTCTTTATTTTAAAAACAAAAAGAGCGTTGCTTTAAGCAACTTAAATAAAAATAATAAATACCTTTTTATAAGCTACGCGCATAAAAATAGCGACGAGGTTTTACCCATTTTGCATTTTTTACAAAACGAACGCATTAGGGTTTGGTTTGACGAAGGTATTGAAGTAGGCTCTGAATGGCCCGCAACCATACAGCAAAAAATTAAGGAATGCGCCCTTTTCATGCCCATAATATCGGCGGATTTCGTTGAATCTAAAAACTGCAGAAAGGAAGTTTATTTAGCAGATACTGCCAACCTTAATATACTTCCGGTATTTTTGGAAGAATGTGAATTAAAATATGGATTAGAGCTTCAGCTTGCGCAAGCAGAGCGCGTATATAAAAAGGATTATCAAACGGAATACGCCTTTAAATATAGCCTTGCAAACCACCCAAGCGTAACCGAGGCAGCATCCGATAACGATAATTTCGTTAGCTACGATATGCTAATTTCCGCGATTGAGCTAATGCTAAAAAAGGGAGCAATTTCTCCCTTATCGTTACAGCCCTATCTTTGCATAGGATACAAACGCGCAGTCAATATAGTTAACGCACTTCTTGAAGGCGGTCTTGCAAAAAGTGAAAACGCAAAAAAATCAATCCCATTAATTACTGAAAAAGGGCTTGAAGCATTTTATACAAAAAACAAAACGGACGTTTTATTTTAGAAAAACACTATGAAAACTTATCTATTTGACTTTGACGGTACACTCGTTGATTCTATGCCCTCCTTTATTGCGGGAGTTCTTAAGGAGCTGGATAAAAGAAATTGTAAATATAATGACGATCTAATAAAAATAATAACTCCTTTGGGATTTGCCGGTACTGCCGATTATTTTATTAAAACTTTCGCCTTAGATGCTAGCATTGAAGAGCTCATTCAATCCTTCAAGGACAATATGGCAAATGAATATTTTTACAATATACCCGCAAAAAGTAACGTTATAAAGGTCTTAAAGCAATTAAAAGAAAGGGGCGCTAGTTTGAACGTTTTAACTGCAAGCCCACACGTTACTCTTGATGCGTGCTTAAAAAGATTGAATATCTTTGATTTATTTGATAACGTTTGGTCTTGTGATGATTTTGCAACGACAAAAGCAAATCCTGAAATTTATAAGTTGGTTGCCCAAAAGCTTAACGTTAACGTTAAAGACGTCTTGTTTTTAGACGATAATCTAAACGCTAATTTGACGGCAAAATCTGCAGGCATGAAGGTATGCGGTGTTTTTGATGAATCCTCTGCCGATTATATAGAACAAATGAATGGCGTTTGCGATTTCTATATTTACGACTTTAACGAGTTGTTGGAAATAAAATAGTCAACCCCATTTATGCATTGATTTCTAACTTAAAAAAACCTAAAAGGTAAAACGATTAGTAAAGATTTAATCGTTCAATTTCGTTAGAGCGTTAATCCTTATATAAAGGCAGTTTTAAAATATAACACGTTACACTTAACAAATAAAGCCATACGCTTTTATTTTTCGGGCATAGCCCTTGCTCACCGGCTAGAACAAAGGTGCTTTTTATTTGAATTGCCGGTCATGCACTTATTACCTGCTACCCATGAGCGGGTTTCACTTTTGCCTCCTCCTGCGGGAGAAGGCCCTTTTCCACCACCGGTAAACCTCTACCAAGCCACGCGAATATTGAAGTGAACCCCAAAGTTTAGACAAAAAAATATTAAATTTGTGAATGAGTTCTGTACTGTACAGGGCTCATTCCT
>SVHG01000002.1 GCA_015055965.1 Clostridiales bacterium
TTATTCGTTCTTTTCCTTTCTTTCATAAAAATATGCACCTCCAAAAATTTGTCTAACTTTTGGGGTGCATATCATATTTCGGGTGGATGTTTATTATTTAAGTGAAAGTTGGGCTATAACGCGATTAACGGGGCTTTATAGTGCTTTTCTTCTTGTTAAACACGTACTTTTTTTCAAAGAATATAGCGGTTACGAAAACTGCAATTGCAAGTAAAACTATAACCGCAACGCGCCTATTGGTAATAGAGCCACGCTTTTGAATATCTTCTTTTAAAAGATAGCCAACCTTTTCGCCGCAAATAACCTTGTAGCAAGAATCAAGCTCTTCTATTATCATAACTTGAGTGTGAGCTGGTAGCTCTTCAAGCTCTTCCTCGCAAGCCTCGTTTAAATAAAGGGTTACGGTCTTATTCGTTACGTTAGCCGTTTTAAAGGAATTATATTCAGGAAGGTCCTTTAAGGCGGATACTAAGAACGTGGAAGGAATATAACCAACGCTTTCGCCTTGTTTAATAAGTGAATATTCAACGCC
Organism: Clostridiales bacterium; assembly: GCA_015055965.1. Lineage (GTDB taxonomy): Bacteria > Bacillota > Clostridia > Christensenellales > Borkfalkiaceae > HGM11416. The sequence continues at coordinate 533 of SVHG01000002.1, forward strand.
GGCAAGGGTTAGGGTATTAAGCACTTCTACCTTGGCAAACTTTTCAAGAGCAAAACTAGCAAAATCTTTAGTTAGTCTGGGTTGTAAATAAGCCTTTGCGTTAGTGGTTAGGTAAGCGGTAGAGTTAACTGCCGTTTGAGTGATTGCCGTTGGGGTAAAGTCGGATTGTAGAACTAAAGCCGTAACCTCGCCGGCAAGAAGATAGTAGTCACTTCCCAAGGTTGCAACAACAAGGTATTCACCGTCGCTTATTTGGGTGTGGTAGCCGTTAAAAGAGAAGTAGCCAAGCTGTTGAGATTTTTCAAGGTTAATATCGTAAAGCTTAACCCCTTTTGCTATATTTACGTAATTAGGATTAGCGTTAAACGCAATTTCAAAATCGCTTGGTAAATTAATTTTTGTAAAGCTTATCTCAAATGAAGTAAGCGCGTTTGCGGAAATATCGTATTCAACGATGCGGTCCTTTTGAGTATCACAAATTAAAATCTTGCCTTCAGATACAAAAAAGTCACCGCTGTTTTGAATATTAAGGGTGGTTAAATCAACCACAACGGTAGGAGTTGCAGAATTTAAGTTTACTTCTAAGGAATAAATAACGTCATTTGCTTTGTAATAGAACGCGCCGTCGTAATCAAAGCATTCAACCTCGTTTACGCTAAAGCTTTTAAAAGAGCCTTGCGTTCCAATATCTTTAAACACGCAAAATAGCGCGTTTTGTGTTTTACTGTGATAAAAGATATTTAACTCATCTGTTAACGCAACGCAGTCAGAACGGTCTGACGCTTGGTCGGGTGTATGAATTAAATCAAAGCTAAGCGCATCCCCTTCGTTAAGCTCAAAAATAAATATATCGCGCAAAGAGTTAAAAATAACGAAGCGGTTACCGTTAACTGCAAAGCAATCTATATTTTCAAAGGAAATATTGCTGTTTGCGGGGTAGCTAACGGGTAAAAAATCGTAAGTAGCAAGGTCAAGCGCAAAAAGCTTGCTATCGCAAAGGGTAAACAGGTAATTACCGCACTTTGCAATCTGCTTAACCGTGAAATCGCCGTAAGGGGTAAGGTCTATTTTGTGGTAAGTGTCGTTATTGTAGATAACCAAAAGCTGTTTTTCTGCAATATAAACCACGTCGCCCTCTCTTGCAACGCAAAGTGGATTGCTCAGTTCAAAATATTCAAGTTTAGCGCCCGTAAGCGTTTCCGCATTAGTTTTTGCAAACCTTCCGCCAACAAAAAACAGCGAAATTAAGCAAAGAAAGCTTAAGGCTATCGTAAGCAATTTTTTCATAACAATAATATTTTATTATAAAAAAAGCTTTAAGTCAAGTGATAATATGAAATTAGTTGAAAAATCATTTATTTAAAATAAATGGCTTGCAATCTAAATTTAAAAGTGGTATAATAAATTTGCGAACCCAATTAAATAATTTCAGTTTAAGTATACTTTAGGTGAAGTGTACCATTTTCGCGTTATAAAAATCTTAATCTGGGATTATTTATAATTTAATTGGGTGTCGCAGCTTGCGAGAAGGCACTTTGCAGTGTCGTATTCGTTTTGCATACGGCACTTTTTTATTTGCCGAAAAATCAAAAGGAGAAAGAAGAATGAAAAGAAAATTTTTATTGTTCATCTTAACAATTGCATTTTGTGCTTTATGTATGGGATCATTTACCTCTTGCTTGAAGCATAAGCATGAGCACAGTTTTGTTCTTAATAGTGTTACCCCTGCAACCTGCCGAAAACCGGAATGCAGGTGGTATTCTTGTGAATGCGGTGAAACGTCTATGGAATACGTAGGTGAACCATTAGAGCATGAATGGCAAGAAGCAACCTGTACGGAGCCCCAAACTTGCTTAGTTTGCGGTGAAACTAGAGGTGGAACAACGAGGCATTCTTGGACAGATGCAACCTGTACGGAGCCCCAAACTTGCTTAGTTTGCGGTGAAACTAGAGGTGGAGCAACGGGGCATTCTTGGGCAAATGCAACCTGCACAGAGCCCCAAACTTGCTTAGTTTGCGGTGAAACTAGTGGTGAAGCCTTAGGTCACAATATGGCAGCTCCCACATGTACAAAGCCAGCAACTTGTAAACGCGGTTGCGGTCATACGGAGGGTGAACCCTTAGGTCATACGGAGGTTATAGATCCTGCCGTTGAGTCCACTTGTACTGAACCCGGCTTAACAGAAGGTAAACATTGCTCTGTTTGTGAAGAAGTTTTAGTGACGCAAAAGGTAGTTCCTGCACTTGGGCATGATTGGAAAAATGCTACTTGTACTATGCCAAAAACCTGTTCTGTTTGTAATGAAACAGAGGGTAATGAATTAGGCCACGATATGGCTGTTGCAACTTGTACTGTGGCCTCAACCTGTAAACGCGGTTGCGGATATACGGTAGGTGAACCCTTAGGGCATGATATGGCTGTTGCAACTTGCACTTTACCTTCGACCTGTAAGCGCAATTGCGGTTATACTGAAGGTGAAGCTTTAGGGCATACCGAGGTTATAGACCCTGCCGTTGCATCTACTTGTACTGAACCCGGCTTAACAGAAGGTAAACATTGCTCTGTTTGTGAAGAAGTTTTAGTGACGCAAAAGGTAGTTTCTGCACTTGGTCATAATTTTGTTAACGAAGTATGCTCTAGATGTGAAAAACAATTAGAGTATGATGACTATTTAACCTTTACGTATAGCGGTGATAGATGTTCCGTTAGGGTTAAAAATATAAATTACGTGCCTGAAAAGGTTGTAATTCCAGATTATGTTACTTCTATTGAAGCTTCTGGGTTTAAAAATTGCATTAACATGCTTTCAATTGAAATTCCTGATTCTGTTATATCTATTGGTATGGGTGCATTCAATGGGTGTTCTTCTCTTCAAAGTATAACTATACCGTTTGTTGGTGATAGGGCAGGCAAAACTTCAAGTGATACCTATCAATATCCTTTTGGTTATATTTTTGGCACAAGCAGTTATACTGGCGGTACTGCAACTAAACAATATTATTACGGTTCAAGTACAAGTAGCACAACAAATACTACCTATTATATTCCCACTTCTTTAAAGCAAGTAACGGTAACAGGTGGTAATATATTATACGGAGCGTTTTATAATTGCAGTGGTTTAACTTCAATTGAAATACCTAATTCAGTTAGTTCGATTGGTGGAAGTGCGTTCAATCGTTGCAGCAGTTTAACTTCGATTGAAATTCCCAATTCAGTTACTTCTATTGGTTCTAGTGCGTTCTATCGTTGCAGTAGTTTAACTGAAATTACGTTGCCGTTTGTTGGTGCAACTGTTTCAGCAATAGGATATCAATCTGTATTTGGGTTTATCTTTGGTTACACTACTGATAGCCGTTCATCAATTTCAGGTGCTACTTACCAATATTACGATTCATCATCAACATCATCGTATAAATACTATCATTATTATATACCAAGTTCACTAAAGAAAGTAACTATAACAGGTGAATTTATTAGCTATAATGCGTTCAAGAATTGCAGTAGTTTAACTTCAGTAGTAATAGGCGATTTTGTTACTTTTATTGGTTCTTCTGCATTCTCTGGTTGCAGTAGCTTAGAATTTAACGTACATGGTAACGGTTTATATTTAGGTAATGAGAATAACCCCTTTATTGCGTTAATAATGGGGTCTAATACCGCAATTTCTACTTTAGAAGTTCATCAAGATACTAAAATTATTGCAAATAATGCTTTTTATAATTATGCAAGTTTAACTTCAGTTTTAATAGATGATTCCGTTACTTCTATTGGTGAGCGTGCGTTCTCTGGTTGTAGCAGCTTAACTGAAGTGAATTATTTAGGAAGTATAGACGATTGGGCAGAGATAGAATTTGGTTCTAGTACTGCAAACCCATTATATTATGCAGAGCAGTTAAAAATAAATGGTGAAGTAGTAACGGAAGTTAATTTAACGTCTGCAACAAAAGTTTCTAATTATGCGTTCTATTATTGCAGTAGGTTAACTTTAGTAGTAATAGGTGATTCCGTTACTTCTATTGGTTCTGGTGCGTTCGAAGGTTGCTATTTAACCTCGGTAGTAATAGGTGATTCCGTTACTTCTATTGGTGAAAATGCATTCCAGAATTGTAGTAGTGAAACTGAAGTAAATTATTTAGGTACGATAGATGAGTGGGCGGAGATGGAATTTGGTAATGGTTATGCAAACCCACTATATTATGCAAAGCAGTTAAAAATAAATGGTGAAATAGTAACGGAAGTTAATTTAACGTCTGCAACAAAAATATCTGCTTTTTCGTTCTATGGTTGCAGTGCTTTAACTTCAGTGGTAATTGGTGATTCTGTTACTTCAATTGGTTCTTCTGCGTTCTCTGGTTGCAGTAGTTTAACTTCAGTAGTAATAGGTGATTCCGTTACTTCTATTGGTGAATATGCGTTCGAGGATTGCAGTAGTTTAACTGAAGTGAATTATTTAGGCACTATAGACCAATGGGCAGAGATAGAATTTGGTTCTGTTGATGCAAACCCATTATTTTATGCAAAGAAATTGAAAATAAATGGTGAAGTAGTAACGGAAGTTAATTTAACGTCTGCAACAAAAGTTTCTAATTATGCGTTCTTTAAGTGCAGTAATTTAACTTCAGTGGTAATTGGTGATTCTGTTACTTCAATTGGTTCTTCTGCGTTCTCTGGTTGCAGTGGCTTAACTTCAATTGAAATTCCAGATTCTGTTACTTCTATCGGTTATTCTGCATTCTCTGGTTGTTCTTCTCTTCAAAGAATAACTGTACCATTTGTTGGTGAGAAGGCAGACAAAACTTCAAGCGATACGTATCAATATCCGTTTGGTTATATCTTTGGAACTTCAAGTTACACAGGTGGAACTGCTACAAAACAATATTATTATGGCTCAAGCACAAGCAGCTCAGTTTATTCTACCTATTATATTCCCACTTCTTTAAAGAAAGTAACGGTAACAGGTGGTAATATATTATACGGCGCGTTCCGAGGTTGTAGTAGTTTAACCTCAGTTGTAATAGGTGATTCCGTTACTTCTATTGGTTCTTCTGCGTTCTATGGTTGCTCTAGGTTAACTTCAGTTGAAATTCCAGAGTCCGTTACTTCTATTGGTGAGGATGCGTTCTATGGTTGCAGTAGTTTAACTGAAGTAAATTATTTAGGTAGCATTGATGATTGGGCTGAGATAGAATTTGGTTCTAATATGGCAAACCCATTATGTTATGCAAAGCAATTAAAAATAAATGGTGAAGTAGTAACAGAAGTCAATTTAACGTCTGCAACAAAAGTTTCTAATTATTCGTTCTATAATTACGATAATTTAACCTCTGTTATAATAGGTGATTCCGTTACTTCTATCGGTGGTTCTGCGTTCGCTGGTTGCAGTGGTTTGACTTCAGTTGAAATTCCAGATTCCGTTACTTATATACGTGGTGCTGCGTTTCGGGGGTGTAGTGGTTTAACTTCAGTTGTAATAGGTGATTCCGTTACTTCTATTGGTAATGAGACTTTTGAAAATTGCGGAAAATTAAATATAATAGTAATAGGTAATTCCGTTACAACCATTGGTTATAACGCTTTTTATGGTTGCAATAAATCACTTAAAGTAATAAACGATTCAAATAAAATAATGGAAGAAAAAGATTTTAGTATAAGCGCTTTAGGGTATTATGCATTATATGTATTCAATTGTTACGATAATGCTAATCTTATCATAGATGATAATGGTTATATTATTTATATCACTAATGAAAATACTGTCAATGAATGCAAACTTTTACTTTCATATATAGGGACGGAATCAGAATTGCTAATTCCCTCATATATTACGCAAATCAATCAATATGCATTTCATAATTGCCGTAGTTTAACTTCAATTGAAATTCCCGATTCAGTTACTTCTATTGGTAATTATGCGTTTGAGGGTTGCAGTAGTTTAACTTCAGTAGTAATAGGTGATTCCGTTACTTCTATTGGTAAGCGGGCGTTTTCTGGTTGTTCTTCTCTTGAAAGTATGGTTATACCTTTTGTTGGTGATAAGGCAGGCAAAACTTCAAGGGATATTTATCAATATCCGTTTGGTTATATCTTTGGAACTTCAAGTTATACAGGTGGAACTGCTACAGAACAATGTTATTATTATGATTCAAGCACAACTTATTCTACCTATTATATCCCCACTTCTTTGAAGGAAGTAATTGTAACAGGTGGTAATATATTATACGGAGCGTTTTATAATTGCAGTGGTTTAACTTCAATTGAAATACCTAATTCCGTTACTTCTATTGGTGAGCGTGCGTTTTTTAATTGCAGTAGTTTAACTTCAGTTGAAATTCCAGATTCCGTTGCTTCTATTGGTGATCTTGCGTTCTATGGTTGTAGTAGCTTAACTTCAGTTGTAATTCCCGATTCCGTTACTTCTATTGGTTCTTCTGCGTTCTCTGGTTGCAGTAGTTTAACTTCAGTTATAATAGGTGATTCCGTTACTTCTATTGGTTCTTCTGCGTTCTATGGTTGCAGTAGTTTAACTTCAGTGGTCATTCCCGATTCAGTTACTTCTATTGGTTCTTATGCGTTCTATGATTGCAGTAGTTTAACCTCAGTAGTAATAGGTGATTCCGTTACTTCTATTGGTGAAAATGCTTTCTATAATTGCAGTAATTTAACCTCGGTTGTAATCCCTGATTCCGTTACTTCTATTGGTGAAAATGCTTTCTATGATTGCAGTAATTTAACCTCTGTTATAATAGGTGATTCCGTTACCTCTATTGGCTCTTATGCGTTCCTTAATTGCTATAAACTTGTGGAAGTGATAAATAAATCATCATACATAACTGCAATAAAAGGTGATACTTCAAATGGCTATATAGGATATTATGCATTATCAGTATCTAACTGTGATGATTCTTACGTAAGCAAGATTACTAATGATAACGGTTATATAATTTATACTGACGGAGCAGAAAAAATTCTAGTTGGTTATAACGGTACAGAAACAGCTTTAACCCTACCTTCTTATGTTACAGAAATTAATAAGTATGCGTTTTATAATTTTAAAAGTTTAACCTCAGTAGTAATAGGTGATTCCGTTACTACTATTGGTTACAAAGCGTTCTATTCTTGCAGTGCTTTAACTTCAGTAGTAATAGGTAATTCCGTTACTACTATTGGTGTTTCTGCGTTTGAGGATTGCAGTAGTTTAACTTCAGTAGTAATAGGTGATTCCGTTACTTCTATTTGTGATTATGCGTTTGAGGATTGCAGTAGTTTAACTTCAGTAGTAATAGGTGATTCCGTTACTTATATTGGTTATTATGCGTTCTATGGTTGCAGTAGGTTAACAAAGGTATATTATAAGGGCAGCAATATTACAGTTAAAAGTGGTAACACGTCTCTAACAAACGCAACGCATTATTATTATAGTGAAAGTGAGCCTGCGGAAAGTGGAAACTTTTGGCATTATGATGAAAACGGTAACGTTGTGGTTTGGTAATTGCAATTAAAAATAATATTTATAATTAAATACAAAAAGCCTTTTCCTTGTATTTGGAAAGGGCTTTTTTGGTGTGAAAAAGTAGCATTAGCATATTTTTACGGTTATTCTGGAACGAGTTATATGCGAAGTGATAGAGTCTAAGAACTAACGTAATGATTTTGCTAACGCAATGATATTCGTGCCTTGCACGAATGATTTTTTGCTAACGCAAAATGATGTTCGCACCCGTGCGAATTAAGGGATGGCTCTTATTATAGAACGCAAGAGATCCTATCGCTAACGCTCCAGGACGACTACGAACTAACGCTTCAGGATGATAAAAAAACTTGAAAAATTATTTTTGCTAAAATTCCGCATTGTATGCGGTTTTTTTGTTTTATGGAAAAATTATTTTTTAAAAAACGTCAGTAATTCCTTTACTAAAAAATTCCCCTGTGCTATAATAAAAGCGAACATATGTTCTAAAACAAAAATTCCAAACGGCAATTAAAAAAGAAAAAAAGGGGGCGGTGTAGCAAAAAAATTACCAAATTTATTCAAAAGAAAAAAGCGCGCTTAAAAGGGATGACTTAAAATAAAATTAAAAGTTATTTTAAGACCGTTAGTCAACCCTTTGTAAGGCGCTAAAAAATAAAGACTTAACCGAAATATTATCAAGACTTAACCGAACGCTTTTTTAAATGCCGTGGAAAAAATTATTTAGGGGGAATTACGGGATGGAAATTGTTTTAAAAACGCTATTGTATTCGTATCCGTCCTTTAATATTATTGTAGAAGGTCTTGAAAAACTTGCCGAATACAAGGCGATTACTTCATTTTCCAACTGTCACAAAACTCTTCAGCAGATGGAAAATATTATTAAAATTAACGATAGGAAGGCGCGAATAAGCGAGCTTAACTGCATTGTAGAAAGGCTTTTAAACAAGCTTACCGTAAAAGAGCGCATGCTTATTGAATATAAGTATTTTAAATATGAAATGCCACAGGGCTTTGATTATAGCTCTCGCGCATATTTTAGAGAACAAACTAAGACTTTTAAAAAGCTTTTAAAGCTGATGGAAAATAGGGGTTATGATGAAGAGTGGTTTAAAAATAATTATTTTGATATTTACGTTTTAAGAAATAAATTTCAAAAGCTAAAAGCCGTTAACGAAAAGAGCTGTGTTACTAACAGTCGCAGGGACGTATGGCTTTAAAATATTCATTCGCTTTCTTAAATTTTGTTAATATGACGCTTTTAAGATTAAAAATCGTCGTTATCACGCCAAGCTGCAACCTTTGGTTCGTAAAGGTTTTTGGGGCGAAAGAGTAAATAAATAACGCTTATGCAGGTAACCGCAACGGCAATTATAATAACTATTTTCATAGTAGAGTCCAGCGCGGTTACCGATTGAACGTTAACTTCACTATCCGATTGAATAATTTCACTAGTTAAGCTATCCTCCGGGGTAGCTGTTTTTATGGGAATTTCATGAAGGGGTAGCTCAAAGGGGGCAAAGGCGCTTTTGCGTACGTAACCTATATAACCGTTGCAGTAAACGTAACAAAACTTTTCGTTATCAACGGTTAGCTCGCCGTAATAGGTAGCTTCCTCCCCTTGTGTTAAAACCGTTTTCGGGTATTTTTTATTGCTATCTGCAAATAAAATCTCGTCTGCGGTTATTTTTATGCCAACCTGCGGGTATGGGTTAGTGGGTATACCATCGAAAATATGTAAATCGCAGGTTTTAATATAGCCCTCTCTTTGGGGAAGGGTGCTTTGCCCGTCCATATAAATAACACGGGTTACGTCGTCCCCGATGTTTATCACCTTAACAAAATAAGTATAGGGCAAATAAAATTTAACCATAGTGCAGGCGCTATCAGAGTAAAACGGTGTGTTTTCATCAAGAACGCGCGCCCATTTGGTTTCGCTTGCAAAAGCCACGTTAAATTTTGTAAAAGTTGGGCTATAACGCGATAAACTGCTTGTTGGGGGGCTGATAAGCGCAAAAAATATTAAGTTTAAAATCAAAAAAAGTTTAATTAACCGTTGCAATGTTTTCATACCGCAATTATAACAAATAGTTTTTAATAAATAAGGTCGAAAAAGGTCGGCTTTAAGGAAGGTTTGTCTTATGGAAGAAATAATCAAAAAACTGCTTGCAATAGAAAAAGAGCAGGAAAAAAGAAAATCCCCGTTAAACTCTTATAATAGTGGGGAAAAGGTGCACCTTAAGCAAATGGAATTTCATAAGTGCAAAAAAAATAACAGATGGGTTTTCGGTGGTAACAGAAGCGGTAAAACAGAGTGCGGCGCGGTAGAAAGTATTTGGCTTGCAAGGGGAATACATCCATACCGCGAAAACAGGAAAAACGTCTTTGGTTGGGTTGTTTCATTGTCGCAACAGGTCCAGCGTGACGTTGCTCAAAAAAAGATATTGCATTATCTTAGTAAAAGCGATATAGTTGATATCGTTATGCTCTCAGGAAGAAAGGATAGCCCGGAAAACGGGGTAATAGACCAGCTTACCGTAAGAAACGAGCTGGGCGGAACTTCGGTTATCGGTTTTAAAAGTTGCGATCAGGGCAGAGAAAAGTTTCAGGGCGCGTCACTTGATTTCGTCTGGTTTGACGAAGAACCGCCAAAGGATATTTACGACGAGTGCCAAATGCGACTTTTAGATAAATCGGGAACTATGTTCGGCACTATGACGCCACTTAAGGGGCTAACCTTTATCTATGATGAAATTTACATGAATTGCAATCATTCCAAGGAGGTTTGGTTTGAGTTTATGGAGTGGGGAGATAATCCCTATCTTAACCCCAAGGAAGTGCAAAGGCTTACGGATACCTTGTCTAAGGATTTGTTGGATTCAAGGCGCTACGGCAGGTTTAAAGCGGGTAGTGGCGCGGTATATCCGGAATTTGATCAAAGCGTGCACGTTTTAAAAGAGCCATTTCCCATTCCATACGACTGGCAGGACGAATTATCTATTGACCCGGGACTTAATAATCCGTTATCCTGCCATTTTTACGCGGTAGATTACGACGGGAATATTTTCGTTGTTGCAGAGCATTACGAAGCGGAAAAAACTGTTGACTACCACGCTAAAAAAATCAAAGAAATAGCCGAGCGGTTAAACTGGCATACCCGTTCGGACGGGCGTTTATCAGCCCTTATAGACAGTGCCGCAAACCAAAAAACACTTGCATCATCCAAGAGCGTAACGCAGTTGTTTTTTGAGCACGGTATTGCTTGTAACCCCAACGTCAATAAAGACAAATTTACCGGTATTGCCAGAGTAAAAGAATATTTTGCCGGTAATAAAATATATATATTCCCCTGCTGTGAAAATCTTATTAGAGAGATTAAATCTTACAGATGGGGGGAAGGTGATATCCCCGTAAAAAAAGACGATCACGCACTAGACGAGCTTCGCTATTATATAATGAGTAGACCGCATAAAAGTGCGCCTATAGCACCGTTAACCGCTATTCAAAAGGATAAAGAGAGGCTTATCAGGCGACTTAAAACCAAAGGGGGAAATTAACGTTTGGAGCGTGACAAAATATATGATAAAATTCAAAAAGCGCTGCTTAAGCGCGCGTTAGGCTACGATTCGAGTGAAACCGTTGAAGAATACGCAAAAGATGGGGAAGATATGACTATCGTGCGTAAAAAGGTAACGAAGAAAAACGTTCCGCCCGATATCACCGCCGTAAAGATGCTTCTTGAAAATATGCGCGGTAACGACTGCGACTTAAGCGAACTTTCCGCTAAAGAGCTAGAAGCTGAAAAATTGCGTTTGCTTGCGCTTTTAAAGGAGAAATGCAAAATTGAAAATAGTTAAAGATAATCTTCAAATAGTGTGCGACGTAAAGGGGTGCGATAATATTGCAACCTATAAGCTTATTCTAGACGTAGGCGGTTACGAGAGTATGCGTATTTGCGAAAAATGCCTTAAAAGCTTTTACAAAGAAGCTTCTAAAAAACTAGGGGGTAAGGGAATTAACGGTGAAGGAATTAAGAAAGAAAAAAACAAAAAATAATGAATTTTACGAATCACTTGCCGCCGAAATTACAGCCGATTTTGAAAGGCGTCGTCAAGAGCGTAAGCATCTTGAACAGCAATGGACTCTAAACATGAATTACCTAATGGGTAATCAGTACGCAGAAATTTCACCTACGGGGGAAATTGAAGAAAGAGAAAGCGAATATTTGTGGCAAGGCAGGAACGTTTACAACCATATTGCGCCCATTTTTGAAACTAGGGTTGCAAAGCTTTCTAGGGTGCGCCCCATTATGTCCGTTAGAGCGCAAGGGGATGACGAGGGGGATTTAAAGAGCGCTAAAATTGCAACCGTGCTATTAAATTCTACCTTTTCCCGCTTAGACGTTAGCGACGTAATTTATAAAGCAACGCTGTGGAGCGAAACCTTGGGAACGGCCTTTTATAAGGTTATGTGGAACAATGAAGGAGGCAGAAAGGTTGGGGAAGTCGAAGGATCTTCAGTTTATGAAGGCGATATTAGCGTTATTCCCATTTCACCCTTCGATATCTTTCCAGACAGTCTTTTTCATGAAGAAATAAGCGATCAAAGAAGCTTAATCCACGCCCACGCAATGCCCGTTGATAAAGTGCGCGAAATATACGGTAAGGAGCTTATAGGCAGGGATATTAACGTTTTTACCCTTGCGGAAGCATCACGCAGTAGCGCTGTTAGTGGGTTAAAAAGGTTAACCGGCGGTATCGTTCACGATAACGTTTTAGTTATAGAAAGATACGAAGCGCCTTGCGAAAAATTTCCTAACGGAAGGGTGGTTACCGTTGCCGAAGGGGAGATTTTAGCCATTGGCGAATTGCCCTATATTAACGGCGAAGAGGGTAGAAGAATTTTACCCTTTATTAGGCAGGTTTCAATAAATCAGGCAGGTTGCTTTTTTGGTGTTAGCGTAATAGAAAGGGTTATACCCCTTCAACGCGCTTATAACGCCGTAAAAAACAGAAAGCAGGAATATTTAAACCGTTTAAGCATGGGGGTAGTTACCGTTGAAGACGGCTCTGTTGATACCGACGCTTTATTGGAAGACGGACTATCGCCCGGCAAGGTATTGGTATACCGCCAAGGCTCAACCCCGCCCAAGTTTATGGCAAACTCTAGCGTTCCGCCCGATTTTAGTTATGAAGAAAGCAGGCTAGAGCAGGAGTTCGTTAACGTAAGCGGTGTAAGTGAGTTTTCGCGTAATTCAAGCACTATATCACACAATATGAGTGGTGTTGCGCTAGAGCTTTTAGTAGAGCAGGATGAAACGCGACTGGTTACTTCAGCAGAAAATATTCGCAGGGCAGTACGGCTTATAGGTAAACAGATTATAAGACTGTTTAAGCAGTTCGTTACGGTAACAAGAATGATGCGAGTTGCAGGTAGGTCAAATTCCGTTGAATTATACTATTTTAATTCTAACGACCTATCTAGTGACGACGTGGTTTTTGATACCGAAAACGAGTTAAGCTATACGCCGGCTCAAAAGAAAAGCTTAATTTACGATATGTTATCTGCAGGGCTTTTAAGTGATGAAAACGGCAATATGAGTCAACGCACTAAGGCAAAGGTGCTTGATTTACTTGGCTTTGGAGCTTTATCCGGCGCGCAAGATATAACTAATTTGCACGTAGAAAAGGCACAAAGAGAAAACCTTTCAATGCTTTCAGAGGATAAAGAGGTAGAGGATTTCGACGACCATAATCTTCATATAACAGAGCACACCAGAGCGCTTTTAACAGAGGATTTTTCAAATAATTTAAAGGCAAAACAAAGAATAGTAAAACACTTAAAATCGCACCGCGCTTTTATTTTAGGTGAAATAGCAAAAGTGGCGGAATAAGTCGATTAACTAACAATATAAGGAGAAAAATATGAGTAAAAACAGCAATAATCTTTGCTCTTCACCGCAGGATACGGGTGGTATGGCAAAGCTAAATATTAACGAAGAACAATCCCAAGTAAAGGAGCTTAACGAACTTGAAAAAAGTAATTCGGCTAAGCAAGATGAAATGGACTCTTATGGTAAATTTAATAGCGCTGAGGCTTTGCTTAAGGCGTATAACGGTCTTGAGGCTGAGTTTACGAAACGCAGTCAAGAATTAAAGAGATTGGAAAGGGAGCTGGCGGAGCTTAAGGCAGAAGAAACGGAGGGCGACAAAGCCGAGGTTAACGCGGTTACGTCCGAGCTTGCAGATGATGAAACAGGGATTGCAAAGGGGGAACAACCCGATAAAGCCGTCTCTGCCGAAGAAGTCTACGGTGAAGAAGATGTTAGCGAAGCGGTTGCGCGCTTTTTAAGCAAGAACCCCGGCGCTAGCAAGTACGCAGAGGAAATTGCGTTAAAAACCTCTGAAAGAAGGGAATTAGATAACGGCTTTTTAGAAAGGGCGTATATTGCCGTATTAGAAGAGATAATTACCAAAGAGCGCAACAAAATAAACGACGATTTTATTTACACACGCGCAGCGGAATCTTCTACCGTAAAGGAAAAAATAATTCGCGATTATTTAAAGGAAGTAATGAACTCACGCGGGGCAAAACTGCTTTCTTACAGCGGGGAAAGCGGGCAATCGGTAGTTATGCCACCTAAAAAGCCCCTATCTATAACCGAAGCAGGCGAGCTTGCAACGGAGGTTTTAAAAAAGGGCGTAAGCAACAAATATAACTAACGCCTAAAATTTTGCTTAACGCACGGCAAAAAAAATAAAGGTGCGTAAAACACGTGATAAGGAGAAAAATATGGTAACAATGACCAGCGCAGACAACGCGCTTAAATCACTATATCTCGGCGTAGTATCCGAGCAATTAAACACGGGTGTTAACCCCTTGCTTGCAAAGATCAAGCAAACCACCCAAGACGTATGGGGTAAAGAAATTAGAAGAGTTGCACAGTACGGCATTAACGGCGGTATTGGCGCGGGCACAGAGGACGGCGAGCTACCCGCAGCGGCAGGCAATAACTACGATCAGTTCGTGTTAACCTTAAAGAATCTTTACGGCACTATTGAAATTTCAGATAAGGCGGTGCGCGCATCAGAAAATAGCGTTGGCGCTTTTGTGAATTTATTAAACGCTGAAATGGAAGGTCTTTTAAAGGCGTCCTCATTCAACTTTGGCAGAATGCTATTTGGCGACGGTAACGGCACTTTAGCAACCGTAAGCGCTATTAGCGATAACACCGTAACGGTAGATAGCGTTAAGAATATCGTTGAAGGCATGGTAGTAGATTTCGTAACCGCAGCCGGCTCTGCAATTTCTAACGCGACTGCAAGAAGAGTAGTTTACGTAGACAGAGCGAATAAGCAAATTAAGGTAAGCGGAGCTGCATTAACAACCGCGCAAGTTCCCGTAGGATCTATTATTACCGTACAAAACTCATACGGTAAAGAAATCACCGGCTTAAAGGCAATCTTTAAAGATAGCGGTAGCATTTACGGCTTAGACAGGGCAACCCATAAATGGCTTATCCCCTATATGAAGGATAACGTGGGCGAAATTTCAGAAACTGCAATTCAAACCGCAATCGACGAGCTTGAAGAAAACACCGGCAGTAAGGTAAACTTTATCGTATGCTCCTCAGGGGTAAAAAGAGCGTACCAAAAGCATCTTGCAACCTATAAGAGAAATATTGACGTTATGGAGCTTAACGGTGGTTACAAGGCGCTTTCATACAACGGCATTCCCGTTATTTCAGATAGATTCTGCCCCGAAGGAACTATGTATTTATTAAATACTGACGACTTCATTCTACATCAGCTATGCGACTGGAAGTGGTTAGAGGGCGAAGACGGCAGAGTATTAAAGCAGGTGGCAAACAAGCCCGTATATTCTGCAACCTTAGTAAAATACGCTGATTTAGTATGCACCAGACCTTGCGGACAGGCTATGCTTTCAGGTATTACCGAAGCTTAAAATAAAATGGCTTAGCCATAATAACTATGCGCGCCTGCACTTTTGCGAGCGCGTATTTTTATAGGAGAATAAAAATGAAAGTAAAAGAAATTTTAAAAATGAGCGCAGAAATGGCAGGCGAAGCGCAAACTGCTTTATATTTTGAACGAAAGGGGGTAGACGATCTTGCCCTTTGCGAAGAGAACGCCCACCTTTTGTTAAGGTGTTATAACCTTATAACGGAAGAGCTTGCCTTGGAATATTTACCGCTAAAAAAGGAAGAAATTTTAACGGCAAAAGAGGGTAAGATTGAATTTTCACGCTTTACTTTTAAGCCCTTGCGTATTTTAGGGGTATACACTAAAAATGGGCAAAAAGCCCCCTATAGGCTCGTTAACGACTATTTGGAACTGCCAAACGGCGAGTTTAAAGTGGAATATAATTACCGTGTAGAGCCTTCTGATGAAGATGATGAAGTGCTTTATAACGATACCGTAATAGGTGCGTATGCCTTAGCTTACGGCATACTTTCACAGTACCTTTTAGAAAAGGGAAGAGTAAGTGAAAGTAATATTTATCAAGAAAAATATTTAAGCGCAATCAAGGCAAGAATTGCAGAAAAAAGGAAGCTAAAATTAACCGCAAGGAGATGGATTTAATGTATTATTCAAAAAAAATATCAAGGGGCGCAAGAGTTAGAAGTAGGGTTTACGTGAACGACTTTTCAAAGGGAATAGTTGCTTCGCAAGATAAAAAGCACCTTCCACTTTCTTATGCCTTCCGTTCATATAATACTGCCTTTAAAGGTGGCTCGCTTAAGGGTGGATTTGGTATAAAAAAGGCTACCTTTGATGGTGGTGTTTTAGCAGATTTTGCGGTTGAAGGCGTTTTACCAAAAAAGCTTTATTACTATAAAAGATACGACGAAGAAATTAGCGCGTATCTTGACTGTTTGCTTATATATGCAAGCGATAACAATTTTTATAAAATGGTGCTTGGCATAGACGAGGGGTTTTCGTTAGTTAGCGGTTTAGCCTTTGAAAAAGAGCCAAGCGCGGTCACTTATAACTATAACGGCAAGGACGTAATTATATTTTCCGTTGGTAATTTATCTAAGGTTTACGATGGGGAAACGGTTACCTTTGTAGAGGACGCGCCGGGCATAACTTCAAGCTGTATTCATAGCGAAAGGCTATTTGCAACCGAGGGCGGGGATAAAACTACGCTATGGTTTTCTGATGATTTTAACCCGCTTAACTGGAACGTTTCTCTTGAAGACGCAGGCTATATTGACTTGCGTGACGGTAGGGGGAGTCTTTTAAAGGTAATTTCATTTGACGGCTATTTATACGTTTTTAGAAATTACGGTATTTCGCGCATTACTGCATACGGCGATCAAGCGGGCTTTTCTGTAGACGGCATAACGGCTTCTGCAAGCAGAATTATTCCCGAAAGCATTTGCGTTTGTAGCGATAGAATTATATATCTTGCCGAAGATGGATTTTATAGCTTTTCAGGCGGAACGCCAACGCGTATAATGGGTAAATTAGACGGGCTTAATATTAACGCCAAAAAGGGAGCAAGGGCACACTATTACCGCGGTAATTATTACTGCGTTTTAACCTTAAAGGATGAAAACGGCGTTGAATTTCAAGCGCTAATTTGCTACTTGGTTAAGGACGGGCAGTTTACTGTTAGCAAGAACTTAAACGTTGTGGATTTTACAGTTATGGAGGCGGAAAAAGAGCTAAAGCTATTGTTTATATGTGGCGATAACAGCGCTATAGGCGAGCTTTCTGAAAAAAGTGAGTATTTTTCTAGGGGAATAACCAAAAGCTGGGAAAGCGGGGAAAGCGACTTTGGAATTAGTAAAGAAAAAACCTTAACCAAGCTTTTTATAAATAGCGAAGCCCCCGTTAAGGTTAGGGTGAAAAGCGAAATTGGAGCGCGAACCTTAAACTTTATGGGGAGTAAAAAAATGCAAATGATTCCCGTTGGTTTAAGGGGAGAATACTATTCCTTTTTAATAGAATGCGACACCCCTGAATGCTCTGTTTCATACTTAGGCGCAGAGGTGGAATATGACGGATAGGAATAAAGAAAAACGCATATTAGAGCTAGAGCGCAGAGTTAAGCGCTTGGAAAATTTAAGCGCAAACGCGAGCTATTGCTATTTCACAGGGCAAAAAAAAGATGAAAAATCTGCGTTAAGTCACACCTTTATTTACAAATTTAACGTGCAAGCGTTCACCTATTTAAAGCTACTTTTAAAAGCTCAAACCGCATGTGAAAGCTATAGCTTAAAAATCAAAATAAACGGCGCAAGCGCATACGAGCAAAGTGGTATAAATGCAAATTTTCAAACGGAATGCTTACTTCCCTTTTCTGAAGGTGTTAACGAGATAAGCGTGCTTTTAGAAAGCCAAACTGCCTTTACGGTAGAAAGCTGTGTTTTAGAAACCTGTGGTAATATTTCTTATATAGAAGAAAGCTATTTAGTGCAGGTAATAAACGAAGAAGAGCGCAGTATAATACTTTCTTTAATAGATGAAAAGCTTACCATAGTAGAGTATAAGGGGGAGGCGTTAACAACTGTTTATGAAGATAGC
The DNA here is from genome assembly GCA_015055965.1 of Clostridiales bacterium. Taxonomy (GTDB): domain Bacteria; phylum Bacillota; class Clostridia; order Christensenellales; family Borkfalkiaceae; genus HGM11416. The sequence goes on from SVHG01000002.1 coordinate 18,555, forward strand.
TTTATAAAGAGCGCAAGTCTTTGTAAAATGCAAAACGGTTACTTGCTTGCGGTAATAGATAGCAATTATAACGGCAAAATAATTTTGCTAAACGCTACCTTGCAAGAAAGTAACCAAGCCTTATTTGAAGAAGAGGTGATTTCCCTTTGCTCGTTAAGCGGTGAACAGTCAAGAGTGTTTGCGGTTAAGGGAAATAAGGTGTATAAATATCTTGTAGAAAGCAACTTAAGCGTGAAAAAAAGCTATACCGGTTTGCGCGGAAAAAGGGTTAAATCTAACCCAGAGGTAGAAGACTATATTATAGTTATAGATTACAACGGCGAAGCCAAATTAGTTAAGCTATAAGTCGATTAACTAGGTAAAGAGGTGCAAAATGATAATAGATTTAGTTAAAGGAAAGGACTTTAGAATATGCCAAAAAAGTGACGCAGGCGGTGTAGTGGTAGACGTAAGCAACGGCAGTCAGCTTTCTTCCACCACGGTTAGCGAAGAAAAGCAAAGTGCAAAAACCGTTTACGCCACTTGTGACGAGGCAATTACCTTGTACAACGGCAAAACCCTTAAAAGAATAAGGGATACTATTTTTATAGAATAAAAAAACAAGGAGAAAAAATGAGTTATAAATTACCAATCACAAAAGAAAGCTTTATTTTAGCAAGTAAGCCCAAGCAAAAGAAATTAGATAAGGAAATTTTAATTCCCAAGCAAGATGACGATATCGTTCAAGGCGAAAATTCAAACGAAAGTGCGCCAAGCTTTCCAAGCCAAGAAAAAAGCAAGGAAGAACAAAGGCTAGACCATTATCTTAATATCATAAGCAAGTACGAAGGCAAAACGGTAGAGGATCTTGCAAGGGAAAAATATCAATCAGAGTACGCCAAGCCGGATGAAAGAAGTGACGAAGAGCTTAAGGCTATTGCGCAAAATTTTGCAAACGCGTTTAAGCAAGAAAGGCAAACCGAGCTTACCCAAAAGGCAGAAGATGCCGTTAATAAGCTAGAAAAGCAAAAAACGGAAGCTATTTTAGATGCAAACGAAAGGGTGCAAAAGGTAGAAAATGAGCGCAAGAATAACGCTACTCAAAGCAAGAATAGCGCTATAAAAAAGGGTGTTGCCCGTTCTTCTATAATTGCAAATCTATTAAAGCAACATGATAGCGAGGCATTGCAAAGAAGTAGTGATATTCGCCAAAAGGAAAGCGCAGCTTTAACCGATATAAATAACCAAATTACAACCTTGGAAGAGGGTTTAAAGGGCGCTTTAACGGCGTTAGATATGCAAAGCGCGGTAAAGCTTAACGAGCAGTTAACAAAATTAAAGGAAGAGCGTAACAAAATCAACGAAAAGGCAGCTATTCAAAACGCCAAGGTAGATAAAAAAATTCAAGAATACGCTAAAGAATTAGTTAAAACTGAAGAAGGTAAAGCCATTAAAGAGCTGGTAGAAAACAAGGGCGGTAAATATATGGTAGAAGCCAAAAAGGCTTTAATGGATTATATTTTTACCTTACCCAAGGCAGAAGCCTATGCCCAGTTAGAGCGTGAAGATTTAAACCGTTTACTTGGCGAAGAAGCAATAGCCATGGCAAAGCACTATTTAGACATGGCGGAATAATATTTTAAGCTCTAAACAATTAAAACTCAACGGCTAAACAAAAAGCGGGAAGGGTATTTTCACCCTTCCCAATACAAGCAAACTATATTGTAAAAAAATTAATTAAATAGAAACAAGGAGAAGATAATGAACTACAAAACGAGAAACAGAATACAAACCTTTGTTATTGGTGATCCAATATTACCCGGAGATGGTGGAGATCTTGGCGGTGGCACAGAGCCGATAGTTTTTGACGTACCCGAAAATTATTATTTAGAAAAGGATAAATACGTTGAAAATCCGTGTGGAAGCGCAAATATTCAGCGTGTAAACTTGCGTACTACAAAGCTTTATTCAACGCAGTTAATTCACGGTGTATCGGGGAATAGATTGCCCTTTAACTTAACGATAACGCATAACCCATACTATAAGGATAGCATAAATATCTTTGATGACGGATCTACGAGTTTTACGCTTGGTAAATTACCGTTTAAGGGTTGGAAATTTAATTATCAACAATACGTAAGAAAAAAAGATGCCAAATATTACTATTATGATGCCGATTTTATGCTTCACGTATTTGCTAAATGTCAAAACTCAAGCTATGATTATTATGATTCAACCGGTCAAACGGGAATGTTATTAAGCGAAATCAGGGAATCTGGAATAATCAATGAAATCGTTATAACGGATGGTAAAAACGTAAAATTACATTTTAGTAGTCGCGGTGATTTAATTAAAATAACAGAAAAAAAAGGCGCAACCGCCTCTGAAATACTAATTACTTATGACAATTCATTTCGTATTTCAACCGTGACTGACGGCGCGGGTAGGGTTTTTACTTTTAACTATGAAAGCAATAAAATAGTTTTAACACAAACGAATTTAGAAACACCGCAAAATATAGCGGAATTAAACGTAAACACTCAAAGCCAGTTAACGTCAATTTTGGATTGTAAAAAGCAACAGAATATAACCTTTGAATATTCAACAAGCAACAAATTCTTAACTTCAATAAGAAACAATATCGAAAACGAAACGTCATCAATTTTGTATGTCAATGGCGTCGCTTATCAATTAGATAACTATAAATTAATAGATTCCGTTGCAACGTCAAAATCAAAAATCATTATTGAACATTATGCAGAACAAAATAAAACTTTAGTTCAAAAAATACTTGTTACGAATAATGCCAACGTAAAACAAAAAGTCTATTATTATTTTGCCCAAAACGGCGAGTTAATTTTTAGTTTACCGCACGCTTACTCTCAAGATCAAGCGGTATTAAATAAAGTAAACACCTTCTTTACCACTCACACGTTTGCAAATGCAAAGGCGTTTAGAGGTTGTGAATCAATTTTAACGCAAGATCCCGTGTTGCAGTTTACCTTTGGCGATAATAATAGTACAACATTAACTATGGGAACAATCGGGCTTGGCGAAGAAAGTAACGAAGAAACCTTAAAATTACCCAATCCGTCTAAGGCGTTACTTGTGGCAAGAGTTGTAACAAGTACAAGTAAAAATGCCGTGGAAGCTGGTACAGGCAGTTATAAAAGTGATTTTTCTATGGTAAACTTGTTGCTTGTGGATACTAACGTAGCTTTAGCAAGCATAAACTTTACGGATTCTAATCAATATTACAAAAGCACGTTAGTTTCATTACCGGCAGGCGAAACAAAACTAAAGGCGAAGGTAGTAAACAATAGTGAAAGTGGGTTAATCGTAGAGGTAAGCGTTTATCCGTTTAATGGGGTGGAACAAAGGGAAGTAATAAACGCGAATAATTTTGATGAAACGCTTAACGTTTTTATAGGCACTATAGGTGAAAATAATTGGTACGAACCTAAAAAGTGCAATATTTACTTTAACGAAACGCCAATAGAAAACGTAGAGTTTACTTACCGCGATTATATGCTAACCTTAACTAGCTATTTTAAAAACTCTACTTCATTTACCGCTTGGTATAATGACGGTAAAAATGCGATAGCCGGTTGTACGTTAAGCACCTTAAAGTATTTGTTCAGTTCAAAGTCAACACAAAAGGAATTAACAACTTTTGCGTATGCAATAATGCAAAGAGATCTTAACCGAAATTCAGTTGTTTATTCTATTGTGGATAGTATTAATTTAAAAACGGTAACGAATGCAACCAACTTAAGCAGTGAAAACCTTCCTTTTACCAAATTAGATAGTTATTTTAGATCGGTTAGACAGCAGGATGAAAACGGTATTGTAACCGCTTATAGCTATGATGCTTACGGCAATTGCACGCAACAAAAGGTATATCATAAGGATTCCACAAGTAATTATATTACTAGTGACTTTACTTATACAAACGGCGATCAGCTTGCAAGCGAAAAGGATTATAGGGAACTTTCAACTTTTACAACTGCTTATAGCTATGATGCGGACGGCAAGTTAATCAAAGTAACAACGCCTAAAAATGAGCAAATTAATTATGAGTATAACTCAAGTGATTTACTTTCTAAGGTTTCAAGCGGTAGCTCTGCCAATAATTTAGTTTACTCTGGTGGCTTATTAAATAGTTGCAATAGTGGTGGGGCAGATTATCTGTTTAATTATGATAAATTTAATGACGTAACATCCGTAACTCAATTGGATTCTAATTTGTATCAAAAAAATGCTGTATATAACGCAGACGGTAGTGGGTGCGTAACCGTTACTTATGATAATGATTGCGTAGAAGAACAGCACTTCGATAAATACGGGCACGTAAATCAAACAATCAAAAAAGAAAACGGCACTGTAATAGAAAAATTTGTTATAATCTACAGCGATAACGAGTTGGATTCTGATGTAATAACGCTTGAGCATACGGATATTCAACTTTCAGCCAACAGTAAATTACGCAAAATGGTTGACAAAGACGGTAACGTGGTTTATAATTGTGAATATGATAAACTAGGTAACTTATGCAAGGTAACGGATAAAGATAACGTCGTTAATTCAAGTGGTTGTGATGAGTTAGGGCGTTTAATTTTACAAAGTACTGTTACGGATGACGTAATTACTATAACGCGAAGTTTCAAGTATAAAGATGACTCAAATAATATTATTGAACAAGAGTGTTGCGTTGTAGAAGTTGACGGGGAAGAAGAGGGGAAAATACAAACAGATTACGCAAAAGACGGTTTAAACCGCCCGACCTCAACTACTGTAAAAGACGGTACTAATAATGGGTATAAGGTAAGCTTTGAATATTATCCAAAGCAACGCGAAGAACAGGTATTAATTCAACCGCCCAATATGATGCCGGGCGTAATATTGCCACCTTTATATAAAACTGTAACGATTGATGACGGCACTACTGGATATACTCAAACGGTAAAGACTACGGATATTGCAAGCAACGTTGAAGGCGCGTATAAAAAAGAAACCATTACTTATGACGCTAACGGAAATATCACTAACATAGAAGCTAAGCTTTATAATGCAGATGACGTTCTTCAAAGCACAAGCGTTAATAGTTACGTATACGATAATTTAAACCGCCTAACCCGTGAAAATAACGCGGATTTAGGAAAATCCTTTACTTATGAGTATGATATTCACGGTAATTTAACTGCTAAAAAGGAATATGCCTACACAACCGGTACGTTAGGCGCGGCTACAGCAACGATAACCCCTATTTATAACAATAAAAATAGGTTAACTGGTAACGATGGCATAGTTTATCTTTATGATAATCACGGAAACGTACTTAATACTAGATATAAAACGCTAGATTGGGATGGCAACAAACTAAGCAAAGTTACAGCTGCGAACAACAGTAATACGTACGTAAAGTATAATTACGACCATAACGGTAAAAAGATTAGCTGTGAATACGTTAATGATTCCGTATTAGAAAGAAGAACGCATTACGCGTATAGCGGTGATAAATTAGTTTATGAAATAAGCTATACGGGAAACAATTTAAAAAATGTAGATTATACAAAAGGATATATTTACAACGAAAGCGGCTTAGTAGGTTTTAGTTATAACGATAATGTTTATACCGTTCGTAAAAACCTATTTGGTGACGTAACAGAGCTTTACCAAGGTGCAACCTGCGTTGCAAAATACAAGTATGATGCGTGGGGTAATTGCACGGTATGTAACCCAGACGGTACGGTAAACAATGCTAACACTTTTATTGGTAATCTTAACCCCTTTAGATACCGTGGGTATTATTATGACACACAATCAAGGCTTTTTACCGCAGGTTCTCGTTATTACTTATCAGAGCTTGGAAGATTCATTCAGCCAGAAAACGTATTAGCGTTAAACACCTCTGCAATTAACGGACTTAACTTGTATAGTTATGCTAACAACAATCCCATTAATATAGTTTACAATGCCTTTGGTGGAATTATCATTCCTAATAACATTAAGTATAGTTTTAATTGGCCAAATTTAGATTTTTTAGGAACAGGATTTGGTTACATTGAAAATGCTTTTTCAATGATTGCTGGTGTTATTGATGGCGCACGAAGAATAAAACATTTATCTAAAATTTCTGGATTAAATACTGCTTCTGATTGGTTAATGGGTATTGGTATAGTTATTAATGCTGGATTGAGTTTTTACAATAATTTAACTAATTCTAATTTAACTAGAGCAGAAAAAGCAGGTAACATAATTGGCGATGTTGGATATATATCTATAAGTGGTGTAGCAACTTGGGGAGTGTCTGCTTTAACTGCAATGATACCTGTTGTAGGACCATTTATTGCACCTGTTGTTGGTTTTGGTTTTGGAACAGCGTTTGATCAATTCTGGCATGGAGAAGATATTTTTGGAATAGATGGATTTTCTTTCAATCCAGGAGGTAAATCAATTGATCAATGGATTAAGAAGTTTTTGGGTGAAATTTTTGGAGGTTAATTATTATGAAAGATAAGTATAGTAGATTATCAAGTAAAGAAAAAATAAAAAAATATAAAAAAGAAAATAAAACACTATTAATTTGTGGTATTATTTGTTCTATTATTATCATTTTTATTTCAATTTTATTTTTTATATTGGAGTTGGACAAAGTTATATCTATTGGATTCATAATGTTATTGCCTTTTTCTTGGTGGATTGGGTATTATATTCCCAAAAAAGAAAATGATAAAAAAATAAAAGAATTAGAGAAAAAATGAGATAATTGCAAACAGGATATATCTCACTCATAATAGATTATTTTATTTCGAAAAAATTACTATAATTTCTAAAATTGGTTCACTATTGGAAATTGTTAATATGGGAATAATGGCTATTTATCTTCATATAGTAGACCACTATAAAAAGAAAGGCTGGAAATTCAATAAATAATGAAGCAATATAATTTATCAAATTAAGGAGGTATTAATCATATGTTTAAAAACAAAACAATCAAATTATTTTTAATATTGGGTGTGATTCTCTTTAGTACAATTCTTGTTAGTTGTAATAGTTCTACCTCTAATGACTTTTATAATGATTTTTTTGTTGAAATATATGATGGCAAAATAATAGTAGGAAATGGGGAAATAGAAAGATTTTTTCAACTAACAAACAAAGATAAGCAAAAAGCAAAGATTGAAATAAAAAAAACAATATTGTTAAACAAAGAAAAATGTGATGAAGAATATTATGAAGAACATAAAGATGAATATCCAAAAATTTCAACAAGACTGATTTGTTTCAATGGCAATGAATATACGTATAGTTATAACGAACAAGAAGAACGAACATATAAATATTTAAAATGTGAAAAAATATTTTATACAAGTGAATCTGATGAAAAATCATTTCATAAAGAATACTATTTAGTAAATGATGATAACATTACTTATTCCTCATTTATTTCGTCTTCATTTAGTAGTTCGTTTGGTGCAATCAACTTATATGATTTAGCACATATTATATCATTATTTGAATACAAAGATTTTGTCTTTACAAATAGTAATATTTTAAGTTTTACTATCAAAAACAAATCATTAGATATAATTACTATTAAAGAAAGTGAAAAATATCAATTTTTTAATTCGCCATATAAATTGTTAAGTTTTTTTGATTCTCTAAAATGGAAACTTTATAAAGATAATTTAGAACTATTTTATGACAATTATATAATTGTTGAGACTGAGAGAACTTTGATAAAAGATGAAAATGGAGTACTGACTAAAAGTAGAACAGATAATTTTTATTATTTATATGTAATTAATTTAAAAAACAATATTGTTTTTTTAGAAAATTATGATGGCAAGAAAATTTTATATGCCGAATTCGATAAGGCAGATTTAATTAATATTTTAAGCAACTTTGATATTTTTATAGAATGAGGATAAAAAATATAAATTAATTAATGAGGAGGATAAAAATGAGAAAAATATTTAGTTTTATAATTTCAATATTAATAATGATGTCTTTTACATTAAATATTATGGCGTATAACTAAGAAAAAATTTAACAAAAATTTAAATAATGTTGAACGTTATGCTTGCAGGCAATATCGCCTGCAAGTTTTTCGTTAAGAAGTAAGTAAAATTAATGAACAAATGGACATTTATTACCAATTAGTAAATTACGCAAAATGGTTGACAAATACGGTAACGTGGTTTATAATACTAAAATTGTAAAAGATTATAAATTGATAGAGTAAAGAAAATAAGATATATCCAACAAACAATAAGAGCAGATAAATTAAACAAAAAAGCGGATTCGTTTTTAAAAAAAGCGAGTCCGCTTTTCTTCTTGCTACGTATTGACAAATTCTCTTGATTTTAATATTATTAAGCCTTATTTTTTTACAATCATAACAAAAGTAAATATAAAATATATTTAAGCGTAAAAAATTATTAGATGTATAACGCTACTAATAATAAAATAAGCCAAAAAAACAAAGAAAATTTTTAATTTAATTTTTTTTTATTTTTTGGGAATATTTTGCTTGACAAATACATATCAGTAGTGTATAATAACCCACGAATTAGCAATGGCTAACAAGCTTTTAAAGGAGGAAGAAAATGAATTTAAGTCAAGTAGAAATCGGCAAAGAATACGTAATTAAATGTATTAATACTGATGATGAAGAGCTTAATTCCTTTTTATTCTCTCTTGGTTGTTACAGTGGTGAAAATATTACCGTTATTGCCATTCGCAACGGAACTTGCGTTGTTGCAATTAAAGATGCAAGATACAGTATAGATATGCAACTTGCAGAAGCTATAATAGTTTAATTGCGCAAAAGCGTGTTTTAAAAAAAATAGTCAAACGATTATTTTTTTTGGAAGAATGTTAGCGATGGCTAACAACATAAGATGAAAAAAATTTTTAGTATTTGGAGAGAATAAAATGAGAATTGCATTAGCGGGTAATCCCAACAGCGGTAAGACCACGATGTACAATGCTTTAACCGGTAGTAATGAAAAGGTGGGCAATTGGGCAGGTGTTACCGTAGACAAAAAAGAGCATAAGATAAAAGGCTCTTATTATAACGGCGAGCACGAGCTTATTGCGGTAGACTTACCGGGCGCGTACTCAATGTCACCCTTCACTTCGGAAGAGAGCATAACCAGCTCTTACGTAAAAAACGAAAATCCGGACGTTATTATTAATATAGTAGACTCTACTAACTTAAGCCGTAGTTTGTTTTTTACCACACAGCTTTTAGAGCTTGGCATACCCGTAGTTATAGCCTTAAATAAGGCGGATATTAACAAAAAGAAGCAAACTCAAATAAACGTTAACCTTCTTTCCGAGCTATTAAAGTGCCCCATAGTAGAAACCGTTTCGGTGGCGGCCGAGGGTTTAAAGGCTATTGTGGAAAAGGCGGTAAGCATAGTTGGTAGCGCGCAGACTGCGCCCTTTGTTCAAGAAGATATTGATTTAACGGATAAAGGAGCGGTAGAGCAGGCAGATAGAAAGCGTTTTAAGTTCGTTAACTCTGTAGTTTCTCGCGTAGAAAAGCGCGAACGCCGCACTAAGGACTTGAATAAGCAAGATAAAATAGACGCAGTATTAACTAACAAATGGCTAGGCATTCCCATTTTTGCGGTTGTAATGTTCTTAGTATTCGGTATTTCGCAAGCGTGGGTTGGTCCTTGGGTTGCAGATACCTTCGTTGGTTGGTTAGAAGCAGGGCAGGAGTTAGTTGCTAACGCTTTAGCAAACGAAGCTGGCGAGCTTAGCATTTGGTCTTCTATTTTAGTAGACGGTGTAATCGGCGGTGTAATAGCGGTTATAGGCTTCTTGCCGTTGGTTATGATTATGTACTTCCTTATCGCTTTACTTGAAGACTGCGGTTATATGGCGCGCGTTTCAGTAGTGCTAGATCCCATCTTTAAAAAGGTAGGTCTTTCAGGTAAGTCAATTATTCCCTTCGTAATCGGTACCGGTTGTTCTATCCCCGGTGTTATGGCGTGCAGAACTATAAGAAACGAGCGTGAACGCAGAGCAACCGCAATGTTAACACCCTTTATGCCCTGTGGCGCAAAGCTACCCGTAATAGCCTTATTTGCAGGCGTATTCTTTGGCGATTCCACTTGGGTTGGCGTAACGATGTACTTCGTAGGCATTATTTTAATTCTACTTTGCGCGTTACTAATTAATCTTTTAACAGGTCACAAGAACAGAAAGAGCTTCTTTATTATGGAGCTTCCCGAATATAAAATTCCCTCACTTTTAACCGCCGCAAAGTCAATGCTTTCACGCGGATGGGCATACATAGTAAAAGCCGGTACTATTATTTTAATTTGTAACTTTGCAGTTCACGTAATGCAAACCTTCAACTGGCGATTTGAGGTTGTTGAAGCAGGCGAGTCTATTCTTCACGATATAGCAACCCCCTTTGCATACCTAATCGCTCCCGTAGTTGGTATAGTTGCTTGGCAATTAGCAGCTGCTGCAATTACCGGCTTTATAGCAAAAGAAAACGTAGTTGGCACGCTAGCCGTTTGCTACGGAATAACTAACTTTATCAACGTAGACGAGCTTATTTTAGAAAGTGGAGCAAGCGAGGTTGCTGCAGTATTCGCAATAACCAAGGTTGCAGCGTTAGCATTCTTAATGTTCAACCTATTCACACCCCCTTGCTTTGCTGCAATCGGCGCTATGAATTCAGAAATTAAGAGCAGAAAGTGGTTTTGGGCAGGTATTGGCTTACAATTTGCCGTTGGCTTTACCTTATCATTCTTAGTATTCTTCTTCGGCACGCTATTCGTTGGCGGAAGCTTCGGCGCTATCTGGATGCCTATCGTTGGTTGGGCAATAGTTGCTGTAATAGTTACAATCTTTGCCGTTGCTATCATTAAGAAGAATAAGCAGTTTAAGGCAGAATATCAATTAAAGGCTTAATTTAAATTTAAGGAGACTTCTTATGTGGAAGGAGATTGTTGCAATAGCCGTAATAGTTTTAATAATCGGTGGCGCGCTTTTTTACGTAATCAAAGCGAAGAAGAGCGGTAAAAAGTGTATCGGTTGCCCCTATTCGTGCGGTTGTAAAAATACAAAAAAGGGCGGTTGCTCCTGCTCTAGTCAGAATAACGAGTAGTAAAAAATGCGTTTTTACCCATATTTACAATAAAATTGCTTTTTACGCTTTACAAATTGTAAAAAATAAAGTATAATGTTGTAAATAAAAAAGGGGTAATGCAAATGAAATACCGCGAATCGGAAGAAATGTATCTTGAAACAATATACCTATTAACGAGTAAAAGCACCTTCGTTAGGTCTATTGACGTGTGCGCGGAATTAGGCTATTCTCGCCCAAGCGTGTCTAGGGCGGTAGGCTTATTGCAAAAGCGCGGATATATCACGGTTGCTTCAAACGGCACTATTTCCTTAACGGATGCCGGCAAGAAAAAATCGGAAGATATTTATCAAAGACACAAGGTTATTACCGAAGTTCTTTCTACGCTTGGCGCGTCGGATGAGGTAGCGGATGAAAACGCTTGCAGAATAGAGCACGTTATAACCCCCGAACTGTTTGAGGTTTTAAAAAATTACTTACAAAACAAATAACTAAAAGCACCTGTTTTAATAGCAGGTGTTTTTTATTTAGTTGCGCTATTTTTTATTTTATAAGCATATATTACTGTATGAAGATGTATGACGAAATAAAAAAAATATCAAATGCTCTTTTCCCAAGTGAGTTAACCTTATCTCGCGGTGGCGGTTATTTTACGGGTGTAAAAAAGATTATTTGCTTTAACGGCACTCAAATCAGCGTGCAACTTTGTGATTGCGTTATAACCGTTTACGGCGTTGGCTTAAAGGTGGCAAAATTAACAGACGGTGACCTTGCTTTTACCGGCGAGGTTTTAAAAACGGAGCGGCAGCGTATATGAATTGGCTTACTGAAACCTACCTACTTGTAGGTAGAAACCGTAAAAATCTACTTCAAAAGCTTAACAAGGCGGGTATTTCGCTAAAAAAAATAGAAATTTTTGATGAAAAACGGGCAAAAATCACTATAGATAAAAAAGATGCCCCTAAATATTTTGCAATTTGTAAAAATTCGTGGTATAATAAACTATTGAAAATAGGGGGGATTTGTGCCCCTATATATAAGGCGATCAAGATGCCGTTAATCACTTTGGCAATTCTTTTCTTTTTTGCCTTTACCTATTTTTTTGATTTTTTATATTTACAAACGGTATACGAAGGGGATGCTCTTTTATATCAAAAGCAAATAGAAGAGCAGTTTGAGCTAGCGGGTATTACCAAGCTTAAGCCCTTTAACCAGTCCACCTTGAACGAAATAGCTTCTTGCTTACAGCAAAACGCAAGCATTTCGCACGTAACGGTAAAAAAGCAGGGAAATAAGGCGATAGTAAGCGTAAAAAGCGCCCAAACTCCCCCGCAAAAGCTAATCGTTTTAAATAGTGACTTTATAGCAAGCGAGGATATGACTGTTTTAAATATCACGGTATATTCAGGTAGCGCCGTGGTTAAAAAGGGGGATTTCGTTAAAAAAGGTGAATTAATAGCAAAGGCAAGCGTCTTGGTTAAGGAGGAGGAAGCTCCTTGCCCCTTGATTTTGGCTCTTACCGCGGAATGCACCTTTGAGTACGTTTGCGAGTACGTTTATGAAATAAACGATTCTGCAAAACTAAACGCTCTAGCCAGCGCCAAGCTTGCGCTTGGGGATTACACAGTTCGTTCTTACGCCTTTAAAAACGAGGGTAAAAACAAAATAAAAGTAATATTAAAGTATGAAAAAACTCTGATTGGAGGATAACTTTTTGCAAAAAGTAACTAAAAAATTAGTGGTTTCCAATTCAGACGAGATGGCTCGTCTTATTGGCGCGTTTGATGAAAATTTAGATATCATTTCACGCGAAGCCGGCGTTGAATTAAGCGTTTTTGGCGAAGAAATCAAGGTTAGCGGTGAAGGTGACAGCGTAGACGTTTGCTTAACCGTTTTAAACAAGCTAATAGATATTATTCGCGCCAAAGAAACGATAGATAAAAACCGCATAATATACTGTATTGAGCTTGCAAAGGAAGGCAATACGGAGGGTATAGAAAAGATTATGAGCGGTGTGCTTGCAATAACCGCGCGTGGCAAGCAAATCAAGTATAAAACGGTTGGTCAAAAGAAATACGTTGATGCAATCAAGAAAAACACCGTAGTATTTGCAGTAGGCCCTGCCGGAACGGGTAAAACCTATTTAGCGGTGGCAATGGCCGTTTCAGCTTATAAAAATAAAGAAATAGAAAAGATAATCTTAACCCGTCCTGCAGTTGAAGCAGGTGAAAGACTTGGCTTTTTACCGGGCGACCTGCAGTCTAAGGTAGACCCATATCTTCGTCCGTTATACGACGCTTTGCAAGAGATGTTTGGGCTTGAAACCTACCAAAAGCTTTTAGAGCGTGGCAGTATAGAAATAGCGCCCTTAGCTTATATGCGCGGAAGAACGCTATCTAACGCGTTTATCATATTAGACGAAGCGCAAAACACCACTAAAGAGCAAATGAAGATGTTTTTAACCAGAATGGGCGAGGGCAGTAAGGTAGTAGTAACCGGGGACTTAACTCAAGTGGACTTACCGGACGGAAAGGTAAGCGGGCTTCGCCATTCAACCTCTATTTTAAAAAATATAGAGGGCATAGAAACGGTAGAGCTCACCCATAAAGACGTTGTAAGGCATTCTTTGGTAATGCAAATAATAAAAGCGTACAATAAGGACGAGGAAAAGCCTCAAAGAAAATAGAATAACTTAACTAGAGAGGAGTGAATATGATTTACAAAACGAAGATTTCCGAGCCGTGGGAAGGTAAGGATTATACGAAAACTATAATACACTTTATTCTACACGCCATAATTATAGCAGCGTTATTCTGCGTTGCAATATTTTTAAACGAAGGCAGTATGGAAAACTTTATAAAGTTTTTCACCACCAGTGAAACAAGAACGAATTTCGTATATATTACCCTTGCCTTGGTATTCTTTTTGGCAATGATATATATGTATTTTTATTACGAATTCCGTGACTTTTTAAAGAAGGGCAGTAACATTTTGTTAGTGTTTACGGTATTAGAGTTTTCTTTAATCGTTTCCTACATTATGGGAAAATACGTTAACATTTACGCTCGCCCCGTTTCTTTATGCGCGCTACTAATACTATTATTAGTAAACCGCAGGGCGGCAATAGTAATGAATTTAACCTATTGCTTAATTATGTTTATGGTAGATACCTTTGCATTTGGCGAATTCGGTTACGATAAGTCAACCTACTTTTCAATGGTAATAGGCGTAACCACGGGCTTACTTGCAATTTACCTCGTATCAAACGTAGCGTCAAGAATAAAGGTATTCTTTATGGGAATATTCATTTCTATTCCCGTAATTGCTTGCGTTCTTTGCTTTGAATATTCGGTAGATTCATTTGCATACTACGTTGGCTACGGCTTTACCTCCGGTATGCTTTCAGTAGTTTTAATGATGGCAACTCTTCCCTTCTTTGAACACGCGTTTAACGTCGTTACGGACTATAGGTTAGGGGAAATTACCGATCATAACTCAAAGCTAATAGAAAAGCTACGTATAGAAGCACCCGGAACGTTTAACCACTCCTTAACCGTTTCTACGTTAGCAGAATCTTGCGCAACGGCAATAGGCGAAAATCCCTTGCTTGCCCGCGCAGCTGCCTACTATCACGATATCGGTAAGCTAAAGCAACCCGATTACTTTACCGAAAACCAGGGCGATTATAACCCCCATAACGAGCTTTCACCCGAGCTTTCAACAGACATTATTAAGGCGCACGCAAAAGACGGCTACGACCTTATTAAAAAATATCATTTACCCCAAATTCTTGCAGACGTTGCCCGTGAACACCACGGCACTATGCCCATTTTATACTTCTACGCAAAGGCGTTAAAGTATACTGAAGGCGAGCTTGATATAGCGGACTTCTCTTACAACGGCCCACGCCCAACCAGTAAAATTGCAGCTATCATAATGATATGTGACGCAAGCGAAGCGGCTGTTCGCGCCCAAAGGGGTGAAAGAGACGCTAAAAAGGTAAACGAAATTATCAAGAGAATTATTCAAGAAAGAATGGATGCAAATCAATTTATTGATTGCCCCTTAACCATGAGGGATTTAGATATCATTCAAACCACCATTAGCCAAAGCCTAAGCGGTGTTTACCACAACAGAGTTTCATATCCTAAAATGAAGCTTTTCGGTAAGAAAAAGGGCGGAAACAACTAAGGAAGAAATAAGATGTCAAAATTAACTATTTATTGCGATAACGAGCTTATAGACTCACTTCTACTTGCAGAAAGCGTTTATAAGGTGTTAAAACAAAAGGTAAAATTAAGCGCAGAAATAACCTTTTGTGAGCCCGAAGAAATTAAGCAGTTAAACAAGGAACAACGCGGAAAGGACGCCGTTACGGACGTGCTTTCCTTCCCCGCTACGGATATTACCGCAGGGGAGGTAGTTAAAAAGAAAAACTACCCCTTTGACGTTGATCCTGAAACGGGCGGAGTGTTCTTGGGTAGTATTATAATATGCGTAAAGCGCGCAGAAGAGCAGGCAAAGGAATACGGTCATTCCTTAAAAAGGGAGCTATATTATCTTGCCGTTCACGGTATGCTTCATATCTTTGGTTACGACCATGAAGAAGAAAGTGATAAGCAAATCATGCGTGAAAGAGAAGAAGAGGTTTTAGCGTTAATCGGCGCTATTAGGGAGTAAGCTATGAGAAGTGGTGCAATTGCAGTAGTCGGCAGGGCAAACGCCGGAAAATCTACCTTAATAAACGTAATAGTGGGCGAAAAGGTTAGTATAGTTTCCCCCAAGCCCCAAACCACTAGGGATAGAATTCTTGCCGTTTATAACGAAGAGGATTGCCAAATGGTCTTTCAGGATACCCCCGGTATATACAAGGCGGGAACGCTACTTAGCGAAAGAATGCAAAGGGCAACCGAAAACGCCTCTAAGGACGTTGATCTTATACTTTTATTAATCGACGCGCACGAAGGTATTAAGGATGAAGATAAGGCGCTCGTTGCAAGATTTGCAGAGCGTAAAATCCCCATGGTAGTTACCTTTACCAAGATGGATATTATGCAAAAGAGCGTGCTTTTAAGCGCAATAGCAGCCCTTGGCGAGCTTCCTGCAAACGTGGTTTGCGTAACTTCAGTATCTTCAAGAACGGGTAAAAACGTTAAAAAGCTATTAAAAATATTAAAGGAAAATCTTCCCGAAGGCGATCCCCTTATTACGGACGATATTA
This sequence comes from Clostridiales bacterium, assembly GCA_015055965.1. Lineage (GTDB taxonomy): Bacteria > Bacillota > Clostridia > Christensenellales > Borkfalkiaceae > HGM11416. Next base: position 34,871 of record SVHG01000002.1, read on the forward strand.
TTTCCGATAAGAGCGAAAAGTTCATGATTTCGGAAATTATGAGAGAGAAGATTTTGCTAAAATACGATAAGGAAATTCCCCACGGCGTTGCAATCGTTATAAACGAATTTACCCGCAGGGAAAACGGTAGCTATTACGTTAATTTAGATATCGTTTGCGAAAAGCAAAATCACAAGGCTATAATTATAAGTAAGCAGGGTAAGGCGTTAAAGGAAACGGCAGGCTTTGCCCGTGCCGGAATGGAAAAATTCTTAAACGCAAAGGTCTTTTTAGAGGTTTACGTTAAGGTTAAAGAGGACTGGCGTGACAGACCTGACCGCCTTAAAGAATTTGGCTATTCCGAAACTGATAAGAAATAAATTTGAGTTTTACAGGTAAATCTTATTTACTGCAAAAATACTCGTAAAAAAATCCCCTTAAAGGTAATAAAAAAAGTTTTTTTATCCATACTAATTTTATGAATAAAAAAACACCTACCAAAACCCCGGAGCAGGTTGCTTGGGAACTATTTGAAAAAACGGGAAAGCCATGCTATTATTCACTTTATAAACGCCTTAAGGGAATAGAGTAAAAGTGGCGATAACGCGCTTATAGGTGGACTTATGGAAATAAAAGTGAACGCTTTAATGCTTCGCGGAGTCGATTATAAAGAAAACGATAAAATGTTAACCCTTTACTCTGTGGAAAAGGGCATTTTAAGCGCGTGTATAAGGGGCGTAAAAAGGGCGGGGGCAAAGCTTAAATTTGCCGCTCAGCCTTTTTGTTTTGCAGAATATTTATTAAGCGTAAACGGCGAAAGAATAACGGTAATAGGCGCTAGCGAATTAGAAAGCTTTTATAACCTACGTTTAGATATTCACGCGTATTACGTTGCAACGGTAATAAGCGAGTATTTATTAAGATGCGCAGGCGAAGAAAGCGACGAGCCCTTATTTATGCTTGCAGTTAACGCCCTTAAGAAGCTAAACTTTTCCACCGAAGATAAGCTTTTTATATTAGCCGATTTTTTACTTAAAGCTTTAGATTTAGCAGGCTACGGAATTAAAGGGGAGGCTTGCGCAAGGTGTGGCTCGCTTGCTCATTTGGGAGAGTTTGCCTATTTTGATTTTGAAAAGGGTATTTTGCTTTGCGAAGACTGCTGTGAAGAGGGAGCAACTCGCATTCTTTGTGTTACTGCAGAAGGCTTGCAGTCCGTTATTAACGGCGAGCCCTGTGAAAGTGAAAAGCTAAAATATTTGTTAAAATTTTTAAACTACTATTTAGGGCAAAAGGAAGGGGAAACCTTAAATTCCATAGACGAGCTGTTGCAAATAGTATAAAAAAAGGAAATGCAAGAAAGCATTTCCTTTTTTATGTCATGACCTTTTTTCGTGATTTTATCACGTTGTTTTGCTATTCATAAAGCAAATTTTTTCTTATCATCATTCAAGGCACGAATAGAGTTTTTCTATCTTTATTGCACGTCTTGAAATTTCCTTTAAATGTTTTTTTTAGCAAAGTATTGACAAGAGTTTTTACTTATGCTATTATTATGAGGGTAGAAAGAACTGTATTGTTTTTTATCAGTATAAAATAATAAAATTTTTAAATAAAAAATGGAGGTTTATTATGGCAAAATTATTCAAGAAAATATTTATGTTGTTTATGGTGTTTACTTTCATTTTTTCTGCTTTTGGTTGTGATAATGAAGAACAAAGTGATAGTTTACCAGTTATAAATAAAGAAGCGAGTTTATCGGATTTGGCAAACTTTACAAATATTGTAAGGTTTGAATATTATTCACAGATTAAAGATTTTATTTGCTTAAACGGTGGAAAAACAGATAAATATTTTGCTTCAATCAACTTTGATGATTTTAACACTCCTTATGGTATAACTTATGATTGTGGTGGAATTAATGATAAAACTATGGTGCTAAGAACTGGAGGAGACCACAATACCGGCATATATGATACGGCTTTGGTGTTTTCAATGTATGCCTATCCCGTAAGCGAAAAACCCACAGATTTAACTTTTGAGCATTTTGTAACCGATTCAGCACCTGTTTCAGATTGGGATGGTACTGCTAAAGAAAAGGCGGTGTTTATTTCATCCGGACAAGAAGTTGTTGTGAAATTTTTTTATACTCCGTTTAAAGAGCACTATACTGAAGAATATATAGAAAACTTTTTAAAAGAACGCTTGCAATGGATTGGAACTGTAAGTTGGGAACAAGAAGAAATAAGAACGGAAGATCAATGGACGATTGGTCGTGATTTCGGTTATTGGGGTGATAACGAAATAAAATATGAGAATTTAGAAGATTTAAAGAATAATATTCCTTCAGAAAAATATTTTCTTTATACAAATGCTACGGCTTATAATTATCTAGTAAGGGATGAAAAAAGCTATCTTCGAAGTTCGATAATAGAGATTCCTGCATTATGGGGTAAAACACAAAATTGCCAGTTATATTCAATTGAAACCAAAACCGATGATAAAAATCTTGTTTATGAGTACGTAAGCAGACAAAATTCTGATGTTAATGGTGAGCCTTTGGAAGGACACTTAGGGGTATACGTTTATATCTATCAAGAGAATACGTTGATAGCAATATTAGCTTATAACACAGAAAGGTACACACCTGATTATTTTACTGTAGTAGAATATTTAAAAGAAAATTTAGTATTTATAAGAGGTAATAATGTATAGAAAAATTAATGCTATTATTTTAGCTTTTATTTTTATAGTGCTTTCTTTGCCAATTAATTTTACTGTTTTAGCAAGTGGAAGTTATGAGTGTAGTGATTATTTAGGTACTATACCAAGTGGAGAAGATACGGATTTTGGTTATGAGGCTATAGACTCTTATAGTTCTTTCATGAAATATTACTTTCACAATTTAAAAGAAAATCACGGCTTTAATTATCAAGGTTCTTGTGGTTATGTTGCTGTTGGCATGCTGTTTGCATATTACGATACTTTTCATGATGACAGGATAATCCCTGAAAGCTATGATAAGTTTTTTGATGTGAATGAGTATACGGCTTATATAAACGGAAATCCGTATGATATGATAAATCTTCAATCCTCTCCTGGGTTTGGAAATGATATAATTGAAAATCCGATAGGTTATGTGCCAACAGAGGGTTTTCCATATTATGCAAATACACTTTCTGCAACTGAATATTATAATGTAGTTGAATCTCGAATTGAAACAGAATTACATTCATATTTAATTTCATTGGGGCATGAAAAGGGATGGTATAAACCTTCAAATCCTCGCAAGGAGTATTGTTCAACAACTCATGCAAACTTGCTTGAGTTAATTCCGTATTATTTGTTGGAAAAATATCCGAGTGATAATTCAAATCAATTTTCCGGATTTTCTACCGCGGATTTTACTTTATCTTCAATTGAAAAAAGTGATGCTTATGGTAATAATGTTAAAAACTTTGTTATAAATCAAATTGATGCTGGAAATCCTGTTCTTTTAGCTTTAACGTGGGGAGGATCGGGGCATGTTGTAATAGCTTATGATTATGAAATTGTTAATGGCGAAATTGAAATTTTTTGTCATTTCGGTTGGGGCAATGGTTCTACACGAAAATCATTAAATAATCCTGTGTTTGGTGGTTATAGGTCGGCAATAGTTTTGCAATGGAATACTCCACACGTATGCTCAAACAATTATAATCGTGCAGAAATTGTGGATGGTGTAAGGCAAGACTATTATTACTGTTATGAGCATAAGGATATAATAACTTACGACCATGTTTGTTCTAATAGTATCCATAATTATGGTATAGAAACTTATGCAATAACATCAAGCTCTGCAAAATATTATCATAAAGCTATATGCCATTGTGAAAACGTAATAAACCAATCTCATACAGTTAATGCAAGTGGTTTTTGTACTGTATGTAGTCAACACGTTAACCATAACTTTACGTATAACTACAAGGATAACAATACCCATGTTATAAATTGTTCAACGCAAAATTGTTTTTATGCAAAAACTGCACCACACGTATTTGATGCTAGCAATTTGACTTATTGCATATTATGTAAGCATATAGTATTAGGCGGCGGAATAGGTAACGTGGGTGGAGTGTTCAGCATTGAATTAGCTCCGCTGGTAAGCGTTAACGGAAGCTACGTACTCTCAAACGGATGCGTTGTATTAGTAGAGGAAGATAAAGAAGCTTACTTTAATGATACACTTCAATTTTATCCGCGTGGGGAAGTGCCGCAGATAAACTAAGTTATTAAAAAACCGCGCTATAGCGCGATTAACGATATATTTTAGAAAAAAAGAAAGGGTGGTTAACTTCTAAGTTAATCACCCTTAAAATTTATATAAATTGTTAATTACATCATATCAATTAAAATTAATCCGGTTTCTTCCGTACCTTCTTTAATAGCCTTTGCAATAGCTTTAATTTCTAACGCGCAGCTTTCGTACTTAACGGTGTTAATCTTAAATATGTTTAAATCAACCGTTTTGTTAGCTAGCATATTTATAGCCTTTTCAGTATAGCCGTAGCCGTTCGTAATACAGCAAAATTCAAGCTGTTTTTTCATAGCAAGGTTAAAGTTCACCTTAAGGTTAGGGGAAGAAAAGCCAACGAAGCCAACTTTAGCGTTGTGTGAAGCAAGCTTTAAAGCAACGTCCGTATTAATATTGCTATCGGTAACGTAAATAACCTTTTGAGCCATGTGCGCACCGGTTAATTCAGAAACCTCTTTTTCTAATCGGTTATCAGAAAACAGGTTGTAATAAACGCCGGCTAAGCGTGCTCTTTCTAAATTGCCTTCCTTTCCGTCAATTAAAATGGGAACGCCTTGATAGTAGATTATTAGCATAGAAATAAGCAAGCCAATATAGCCACCGCCAATAACCGCAACGTGCTCACCCTTAGAAATATTAAGCTTATCAATAGCAGAAAGGGCAAGAGAAATATGATCAATTAAAATAGCGTCACTATCCTTTACGGTAGAGGGTAGGAAGAATAATCTAGAATTATCAACAACGGCAAAGTCGCGTAAAAAGCCGTTAGCCTCTTTACCTGCTCTGCGGAAGGAGCAACAGCTTTCTTGATTATTAGAAAGACATTCCACGCACTCCCCACAGGGCGCAACGGGGTTAATGAAAACTCTAGTTCCCTTTTCTAAGTAAGCGTAATCACTTGCATCAGAAATTTGCCCGATAGCAATTCTACCGGGGATAATGGGATAATTTACGTTATCGTCGCCTAAAAGAGTGGCAAAATCCTCCGGTGTTAAAAGAACCTTAGTAATTTTAACCTTAGAAGAATCAACGCTTTCGCAAATTTCCATTTTATTAACTTCGGTAATTTTTCCTTGTTGGGTAAACTGTAAGCCTAACATAAAAACTCCTAAGCGTGCAAAATGAAGGAACGCACGCCTTATGATTATATATTAAAAGAGTAAAAATTGCAAGCGAAAAAAGTAATTTAATCGCTAAAAAATTTGCTAACGCCAAAAAAATAAAAAAATGCCAATAAAAGTTATAAAAAAATTAAAAGGGGCGGTTAAACCCTTGACTTAAAGTAAAAAATATAATATAATCTAAAACGGCATTGTGCCCAGGGGCGTAATGTAACAAATAGTGCGAGGTGAAAAACATGAAACCTGAAATTCATCCGGAATACAAGCAGGTTAAGGTTCAGTGTGCTTGCGGTGCTACTTTCGTAACCGGTTCAACCAAGAAAGGTGACGTTATTAAGGTAGATATCTGTTCAAAGTGCCATCCTTACTTTACCGGTAAGCAGAAGCTTGTCGATACAGGCGGACGTGTCGATAAATTCAAAAAGAGATACGGTATGTAATCTTAAGAAGACGGATAACTTCGAGTTCGCTCGAAGTTATTTTATTTTATTAAAAATTAGGCTCTGCTTCGTAAAAACGGAGCATAGCCTAAGAATAACCGTCTTTACTAATTAATATAAGCAAAGAAAGATCTTTGCAAGCGGTGTTAATATGAGTAAAAAGGATAAAAAAGTAACCAAAACCTCAATAGGCGGTCAAGCTGTATTAGAAGGTGTTATGATGCGCGGTAAAACTGCAATGGCAACCGCCGTGCGTGATGCGGAAGGTAAAATCCGCATGGAAACGAAGCGCGTAACCCCACCTGAAAAACAGCCTTGGATATTAAGAGCGCCTATAATTAGGGGTGTTGTTAATTTTATAAATTCAATGGTAGGCGGAAGCAAAACGCTAATGCGTTCAGCTGAAGTTTACGGCGAAGAGGAAGAGCCAAGCAAATTTGAAAAATGGCTTGCCGAAAAATTACACGTAGATCTAATGGGTGTTGTAACCACGATAGCGTTAATTTTAGGCTTAGGGCTATCCGTGCTTCTTTTCGTTATGCTTCCCCAATGGGTATCTAATGGGATATCGGCGTTAACGGGAATAGAAAGCACTTCATTTTGGTATAACCTAATCGAAGGCTTGGTAAGAATATTTATTTTCGTGTGTTATATATTATTGACTTCTTTAATGAAAGATATAAGAAGAACGTATATGTACCACGGCGCAGAGCATAAGACCATTACCTGTTACGAAAAGGGGCTGGAATTAACCCCCGAAAACGCTCGTACCTGCACGCGAGTTCATAACCGTTGCGGAACGACCTTTTTATTTTTCGTAATGCTGGTTTCTATATTAGTCTTTTCGGTTGCAAACACCTTCTTGGCTGTGCAGGGTGTGTGGAGAATGCTATTAAAAATAGCATTATTACCCCTTGTAGCAGGCTTATCTTACGAGCTTTTAAAGGCTCTTGCTAAAACTGATAGCTGGATATTATTCCCTCTAAAAGCCCCCGGCTTAGCATTACAAAGAATAACCACCAGAGAGCCGGATGACGGCATGCTAGAGGTTGCAATCGCCGCCTTTAAAAAGGTGTTGGAAATGGATGCAGATCCAACTATTCCCGAAGAGCAGTTCGTAACCGCATTAAAAGCTAACGTATTATTAGAACAGGTAAACAAGATACTTGCCCCCGCTAACGTAGACGAAAGCGACGGGGAGTGGATCGTAAGTATATTATCCGGCGTTCCCCGTTCAGATTTAGCAAAAAGCACTCAATTATGTCAGCCCTCGGTTGTAGAAAGAGCGTTTGACTGGGCAAAACAGCGTTTAGAAGGCGCGCCGTTATGGTATATCACTGGCGACGCGGAATTTTACGGCTATACCTTTAAAGTAGATAGCAGAGTTTTAATTCCCAGACCGGAAACGGAAGAGCTTTGCGAATACGCACTTTCCTTAATTAAGGATGGCGATAGCGTGCTTGATTTATGCACGGGTAGCGGTGCAATAGCCGTAACTTTGGCAAAGAAGAGTAGCGCAACCGTTTATGCAAGCGATATTAGCGAAGGCGCGTTAGAGCTTGCAAGCCAAAACGCAGAGCTAAACCAAGCAAGCGTACAGTTTATTCACAGTAACTTATTTGAAAATATAGAAGGCAAATTTAACCTAATAGTTTCAAATCCCCCCTATATTCCCACGGCAGACGTACAGCAATTAGATAAAGAGGTTAAGGATTACGAGCCTATTCTTGCCCTAGACGGCGGAGTAGACGGCCTTGATTTCTACCGACTAATTGCAAAGAACGCAAGCGAATATTTGGAAGACGGCGGACTTTTATTAATGGAATTTGGCATTGGTCAGGCGCAAGATATAGCTAACCTATTAGAAGAAAGCTTTACCGAAATAGAAATTAAGAAGGATATATCCGGTAAAGAACGCATAATTAAAGCAAGAAAAAGGTAAATTATGATAGAAAAACTTGAAGCGATAAAGCAAAGATACGATATTTTAACCGAAAAGATTGCAGATCCCGCCGTTATTGCAAAAATGGATGAATGGAAAAAGATTGCAAAAGAACGCGCAGATATGGAAGAAACGGTTGAAAAATACCTTGAATATAAGCGTGTAGAAGCAGATAAAATTGCAGCCGAACAGTCCATTTTAACAGAAACCGATCCCGAAATGAAGGCGCTTTTAGAAGAAGAGATTTACGGCTGTAAAAAACAGCTTGAAGAGCTTATAGAAGAGCTTAAAATTCTTCTTTTACCCAAAGATCCTAACGACGATAAGAACGTTATTTTGGAAATCCGCGGTGGTGCAGGTGGCGAAGAAGCTGCGTTATTTGCGCAAATTCTTTACAAAATGTATTCCCGTTTTGCAGAAAGCAAGCGTTGGAAGGTAGAAGAAATAGATATTAACGAAACGGAGCTTGGCGGGGTTAAGGAAGTAACCTTCTCTATAAACGGCAAGGGCGCTTACAGTAAGCTTAAATATGAAAGTGGCGTTCACCGTGTTCAACGCGTTCCCGAAACGGAATCACAGGGCAGAGTTCACACCTCAACTGCAACGGTAGCCGTTCTTCCCGAAGTAGAAGACGTAGAGGTTAATATTGAAGAAAAGGATTTAATCATTGAAACCTGCCGTTCAAGTGGCGCAGGTGGTCAGCATATTAACAAAACGGAATCTGCAATAAGAATGGTGCACATTCCCACCGGTATAGTAGTTACCTGTCAAGACGAGCGTTCGCAGATTAAAAACCGTGAAAAGGCAATGAAGGTTTTAAAATCACGTATTTACGACTATTACAATACTAAATATATGAGCGAGTACGCAGAAAACAGAAAGAGTCAGGTTGGTACCGGTGACCGTTCGGAAAGAATAAGAACTTACAACTTCCCCCAAGGCAGGGTAACCGACCACCGTATCGGTATGACCTTATACAATCTTCCCGATTTCATTATGGGCGACATTGAAGAAATGGTAGACGCTCTTGCTATTGCAGATAGGGAAAAACAGCTTGCATCAAGCGAAGATGAATAAAATCAACCCCAAACCGCTGGCTATCCCAGCGGTTTTTTCTATTATTCTAACTTTACTGTTATTCAGAAGCTTTAGCAATATCATTAGTTAGCTTTTAGACTCTATAACTTCGCTTTGCTCGTTCCAAGGTGGCACAAGCAAATACTTGTCATTCTGGAGCGTAAGCGATAGAATCTCACATCAATTTGTCATTCTGGAGTTTTCGCAAGAAAACGATAGAATCTCTTACTCCTATACCTGTCATTCTGGAGCGTTAGCGATAGAATCTCTAACCTATATTAGTCATTCTAAGCGGAGCGAATGCGCAGTCGAAGAATCTCTTTAAATTACCAAATTTTTTAAAAATTTGGGTATTGACATATAGCTATACCTATGATAAAATAGTGGCATAAAGATAAAAAAGGAAGAAAATTATGAAAAAGTCTAGCATATTTAAAATTTTAACTTTATTTTTAACTTTTATTATCTTTTCTTGCTGTTCAGGGTGTTTAACTCTTATAAGCTATACACATGAAAAAAATGTACAAGAAGACATCCAAGAACAAAAACAAAAAAAAGCTTTAGCTGATGCCCTTGTTCCCGAAATTGAGGGGTATACCTTTGAAGCTCTGCTACAATTTGCAGTTGATAATCCGGAAGATATAGAAAAGCAAGGGTTTCTTTATTATTGGGATTTTATGAAAGAAGAGTATGCTTGTGTTAAAGAAAATAATTCGGAAAATATAGAAGAATATTGGGTTTATCCTTCTATGATTGATATTCAATCAAGAACAAAAGCAGATTCGTTAGGTTATGTTATTCCAAGTGAATATCATAAAAAAATTTTTGAAATATTTCCTGAATCTTTTTCTTACCCCGTTATTGAGTATAACGATGAATATTTTTATTTAAGGCAAATGAGTTTTTTTCTAAAAAGCAGTAGATCAGGAGCAGGTGCCTTAGCGTTGTTTTTACTTGATTTTGAAAACCATAGAATGTATTACGTAGGGTATAGTAAGGGCTGGCTTGAATATGAAATTGCTCACGGGAAATTTTACAAAGCGACTCAATGTTATTATAGAATAATTAAAGAATAAAGGGGTAGTTAATATAAAGAAATTAAGAATTCTTACAACATTTATACTTTGTTTTATTTTTTTAACTAGCACAGTAAGTGCAATATTTAACGGTTTATTAACAGTAAAGGCTGAATTACTTAGTTAAGATATATTTACTTAAACGGAGAGTTTTATTTGGTAACTCAACAAGAGGAGTTATTATTCCTTCCTAAAAAGGAAGAAAGTGAATAGTTGAATAAATAAAAAAGATAGAGTTAAAGGGAATAAACTCTATCTTTTTTGCTTGAAAAATGCTAAATTTTGGTGGCGGAACTAATAAAAAGCACAAAAAAGAAAAAAAATATAAAAAAGTTTAAAAAAATTGCAAAAAATTTTAGATTTCCTCTTGAAAAACTTAACAAAATAGTGTATTATATATATACAGAAAATAATATCAGCTTGGAGGACACTCAGATGATTAAAGTAATATCCGGTGAAAAGGGTACCGGCAAAACAAAAATAATGTTAGATTCCGTTAACGAAAGCGCAAAAACCGCTAAAGGTAACGTAGTTTTTATACAACAAAAAAGAGCTAATTCTACAGGTATAGATTTTAACGTTCGTTGCATTTATACGGAAGAATACAGCGTTAACGGCGTTTGTGGTTTAATCGGCTTTGTAGACGGTTTAATGGCAGGTAACAGCGATATCGAATACATCTTTATAGACGGTATTTTAAGAATAGCAGAATGTGAAGTTGGCGAATTAGAAGCTTTTGCAAAGGAAGCTAATAAGCTAAGCGCTGAATACGGCGTTAAATTCGTTTTAACGGTATCTTGCGCAACTGAAGCGCTTCCCTCATTCTTAGCTTAATTCAACTAATATTGCAAAGGGGGTATGAAAATATCCCTATTTTGCCAAGGTTTTAAATAATAATGTAAGTAGGCGGGTAATTTTATTACCTGCCGATATTTCATTTATAGATATTAACCGGCTTAACGCCTTTACTTAAAAAAAGTCAAAAAATGCGTTAAGCTACAGTAAGTTTTTCCCACGGTTTGGGAAGGGAGTTTGTTATGGAAGAAAAAAAAGCAAGGCTGTTTAGTGCCGTTCAACCCTCAGGAATACCCACGATTGCGAACTATATTGGCGCAATCAAGAATTGGGTTGCTCTTCAAGACAGTTATGAATGTATCTATTCAATTGCAGATTTGCACACCTTAACGGTACGCCAAGTACCCGCGCAGCTACGCCAAAGAACGGTGGAGCTTTTAGCCCTTTATTTAGCGTGCGGTGTAGATCCTAATAAGTCTGTAATGTTCGTTCAAAGCCACGTGCCACAGCACGCAGAGCTTGCTTGGATTCTTAACACCATTACTTACCCCGGCGAGCTTGCAAGAATGACGCAGTACAAGGATAAATCTCAAAGACACGCAGATAACGTTAATATGGGACTAATGGATTATCCCGTTTTAATGGCGGCAGATATTCTTCTTTACAATGCGGAAGTAGTTCCCGTTGGTAAAGATCAAAAGCAACATTTAGAAATTGCAAGAGATTTAGCCGTTCGCTTTAACAATAGATACAGTCCTACCTTTGCCGTACCGGAAGGAATTATACCCAAGGTAGGCGCTAACGTAATGAGCTTGCAAGATCCCATGCACAAAATGAGCAAGAGTGATGCAAACGAAAACGCATTTATTTCTATGGCAGACGATAAGGATACCATTATAAGAAAGTTTAAGCGCGCCGTTACGGATAGCGAAAACAGCATCTCGTTTGATGAAAATCGCCCCGGTATTAGCAATCTCATGACTATTTACAGCGTATTCACCGGCTTAAGCTTTGCAGAAATAGAAAGTAAGTTTGCAGGCGTTGGCTACGGTCAGTTTAAGATTGAGGTTGGCGAAGCCGTTGCGGATTTAGTTTGCAAGATAGATGCGAAAAAGAAGGAATACCTTGCTGATAAAGGCTATTTAGAAGGCGTTATGGCAGAGGGTAGAGAAAAGGCTTACTACATGGCTTCTAAAATGCTTAACAAGGTTTATAAAAAGGTTGGATTATATATTCCGGAGCGTAAGAAATAATGTTTGGTTACGTAAAGCCGGATACGCCGTATTTGTATATGAAGGACGATACGCTGTATAAGGCACTTTATTGCGGAATATGCAAAAGTATTGGCAAATGTGCCGGTCAATGCGCAAGAATGACCTTGACCTACGATATCGCCTTTATGAGCGCCGTTATTCATAATCTTACTAAAACGGACGTAAGTATAAAGCGCGAGCATTGTATTATTCATCCTATAACCAAAAGGCCTATTGCTAAGCCGGACGATATTTCTATTACCTTAGGCGCGTTAAACGTTATTTTAACCTATTTTAAAATACAAGACGATATTAACGATAACGGCAGGGGGCGCGGTTTAAAGCTGCTGTTTAAGGGGGGCTTTAAAAGATGCGCAAAGCGCAATCCGGAGCTTGTAGAAATAGTTAAAAGAAACTATGAAGAGCTTTACGAATTAGAAAAAGCAAAGGAAAGCAGTATAGATAAAATTGCGCATCCATTTTCTAAGCTTTTGGCAGAGCTTTCAGATAGCTTGTTAAAGGATTGCAAAAATCAATTTACCTACCAATACTTTTATAATTTTGGTAAATGGATATACTTAATTGATGCGTTAGACGATTACGATAAGGATATTAAAAAGGGTAATTATAATCCCTTTTACTGCGCGTACGGCGCGAAGAGCTATGCAGAGCTTAAGGCTGGCTTTGGCGAAGAAATATCCTTTATTATGGGGGCAACGCTTAACGGCATACAAGAAAACTTTAATAACCTTAAATTTGGCTTTAACGCCGATTTAATAAGGAATATTTCTGTTAGGGGTACGGTTGAGACTACTAAAAAGGTGCTTTTAAAAGAGCAAAAGGATAGCAAGAAAAATGACTGATATTCAAAAATATTATCAAATAATCGGTTGTGATGAAAGCGTTTCAGACGACGAGCTTTATCAAATATATTTAGCGCGCAGAAACAAGCTTCAAAACGATAGATTTTTAGAAGGCGAAGCAGGTAACGAGGCAGCTCGCCAGCTTACCGAATTAAACAACGCTTACAGCGAAATTTGCGATTACAGAAAGGAAAACGCAAATAACGGCGGTGATCGTTCCGCTACATTTGAGCTTGTTGATTCCTTAATTAAACAAGGTAAAATTAACGAGGCTCAGGCAGAGCTGGATAAGTTTAGCCAAAGAAATGCAGAATGGCATTACTTACAGTCCGTTGTTTTTTATAAGAAAAACTGGATTAATGAAAGTAAAAAGCAGTTAGAAATCGCTATTTCTATGGACGACTACAACTTAAAATATAAAACCGCTTACGAAAAGCTTTGCAAGCAAATTGAATTTAACGCATCTAATGCAAAAAGCGGTGGCGGTGAAAACTGGAATAAGTCTGGTAGCGGTCAGTATGAAAGAAGAGAATACGAAGAGCCTACCGAAATGATGGGTGGCGATAGCTGCGCGGATTTCTGTTGCAGAATGGCTATTTGTAATATCTTGCTTAACTGTTGCTGTAACTGTAGATAATTATGAAAATTTCAAGGGTAGTTTCACTTTCGGCGGTGTCATCTGCGTTGGCTTTAATTTGCCTTGTGTTTGGCTCTTACGTTGATTTATTTAGCCTTTCTTGTTTGTTTATGGCAAGCTTAGCGCTAATGTTGCCCTTGGCAAAAGGGTATAAGATGGGCGCGTTTTTAGCCTATCTTGCAACGGGGCTTCTAACCATGATATTCGTTGGAATAATTCCTCACGTAATTATTCCTTACGCAATGTTTTTTGGGCTTCATCCGCTTGTAAACCATCTTCAAAAGCAGTATAAAATAAACGTTGTGCTTGCAACCTTGGTTAAAGGCGTGTGGTTTATAGGAACTCTTTACGTAATGTATTTTGCAACGACTATGTTCGTAGACGTTCATCCTATTATAGAACGTTATATACATTATTTTCTTACCATAGGTGGGGCTCTAATTTTCGTGGTTTACGATTCTTTAATGATAAGATTTCAAAAATCGGTTAACGCAATAGTTTACAAACTAAAGCTTTGATATTTGATTAAAACTAACGCGGTATCCATTTTAACCGCGTTATAATTTTATAAAATCAAATTATAATTTCTTATAAAAATTTTTATTGCAGTAATGCAAAAAGCAGTTTAATTATGAAAAAGAACGATATTTTAACCGGAGTCGTTGCCTCCTACGGATCGGAAGGGGAAGGGATAGTAAAAATAGACGGATATACCGTATTTTTACCCTTTGCAATTCCCGGCGAAAAGGTGCGCTTCAAGGTGCTTAAGGTACAAAAGAATATTGCTTTTGCAAAGGTGGAAGAGGTTTTAACCCCTGCTGAAGAAAGAGTTAGGGAAAAGTGCCCCGTGTTTAAAAAATGCGGTGGCTGTCAGCTAATGCACGTTGAATATTCTTCACAGTTAAAAATCAAGCGTGATTTAATAGAAAACTGCTTTAAGAAAATTGCCTTTATTAACGCAACTCCATCAAAAACGGTGGCAAGCGTTCCTGAATTATATTATCGCAACAAGCTTCAGCTTCCCATTCGCGCAACCGAGGATGGCGTAAAGATAGGTTTTTTTGCCTTGAACAGCCACCGCGTGGTAGATATTAACAACTGCTTAATACACGGCGAATGGTGCGAAAAGGTTATTGCCGCTCTTCGTAAATACATAGTTGATAAAGGCGTTCAAGCATATAACGAAGCAACTCAAAAGGGCTTGCTTCGCCATATCGTGGTTAAAAAAATTGGCCTTTCTTTTATAGTGATTTTAGTTATAAACGGTAAAAGCGCGCCTCATATAGAATATTTTCAAGAATTGCTAAAAGTGGCGCTCGGTAGCGATTATTCGCTATTTTACAATATAAACACGCGTAACGATAACGTTATTTTATCAAATGAATTTATTCATATTTGCGGTAGCGGTTTTGTAAAGGATACCTTTTTGCAAATTAAGTATAGCGCCGGTCCTGAATCCTTTATGCAGGTTAACGAAAGCGTTAAAACAAGATTATATTCAAAGGTGTGCGAGTTTATTGGTCCGGAAGAAAACGTCATAGACGCATATTGTGGTGCAGGGCTTTTAAGCTGTTTAATGGCAAGAAAAGCAAAGGAAGTAATCGGCGTAGAAATAGTGCAGGAAGCAATAGATTGTGCAAAGGCAACAGCCATAGAAAATTCAATGGCGAACGCTAGCTTTATCTGTTCTCCTTGTGAAAAAGTATTGCCGGATATCGTTAAGCAGTATCCGGATGCAACCGTCGTATTAGATCCGCCAAGAAAGGGGCTGGATAAGAGCGTAGCTTTAGCCGTGAAGAATGCAAAGCCTAAAAAGATAATATACGTGTCATGCAGTCCGCAAACTCTTGCGCGTGATATAGGTATTATTACCGGCACGTTAAAGTATGAAGAGAACAATCTTAAAAAGCAGGTTGAAAGCGCCGTTGATTTTAAAGATCATGCGTCACTTAACGGCTACCAAATAGAATACCTTTGCGGTTACGATATGTTTGCTCAATGCAAGGGAGTAGAAACTCTTTGCGTTTTAACCTTAGCAAGCGAAGATTAAAATCTTTAGCTTAAAAATAAAGGCTCTGTCACAGCAAGCGGTTACTTGTTTGTGTATTACAAAAAAAATCGGCCTATAGGTCGATTAACTAATAATTTATTAATAGGAGAAAATATTTATGCAACAATTAGACGATATGTTAAACGGCGATATTTTAAATGAAGTAGAGCCCGGCGAAGATATTATAACCTTAAGAAGCGCTAACGGCGAGGATATTGATTTTATAGAAATTGCAGGTATTGCGCACGAAGGTAAATTTTACTTAATATTACAACCTGTAGAGCTTTTAGAGGGTATGGAAGAGGACGAAGCCTTCGTATTTGAAGTAAAGACGAAAGATGACGGCGGTTCAGAAATGGAAATCGTAGTAGACGAAGATATTATAGACGCAGTATTTGCTGAATACGGCAAGCTGTACGAGCAAGCCGTTGCAAGCGGTGAAGATAACTAAAATTATATAATTTTATAACTTTTTATAAAAAACACCAAGACTTAATCGCCTTGGTGTTTTTGTTATATAATAGATTATTTTTTATAAATTGCAACCTCAAAGGGCTCAAAGGCGGGCGAAAAATCCTTTCTGCTTGGGTAGTTCGTAAGAACAAGAGAATAGCCGTTATTTAGTAATTCCTTGGGAAGTGTAATATCCTTTTTATTCTTAAAGTTGCAAACGGTTATAAAGCTTTGATTATCAAGCGCGCGCTTAAAAATAAAGCAATCATTTTGGCCGTTAGTTAAATCAATAAACTCACCGCGTCTAATTACAAAATTATCCTTTCTAAGCTCTAAAAGCTCCTTATAGAACTTAAAAATGGACTTTTGCGAAAGCAAATCGTTTTGTAGGTTTACTTCGCTAGCTCGCGTGGGCATTTGAAGCCAAGGCTTGCCTGCTGTAAAGCCAAAGGAATTGTTTTGCTCGTTGGTCCAAGCGATAGGTCTTCTGGTGTTATCACGGCTACCGTAGTTAATTTCGCTAATTAGCAGGTCTAACGGCTTGTTATATACTTTTTCGTTAAAGTAGTTAACCGTTTCTATATCGTTAAAGCAAGCAATATCTTCAAAAAATGAGTTAACGCTACCAAATTCCTGCCCCTGATAAATTAGGGGAATACCCTTTAGCATATAAAATGCGGTTGCTAGGGCAGTTGCGCTTTCGTATCGCAACTCTTTATCGTTGCCAAGGCGTGAAAGGTAGTAGGGCTGGTCGTGATTATCAGTAAAGAGCATGTATAAAAGGTCGTTTTTAGCAGAAAAATCCTGCCATTTAACCAAGGTATCGCGTATTTCATTATAAGAAAACTCTTGTGGAGTATATTTATTTCTTCTGCCAATATGAATATGGTCAAACTGAAAAACGGTGGTTAACTCGTTGCGATCCTTACCGCAAATATCGTAAATACTCTTTTCGTCGGACTGACATTCACCAATAGTAAAAATATGTTTAACCTTATCTCTGCCAAAAAGCTCGTTAATATATTCGTGTAACCGTGGGCCGTTAAGCATTTTATCTTCCTTAAAATCCTTGGAAATAAAGTCCAAAACGTCGCATCTAAAGCCGTCAACCCCTAAATTAACCCAAAAATCAACTATATCGCAGGCCTCCTTGCGCACCTTGGGATTTTCCCAATTTAAATCGGGCTGTTGCACCGCAAAGGAATGTAAGTAATATTCTTTAGTAGCTTCGTTGTATTCCCACGCGCTACCGCCAAAAACGGCAGTCCAGTCGGTAAGCGGTTTTTCTGCCCAAATATAGTAATCGTGGTAGGGATTATCGCGTGATTTACGCGCTTCTTTAAACCAAAAATGCTCTGAAGAGGTGTGGTTAACAACCAAATCCATCAAAAGCTTCATACCGCGCGCGTGCATATCGGCAATTAAAAGCTTCCAATCCTGTAAAGAGCCAAAATCGCTTGCAATATCGCGGTAATCTGAAATATCGTAACCGTTATCGTAATTAGGGCTTTTATAGCAAGGGGAAAGCCAAATGCCGTTAATTCCAAGCTCTTGCAAATAGTCTAGCTTGCTTCTTAACCCGTTTAAATCGCCAATTCCGTCCCCGTTGGAATCGCAAAAGCTACGTGGGTAAACCTGGTATAAAATTAAGTCTAAAAAATCTTCGCGGTTAGCCATAAAAAACCTCTTAAACGCAATAAAAAATAAGGTTATAAGCATTATAGCACAAAACCTTTAAAATTACAATATAAATTACGAATTTTATTTAGCAATAATTGAAAAGCAAATTTAGTTGTGTTATAATATCCTTAGACGGCAAGCAAAATTGCTTTTTATTACGCTAAAAGCTTGCTATATAACGGTTAAAGGAGTAAAAATGGCTAAATATCTTATAAAAAAGGAATTTTTTCCTTTCAGTCACTTTAAACCGCCCATAAGCGAAGGCTTTTTAAAAATGGCAGTTCCGTTTATGAAACCGCCCAAGCTCATTTATAAAGATAAAGAAGTTATTACAACTAGGCAGGAGGTTAACAGCTTTGACGGTGCAAAAATAGAATGCTTTTTAATGTCGCCCAAAAAAGTGGGCGATAACGCGCCTTGCTTAATATATATTCACGGTGGCGGATTCGTACTTCCCGCCGCCGGCTACCATTATAAAAACGCAATCAATTACGCTAAAAGGGTAGGCTGTAAGGTATGGTTTATAAATTACCGCCTTGCGCCACGGTATTCGCACCCAACCTTTTATGAGGACTGCTATTTTGCCACCTGTTATTTGCACGCTCACGCAAAGGAATTTGGGGTAGACGTAAATAAAATAGGTATCGGTGGCGATAGCGCGGGCTCAACGCTATCCGTTGGGGTAATGATGATGGTAAAAGAACGCGAATTTCCCATAAAATTCCTATTTCAAATGCTACCTTATCCCTTTTTAGATATGCGTGGCGTTAGCGAATCCAATAAAAAATACGTAGATACGCCAATGTGGAATAGCAAGCTTTCTAAAAAGATAACGCCAATGGTTAAATTAGATAAAAGTAATGCAAACTACCTTTATTTTTCGCCAATAGAGGCAAAGGATTTTGGTTACTTACCGCCTGCATACGTAGAAACTGCTGAGTTTGACTGCTTGCACGACGATGGGATTATTTACGCTCAATTATTACAAAATGCGGGCGTTAGAGTAACCCTAAACGAAACGCAAGGCACAATGCACGGCTTCGATATCAAGCAAAAAGCCCCCACAACTCTTAAAGCGTTACAATCCCGCATAGCCTTCATGCGTGAACAGTTTAACAAATAACTATAAGAATAATTATATGAAATTATCGGAAGCTGTAGGAAAAAGAGTAGAAAATTTACTTGCTGAACGCGGTATGACGCAATATCAATTATATAAAAACGGTGGTATTCCACGCTCTACTATATCTATAACGGTAGATGGCAAATATAAAACCGTTAAATTAGATACGATATACCAAATTGCTGCAGCTTAGGAATAACGCTTAAAGAATTTTTTGATGACCAATTGTTTAGTGAATTAGAGGATTAAACTTTAAATTAACTTAATACCAACAAAACCAAAAAAGCACTTAGTTTAATACTAAGTGCTTTTCGTATAATATGATAAAAATTAATCAATGAATGCCGCTGGCACGGTGCCCGTTGGGGACCGCCTACCAAGCTGTTATTCACGGTAAGGGTAGCGGTATTTTAAGCTAGCGCACGCATTAAACAAATCTAACGGCGGAATTTTCGCTATGCTCAAATTGCGAACCCTTTGTACGTGCGTAAAAAGTAAATTGAGAAACTCAAATCAATTAAAAGAAAAGGCAAGCATTCGCACTTGTACGCAAAGCGGTTCTCAACCAATACCAACAAAACCAAAAAAGCACTTAGTTTCAACTAAGTGCTTTTTTGGTGCCGCTGGCCGGGGTCGAACCGGCACGGTGTTGCCACCGAGGGATTTTAAGTCCCTTGCGTCTGCCTATTCCGCCACAGCGGCGTGGCTTATTTAAGTTAACGAGTGAATTATACTCTATTTTTAATATATTGTCAACAATTTTTTACACGGTTTGCAATTTTATTTTTTATTTTTTTAAAAAAATTATTTTTTTTCCTATTGGTTCTAATTTTACTTAAAATTCATAGCTTTTATAAGCGATTTTTTAAAAATTACACCTACTTTTTCACTAAAATTTGTGCATACAATACTTTTTTAAAAATAAGTCTTTACAAACGTCTAACAGTATGATATAATTATAATGATATCGTATACACAAAATTTTGTTAACTAAGCAACGTTAAGTTGTTAGAGTTGAAAAAAGCAATAAAGTAAAAGCAAGGGGCGGTGCTTTTTATGAAGATAGAATATTGCACAACAAAAGCACAAAAAAAAGAGTATATAAAATACCGTAATGCGCTTTATGCCGGTGATAAAAGCTACGTTTGCACAAGTGAATTTGTTCTTTTAGACACGTTGTTTGCAAACACGGATTTCGCGCGCGAATGTGAAGTGCTTCCCGTATTGGTTAAAGAAGAAAAAAAAGTTGTTGCACAGGCTATTTACATATACAATAAAGCCCTTCCTTATTTGCAAATAGGTTTCTTTGAAGCCGATAAAGACCAACAAGATGCGGTAGATTTAATTTTAAAGGAAGCAAAGCTTCTTGCAAAGCAACGCGAGCTTAAGCAGGTGGTTATTGGGCTTAACGGGCATATAAGTTACGGTGTAGGCATATTAACCAACCGCTTTGATTACAAAAATTCATTTGACAGCAATTACAATAAATATTATTATAAAGAATATTTTTCAGGTTTACAAAAGCAAACTTTATCCACCTATCGCCAAGAAAAAAAGGTTATGGAGCAGTATTTAACGGTTGGTGGAAGGTATAGAATAAGAAAGGCGAGCTTAAAGAACTTTTATGAAGAAGCGGAGTTAATGCGTTCCTTATGTGAGCAAACAATAGCGAAAACCTATTTATATTTTCCAACCAAAGCAGGGCATTTCTATCAGTTAATGCGCGATTTGCGCCCATTTTTAAAAGACGAGAATTTACTTTTTGCAGAGGATGAAAAGGGTAACACTGTTGGCTTTTTGTTTTGGCACCCCGATTTTAATCAAATGCTAAACGGTGGCAAGCATTATTCCACTTTAGGTATAGCAGCTGCATACTTATTAAGAAGTAAAAAAATAGAAAATGCCAAACTAAACGCAATGGGAACTCTTTCACCAAGGGTAACCAGTGAATTATTAAACGAGCTTAGCAGGGTAATGGGAGATCGCTATAAAACGTTAGAAACAAACTTTGTTTGGGATAACAATCTGCCTTCTACCCACGTTAACAGAAGATTTTTTGGTGAACCGCACAGGAAGTACGAGGTGTATTTTTATGAAGTCGATTAAAATTTATAAAGCGAGCGAGCTTCCAAAAGAGTGGGATGCTCTAACGGGGGATAATCCTTATTTAAAACGCAAATTTTTAGAGTTTATAGAGGGTACTGAGCACGATTATACCCCAACTTATCATCTTTTTTACGATGATGAAGGCGCTTTAGATTCCATATTTTTATCGCACCCAAGAAAGGGCTACAACATGACCATGTTCACGAAATTCGTGTATAGGGTAAAGGTAACCTTTATCTATTTACCGATGTGCGTAACAAGAAACTGCATAGTAATGGGCAAACTAAAAAACTTTGTTTTAGATGAAATCAAGGCAATAAAAGGTTATAAGATGGTGCTTAACTTAGATAACCGCGATATGCCGGGGTTTGCAACCGGGTATACCTGCCCAAAATGCATTTTACAACTAAATTTTAACAGTTTTGACGATTATTTTGCCTCAATGCGCAGTGACTACCGCAATAGGGCAAAAAAGGTTATGGCAAAATCATCAGTACTTACCTTTAAGTTTATAGATAACAAAACGCAGTTCACGGATGAGCTTTACAAGCAGTATTTAAACGTGTTAAACAATTCCAAAATGCGTATAGAAACGCTTAGTAAGGAATATTTTGAAGGGGAGCAGTTTTCAATATTCGTTGCATATTTGCAAGAAAAGCCGGTTGGCTTCGTTCAGCTTTTACCAAATGGAAAGGAACTCATATTTGAATTTGTTGGCGTAGATTACAAATATAACGCAGAATATGCCGTTTATCACAGAATGTTGTATGAAATCATTCGATACGGAATAGATAACGGGTATGAAAGTGTGGATTTTGGTCAAACGGCAGACGACATAAAACTAAAGCTTGGCAGTAAATACGTATATTTGTATGCGGCATTGCATCACAGTAACCCAATAATGAACCGCATATGCGATATAGTTGGTAAAAAAATACAGTATAAACCTGTTACAACACCCTATCGCGTGTTTAAAGGAGATGAATAATGAAATTTCTTTTAGTAAAACCCCTTCCGCATAAAAACTCTATCAATCTTCAAAGCTTTATGATATGTGAGCCGTTAGAATTGGAGTATGCCGCTTCCATGATAGAATCCATGGGGCATACCGCGGATATAGTAGACCTTGTTATAGACAGAGATTTTACTTCTGCTTTTCTAAAAGATGATTACGACGTAGTTGCGTTTACCTCTTATCTAGTTCACGTGGGGATTGTTAAAGGCTACTGTGCAGAGGTAAAAAAGCGCAATCCCAAGGCGATTACGATAGTTGGCGGTGTTCACTGCGAGGTTGTACCGGAGGATTTTGAGGATGAAAATATTGACTGCGTTCTAACAGGGGGAATGTATGCACTTAGTGGTGTTATTTCTGCAATAGAAAAGGGCTTAGATAGGGCGAAACTGCTTGAATTAGGCAAGCACCCCAAGAGTTGTGAGTTTAAATTTTTGCATCCGGATAGGTCGAAAACTGCAAAATACAGGGAATATTATAACTATATTTATCACGATAGATGCGCCACAATCAAGACCTCTTTCAGCTGTGCGTACGATTGCGAATTTTGTTTTTGCACGCAGGTAGGTGGATATTATGAAAGAGATTTAGATGACGTTATTTTAGAGTTGAAGGAAATACGAGAGCCCAACGTATTTATAGTAGACGATAACTTTTTATATAACAAAGAAAGAATAAAGCGCTTTTGCGCATTACTCGAAGAGCATGGTATAAAAAAGACCTTTATTGCCTTTGGTAGGGCGGACTTTATTGCTAAAAACGAAGATATTATTGAATTACTTGCAGCGCACGGATTTGACGCCTTTTTCGTTGGCATAGAATCCTTTAAGAAGGAAGAGTTAAGCGATTACAATAAGCGCACCTCTGTTGAAGTAAACGATAAAGCGGTTAGAATATTAGAAAAGCACGGTGTGCAGTGTTACAGTGGGCTTATAGTTGGCTTTGACTGGACTAAAAAGGATTTCGACGGGCTAATTAACTATCTAAACGCATTTGAGCATCCAATGGTAAATATTCAACCCATAACCCCAATAAAGGGCACGCCCTTTTATAACAAGGTAAAGGATCAAATAGTAGAAGATGAAACGCGCTATGAAAACTTTGATATGGCGCACGTGGTAATGTTACCGCAAAAGATGTCCGTAAGGGCGTTTTATTACAATATTTTGCGCGCATACCTTAAGACCTCTGCATCAAAAAAGGGCAGAAGGTATATCATAGAGCGATACGGTAAGAAGGTTTATCGCCGTGTAAGAAAGGGCGCTGTAAAAATAGCAATGCAGTATATAAAACTAATTATTAAGCCGAATATAGGGAGATAATTATGAACAAAAAAATTCTTTTTATTCAGCCGTCTATATATGACGATAAGGGAAAGGTAGTAAAAAAGAACAAGCTGTATTTCGTTGGCTTGGCGTATCCTGTTTTAGCATCCTTATTGCCAAAGGATTGGAGCTGTGAAATTTGCATAGAAACCATTGAAGACATACCTTACGATACCGATGCGGACGTAATTGGTATTGGCGGAATGGGGCATGCGGCAAACAGAGGTAAGGATATTGCCATAGAGTTTAAAAAGCGCGGTAAAATAGTCTTTATGGGCGGGCCGATGGTAAGTTTAATACCGGAGGTTGCAAAGCAATACTGCGATTTTGTAATGATTGGCGATTCAGAAGAGATTATGGCAGAGGTTTGTGAGGATTTAGAAAAGGGAACGGTAAAGCCCTTTTATAAAAAGCCAATCACAAAGCTTTCGTTGCCACTGCCTAGATACGATTTGGTTTTAAATAAAAAAATAGGCGATTTTCTGCCCGTTCAAGCAGGTAGAGGTTGCCCCAATAGCTGTAAATTTTGCTCAATTTACTGTATTTATAGGAATAAGTACATAAAGCGCCCAATTGATGAAGTGGTTAGGGATATAGAATACGTTAAAAGCCTTGGCTTTAAAAAATTCCTTTTAATTGACGATAATATCGTTGCCGATGAGGAATATATGTTAGAGCTTTGCAATAGAATTAAGCCCTTAAAAATGAAATGGATGAGCCAATGCGCCATTCAAATTGCAGATAACGATAAGTTGCTTAAGGCGGTGGCGGAAAGCGGTTGCTATACCTTAAGCTTCGGCTTAGAAAGTATTTGCAAGCCTAACTTAGAAAGCTTCCATAAAACTTGGTGTGATCCTCAATATTATATAGATATAATTAAAAAAGTAAACGATGCAGGTATAGAGGTTGCCAGTGAAATGATAGTCGGTGCGGATTTCGACACGCGTGAAAGCCTTTTAGAAACGGTTGAGTTTGTAAAGAAGGCAGATATAATTGCCCCCAAATTCTATTGCTTAACCCCTATTCCCGGCACCGATTTACATACGGAAATGAAGGAAAAGGGCAAAATTACCGATTACGATTATATGAGTTACAAGCCATCCGTTTCCGTTTTAGATACCCCAAATATGAAGGCTCACGAGGTTACGGAATGCTATTGGATGGTTTACAATAAGCTTTACACGATACCTGCGATTTTAAGAAGAACGATATTTAACAAGAGGTTTTTAAAGCATCCGGGAAGAACTGTATTTTACCTAATGGTAAATCTAGTTTACCGTTCGCAAATAAAGCGCAAAATAGCCCCAAATATTCTTTAAAATAAGTTACGATATGCCATTCCCATACAGTTTATATTTTTCATCAATAGTTATACATCCCGATTGTCAAAACAGTGAAGTATTTACGGAAATTTTTAACGCAATAGTAGATAAATTTATTGCGCTAGGTGAGCATGAAGTATTTATTAAAAGAATGATAGCTGATGCTGTAACGAAAAAGGGTGAAAAGCTTTGCAAATTATTCGGTATGAAAAAAATAAAGGGCAGTGATCATGAATCATCACTTTATGAGATTACTATGATACCGCCCAAGTTTAGAATTCTATCTAAAAAGTCCAAGCAGTTATACGATTATTATCAAAAGAAGTATAACGATGCCCCCTATTTATTTTTAGAAGATGATTAAGCTCAAAAAAAATTAAAAAATACACAAAAAGGGAACGGCTAACGTCGTTCCCTTAATTTTTATGCAGTTTAGCCCGCTTTAGTGCCATTAGCAAGCTCTTGCTTTCTGTATTGAAGCATATAAAGGCTGTAATATCTGCCTTTGTTTTTAAGAAGCTCAAAGTGAGTTCCCTGTTCAATAATTTCGCCGTGAGAAAGCACTATAATATTATCAGCGTGCTGAACGGTAGAAAGTCTGTGCGCAACTATAAGCATAGTACCGATATTCATCATTTTTTCTAATGAATTTTGAATTAAAAGCTCGGTTTCGGTGTCTATATTAGCGGTAGCCTCGTCCAAAATCATAATTTCGGGCTTGTGAATGATAGTTCTTGCAAAGGAAAGAAGCTGTCTTTGACCTGCAGAGAAGTTATTACCGCGTTCCAAAATTTCATCATCAAGCCCTTTTTCTAGCTTGTTAATGAATTTATCTGCGTTAACGTACTTACAAGCTTCCATAATCTCGTCATCAGAAATGCCTTCTTCTCTTAAAAGAATATTGCTTCTAATCGTACCGGAGAATAGGAAAACGTCTTGAAGCATTTGACCGAAGTGCTTTCTTAATGAAGAAATCTTAATCTTCTTAATATCTATTCCGTCAATTAAAATTTGTCCCTTTTGAATATCGTAGTTACGGCAAATAAGAGATAAAATAGTGGTTTTACCAGAGCCCGTAGCTCCAACGAATGCAACCGTTTGCTTGGGCTCGATCTTAAATGAAACGTCCTTTAAAACCCATTCGCCTTCCTTATAGTAGAACCAAACGTTTTTAAATTCAATTTCACCTCTAACGTTTTCTAGCTCAATAGCGCCTTCTTCATCAACAACGATAGGCTTGGTGTCTAGAATAGAGAAGATTTTTTCTGCCGAAGCAAATGCAGACTGAAGCCAGTTAAACATTTCCGCAAGGCTTTGAATGGGGTTAAAGAAGCGTGAAATATACATATAGAATGCAATAATAACTTCACTCGTGATAATTTGACCTAAGAAGGGCTTATCCTCTAACACACCCTTACCGCCAAGGTAGAATAGGCACATAACTGAAGTTATGTAAAGCATATAAACCATAGGGCGGAAGATACCAAAAACGAAAATTTGCTTACGCTTTGCAACGCTTAGCTTTTGGTTTCTATCGTTAAATTCCTGCATTTTGCGTTCTTCTCTGTTAAATATTTGGGTAATTTTAATGCCCGAAAGATTTTCAGATAAGAAGGTGTTAATGTCCGTAGTGCTGTCTTTAACTCTGCGGTAAGCGCGCCTAGAGAATTTTCTAAATATCAAGGTAAATAGAAGAATAAAGGGCACGAAGCAAAGCACCATAAGGGTTAGCATATAGTTTAAGCAGAGCATAGCAACCAAAACGCCTAAAATAACGAAAACGTTTTTAACTAAGGTAACTATGATATTGGTAAACATCATAGAAACGCCGTTCGTATCGTTTGTAACACGCGTAACCAGCTTTCCAACGGGGATTTGGTGTAACTGCTCGTGGCTTAACTGCTCAATATGCTTAAAAAGGTCCTCTCTTATATTAGAAATAATCTTTTGTCCCGTTTTTTGTAGCACTATAGACTGAACGTAAGTGCTTATTAGCGAAATTATAAGAATACTTGCGTAAATAGCAACTCTAATATAAAGCTCGTAAAGCTCAAAGCCGGCTTTAATAATTTCTTGAATATTAGCTATAAGTAGGGGAGAAATAATATCGTAAGAAATAGAAAATAGCATAACGGTAAGCACTAAAAGGAAATTTTTCCAATAGGGCTTAGCGTATTTAAGAAGTCTTGCAACTATTTCTGAATCGGGAATATTTCTATCAAATCCAATAGCTTCTTTTTTGTTTTTCATAAAGGCGTAGGCCAAAATGAAAATAACAGAGAACGTGCCAATAATAGCGCCTGCAATTAGTAAAGGAAGATATTCACGCATAAATTAGCCCTCCTTTTCGTCTTCAAGCTTTTGAAGCTCAACCATATTACGGTATTCAACGCAGTCGTTGTAAAGGTTTTCGTGCGTGCCGTAGGCAATCACTTTACCGTCGTCTATAAAGATAATTTTATCCATATTTTCAATGGTGGAAATACGGTGCGCGATTAAAATAGTGGTTTTACCCGCTCTACTACTGCGTAGGTTATCGATTAGCGTCTTTTCCGTCTTAGTATCAACTGCAGAAAGTGAGTCGTCTAAAATAAGAATAGGCGCGTCCTTCATAAGCGCTCTTGCAATAGAAATACGTTGCTTTTGACCGCCTGAAACGGTTACCCCTCTTTCGCCAAGCATAGTAGAGTAGCCGTCGTTAAATTCTTCAATATTATCGTCAACTGCGGCAAGACGAGCAAAGTGCTTAACCGCATCTAAGTCGTTAGTGTCTGACGCAAAGGCAATATTGTTTTGAATGGTATCGCTAAATAGGAAGTTGTCTTGGGGAACGTAAGCGGTGTTTTCACGTAAAGAGTGAATGGTAATATCGTTAACGTCTAATCCGTCCACGAACAGCGTTCCGTCTTGAACGTTATAGTTTCTTAAAATTAAGTCCACAAGGGTAGTTTTACCGGAGCCTGTTTTACCTATTATGCCAACGTGCTCGCCCGCGTTGATCTTAACGTTAATGTTTAAAAGGGCGTCGTAGTCGCCGTCGGGGTATCTAAAGGTAAGGTTCTTAAATTCAATATCACCCTTAAGTGCTCCGATAGCAGTAGCGTCTGGCGCGTCAATAACGTCTTGCTTAGCATCTAACAGCTCGGTAATACGCTTTAATGAAGCCTTGCCTCTGGACTGAAGCTCAATAAGCTCTGAAATAGCCATTACCGGCCAAACGATAGAGTTAAAGTAACCAATGAATTCCATTAGCTCGCCTGCGTTAAAAGTGCCTTTATAAACAAGGTAACCGCCGTAGCCTAATATAATGCAAACAACCGATTCAACGAAAAGTGTAACGAAAATACGAAGAAGGGTAGAAGCCTTAGTATATTCTACGTTAGCAATTTCGTTTTCACTGTTAAGCTTTTTAAAGGCCATAAGCTCCTTAAATTCCTTAACGAAGGCCTTAATAACCGCAATACCGGAAAAGCTTTCCTGCGAGAAATCTGAAAGAGATGAAAAGGCCTCTTGGCGTCTTTCCCATTTTTTAGACATATATTTGCCAACGATAATAACGATGGTAAGCATAAACGCCATGGGAATTAGCGAAAGAACTGTTAGCACAGGGTCCATTATCGCCATTTTAATAAGTGAAAGTCCACCTAAGAACAGGGCGTCTGCAAACATTAAAATACCTGAACCAAAGCAGTCCTGAACGGTTTCTATATCGTTAGTAAAAAGGGCCATCAAATTGCCGACCTTGTTTACTTGATAGTACTGTTGAGAGAGGTTTTTGCTGTGGTCAAACATCTTAGATCTTAAGTCTGTTTCCACTCTTATTCCGCTACCGAAAAAGCAAATACGCCATAAAAATCTGCCAAGCACAAGCGAAAGAATGATAAATAGCATTGGCATACAAATTTGGTCAAGTAAAAAATTAAAATCAAAGGGAACTACTTGCCCGTTTAATTCAACTTCGCCGTAAGTAATACCGTTGATTAGGTACTTATAAAGCTTGGGTATTTCAAGCTGAAAAGCGTCAACAGCAACCAACGCGATTAATCCGAAAATAATTAAGTGCAAATACTTTAAATAGTACCTGTTTATGTACTTTCCGAATAACACAAAAACAACCTCCCGTATATACTATATATAAATATTTTCAATTAAAAAATATCTAATAATTTATAGAATATTTTACTCGATAAAAAATTTTATATTTAAGATAATAATGTAAAAAGAATAGCACTCGGCTGGTTATTTTGTCAAGTAATTTTTAGGCGCTAAAGAAAAAATAAAAAATATTTTTCTTGGCTATTTATTAAGCGCGTTTAACTACTAAAAAGGCATAAAAAAACGCCTGCTAAAAGCAAGCGTAATTTTTAATATCCAATTACTTCCATTCTCTCTTAAAGGTTTCCCAATCTTCAGGGCAGTAGTCGTAACCTCTCTCAAAGAAGCATCTAATAATGTAATATTCGTTTTCGTCAAAGCTCTTATCTCCAAGAAGTGACATGTAGCAGAAGCCTTGAACTAAAGCGGTAAAGTTTTCGGGATCAATAGAATCGCGAAGACCGTTAATAAGCTTGATGTCGTTAATAATCGTTTCAGATGTTAAACGTTCATTAAGAGCTTTGCAGTCTGCAACGCTTAAGGGTTGAATGTGCGCCCAATCACAGTATTTAACGTAAGCGTCGTATTCGCCTTGTAGAAAATCTCCGTCGCTAAAGG
This sequence comes from Clostridiales bacterium, assembly GCA_015055965.1. GTDB lineage: Bacteria > Bacillota > Clostridia > Christensenellales > Borkfalkiaceae > HGM11416. The sequence continues at coordinate 64,129 of SVHG01000002.1, forward strand.
TAAAGTAAACGATTAAGCGTTGGAAAACGTAGAAAACCTCGTCCTTATATTCATAGCCCTTTTCTTTGCAGAAATCAACGTACATTCTTTCAATTTCTACGAAAGCGTGTGAAAGAAGGTTTTTAACCTTAACCTCGTATTCTTCAGCACTAACCTCGTTTTTCCTTTCCCAAGCGGTGTTCATCATGTTAATTAGATTCATTTTTTCCATAGCCATAATAATAAAACTCCTTAAAGGTTTTTAATATAACACAATTATAGCACAGGGATAGGGTTTAGTCAAGAGAAATATTAAAAAAATAATTAAAACCCCACTAAAAAGGCGTTTAGTGGGGAAGCTGTTTTTATTAAATTGTAATTTGCTTATGTATAGAAAAAGTTCCAAGCTCGCCCGTGTTAGATTTGCCAATTATAAATTTATTAACGGAAAGCGTTTTAGGAAAGGTTTGGTCTTTAATAAGCTCGTAAGCGTTATCTATTCTTTCTTTATCGTTATCCATAAATAGGGTGGAGTGGAATTTAAAGTCGCAATCGTAAGGATGAAGTGGAACGTTAAAACGGCGCTCTAATAAAGAATTTACAGAAATTTGCGCGCACTTTAAAAGTACGTTTTCTTTCATTCTAAGCCAAACGATTTGCCCTTCCTTTTGAATACCGTCGCACTCAACTGTAAAGGGCAATAAATGGTGATAAAGATTCGTTAGCTCTTCAACTACCTTATCAAATTTATCATCCTCAACGAAGAAGGAAATCTTAAGCGAAATGTGGCTTGGTAATTCATGACAGGATAGGGGGAAGTTTAAATCCCCTTCTATTTTTCTTGCCTTATCTTTTAGCTCATTTAGCTGATCTTCTAATAAAATTCCCGTCCAAACAAACATAATAAACCCTCCAAAAGTGCCGTTATAAGTCGATTAACGCAATAAATACAGTAAAAATAACACAAAATTAAATAGTGTATTTATAAGTAAGCTTTTTCATTTTTTTAGTAAGCGCTATAGCACCGGGGTGTCTTTTTTCAAGCTCATTCCAAAACTCTTGCTTATGCCCGTAAACTATGGAATGGGTGATTTCGTGGTAGAATAAAAGCTTAATATAAACGGGCTCGTACGCAGCAATTTTTGGGGAAATAACCACTTTGCCGTTTGCGTAATTATAACCTAAAAATCCGCGTATACCTTTAACTGTAAAAGTGGGTAGAGTAATATCTCTAAAGTCCCATTCTATATCGTGCCAAAGCTCCACTAAAGATTTTTCTACTTGGCGCTTATAAAAATTTCTTAAAAGGCTTTGGTAGGCGCTTAAGGTGTTCTTGGTTGAATAAATAGTTATAATTTTTTGCTTTTCGTTTAAGTTAACCGAATCCTTTTTTGCCTTAACCTTTTCAACAAGATAAAGCTCACCTAAAAAATGCACGTATACCTTTTTTTCTTCGGGATAAAGCTTAAAGTAATAATTCCAAAACTGTTGGCGTAGCATAAGCTTTATATCCTTATCCGTTGCGCAAGTGGGCGCGTAAATGCAAAGCAAATTATCCTGCTTAAAGGAAGTATAAAATTGTTTTTTATTTGCGGTAGGGATTATCTCGTAGGGGAGCTCTTTATTTGCATATTTAAAAATTTTCATTAGTTAAACTCGTCAACGCAAAGTTAGTTATTACTGGATTTTATAAGTAAAATAGATATAGATAAATTCACGGATAAGCGGCGGTTTATTTATTATACCATTTGGGAATTTCTAAATTAAAATCATCATAAGAATCATATATTTTATTGATAATTTCTTCGTTTAACGATTTATTACACTCTTTAATAATCAACTCGCTGGTGTAATATTTAAGCATTTTGAAGAAATCTTTTGATATTTTATCTTCAAAATACCCATCAATAATCCCTGTTGCAAAACTTTCATTTTCTAAAGCAATTAGCGATAAAAATTTAAAATCGTAAAAAGGATCGCCAATAGAAACATTGACGGGGCATTTTACGTATACTTTTCCGTCTGCAACAATAAGAGATTGCAAGTTTATATCATGAAAAATAAAAGAAAGCACTTTTTCCGTAACGTGGTTACCGTTTTCATCAAAAAGATATTTTCCATCTTCTTTACAATAATAGGTACTTGATGCATATCTTTGATAAATTATATCTTGGTTGTTTTTGTAATAATCAAGGGCTTTTTCATTAGTGGCATTAGAAATAGTTTTTTTGATTATATCCTGTTGAATCCATTTATATCCACTATGCCAATTTGAAATATGATGTTTTGATACGTCTACTTCAATAGAATGAACCTTTTTTAAAGTTAGACCAAATTCTTTACCTAAATTGTAAGCATTATTTTTATCTATTTTTGATAAATAATCTTTTAACGGCTCTCCCTCAATATAAGAAAAAACAAATAATTTATGCCATTTTCCGTTATGATCGTTTTGATCCCAATCGTGTAAATATTTTGCAAAATTACCATCAATTTTATTTAGGTCATAAAGCAGTAAACGTGATCCAACCCAATAAAAATCCGTACTGGTTTCAACCATTAAATATTTATTTTCCCCGCTGATCAAGATAAAACTATCTCCTTCATCTGCGTCGTGGTTTAAATATATTTTATTCAACGGTATGATTTCTTCAACTTTAAATTTTTTATATACGTCGTTAGCTTCATTGCAAATATCGGAAATTGTTTTGTAATAATTATAATCCTTCATAACTTTATCTCCAAATAAAACAAATATATTGTTTAAGGAATTGTTTTTTAATAAAATTTTATATGCAAATTTATACTTTTTGTTGAGTTAATTATATCACATAATTTAACCTAAATCAAGAATTTATTTAAGCGAATCAATAAATGAAAGATAAGGGTATAAAGTGAACGATTTATATTTTACTAATAAAAACAAAAAAGACTTGCAGGGACGAAAACTATCCCGGCAAGCGTGTTAATTTAATGAAATCCTGCTTTGCAGGATGAAATCCGAGTGAACTCGGATGAAATCTTCGGTGTGCCACCTCAGATGAAATCAAATCCGCCATATTTAACCTGCCGTAAGGCAGATTTCATCGCATAGCGATTTCATCCACGAAGTGGATTTATTCCAACGAAGGCGGATTTAGTTAAAAAAGACTGCAATTTTGTATCAAAATTACAGTCTTTTTTTGGAGCAGGTGAAGGGAATCGAACCCTCAACCACAGCTTGGGAAGCTGTTGTTTTGCCACTAAACTACACCTGCAATTTATTTTAAGTTGCTTTTAATAAACACGTAGACAAGTCATTATACGTAAAGTATAAAAAAAGTATACTTCAAAAATAGCAAAAAGTCAACAAAATAAAATTGCAGAGTGATATTTAACGTAAAAATATAAGTTAATAAGATTAAAATAAATTTTCTAATTTTAAGGAAAAGTTTTTTGGTATTTGCATAGCCAGCGTTTTTAAAACGTCAAGCTTGGTATACGCTTCTTCAAAATCTTCAATTTGCGTATAGGCAACGCACTCGCTAACCCAAAGCTCAATTTCCTTTATCTCTGCGTGGGGTATCCAAGCGTGAAGCCTTTGCTTTTTATCAAGCCAAAAATCTTCAAGCGCGTCGGCATCTAATTTAGAAGGGTTTTCACCTGAAAGCTTACTTTGAGTTTGCTCTATAACGGTGCAAAAATCATCAAAGGTATTTTGCACGGTAATTTGCTCTGCGAAGGTAGCCCCTAAAAGCAAAAAGAGAGCCAATAGCATCGTTAACACACTTTTTAACAATTATTTTCACCTGCCTTATAATATAAAATTTCATACTTGAGGTTGCGTCTTTTAAGGTAAATTTTTCCCATTTCATCCATGGTTGCAACCTCTATTTCACTAATCTTTAAAAAGCAATCCTTAAAGGAAGATTTAAGCTCTTCAAGGGTTATATTTCTAATAAGGAAATTTTCCTTTTGAAGCCTGCCGTCGTTAATTAAAATAAGTGGTAGTGAAGGTGGGTTTCGTATATCCTTTTTAATTGCAGAAAGCTTGCCGTTGCTTTCAAAAAGAGCGTATTCAACGTCGTCTAGGCAAAAATATCCCAGCGCGCGAAGCGCCTCTGCAAGGTCTGCAACGTCAAGGTTGTTTTTCTTAAGCTCTTTAAGGTCTACGCCGTTAGGGTTAATAACGATAGAGGGCTTACCGCTGATAATAAATTTAACCTTATTGCCAAGCCGTTCTAAAAGTGACATAATTTGATGAAGAATAAAAACTGCAAGAAGGGAAACTATACCGTAGGAAAGGGGAATGGAAATATCGGTCATGGGGATACAGGCAAGCTCTGCAATTAAAAGGGTAATAATAAATTCAAAGGGTTGCATCTCGCCAATTTGCCGTTTACCCATAAGTCGCATAACGATAAGCAAAAGCACGTAAAGAATAACCGCGCGCAAAAAAATAACGAACATATCATAATTATTGCATATTTTCAATTAAAAATACCTTGATAGCATTAAATGCTAAAAGTAGCGAGCAAAAAATGTATTTTTTTGGCGAAAGATGAAAAAAGCCTCTATCTTATTATATAAATAATTAAGGAATATCGAAAAATGACGTAAAAATCACTTTACATTTTTAAAAAATCAAGCTATTATTAAATACAAACCAATCAAAGAAACGGCGCTTGCCGTAAAGGAAGAAATATATGAACAATGCAAAAGAAAGATTAATAACGCTAATAGCAACGATAGTAATCGCCTTAATTTTATTGCCTATGCTTGCATTTGGCTTAGGTAGTAACGATAGCGTTAATACCTATTGGCAGGTTACACCGGACGTTCGTTCAGATACCGGTGTAAAAATTCAAGAAAGCGTTATTATCAAAAACACTTCCGTATTAACGGCAAAAAACAGCTCGGCAGAAGGGCAAAAGAAATACGTTACTAATCTTTATTTATTTATAGGTAACGTGCACGAAGCGCCTAACGGAATAATAGAAATCACGGTAGATCAAAGCGGTAACGTGGACCTTTTAAAGAATAACTCCACGTTCAAGGAAAGATCTTATTCGTTAGAAGCTTTACAAGGCGAATATTTAGGCTGGGTAAAAATCCCCTTACAATCGCCTATTAATCAAGAATATATAAAGCTTTCTACCAAGCAAAGCTTTGAGTTTTTTGAAGTAGCGTTGTTAAACGAGGACGGCGAGGCTTTAACGGCAGAGGTTATTGGTGGCGTTACCACCAAAAACGGCGCTCATAAATATTACTCGGTTAAGGAAATGGCAAACACCTTTAGCTTGGTAGCAGACGAGCAGGAGGGCTTTTCTACTCAAAAGGGTTTAGACCTTTTAACCGGCGAAGAGGTAAGCTTAATCGGCGCGATAGATAACCTAACCAACGGCAAGAGCGGTTACGTTTCTAACAAGGCAAACGCTATGGGCGTTGTTTTAACCTCAATTGGCGTAGGGATATTTGGCAATAGCCCCTTTGGTTTAAGAATAATGGGCTTTCTATTCTTCGTTGCAACCGTATATTTAATCTTCTTCTTTGCAAAAAAGATATTTGCAAGCGCAGGTTACGGCGCAGCTGCGGCAGGCTTGTATATCGTTGCGGGAATGGGTGCGTCTTTAGTAACTCGCTCAAGCGAATTAAGTATTGCTCTGTTCTTTATCGTAGCGTCAGTTTACTTTGCTTACGATTTTTACGTAAAGTCACACAACGCAAAGGAATTAAGGTCACATTCAAACAATCTAATTTTAGCAGGCTTTACCTTTGCATTTGCGTTAAGCATATCCCTTTCTTCAATTTACGTATTACCCCTATTATTAGTTCTTTGCCTAATTCCTTCCGTAAAGGCTATTATAGAAACGCGTAAAACCTTCTTTAAGGAAAGCGGACTGGAAAAGGAGTACGCTCGTGAAAAATACAATAAAACTCTATCAACCGTAATCGTGAAAACCTTGCTTGGCTTCGTTATAGCTCCTATCGCCTTAATGATAATCGCTTACGGAATGGGCTATATGACTTATACGGAATATTATAATGCAGGTTTAATTTCAACCATATTAAAAAATAACGCTCAGCTATTTGCTCACCGCGGTAGCTCCTTCTTCTTTGTTTGGGCGCTTGGCTTAGGTCAAGAGGTATTACCCAGCGCGTTCGGCGTTGATTCATATTTGTTTGCAAACAGAGCGTTAGCTTTAGCTTCATGCCTATCACTATCGATTATCGGCTTACTTTATATTTTACTTCGCGGAAATTCACTTACAAAGGTTAATTTAATAGTAGCCCTTAACGAAAGCAAGCCTATTTATATGCTTTTACTAACCGGCTTTTTAACCACTTGGCTAATCAACGGCTTATTCTTAGGCACGGCTAGCTACGCAAGCTTTGCAATTTCTTTAATATTTGCCGTATTATCGCTAGCTTTACTTCACAAAATAGCAAAAGTCGCACTTAAAAAATGGATTATAAGAACGTTAACGATTACTCTTTGCGTAATATTCGTTGCATTCTTCGTATTGCAAACGCCTTTTATCTTTAACTTTGATTTAGCTGAAAAGCTTCAAGTGGCTTACGTATGGCTAGCTTAGGCCAAAGGGGGAAATATGTTAAGTAAGGTAAACGGATTGGGACTGATGGGCTTAGACGCCTTTGCGGTTACCGTTGAAACTGACGTTGGTGGCGGACTTCCCAAGTTTGACGTGGTTGGCTTGCCGGACGCTTCAGTAAAGGAATCAAAGGAAAGGGTTCGCACCGCCATAAAAAATAGCGGAAAAAGCTTTCCCTACGGCAGGGTAACGGTAAACCTAGCCCCTGCGGACGTTAAAAAGGAAGGCTCTTATTTAGACTTACCTATAGCAATAGGTATAATTAAGGCTTATACGGAGCATCTTTCCGGGGTAAACCTAGATGAATACGTATTCTTGGGTGAGCTTTCTTTAGACGGAAGCTTGCGCGGTGTAAACGGCATAACGCCATTACTCATATCCGCAAAGACTCAAGGATTTAACAAGTTTATTATTCCCTACGCGAACGTAAAGGAAGCGGAATATATATTTGGCATTGAGGTATACGCTTGCAAAACTCTTAACGAGGTTATTGGGCATTTAGCAGGCACTTTTACCGTTGAAAGGGTAGTTGCAAGGGAATATTCTGCAAGTCAGGCAAAGGAAAGCGTAAGCGATTTAAAATTCGTAAAAGGTCAGGCTGCCGCAAAGCGCGCGTTAGAGGTTGCGGTAAGTGGCGGTCATAATATATTACTCGTGGGCGCGCCCGGCTCGGGAAAAACCATGCTCGCTCGCTGTATTCCCTCCATTATGCCCGAAATGAGCTTTGACGAAGCGTTAGAAACCACCAAAATTCATTCGGTATCAGGCGCTTTATCAGAAGAAGGAATAGTAACGGTAAGACCTTTTTATACTCCCCATCACACGGCCTCACAAATTGCTTTAATCGGTGGCGGAGCTTCTGCAAAGCCCGGTGTTATAAGTCTAGCGCATAACGGCGTTTTATATTTAGACGAAATGCCCGAATATCCGCGCAGCACGTTAGAGAGCTTGCGTCAACCCTTAGAAGATAGAATAGTAACCGTATCACGCGCAAGAATGACGGTGCAATATCCCGCAAGCTTTATGCTGGTTGGTAGTATGAATCCCTGTCCTTGCGGAAATTACGGCTCTAAAACGCTGGAATGCAGATGTACTGCTTCACAAATTGCAAAATATAAGGCAAAAATTTCAGGTCCGCTGTTAGATAGAATAGACCTTCAAATAGAGGTTGACGGCGTTGAATACGACGATTTAGTAAAGGAAGGGCAGGAGGAATGCTCTTCAGAGGTTAAAAAGCGCGTAAACCGTACCCGTATGATTCAGCGTGAGCGTTTTAAAGAGGACGGCATTAGAACTAATAGCGAAATGAGTGAAAGACAGCTTGAAAAATATTGCGCCCTTTCACCCGAAAGCGAAAAGATAATGAGAATGTCATTTGAAAGATTAAAGCTTTCTGCACGCGGAAGAAGCAGGGTGTTAAAGGTTGCAAGAACTATTGCGGATATGGAGCTTGAAAACGATATTTTACCCCGCCATATTTTAGAAGCGGTGGGATACCGTAGTTTTGATTTAAATTCTTAATTTTATGACTTATACAAGGGAAGAGCTTGCCGTAATCTTGTTAGATTTTTTCGACGGGCTTGAATATAAACACAAAAGAGAAATCATTTCTTCCTATTCAAACTTAGGCGATATTTTTAATAACAGTCAGCCGGCCGTCGAATACGTAAGAAAAAATATTAGTGAAAGCGCCGCTTTAACGGTAAAAAGCTGTTTATCAAACGGCGACTATTTAGATTTTATATTAAAAAAGCTTGAATCACGCGCGATTAAGGCAATAACCTTTTTAAGTAAGGATTACCCTGCGATATTTGCAAATTTACCTTCTAATCCCTTAGTTATATATGCAAAAGGAAGGGTGGAATTGTTAAACGCAAGCCAAAAGCTTGCAATAGTCGGTTCAAGAAAGACCTTGCCCTTCGTTTTAAAGGCAGGGGAATCTATCGCAAGCGAGCTTTCTTCCTCAGGCGTTGTAATCGTTAGCGGTAGCGCCGTTGGCGGTGACAGATGCGCTCTTTTAGGAGCAAAAGAAAGCGGTAACGTAATTAGCCTTTTAGCAAGCGGACACGATTACGTTTCGCCACAGTCTAACAGGGATTTAGTAGATAAAATTGCTCAAAATGGGTTGGTCATAAGCGAATATCCACCCGAAACACAGTCTGCCCCTTGGCGTTTTCCCATGCGTAACAGACTTATAGCCGCTTTATCGGACGCAGTTTTAATTTTAAGCGGTGCAGAAGATAGCGGAACCAGATATACTGCAAGGTTTGCAGAAGCGTATAGCAAAAGAATGTATGCAATTCCCTATTCGTTAGGGGAAAGAAGTGGCGAAATTTGCAATATGCTAATAAAGCTTGGTAAAGCTCAGCTTGTAGAAGGTGCAGAAGACGTTGCAAATGCAGAGGGCATAGAATTAAAGAGCTTTAATCTTCCCGATTTAGATGAAGAAGAAATGCTAGTTCTTTCCGCAATAGACGGAAGCCTACATATTGACGAAATTGCTTTAAAAACGGGTAAAAAAAGCTATGAAATTTTGCCAATACTTTCTATGCTGGAAATCAAAGGCTTGGTAGCAAAGGGTAATAAAAACAGTTACACGGCGTTAATCAAGATAAAATAAGATAACAATCCAAAAATAAGAATAGCGCTTTAGCGCTAGTGGAGAAAATATATATGCAGCTTATTATCGTAGAATCGCCCTCTAAGGCGAAAACAATTGAAAAGTATCTAAAGGGTAAGTACAAGGTAGATGCCAGCGAAGGTCACGTTCGCGATTTACCCGAAAAGCGTTTAGGCGTAAACGTAAGCGACAATTTTGAGCCTAATTACGTAGTAACCGCAGATAAAAAGCAAACGATAAAGCGTTTAACCGAAAAAACTGCAAAGGCAGATAAGGTTTACCTCGCAACCGACCCGGACCGTGAAGGTGAAGCTATATCTTGGCACTTAATGGAAGTGCTTAAGCTAGAAGGTAAGGCGCAAAGAATAGTATTCAACGAGGTTAGTGAAAAGGCAATTAAAAAGGCACTGGAAGAACCGCGTGAAATAAATAAGAACTTAGTAGACTCTCAGCAGGCAAGAAGAGTTTTAGACCGTTTAGTTGGTTATAAGCTAAGTCCTTTACTATGTAAGCGTATTCAAGACGGACTTTCTGCAGGTAGAGTTCAGTCCGTTACCTTGCGCCTAATCGTTGATAGAGAAAGGGAAATTCGCGCCTTTAAGCCCCAAGAATTTTGGAACGTAGTTGCAACATTAAAGGGTAGCACTCCTCCTCAGTTTAAGGCGCTTATGGTTGAATTAAAGGGCAAAAAATTCAAGCCCGCAACCAAGGAAGAGGCGGATAAGGTGCTTGAAACCGTTTCAAAGGGCGAATACGTCGTTAAGGAAGTTAAAAAATCGGTTGTAAAATCACATCCGTTGCCACCCTTTACGACTAGCACTATGCAGCAGGATGCGGCGAATAAGCTTAATATGACTTCCCCTATGATTATGTCCGTTGCGCAGCACCTATACGAGGGCGTAGAAACCCCCAAGGGCCATTTAGCGTTAGTAACCTACATTAGAACGGATTCTGTAAGAGTAAGCACGGATGCGCAAATGGCAGCTCGCGCCTATATAGAGCAAAACTTTGGTAAGGAATACGTTCCAAACAGCTTAAACGTATATAAGTCAAAAAACAAGAGTCAAGACGCGCACGAAGCGATTAGACCTATAGATATTACCGTTACGCCCGAAAGCTTAAAGGGTGTATTAGATAAAAATCACTATAATTTATACAAGCTTATCTACGACCGCTTTTTAGCATCACAAATGTCAGACGCGGTATACAATCAAGTTAAGGTAACGGTAGAAAATAGCGGTTACGCATTCAAAACAAGCGGTAAAACTGTAAAATTCAAGGGCTTTACTGCAGTTTACGACGATTACCGTAAGGATGAAGAGGACGGCGAGGAAAGCAAAAATCTTCCCACCTTAACCAAGGGCGAAATTTTAAAGGAAGTAAAGGTAGAAGGTGAGCAAAAGTTCACCCATCCCCCCGTTAGATTTACGGATGCTTCTTTAGTTAAGATTATGGAAGAAAAGGGTATAGGTAGACCTTCAACCTATTCTTCTATCATTTCGGTTTTAACCAAGCGTAAATATACCACTAAGGAAGGTAAATTCCTAGTTCCCACCGAAATAGCCTTCCGCATAACGGATATGCTGGTTAAATATTTCTCTGATATAATGGACGTTGGCTTTACCGCTAATATGGAGGATAAGCTTGATAATATCGAAAACGGCGGTAAGGATTGGCGTAAGCTTATAGGGGACTTCTATCCCCCCTTTGCAGATCAGCTTTCAAAGGCGATGCGCGACGGGGACGAGATGACTGAATTCGTTTGCGAAAAGTGTGGCGCGCCCATGCTTAGAAAGACGGGCAGATTCGGTAAATATCTTGCTTGCTCAAACTATCCCGAATGCTCTAATATTAAGAGTGAAAACGTTGAAGAATCGGAAGAAATATGCGAAAAGTGCGGTTCTGTTATGATATATAAAACGGGTAAGTTTGGTAAGTTCTTAGCTTGTCCTAATTACCCAAAATGTACCAATATTAAGGCGTTAAACGAAGAAAAGAGTACCGAAAAGTGCGAAAAATGCGGTGGAGAAACTGTAGTTAAGCAGGGTAAATTCGGTAAATATTTATACTGTAAGGAATGTAAAAACACAAAGAGTCTTGCAGAGGACGCAGGTATTTGCCCCGTATGCGGTAAGCCTACAAGAAAGATGGCTTCCAAGAGCGGTAAGGTATTTTACGGCTGTTCAAACTATCCCGAATGCTCCTTTATGAGCTGGGATATGCCTAACGGCGAGCTTTGTCCCAAGTGCGGTAAGCATTTAGTTTACTCAAAGGACGGTAAGAGCGTTCGCTGTTCAGATAAAGACTGCAATTATTCATTAAAGGGAAAAAATGCAAAATAATATAACGGTAAACGTAATAGGTGGCGGACTTGCCGGCTGTGAAGCGGCCTATTTTCTTGCTAACCGCGGAATAAAGGTAAATTTATACGATATTAAGCCAAAGTCATTCACACCTGCCCACAAAAGCGAAAAGTACGGGGAATTAGTGTGCTCTAATTCACTAAAATCCAACGACGTATACGGTAACGCTTGCGGGCTTTTAAAGGAAGAAATGAGAATGCTGGGCAGTCTTATAATCGACTGTGCAGATAATACCAGAGTTCCTGCCGGTAACGCCCTAGCAGTAGATAGGGAGGCGTTTGCAGAGCTTATAACCAAAAGGCTAAAGGAGTGCGAAAATATCAATTTTATTTGCGAAGAGGTAAAGCAAATTGATTTTTCTACCCCTACGATTATAGCCACCGGCCCGCTTACCACGGGCGATTTATGTAATCATATAAAGGAAATTACAGGCGCGTTTTACTTCTTTGATGCAGCTGCGCCCATAGTTTTAGGGGATAGTATAGATATGAACCACGCCTTTATTTCCGATAGATACGGCGAAGAGGGCGTAGGCGATTATATCAACTGTCCTATGGATAAAGAAACCTACGAAATCTTTTATAACGAGCTTATAAATGCAAAGCGCGCCCCCTTGCACGAATTTGAAAATACCAAGGTATTTGAAGGATGTATGCCCGTTGAGGTTATGGCGTCAAGGGGGGTAGACACCTTAAGATTCGGCCCGCTAAAGCCTGCAGGACTAACAGATCCAAAAACGGGAAGATGGCCTTATGCCTGCTTACAGCTACGCAAGGAAAACGTGGAAGGAAGCATGTATAATTTGGTGGGATTCCAAACGAATTTGCTTTTTGGCGAGCAAAAGCGCATATTTTCGTTATTTCCCGCCCTTAAAGAGGCAGAATTCGTGCGTTACGGCGTAATGCATAAAAATACATTTATAAACGCTCCCGCCTCTTTAAATAAGTATTACGCCCTTAAAGGCAAGGATAATATTTACTTTGCAGGTCAAATCACGGGTGTAGAAGGTTACGTAGAAAGCGCATCTTCGGGCTTAGTTTCAGCAATTAACTTATACAGAAGCTTAAAGAATTTGCCGGCTATTGAATGGGATAATAAAACGGTATCGGGGGCGTTATGCTGTTATATTAGCACGCCCAATTCCGATTTTCAGCCAATGAACGCAAATTACGGCATACTTGCCCCCGTTGGCTCGGTAGATAAGCGCAAAAAGGATTTAAAAAAGAAGATGATGGGCGAAAGGGCTCTTCAAGAGATAGAAAAAATAGCAGAGAGGATAAATAAGGATGAATAGTCAATTTCGCGGAACGACCATTTGTGGCGTAAGGCGTAACGGAAAAACTGCGATTGCTGGTGACGGTCAGGTTACCTTTGGCGAAAATATAGTTTTTAAAAGCAACGCGGTAAAGGTGCGCCGTATATACAACGATAAGGTAATTTTAGGCTTTGCCGGCGGTGTTGCAGACGCTTTTACCTTAACGGAAAGATTTGAAGCAATGCTTAACAAATATTCAGGTAATTTAATGCGTAGCGCGGTGGAGCTTGCAGAGCTTTGGCGCAACGATAAATTACCCAGAAGATTAGAAGCAATGATGATAGTTGCAGATAAAGAAAATATGTTTATTTTATCAGGCTCTGGCGAAGTAATAGAGCCCGACGGTGGCGTGTGCGCTATAGGAAGCGGTGGAAACTACGCTTTAGCGGCAGCTCGCGCTCTTTATCAAGAAACCGATTACGACGCTGCTACGATAGCTAAAAAAGCGCTTAATATCGCTGCGGATATTTGTATTTTTACAAACGGTAACATTACCGTTGAGGAGGTTTAATAATGAATTTTACCCCAAGACAGATAGTTGCAGAGCTAGATAAATATATAGTAGGGCAAGATAAGGCAAAGCGCGCGGTAGCAGTAGCGTTAAGAAACAGATATCGCAGAAGCAAGCTTCCCTTAGACCTTATGGCTGAGGTTACCCCCAAAAATATCATTATGAAAGGGCCTACCGGCGTTGGTAAAACGGAAATTGCAAGAAGACTTGCTCGCTTGGTTAAAGCTCCCTTTATAAAGGTAGAAGCAACCAAGTACACCGAAGTGGGCTACGTTGGTAGGGACGTTGAATCTATGATTCGCGACCTTGTAGAATGCTCTATAAGACTGGTTAGGGAAGAATATATGCAATCAGTTAACGAAAGAGCGCAAGAGATTGCATATAAGCGTCTTAGCAATATCGTTTGCTCAACCTTAAACAAAAATCGCGCAGAGGGTGTGGAGGAAATCAATCCCAAGCAAGCGCTAAGCGGTTTAGTAGACGGCGTTTACGACGAGATGGAAATAGAAATAGACGTAAAGGATATCCCCAAGCCCATGGAATTAGTTCCCGGTGGTGCGGAAATTAATATTGGCAGTATATTCGGCGATATGATGCCTAAGCGTACTAAAAAGAAAAAAATGCCCCTAAAAGAGGCAAGAAAGATATTTATAGAAGAGGAATGCGAAAAGCTCATAGACGAGGACGCAGTAGTAACCGAAGGTGTTAGAAGAGCAGAGCAGGAAGGAATTATCTTTATTGACGAAATAGATAAAATCGCAGGTAATTCCAACCGTAACGGCGGACCTGACGTTTCAAGAGAGGGCGTTCAGCGTGATATTCTACCCATAGTAGAAGGATGCACCGTTCAAACCAAGTACGGCTCTATTAAAACGGACTATATCTTATTTATTGCAGCAGGCGCGTTCCACGTATCTTCAGTTCAGGATTTAATTCCCGAGCTTCAGGGTAGGTTCCCTGTTCTGGTAGAGCTTTCAAGCTTAACCAAGGATGACTTCGTTAAGATATTAACAACCCCAAAAAATGCAATTACCTTGCAGTATACCACTCTTTTAGAGGTTGATAATATCAAGCTTGTGTTTACTAAGGAAGCAATAGAAGAGATTGCAAGACTTTCTGAAGCGATTAACGAAAGAACGGAAGATATAGGCGCAAGAAGATTGCATACCGTTATGGAAAACCTATTAGAGGATATTTCGTTTAACGCAAGCGGGGATCATCCCGTTATAGAAGTGGTTATAGATAAAAAGTACGTAGACGATCACTTAGAAGCAATCGTTCGCAGTCAAAATCTTAAGAAATACATTTTGTAAGAGAGGAGATAAAAATGATTAATATACCAAAGGGCACGAAGGACGTATTACCCGAGCAGTCCTACAAATGGCACTACGTAGAAAGCGTTATAAGGGAAGTAGCATCACTATTTTTCTTAAAGGAAATCCGTACGCCTACCTTTGAGCATACCGAGCTTTTCTTGCGCGGTGTTGGCGATACAACCGATATCGTAAACAAGGAAATGTATACCTTTAACGATAAAAAGGGTAGAAGCATTACCTTAAAGCCCGAAGGAACTGCAGGCGTAGTTCGTTCGGTAATAGAAAACGGCTTAACTAATAACGTAATGCCCCTTAAGATGTATTACGAAACGCCCGTATTCCGTTATGAACGCCCACAGGCAGGTAGACTTCGCGAGCACCACCAGTTCGGCGTAGAAATTTACGGCGCTAAGGGTGCGGATATGGATGCAGAGGTTATTCTTATCGCATACACCTTACTTAAAAAGGTAGGTCTTAACGTGGCGTTAAATATTAACTCTATAGGCTGTCCTACCTGCAGAAAGGCGTATAACGAAGCCCTTAAGGAATATTTAAAGGACTCATTTAACGAAATTTGCCCCGTTTGCCAAGAAAGATACGAAAAGAACCCCTTACGTATATTAGACTGTAAGGAAGAAAAGTGTAAAGCTGTATGCGCAAAAGCCCCAAAGATTATAGATTATCTTTGTGACGATTGTAAAGAGCACTTTGAAAGCTTAAAGAGCTATCTTTCTATTGCAGGCTTAGAATATACCGTTAACCCCAATATCGTTCGCGGACTAGATTATTATACCAGAACGGTATTTGAATTCGTTACCACCGATTTAGGCTCTCAAGGCACAGTTTGCGGTGGCGGTAGATATGATAACTTAGTTAAACAGCTTGGCGGACCGGACGTTCCCTGCGTTGGCTTTGGTATGGGTATAGAAAGAATTTTAATGCTTATGGAGGCAAAGGGAATTGAAATTGAAGATAGAACTCTTCCCGATTTATATATTGCTTCTATCGGTGAAAACGCGCATAAAAAAGCATTTGAATTATGCTACGGATTGCGTTTAGCTGGTGTAAAGTGCGAAATAGACCACATGCAAAGGGGAGTTAAGCCTCAATTTAAGTATGCGGATAAGATTAGGGCGTTAAACGTTATCACCATTGGCGATAGCGAAATAGAATCCTCAAGCGCTACTTTAAAAAATATGGTAAGCGGTGAACAAACGCCTTGTAAGCTAGCAGTAGAAGATATTGCTAAGCTGTTAATTTAATGGCAATTACTTATACAATTCAACGCTCCTCACGGCGAAAAACTATAGGCGTAAAGATTGAAGCCTATACCGGAAAGGTAACCGTTTTCGCACCCAAGCTAACACCTCTTTCAAGAATAGAAGAGGTTGTAAAAAGGCGTGAAGGGTGGATTATAGAAAAGGTGGGCGCGGTAGCAGCCAAAAATTCTATTTTACCAAGGATCGAAGAGGGTGCTAAAATATATATTGCCGGTAAGTATTATTTGCTAAATTTAAGTGACGTAAAGCGCGCAAGCGTTAAAGGCGAAGTTATAACTCTTCCCAAGGAAAATGCAAAAAGAAGCTTGGTTATGCTTACTAAACGCCTATTTTTACCGTATATAGTGCAAAAAATCAATCGTTTCGCAAGCTTATGCGGTTTTAAATATGAAAGCGTTTCACTAAATAAAACCAAGCGAAAATGGGGAAGCTGTACCTCTACCGGCAAAATAACTTTTACGGTTGCGCTAGCCTTTTTACCTGAAGATATTTGCGATTACGTGGTGCTTCACGAGCTATGCCATACCAAGGAAATGAACCATCAACGGGAATTTTACGCCCTTCTTTCTAGGTTTATGCCCGATTACAAGGTAAGGCAAAGCAATTTAAAAATTTACGGCTCTTATTTGAGCTATTTTTACGAGGAATAAAATGAAAGCGGTAGTTCAAAGAGTAACGCAGGCATCATTGACTTGCGAAAATAAGCTTATTTCACAGATTTCTAACGGCCTAGTGGTGTATTTTGGCGTTGGAAAGGGGAATAGCGAAAAACAGGCGGAATATTTAGCAAAAAAGATATCTGCACTTCGCGTATTTTCAGATGAAAAGGGAAAAATGAATTTATCCTGCAAGGATTTAGGCTATGAAATACTTTCGGTATCGCAGTTTACCTTATACGCAGACCTATCTCACGGTAATCGCCCCGGCTTTTCTGATGCAGAAGAGCCCACCAGAGCAAACGCCTTATACGAATATTTTTGTTCTTGCTTAGAGAACAACGGAATAGTCGTTAAAAGGGGTGTTTTTGGTGGAGATATGACCATAAATCAGGTAAATCAAGGGCCTGTAACTATAATTTACGATATTCCCGTAGAATAAAATTGAATAAAAAGATAAGCGGAGCGTTAAAAAACACGCCCCGCTTTTAATTTTACCGTTAATTATCTAAGGTGGAAAAATATGAAAAAAAATTAGCTTTTTCTTAGGTAAAATATGAGAATAAATTTTTACTTTGGTGAAAAATTTCTTTAGTATTTGAAGCTTCTTTTGTATAAATAAAAGGAAAGAAAAGAAAAAATTAGCACAGATTATTAACTAAATATAAGTTAGCGTAAGGGGAGTTGAATCCCGCCGTAGTATTCACGTCCGTAGCTCCCGTAGTATTTTGGTATTGATAAACGTAGGGAACTGTTGCAGGCTGAGCCTCGTAGCTTACGGCGCTAGGTCCGTAATTTCTGTTAAAGCCTCTGCCTACAGGGTAAACGGCTATTAAAAGAGTAGTGCCTTGATTGTAAGGTGTGGGACGGTTGCATTGATGATGACAATGGTGCATACGGTGGCAACAGGGTAAATTTTGTAAACAGTTACACATAATTAATCTCCTTTAAAGTATGTAACCCCTTACGTTATTAGTATACGCCAGCTAATAAAAAGTGGTGCTAAAAAGAAGGTAAATATTATGTGAATAAATTAAATATTCACTCTAATTAAAATAAGATTATTCATCACGTTAAACTACCGCCCTTAAAAGTAAAATTATAGAAAAAAAGCGAGATTATTGCAAAAATTCATATTATACAAAAGGAATGAATATATATTCATGGGATAAAAAAATACGAAAATTGCATAAAATAATTGACAGTAAATATACAAATATTGTATAATAAGTAAAAATAAATTGGGGGTAGGTAAGTGAGCCACGAAAAACGCAATTCCGTAATAGGAATAGTTTTACTTTTCATAACCGCGTTTATTTGGGGAACAAGCTTCGTTGCTCAAAGTGACGCGATGGATCATATCGGCCCACTCACTATGAACGGCACGAGATCACTGCTTGCTGCCATTTTCCTTTTACCCACGGTTTTTATTTTTGATAAGATTAAAGGTCAAAAGCCAACCTTACTTGGCGTAACGGCTAAGGAAGATAAAAAGTATAGTTTAATAGCCGGTTTAATGTGTGGTATTTTAATAACTCTTGCAAGCACCATTCAACAAATCGGTATAAAAGACACTACGGTTGGTAAAGCAGGCTTTTTAACCACCTTATACGTAGTATTTACCCCCGTATTTGCCCTATTTTTTGGAAGAAAGGTTAACTGGAACGGCTGGGTTGCTGCAGGCTTAGCGGTAATCGGTATGTTCTTCATTTGTATAGAAAAGAACGAACCGTTAAAGCTTGGCGATTTATTAATAATAATATCATCCATATTCTTCGGTATTCACATGGTATTAGTTGACCGTTACGTAGTAAGGGTAGATGCAATAAGACTTTCATTAATGCAATTTTTAGTGTGCTCTTTTACCTGTTTAGTTGGCGCATTTATATTTGAAGAGGTACGGTTGGAAGCAATTTTAAACGCAGCGTGGCCTATCGTTTACGCAGGCGTGTTCTCTGCAGGCATCGGCTATACCTTGCAAATAGTTGCTCAAAAGTGGGTTGCTCCTAATATTGCTCCTTTAATTATGAGCCTAGAATCGGTATTTGCTCTTTTTGCTGGCGCAATTTTAAGGCACGAAAAGATGAGAGAACTAGTTTACGTCGGTTGTTTATTAGTATTTGCAGGTATAATATTAGCGCAAATCAATTTTTCCAAGAAAAGGGTTAAAGAGAAAGAAAAGCAACAAGCTTAAAAGTTAATAATAAAAACAAACGCATCTTCAAGGCTAACTGCTTTGACGGTGCGTTTTTTAGGTTAAAAAATATTTAAGCAAGTTTTTTCATTGACTTTTTTTTTAATAAGGATTATTATATAAAGGATAGCAAAAAATAATAACGGCGGTGCACTTATGAATAAAACCGTAATTGTAATAAACGGACAGGGCGGATGTGGCAAAGATACTATATGTAATATTATGGCAAAATACTACAGGGTAAAAAATATTTCAACCGTAGATCCTATTAAGGATATTGCAAAATACGCCGGATGGTCGGGCGAAAAGGGTGATAAAGCACGCAAAATGCTTGCAGATTTAAAGCAGGTATTCATTGAATATAACGATTTACCCTTAAATTTCGTAATCAAGGAAGCAGAAAAATTCAAGGCGGATGAAAACGATATTATGTTCGTTCACTGTCGCGAAAACGTAGAAATAGAAAAGATAGTTAAAGCGCTTTCTGTAAAAACTATAACCTTACTTATTAGAAGAAAGGATAAGTATTTTCAGCAAAAGGTATACGGCAACGCTGCAGACGACGAGGTAGAAAATTATAATTACGATTTCGTTTACATCGGCAATAATGAAAGTATTGCAGATTTAGAAAAGAGTTTTATGAAATTCTTTGAAGAAGAGGTTAAGCCTAATTTATAAAAAAATAGCGCCCTTATCAAGCAAGATAGGGGCTTTTTTAGTTGTATTTTAGGTTGTTCTGGTGGTGCAGGTAGTGGTAGTAGTTCTTGGTTGAATGGGTAAGCTTTGCCCGTTATTGCAACAGCAGGAAGAATTATTTTCTGTGCTTAAAAGCGCCAAAAGCAGCAAAAGCTGTGTAGTGGATATATTGCTATTGTTGGTTAGTAAAAGTAAAAGCGCAATTAGCGCGATATTTGAATTCATAACAAATTCTCCGTCTTTTACATAATATTGCAAAAGAAGTAAAAATATGACAAAATATTTTAATTGCATATATTGACATATTACCGCCTAATAATTTAAAATTAACTTATCAAAATTTGGTAGGTGTAATATGGCAGGTAACGTTTTACTTTTAGATAGGCGAACTCAAACGCTTATTAAGGATTATTTACCAACGGAAGAGGTTTTATTTGATTTAGTTGATTTTTTTAGCGCGTTTTCAGATTATACTAGGCTTAAAATTATTTCCGCCTTGGCAATAAGTGAAATGTGCGTTAGCGATATTTCTGCAACCTTGGGTATAAATCAAACCACGGTAAGCCATCAGCTAAGGCTGTTAAAAAACTGGGGTATTGTTCAAAGTAAAAGAGATGGAAAGATAGTTTTTTATTCTTTAAGTAACGAGCTTTTGTCTGACGTTTTACTCAAGGGTGTTGAGTTTTTAGGCTTTTAAATTTAAAATAGGTACGTATAAAATGTGTTTTACGAATAAAAAAGACTTGCAATTTTTGGTTGCAAGTCTTTTGTGTTTATTTTATTTATCTTAGTACATTCCGCCCATAGCGCCGGGGTTAGCGGGTGCTTCAGGTTGAGGAATATCGGTAACGATACTTTCCGTTGTAAGAAGGGTAGAAGCAATAGAAGCAGCGTTTTGAAGTGCACTTCTGGTAACCTTAGTGGGGTCAATAATACCGGCTTGAACCATGTCAACGTATTTATTGTTTAAAGCGTCAAATCCGATATTAGTCTTGTTGCTTGCTAAAATCTTGCTAACGATAACTGAACCGTCTAAGCCTGCGTTAGAAGCGATTTGGCGAACGGGATCTTCAACCACGCGAAGGATAATTTGAGCGCCCGTTTTTTCGTCGCCGGAAAGGGTAGCAACTAATTTTTTAAGAGCGGGAATAGTTCCTAAAAGTGCAGTTCCGCCACCGGGAACGATACCTTCTTCAACGGCTGCGCGAGTAGCTGCTAATGCGTCCTCAATGCGTAGCTTCTTTTCCTTCATTTCAACTTCTGTAGCAGCGCCAACGTTAACTACTGCAACACCGCCTGCAAGCTTAGCAAGGCGTTCTTGAAGCTTTTCTCTGTCATAATCAGAGGTGGTTTCTTCTATTTGAGCTCTAATAGCGTTAATTCTTGCTAAAATAGCCTCTTCGCTACCTGCGCCGTCAACGATAGTGGTGTTTTCCTTATCAACCTTAACCTGTAAAGCTCTACCTAACATATCGGGGGTAAAATCCTTAAAATCTAAGCCAAGCTCTGAAGAAAGAACTGTACCGCCTGTTAAAATAGCAATATCTTCTAGCATAGCCTTTCTTCTATCGCCAAAGCCGGGGGCTTTTACTGCAACGCAGTTGAATACGCCTTTAAGCTTATTAACTACTAAAGCTGCTAAAGCGTCGCCCTCAACGTCCTCTGCAATAATTAAAAGTCTTTGTCCTTGTTGAGCGATAGGCTCAATTACTGGTAAAAGCTCTTGTATAGAAGAAATCTTTTTATCGGTAATGAAGATTAGGGGATTATCTAAAACCGCTTCCATCTTATCGGTATTCGTAACCATATAAGCAGATGCGTAACCTCTGTCAAATTGCATGCCGTCTACGGTAGAAAGCTCGGTTTTCATGGTCTTGCTTTCCTGAACGGTAATAACGCCGTCCTTACCAACCTTTTCCATAGCGTCTGAAATAAGCTTACCAACCTCTTCGTCGCCTGCAGAGATAGAAGCAACCTGAGCAATAGCAGTTTTACCGTCAACGGGCTTGCTAACTGATTTTAAGTGTTCAACCGCAACTGCAACTGCTTTCATAATACCTTTCTTCAAGATAATGGGGTTAGCGCCTGCTGCAAGGTTCTTTAAGCCCTCTCTAATCATAGCTTGCGCTAAAACTACTGCGGTAGTAGTTCCGTCGCCTGCAACGTCGTTAGTTTTGGTAGAAACCTCTTTAACAAGCTGAGCGCCCATATTTTCAAATGGATCTTCAAGCTCTATTTCCTTAGCGATAGTAACGCCGTCATTCGTAATTAGGGGAGCACCGTACTTTTTATCTAAAACAACGTTTCTTCCCTTAGGACCAAGGGTAATTTTAACGGTATCTGCAAGGGTATTAACCCCCCTTTCAAGCGCTTTTCTGGCATCTTCGCCGTACTTAATTTGTTTAGCCATATTATTTATAAAACCTCCGAAAAATCAATTATTCAACGATAGCTAAAATATCGCCTTGGCGAATGATAATAAATTCTTCGCCGTCTACCTTAAACTCACTTCCTGAATATTTAGCAAAAAGCACCTTATCGCCGGGTTTAACCTGCATAACCACTTCGCTACCTTCAACAAGGCCACCCGGGCCAACTGCGGTAACTACTGCGATTTGTGATTTTTCCTGTGATGCGGTGGGAAGAATAAAACCGCTTCTGGTGGTTTCTTCCTTTTGCGCAAGCTTAACCACTACTTTGTCAAATAAAGGCTTTACGTTCATGTGTTTTGTCCTCCTAAAATATTATGTAATAACGCGCGTGAGTGTTTTTAGCACTCGCGGGTTTTGACTGCTAATACAATTATACCATTTAAACTAAATTTGTCAATAGATTTATGCGCGGATTTTGCAAATTTTACCTTAAAAAAAGTTAACTTAAAAAAATTTCGATAAATTATTGCAAAATGCAAGAATATATGCTAAAATATATGCGTGGCAAAAAAATCAATGTCACAAAGTTTAAAATAAGTATTATAGGTTACAATATGAATAAATGGGATAAAAGATTTATGCAGCTTGCAGAAACGGTTGCAACGTGGTCAAGCTGCTTTCAAGAAAACAGGCAAATCGGCGCAGTTATCGTTAAAGATAACCGCATTATAACGACGGGCTATAACGGCGCGCCCTCCGGTGTGGTTAGCTGTAAGGAAAGGGGGGAATGCTTACGCAGGGTGTTAAATATTCCCAGCGGTACTCGCCACGAAATGTGTTACGCCGTTCATGCGGAGCAAAACGCAATTGCGCAGGCTGCAAAGCTTGGTATTTCGGTAGAAGGAGCAACCTTATACTGCACCCATCAACCTTGCGTAATCTGTTCTAAGATGATGATAAACTCAGGTATAAAAAGAATAGTTTACCGCCACGGCTATCCGGATGATTTTTCTTTAAAGCTATTAAAGGAAGCAGGCGTTCAGATAGAAGTTTACGGCGAAGAATAAAATAAATTAATAACTAAGGAATAAAAGGAGAAAAAACTATGGCTAATCCTATTGCAACTATTGAAATGTACAACGGTGGTATTATGAAGCTAGAGCTTTACCCCGAAATTGCCCCCAATACCGTTAAAAACTTCGTTTATTTAGCAAATTCCGGCTTCTATAACGGCGTAATATTCCACAGAGTAATAGAAGATTTTATGATACAGGGCGGTGATCCTACCGGTATGGGTACGGGTGGACCAGGTTACCGTATTGCAGGCGAATTTAGCGCAAACGGCTTTAAGAACGATTTAAAGCATAAACGCGGTGTTTTATCTATGGCACGTTCAATGATGCCTAACAGCGCGGGCTCTCAATTTTTTATTATGCACGCAAATTCTCCCCATCTAGACGGGCAGTACGCCGCTTTCGGTATGCTTATAGAGGGGTTTGACGTGTTAGACCAAATTGCAACCACTCCCACCAATCCTATGGATAAGCCCATTGAAGAGCAAAGAGTAAAGACTATTAGCGTTGACCTTCACGGCGAAACTATGCAGCCCCCTCAAATGATAAAGTAGTAGGATTATGATTCATTCCTTATGCGGTGGTAAACTGCGTGATAATCAGTCTTACGACGTTGTAAAAATTAAATTTATAAATAATCCCTTAGCAGGCGAAAGGCCTTATTGGTATAAAAGCGCTCTTCCTTTGCTAAAGGAAGGGGATACCGTTTTAGCTCCATTCGGTAGTGGGGAAAGGGAATATGAAGCCACCGTTTTGCGTATAGATAAAAACGTAAACGAACAATGCTTACCAATACCCGCAAGTAAAATGGGCGAAATATCTTCAATTAAATAATAAAAAAATCGAGGCGCAATCCTCGATTTTTATTTTTCTAATATTGGTATTAAAGAAATTTTTTAAGGTTGTTTTCACAAGCCTCTTCAAATCTTTTAAGCTCATCAACGCGCTTATAAACCTCGTCGTATAAAAGCGAGCCGTATTCAGAAAGGTCTTTAAAAAGGGTAGTATAGCCCATAACGCTTCCCTTAATAAGCATTTCTGCGAGATGAGAAGCAGAACCGTCTATCATGGTTTTCATGTTTATAGAAGCGTTAAGCATACCTTTTGCAAGTCCGTTAACGTCAGGTAAATCAATTCCAACGTTTACGGCGGTTAAAGCTATTTCGGTTAAATGCCTGTTGTATCCCTCGTGTTGGGTAATAAGCTCCTCCTTTAAAGCCCCGTCGCACTTAGGTAAAATATCTTCAATAGATAAAATAGCCATTTTAGCATTTTTGTAACAGTTTTTTAATACGTTTTCATTAATAGTGGTTTTTTCCATAGTGATTATATTATGCGCGCTTTTAAACAAAAAAATACGCAAAAACAAAAAATGCTTATCTTTTTTATTTGAGTTATTTCTGACTTGATTTGAAATATTTAGCTAGAAGTAGGACTATTTTTACGTTTTATCTTGACTTTTGTTTCGATTTAGTGTATTATAGATTTACTTTAGAGAAGAGGTGGCTTAATGAGTGCTGAATTAAAATGTCCTATTTGTGGTGAACCTACATTTGTTTATATGGGAAATGCACGTAAAGATCGTTTGTGTAGAAATCACGGAAAAATGGCAAAAGAAGGTCTAATTGTTCAATGTCCTAATTGTGGGAAATGGAACGATAAAGACGTTGCGTGCGATTGTAAGCAAACTAAAAATGATAATTCGAAAGGTATATCTGAAATTACTTGTATTGTTTGCGGATTACCTTCTAACGGTAAGCCACAATGCAAAGAATGTTATTATGAAATGATTGATTTTAAGGAATCATTAGATAAAAATCTTAAGGCGTTTGAGCTAAAAGATTATTACTATAATCTTAAATCAAACATTTATAGAATGAAAACCTTTGATTACGTTAAATCAAATTGCAACAAGTTGCTAGCTATTGCGTTGTTATTAAAAGAATCTTATAAAGACGAATCTTTGACGAGTAGAGTGTACAATGAAATTAAGGAAATCATTGAGGCAAAGAAACCTAAAAAAGAAGAGGAAATTTCAACCTATATAAAAGCAAAAGATACCCACAAAGAAGAAATTATTAGAACTAAAGATGGTCATTACGTTAAAAGTAGCGGAGAAAGTGATATAGATGATATCTTATATGATTTAAGAATCGTGCACTGTTACGAAAAAAACGTACCTATAAATGCTGATGAAGAAGCAGTAACCTGTGACTGGTTTATTCCTGTAAAAGACAATAGACATGGTATTTATATCGAATATTGGGGAATGAATACTGAAGCGTATAAGAAGAATAAAGAAAGAAAAAGAAAAGCATATAAAGACCACGATATACCACTAATAGAAATAGAAAAAGATGATTATAAGGATAAACAAGGTCTATCAGATAGAATCGTTAGAGAGATAAATTCATTAGCGAAAAAATATTTTAAAATCGATAGATTTATAGACTAAAAGGAGTAAATTCACTCTTTCTCAATTTTACTATACTTGTTATCTATCGCTTATTTTCTCTATTACCTAAAATATTAAGAGTACATGCAACTTTTTTTGTTGACTTTCGTTTCAAAATTGCATATAATAACGTTAAGCTTAAAGCGAAATATTATTTTTCTTTTTCCGTAGGGCAGTAATAATAACCTACGGAATTCTTTTTTACTAAAAAAGGTTGTAAATTGTGAAGAAATATTAAAAAAACAGCAAAAATTTGATTGACAAACTTCGTTTAGTTTGGTAATATATTTAGGACCGCTCGGAAAAGGCACAAAAGCGTGGTAAAGACCACCGCCCGTGAATCGGCGAGATTAGACAGGAGGATTTTTAGTAAGATGTATGCAATCATTGAAAACGGAAGCAAGCAATACACCGCAAAAGTTGGTGACGTTATCAGATTCGAAAAGCTAAACGCAGAAGTTGGCGAAAACGTAGAATTTAACGTGCTTCTAGTTTCAGACGAAAACGGTATTAAGGTCGGCAAAGAAGTAGAAGGCCTTAAGGTAGTAGGTAAGGTACTTGTTCAAGACAAGGCAAAAAAGGTTATCATTTACAAGTACAAGTCTAAAAAAGGCGAAAGAAGAAAACACGGGCACAGACAGCCCTTCACCGCTGTAGAAATCAGCGAGATCGTTGGTTTATAAGAGGAGGAATAAGCTATTATGATGTTTTTAATTAGATTATTTGCTCATAAGAAAGGTGTTGGTAGCAGTAGAAACGGTCGTGACAGTGCAGCAAAGCGTCTTGGTGCAAAGCGCGCAGACGGTCAGTCAGTTTTAGCTGGTAGCATTTTAGTTCGTCAAAGAGGAACTAAGATTCATCCCGGTAAAAACGTTGGTATCGGCAGTGACGATACTTTATTTGCTTTAACTGACGGCGTAGTAAGATTCGAACGCCTTGGCAGAGATAAAAAGCAAGTTAGCGTTTACGCTGAATAATTAGTGTATTAAACCGAAGGCTTAACCGCTTTCGGTTTTTTATTTTTACTTTGTTTAAAAAGAGTAATTCGAGGTGCAAAAGTGATAAAGAAAATCACCGCAGATTTAGAATTTTTTAACCCTAAAGACACCCTAGAATGTGGGCAAATATTCCGCTTTTTTCCTACGGAAAAGGGTTATTTGGTTTTGTCTGGCGATAGGGCTTGTGAAATAGCGCAAGAAGGGGATAAAACCGCTATTTATTGCGAAGAGCAAAACGAGCAATATTTTTATAATTATTTTGATTTATCCACCGATTATTCCGGCATATACGCAAGGGCTCAAGCAAGCAAGTACGACATATTAAAAAGGGCTTCTTCATTAGGTAAAGGGGTACGTATTTTAAAACAAGATAGCCAAGAAATGCTCTTTTCCTTTTTGATTTCGCAAAACAACAATATTCCGCGAATAAAGAAGATAATAAATTCACTTAGCGAAAAGCTTGGTGCTAAAAAGCGCTTTTTAGATTACGAATACTACGCTTTTCCAACTGCAAGCGCGTTGCAAGGGGCAAGTGAAGAGCTTTTAAAGGAGTGCGGATTAGGTTACAGAGCTCCTTATTTAAAGATTTTAAGTAACGAAATTTTAACGAATAACTTACTTTGTAAGTTAAAAGACTTAAACGAGGAAAGCTTAAAGGCAGAGCTTTTAAAGATAAAGGGCATAGGAGAAAAGGTTGCTAATTGCGCGCTTTTGTTTGGCTTTTACAAGACGAAAAGCTTCCCCGTTGACGTTTGGATAGAAAAAATTTACCGCGAGGATTTTGGCGGTAAATTAACCGATAGAAGCAAAATAACGGCATTTTTCATTGATGAATTTGCCTTTGACGCAGGTTATTTTCAACAGTATTTATTCTACTATAAAAGAAGCTTGGAAAAACAGCCCAAAAATTAAAAAAGGGCTGTTTTTTTATGCGAAAAGGGTTATTTTTTTATGAAAAATCAATTTTATTAAAATAAAATTGTCATTATTTGAAAAAAGTCTTTACAAAGAGTTTAAAATATAGTAAAATAGAGTAGTTATGAAAGGCAGTATTTCAACGGTAATAATATCAAATGAAAGCAACGCATATTATAATTTAGCCGTAGAAAAGCTTTTGTTAAACGCGTCGTTAAGCGCCCCCCATCTTTTTTTATGGCAATCTAAAAACGCGGTGGTAATAGGCGCTCATCAAAATCCTTATGCTGAGTGCAATTTGGCAAAGATGCAAGAAGACGGCGTTCAGCTCACACGCCGTATTAGCGGTGGTGGCGCAGTTTATCACGATTTAGGCAATCTTAATTTTTGTTTCGTTTGCCCAAAATCGCTTTATAGCGAAGAAAATCAAACCAAGCTAATTGCAAACGCCCTTTTAAAGCAAAATATCAACGTTGAGCTTTCAGGAAGAAACGATTTAACGGTTAACGGCTTTAAAATTTCCGGTAATGCATATTATAGAACTAAGCAAAACTGCTTGCATCACGGAACGCTACTTATTGCAAGCGATTTAACCCGTTTATCTTCATACCTAACGCCACCGATTGAAAAGCTTGAAAAAAGCGGAGTTAAATCGATAAAGTCAAGGGTTATAAACTTAAGTGAGGTAAACGCTGATTTAACGGTAGAAAAGGTTAAAAATGCTATTATAGAAGAGTTTTTTGCAATCTTTGGCAATAAAAAACAGGTTTTAGTTGAAGATTTGTTTACAAGCTTGCAGATTGAAGAGCAAATTCAATTAATTTCTTCACGTGAATATCTGTTTGCAAAATGGGCAAGGCAAAATAAGGTAATTTCTAAGCGCTTTGATTGGGGCATTTGTTACGTGGAGCATAATTCACAAGCAAATAACCGCTATTTAAAAATCAATACGGATAGCATTTACCCAACCCTTATAAGTAGGGTAGAAAGCGAATATTTAAGCGCAACGCTAGGGGCAAGTAAATTAAGTGACTTTGAAAGTGATAGCGAATACGAAGCCTATAAAGAGCTAACTAAATTTTTGAGAGAAGAATTATGATAAAGAAAACACCTTTATACGAAAAGCACCTAGAGTTAGGTGGCAAGATAGTAGAATTTGCGGGTTGGTATTTACCCGTACAGTACGAAAAGGGTATAATTTTTGAACATAACACGGTGCGTAGCGCAGTAGGTTTATTTGACGTTTCGCACATGGGCGAAATATATATAAGCGGTGAAAAGGCAACCCAAAATTTACAGGCTTTAGTTACTAACAGAGTAGAAACTATGGCGATAGGTCAATGCCGTTATACCTTAATGCTTTATAAAGACGGCGGGGTGGTAGACGATTTACTGATTTACCGCTTAAGTGATAGCGAGTATTTGTTAGTCGTTAACGCTTCTAACACAGATAAAGACTACGAATGGATTAAAGAAAACCTTCAAGCAGGCGCAAAGTGTGAAAATCTTTCCCCTTCAATTGCTCAAATTGCAATTCAAGGCCCTTTAGCTCAGAAAGTAGTAGAAAAGCTTTGTGACGCAAGCTTGCTTCCACAAAAGAATTATCATTTCACCAAGAGAATTACCGTTGGCGGTATAGAATGCTTAGTATCCACAACCGGGTACACGGGCGAAAGGGGATACGAGCTTTACACCTCTAACGATAAGGTTGTTGAGCTTTACGATAAGCTTTTATTAGCAGGCGAAGAGTTTGGAATTCAACCCATAGGTCTAGGCGCGCGTGATACCTTGCGTTTTGAAAGCTGTATGCCCCTTTACGGTCACGAGCTTTCAAGTGAAACCAAGGCTAACGAGGTTGGCTTAGATTTTGCTATTAAGCAGGGCTTAAACTATATCGGCGAGGAAGCGCTTTTAACCCCTGCAAAGTACGAAAGAGTGGGCTTAAAGCTTGTTTCTAAGGGTATAGCAAGGGAGCATTGTGAAATTTACGCTCAATCGGGCGAAAATATAGGTATTACCACAACGGGCGGATTTTGCCCAACTAAAAACGGCGCTTACGCAATGGCAAGAATAAAATGCGGCGTAGATAAAACCCAAAGGGTATTTATTGACGTAAGAGGCCGTAAGCTAGAGGCAGAGTTTGTTGAAATGCCTTTTTACAAACGCGAAAACGCGTAATAAAATTTAAGGAGTAATTATTATGAAATACAGCAAAACACACGAATGGGTAAAAACTGAAGGGGGTGTAGCCTTTATCGGTATTAGTGATTACGCTCAAAAGGAAATGGGCGATATCGTATACGTAGAGCTTCCCGAAATCGGCGCAAGCGTAACTATTAACGAAAGCGCTTGTGAATTAGAATCAGTAAAGGCAGTAGCTCCCGTTGAAAGCCCCGTAACCGGCGTAGTAAGTGAAGTTAACGGCGCTTTAGAGGATGATCCTGCTTTACTTAATTCAGATGCTGAAAATTGCTGGATATACAAGGTAGAAAACCCTGTTTTATCAGGCGACTTAATGGATGAAGAAGAATATTTAAACTACTTAAAAACACTTTAATACCCACAAAGCGTCTTTAGGCGCAAAAAATAACTATAAAGGGTGATAAAAATGGCAAAATACACACCTCATACGCAAGCAGACGTAAAGGATATGCTTGCAAAATTGGGATACAATTCAGTAGAAAGATTATACGACTGTGTTCCTGAATCAATTAGATATCCTGAAATGGAGCTGGAAGAAGGGGTTAGCGAAGCAGATGCAGAACGCAAGCTTACTGCTCTTGCTTCAAAGAATAGAACTTATAATTCAGTATTCTTAGGCGCTGGCGCGTACAGACATTATATTCCCGCCGCAGTAAGAAATCTATCTCAAAGAAGTGAGTTCGTAACGGCGTATACTCCCTATCAGGCAGAAATGTCACAGGGCATACTACAGTCTATCTACGAATATCAGTCTTTAATTTGCAGACTTACCGGAATGGAGGTATCTAACGCCTCACATTACGACGGGGCAACCGCCGCAGCTGAAGGCTTATTGATGTTCAAAAGCTCAACTAAGAACAGAGTTTTAATATCAGAACACGTAAAGCCTCAAACCAAGGCCGTAATTAAGACCTATTTAGAAGATAGTGGCGTAATCGTGGAAGAAATTTCCGCGCAGGGCTTAGCTTGCACTAATATAGACCTATTACGCGCTCAGCTTGGCGCAGACGTAATGGCAGTTTACGTTGAACAACCCAATTTCTTGGGCGTAATAGAAGATATGCAAGAAATATCTAACGCCGTTCACGAAGCAGGCTCTAAGCTAGTTGCCGGCGTTTATCCTATTAGCTTAGGTCTTTTAAAGCGCCCCGGTGAATACGGAGCAGACGTAGCAGTAGGCGAAGGTCAGCCTCTAGGTATGAATTTATCCTTTGGTGGCGCATATCTTGGATTTATGGCTACTAAAAAAGAAAATATGCGTAAGCTTCCCGGCAGAATCGTTGGCGAAACGGTAGATAAAAAGGGCGATAAGGCTTATGTTTTAACCTTACAAGCCCGCGAACAGCATATTAGAAGGGAAAAGGCTTCTTCAAATATTTGCTCTAACGAAGCTCATTGTGCTTTAACTGCAGGCATGTATTTATCATTTATGGGTAAAGAAGGTATGCGCAAGGTGGCGGAAGCCTGCGTTTCAAACGCCCATTATTTCCAATTTGCATTAGCAAAAGCAGGTATTGCGTTAAAATATAGAAACGAATTCTTTAACGAGTTCGTAACCATTTCTAAATGTACGGCAGAAAATTTATTAAACGCTCTTTCACAGCAGGGTATTTTAGGTGGGTATAAAATCGGTACTCACGAAATTTTGTGGTGCGCTACTGAGCTTAACAGTCGTGAAGAGATGGATAGATGTGCCTTAATATGCGGGGAGGTGAATAAGTAATGAAAACCGTTTTTGAATTATCAAAAGAGGGTAGAAGCGCTTATCAAGTGCCTTCCTTAGCGGTGGCGGAATATAAGCTTGGCGAAGAGTTTTTAACCCAAGCCCCCGCAGAGCTTCCCGAGGTAGACGAGGTAACTCTGGTTCGCCACTATACGGAGCTTTCTAACAATGCTTACGGCGTAGATAACGGATTTTACCCCTTAGGCTCTTGCACTATGAAATACAATCCCAAGGTAAACGAAATTACCGCCAGCCTAAACGGATTTACAAATCTTCATCCCCTTCAAAAGAAGCGTGATATTCAAGGCTCTTTAGAATTGATGTATAGACTGCAGGAATCGCTTAAGGCAATTACCGGTATGGCAGGGGTAAGCTTACAGCCCGCAGCAGGCGCTCACGGCGAATATACCGGCTTAAAGATTATTAAAAAATATCACCGCTTAAGAGGGGATAATAGAAATAAAATTATCGTTCCGGACTCTGCTCACGGCACGAACCCTGCAAGTAGCACTCTTTGCGGTATGCAAATAGTAAATATTCCTTCTACCGCAGACGGACTTGTAGATATTGAAGCTTTAAAGGCTGTTTGTGATGAAAATACCGCAGGTTTAATGTTAACTAACCCCAATACGCTTGGTATTTTTGATAAAAATATACTTGAAATAAGTAAAATCGTTCACGACGTTGGCGGTTTACTTTATTACGACGGCGCTAACTTAAACGCAGTTATGGGTGTTGCTCGCCCTGCAGATATGGGATTTGACGTCGTTCACTTGAACCTACACAAGACCTTTGCAACCCCGCACGGCGGTGGCGGTCCAGGTTCAGGACCTGTTGGCGTATGCGAAAAGCTGGTAGAATATTTACCTAATCCAGTTGTAGTTAAGGATAAATCAGGCAGTTACAGCTTTACTGAGCCTGAAAACTCAATCGGGCAGGTTAAAGCCTTCTACGGCAACTTTAACGTTTTAGTTAAGGCTTATACTTATATTTTAGTTCTTGGCAAGGAAGGTATAAGAAACGGCACAGAAATGGCTGTTTTAAATGCAAACTACCTAAAGAAGCTTTTAGAAAAGTACGATTATAAGAAGGATCAACCCTGTATGCACGAATTCGTGCTATCAATGAAAAAGGTTCATGATGAAACGGGCGTTTCCGCATTAGACGTTGCAAAAGCAATGATAGACGGCGGAATTCATCCCCCTACCATGTATTTCCCCAATATCGTTGCAGAGGCTTTAATGTTCGAGCCTACTGAAACTGAAAGCAAGGAAACCCTAGAATGGGCTGCAAATCTTATACTTTCTATTATAGATGAAGCGTATACTAATCCGGAAAAGCTTCATAACGCCCCCGCTAAGGCGTATATAGAAAGACCGGATGAGGTAAAAGCAGCGCGTGATCCTAAGGTTAGCGAATAAAGCCTCGCAAGAACGCTTAAAATTTAATTATGAATAATAACGGTAAATTAGATTTAAATAAAATAATAGAAGAGGCAATTAGCTACGGCTTTTCAGTTGAAGAGGGCCCTGCTATTTTAAACGGTAAGGAATGTCTTTCTTTAGTTAAGAAAAACGATTTTACCGTTCGTGGGGAGCATTCCTACGAATACGCTCGCTATTATTTGGTAATAGATGGTGAAGAGGGTGTGATATATTTATGTTACAAGCCGTCTATTACCTATAATTTACCTGCGGATAACGAAGAATATCCCCGTTGGTTAAACGTGGCTGCTGATTTTGCAGGGGAGGTTTCCGGTACGGAAATTTACGTTGACCATGGGATTAGATGCTACTCGGGAAGTAGCCCTTTAACTGCAAGAATAGAGGAGATGAGCGAGTTAGAAGACCTTGAATGGTTCACTCGCGCGGTTATGTGCTATCAAACCGTTATAGAAATGATGGTGGAGGGGCATAGCACGCCAAAAACATTTTAGATAGGTGACTAAATTGAAAAACAGCTTAGAAAAGACTAAAAAATTTATTGCAGAAAAGAAAAAATCAATATTGGGAGTTTTATGGATGGTATTAGGCGTTATTGCCATATCGGTTATAACGTTCGTAATACTCATGCTATGTAACGTAGTTTATTTTGAAGAAGGTGGAATGCAGTTCAACCTAGAGCTTTTTGAAGCATTAAAAACTTCTTGGTGGGGCAGCCTTTTATTCGTAGTGCTACAAACGGTATTAACTATGCTTTTATGCGTAATACCGGGCGTTTCAATGGCGTTTATTATTTTAAGTGAAGCAATTTTTCCAACTGCATGGCAGGCGTTTTTACTTTCCTTTATAAGCGTAATGACTTCAAGCGTGGTAATGTACGTGCTTGGCAGATCGGGAGGTTATAAGCTTTGTAAAAAAATGCTGGGCGAAAAGGATTGTGAGCAGGCAACAAAGCTTTTAAGAAATAAAGGCACGGCATTTTTTCCATTAATGATGATGTTCCCAATATTCCCAGACGACGCTTTAATTATGATTGCGGGCACTATGAAAATGAGCTTAAGTTGGTTTATTCCCTCAATCGTAATAGGTCGCGGAATAGGTATTGCAACTATAGTATTCGGTATCAATATAATACCCTTCGATAAGTTTACTCATTGGCTACATTGGGCAGGATTTATAGCTCTTTGCGCAATAGGTATTATACTTGTATTTTGGGGTGCAATTAAGCTTAATAGATACATGGAAAAAAGAAACGAAGAATACGAAAAGAAGAATAAATAACGAAAAAAAACAGCAGGTGGTAAAAATAAACCGTCTGCTGTTTTTGTTTGTGAAATTATAAAATAACACTTTAATTATTATTCTGAAGCTTTAAAGTTGTAAATGGGTTTAATAATTTGCAATATTTTTACTGTTGGGGAAATAAGTGAAATTATTTCTTGCATTGGCTTATACGCCATAGGCGCTTCGTCTATAGTAGACTGATCTGCCGTAGTGGTGTAAATACCCGCCATAGAAGATTTGTATTCTTCAACGGTAATTAGCTTTTTTGCGTCACCCCTACTAAGCAGTCTGCCTGCTCCGTGTGGGGCAGAGTTGTTCCAGTCCTCGTTACCAAGTCCTTCGCAAATTAAGCAACCGTCACGCATGTTCATAGGTATCAATACTTTTTGCCCTAAATGCGCAGGGACTGCTCCCTTTCTAATAATTTTGTTTTCATCAATAAAATTATGAACGGTTTCAAATTGCTCACACTTAAATTCTTTAAGATGTTCAAGTATTTTATCTGCTATTTTTTGGCGGTTTCGCTTAGCAAACTCTTGGCAAACAGCCACGTCGTGCAAATAAGCTTGCATATCAGCACCGTCTAAATAGCAAAATTCTGCGGGAATTTTAGTTTTATAGGCGTATTTTTTAGTTAGTTCAGTTAAAGCTTGCGGTATTTGCTCTATTTTCCCCTTTTCTTTAAGGTTGGTAATAATATTTTCACGCTCTTCAAGCGGAGCAGTTTTACATCTTGTTATCGCTAAATTTTGATAAATTTTAGCAACCTGCATTCCCAAATTGCGCGAACCGCTATGAATAATTAAAAATAGCTCGCCTTTTTCTGATTTATCAATTTCTATAAAGTGATTTCCGCCGCCAAGTGTGCCTAAAGAGCCTAGTAACCTGTCTATATTACGCAATTCTTTATAGCAATAAAGTGACTTAATTAAATCCTCTCCGTCAACCTCTTTTAAAAAATCACTACCGGAAGGAACGTTCTTTTTAATAAATAAATCTAAGGATTTAAAATCAATAGTCTTTACGTTCAATTTTGTAGTAAGCATACCGCAACCGATATCAACGCCAATGAGGTTTGGAATAATTTTATCACCCATTGTAGCGGTAAATCCAACCACACAGCCTGCTCCTGTATGCACGTCTGGCATAATACGAACCTTTTGGTTTAAAAGGGAGGACTGCGCAAGTAAAGTATAAATTTGATTTAAAGCAACCGGATCTATATTTTGTGTAAAAATTTTTAAATCGCTCATTATATCCCCCTTTTTTCTTTATAAAATAAAAAATCCGCTTAAATAGCGGAAGTTAAGGCGTAAACCGCCGAATATTCAAAAAAGCTGTGCATCCGCTTTGACACATTATACCGACGTGGTAACAGGGCAGGTGGCTACTTCAAAGCACCCTTATGGCACACGGAACAAATCCGCTTAGTGCTGCTATATCCCTATCCTGACACGGTTCACGGCAGACCGTTGCATAAGACCTTGATATCAACACTCCTTACCGAGTGCAACCGTCCATACAATGCGCCGGGGCGGACCTACAGTCTTGCTATAGCGGATTGCAAGTTCAGGGCACCGCTAACTCCCCACCTAGCACAGCCATATTATTTTATACTAAAAAGGCATTTTATGCAAGTAAAAAAAGGTCGAAAAATAAAAAAGCTTATTATAAAATCGCATTTCGGTTAAAAAATGCTTTACATTCCCTTTGTAATTTGTTAAACTAATAGAGTAATTTTATTAAAATTACACTATTATCTTTACGCTTAGCTTGCGTTTAAGATTTAGATTAATAATCGTGGATTGCGTAGCGGAAACAAGCCGTAAGTCAACGTTTTCAAAGCGAAGCAGGGATGGTGTAAGCCTGCCGAAAACGCCTTAACAGGTATCCTTCCGTCAGCATGTATGGTGAAGACGTGGCAGTATGCGGGCGGAATAGCTATACACGGGTCGCTCCGTTATGCGAAAGAGTGCGCGCGGTTTTCCGTGCGAAAAAGAGTGGTAACGCGGAAATTTCGTCTCTTTATTAGGGGCGGAATATTTTTTTGCAAAAAAACAGATTTTGCATAAACGATTAACAAAGTTGCCTATAAAAATAACTTAGAAATAATTTTTTATTTTAACTTTTGTTAAAAGGAGAAAATAATGTATAAAAAAGTAGATACGTCACTTAATTTCTTAGAAAGAGAGAAGGAAATTCTTGAATTTTGGGAAAGAGAAAAGGTATTTGAAAAGAGTATGGAACAAACCAAGCACGGTGAAGAGTTCTGTTTTTACGACGGACCTCCAACAGCTAACGGCAAGCCCCATATCGGCCACGTTTTAACCCGTGTAATGAAGGATATTATTCCACGTTACCAAACTATGAAGGGTAAACACGTTGCTCGTAAGGCGGGCTGGGATACTCACGGCTTACCGGTAGAATTAGAAATAGAAAAGAAGCTTGGATTAGACGGTAAGCAGGATATCGAAAAATACGGCATAGAGCCCTTTATTAAGCAATGTAAGGAAAGCGTTTGGAAATACGTAAATCAATGGAAGGATATGTCTGACCGTATCGGCTATTGGGTAGATATGGATAATCCTTACGTTACCTATCACGACGATTATATTGAATCTGAATGGTGGGCGCTTAAGAAGATTTGGGAAAAGGGTTTATTATACAAGGGTTATAAAATCGTACCTTACTGCCCAAGATGCGGAACTGCGCTTTCTTCACACGAAGTAGCTCAAGGATATAAAGACGTAAAGGAAAAATCTATTTACGTAAAATTCAAAGCTAAAGGCGAAGATAAATATTATTTAGTATGGACGACTACGCCTTGGACTCTTCCTTCAAACGTTGCTCTTTGTATGAACGCAAAGGAAAACTACGTAGAAATTGAAGCTGAAGGCGTTCGTTACGTATGCGCAGAAGCCCTTGCACCTAAATTATTTGAAGAATATACCGTAATTTCTACCAAAACCGGTAAGGATTACGAATACGCTGAATACGAGCCTATGTTTGATTACGCTTTAGGTTCGTTTAAGCAAAAGGCTTATTACGTAACTAATGCGGATTACGTAACCTTAACGGACGGTACCGGTATCGTTCATATCGCGCCTGCATTTGGTGAAGACGATAGCGAGGTTGGTCGCAGATACGATTTACCCTTCGTTCAAATGGTAGATGCATCTGGTAAATTCGTTCCTGAAGCAAAGGATTACGTAGGTATTTTCTGCAAAGAAGCAGATAAGCAAATAATTGCAGATTTAAAAGAAAAGAATATTCTTTTCAAAGAGTTACTTTACGAACACAGCTATCCTCACTGTTGGCGTTGTAACACCCCTTTATTATACTACGCAAGAAGTAGCTGGTTTGTAAAAACCACCGCTGTAAAGGAGCAGTTATTAAAGGCAAACGCATCAGTTAACTGGATGCCTGCTACTATCGGAACGGGCAGAATGGGTAACTTCTTAGAAAACGTAATTGATTGGGGCGTATCCCGTGAAAGATATTGGGGTACACCTCTTCCCGTATGGGTATGTAGCGATTGCGGAAAGGTCCATGTAATCGGCTCACGCAAAGAGCTTGCTGAATTAAGCGGTCAAGAAAACGTAGAGCTTCACCGTCCTTATATAGACGAAGTTACCTTCAAGTGTGATAAGTGCGGTGGCGAAATGCACAGAGTGCCTGACGTTATTGACTGTTGGTTTGACTCAGGCTCAATGCCTTTTGCACAGCTTCACTATCCGTTTGAAAATAAAGAGCTGTTTGAAAAGCGTTTCCCTGCGGATTTCATAAGTGAAGCGGTAGACCAAACCCGCGGATGGTTCTACGTATTGCTTGCAATTTCCGTTCTTTTATTCGATAAAGCGCCCTTTAAGAACTGTATAGTTTTAGGCCACGTAAACGATAAGAACGGCTTAAAGATGAGTAAGCATATCGGTAACGTAGTAGATCCTTGGACGGTTTTAGATAAGCAGGGCGCAGATGCAGTAAGATGGTATTTCTATACTTCTTCAGCTCCTTGGCTTCCCTCAAGATTCTACGCAGAAGCGGTAAGCGAAGGTCAGCGTAAGTTCATGGGTACTCTTTGGAATACCTACGCATTCTTCGTTTTATACGCAGAAATAGATAAATTTAATCCCGCTGAGCACGATATTAAAAAGTGTAAGCTCAGTTTAATGGATAAATGGGCTTTATCTAAGCTAAATACATTAGTAAAGGAAGTAGACGAAGGCCTTAAGCAGTATAAGATATTTGAAACTGCGCGTATGATTGAATCTTACGTAGACGAGCTTTCAAATTGGTACGTTCGTCGTGGTAGAGAAAGATATTGGGGTAGCGAAATGAGTGATGATAAAGAGGCGGCTTATACCACTCTTTGGACTATTTTAGTTACTCTATCAAAGCTTCTTGCACCTTACACCCCCTTTATTTCTGAAAGCATTTATCAAAACTTAGTACCTTCATTCTTTGCAGAAGCTCCCAAGTCAGTTCATCTTGCAACCTTCCCCGAATGTGATGAAAGCATGATTGATAAGGATTTAGAAGAGGGCATGGAAGACGTATTAAATATCGTTTTACTTGGTAGAAGCGCAAGAAACTCTTCTAACATCAAAAACCGTCAACCCCTTGCTAAGTTATATATTGCAACAGATAAGGCCGTTAAATTAACCGAAGGCTTATACGCTATTGCAAGAGACGAGCTTAACGTTAAGGAGTTTGAGCTTTTACAGGACGCTTCAAGATTCGTTAACTATAAGATTAAGCCTCAATTAAAAACCCTTGGTCCTAAGTACGGTAAAAAGCTTGGCTCAATTAGAGTATTTTTAGATACTTGTAACGCAAGTGAGGTTGTAAGCACCGTTAAAGCCGGTAATCCTTACGTAACCGTAATAGAGGGCGAAGAAATAAGCTTTAACCTTGAAGATTTACTAATTAGCTCTGAAAGCGCTGAGGGCTACGTATCTGCAAGCGAAAACGGATTAACCGTAGTTTTAGACGTTCATATCACCGAAGAATTACTGTTAGAAGGCGTTCAACGTGAATTAGTTTCTAAAATTCAGTCAATGAGAAAGGAAGCCGGATTTGACGTTACCGACCGCATAGAAATCTTCTATAACGCAGAAGGTAATGCAAAAACCGTTTTAGTTAACTTAGGTAATGAAATCAAGAGCGACGTACTTGCAGAAAGTCTAACTGAAGTAGAAAGCGTTACTGAAGGCTTCGTTAAGGAGTTAGACGTAAATGGCGATAAGGTAACTTTAGCAGTTAAAAAAATCTCTAAATAAATTACGAATAAGATAAATTCCGCTAAAAATGCGGGATTTATCTTGAAAACGGTAAAATTATGAAATCAGCAAAAAACTGGAAAGATTATTCAGTAATAGCCACGGGTGACGGGTATAAGCTGGAAAGATGGGGTAAGGTAGTTTTACTAAGGCCAGATCCTCAAGTTATTTGGAAGTCTGAAAGTGATATGCAATCACACCCCGAGCTTTGCGCTAAATATTTGCGAAGCTCTTCAGGAGGTGGCGGTTGGGAATATTACAAGAAGATGCCGGATGAGTGGACTATTAATTACGGCGACTTGAAATTCAGTATAAAGCCTATGGGCTTTAAGCATACCGGATTATTCCCCGAGCAGGCTTTTAACTGGGACGTAATGACTCAGCTTATTAAAAATGCAAATAGGCCTATAAACGTGCTAAACCTGTTTGCCTATACCGGCGGAGCAACCGTTGCCTGTTTAGCTGCAGGCGCGTCCGTTTGCCACGTAGACGCCGCAAAGGGCATGGTGGAAAGAGCGGGTGAAAACGTTCGCCTTTCAGGCTTAAAGGAAGCTCCCGTGCGTTATATAATAGACGATTGCAAAAAGTTCGTTCAGCGTGAGATTAAGCGTGGAAGAAGATACGACGCAATCATAATGGATCCGCCAAGCTACGGCAGAGGTCCTAACGGCGAAATGTGGAAGATAGAAAGCGAGCTTTATTCTTTAGTTGAGCTTTGCTCCGAGGTGTTAACTGACGATCCCTTATTCTTCCTAATTAACAGCTATACCACGGGATTACAACCCCAAGTATTAAAGAATATTTTAACCTTAACGCTTAAGCGTTATAACGGAAAGACCTTTGCTTACGAAGTAGGCTTACCCACCGAAGAAGGCATTATTTTACCCTGTGGGGCAAGCGGTATATTCGTTAGTGAAAGCGCGCCGACACCCGAAATTTTAAAGGGGGATGACTAATATGAAAGATATGTCTGTTGAAGACTTAATTGTTTTATATGAAGATAATCACGTTTTAGTAGTTTTAAAACCGCAAAACGTTCCTTGCTGTGAAGATGAGTCTAAGGATAAAGACTTGTTAACGGTAGTAAAGGAATATATCAAAATTAAAGAAAATAAGCCAGGTAACGTTTACGCTGGTTTAGTTCACAGGTTAGATAGAGTTACGGGCGGTGTAATGGTTTATGCAAAGAGCTCTAAGGCTGCTTCAAGATTATCTGAGCAAATGCGCAGCGGTGACTTTGAAAAGAAGTATATGACCGTTTTAAGCGCAATTCCTTCAGAAGACAGGGCAGTTTTACGCCATTACGTAAAGAAAAATCCCATAAATAATATGGTTTACGTTTGCCCGCAAACTGTAGAAGGCGCAAAGTTCTGCGAGCTTGAATACCAAGTATTGCAAAAGGTTAACGGAATGGCCTTAACTAAGGTTATTCTTCACACCGGCAGAACTCATCAAATAAGGGTGCAGTCTGCAACGATAGGTTGTCCCGTATACGGTGATATGCGTTACGGCGGTGAAAAGGCTAAAAAGGGATTTTTGGCTTTATGGGCAACGTCTCTTGCCTTTACCCACCCGGTATCTAAAGAACGCTTAGTGTTTAAAATAGAGCCTCCAAAGGAAAATACTCCTTGGAATCTATTTGACGTAAGCAAGGAAATAGAATTTTTCTAAAAAATTTACGCATTTTAAGTGCGTTGTATAAAAACTAAAGAAAGGAGAAAAAAATGTTTTTAGAATTTTTGTATAAAAATATCGTTGATAGTTTTAATACGAAGGTTTCTTACGGTAGTTTTGAATGTCCCTTATTAATTTTACAAGTGGTAATGTGGGGCATAGGCGGTTTACTAATCTATCTTGCAATAAAGAAGGATATGGAACCCACCTTATTATTACCTATGGGCTTTGGCGCAATCTTAGTAAACTTACCTTTATCTGGTGCTGTTGGCGCTCACGGACCTTTAACTACCTTGTTTAATGCAGGTATTTCAAACGAATTATTCCCATTACTGTTATTTATTGGTATAGGCGCAATGATTGACTTTGCTCCCATACTTCAAAATCCTAAGCTTATGCTATTTGGTGCTGCAGCGCAGTTTGGTATATTTATGACCTTATCTCTTGCATCATTCTTCTTCACCCCTGAAGAAGCTGCGTCAATTGGTATTATCGGTGCAGCAGATGGTCCTACTGCGATTGTAGTAGGACAAACGCTTTTAGGTGAGGATTCTAATATCTTAGGCGCAATAATGGTGGCTGCTTATTCATATATGGCTTTAGTTCCCATTATTCAACCTCCCATTATTAAGCTTTGTACTACTCAAAAAGAACGCCGTATTCGCATGCAATACAAAGGTCGCAAGGTTACAAAACTTACAAAGATTTTATTCCCTATCTTCGTAACGATTATTGCCGGCTTAATTGCTCCCGAATCAGTTGCTCTTGTAGGATTCTTAATGTTTGGTAACCTTATTCGTGAATGTGGCGTTTTAGAAAATCTTTCAGATACCGCTCAACACGTTTTAGCAAATCTAATAACTATTTTCTTAGGTATAACTATCGCAACCAAGATGGAGGCGGCAGCTTTCTTATCGGTAAACACTATTTTAGTTATTGGTCTTGGTCTATTTGCGTTCATATTTGATACTGCAGGCGGCGTTATGTTTGCAAAATTATATAACTTATTCGCAAAAGAAAAAATCAATCCCATGATTGGCGCTGCAGGTATTTCTGCATTCCCCATGTCTGGTAGAGTAGTTCATAAGATGGGCATTAAGGAAGATCCCCAAAACTTCTTATTAATGCACTCTATGGCAGTTAACGTATCAGGTCAAATCGCATCTGTTATTGCAGGCGGTTTAATACTATCATTATTTGCGTAGGAGGTAAATTATGAATTGGTTTATTAATTTATTAATTGATTTCAGCTTTGAAAGATTTTTAGCCTCATTTGAATATATGGGCAAGGGAATGTTAGGCATTTTTATCGTTATAGCTATTCTTGTT
This sequence comes from Clostridiales bacterium, assembly GCA_015055965.1. GTDB lineage: Bacteria > Bacillota > Clostridia > Christensenellales > Borkfalkiaceae > HGM11416. The sequence goes on from SVHG01000002.1 coordinate 106,398, forward strand.
TTAGGTATTAGCTTGTTAAATAAGGCAACAACGCCTAAAGAAAAGAAGAACGATAACGAAAACCAAGAATAATATCGGTTTAAAAGTGTAAAAAGTGCGAATAATTTTCAAGAGTTTTACACTTTTACCATTTATTTAATTGACAAAAAAATAGATATATTATAAAATAGTACATATTATAATGTAAAATTATGCGCACAATCCAAAAGTGCGTAAATTTTCAGGGAGTTTCACTTTATGAAAATGAAGAAAATCACTGCATTTATTGTAGCAATTCTTTCAGTATTAACGGTTGCAACCTTTGCTCCTATCGCTAACGTTGGGGCAGCAGGCACACCCACCGTGACCAGCGTTAAGTTCGTTCACGGTTACGATTCTTATAAATTCAGCTATATCGTTGATCAATTTGATATCACTCTTGCAGATGGCGAAGCAGTTAAGTCATACAAGGTTAACGACGAAGAAACCGCTAACACCGGCGCTTACGTTTTTAAGACCCTTGCAAACGATCAAGTAATTGAATTCTTCAAGAACGCCGAAGGTACTGAATCACTTGGTTCATTCACCTTTAGCGTTGTTGCTAAAGATAGCGAAGGTAAAATCGGTTATTCTGTTGATACCGATAGCCACGCTAAATACATGGAAGAAGTTAATAAGTTTAACAGCGAAAAGCTTGGCGCAAGCGTTACTTATCCTACCATTACCGATTTATTAGTTTCTGAATTATATCCCGCAGACGCATTAAAGTTAACTCTTTATACCTGCGCTCCTAATTCACAAAGCTTTACTTCTTCAACCGGTAAGACTATTAAGCTTAGCGAGCTTGGTAAGTACAGCTTCTACGTTTTAGCTCAAGATCCTTCTAAGAACGCTATAGAAATTGATAGCGAAAAGCACGAACGTAAAACCTTAAACGGCATTGAAGGCTGGTACGAAGGCAACGATTTAGTAGCTCCTATCTTTACCTTTGAATGCAGCAAGGTTGACGCTCCTAAGGTTTCTGGCGGTAGCTCTAAAGTTTTACCCGGTTACGTTGGTTTAACTTATAAGAACATTAAGGACTATATCACCATTGATGCTAACGGCGAAAAGGTTGAATATAAGCTTTACTACAGCACCTTAGAAAACAACTTATATTCTGAATATAAGCAAAGCTTAGCTGCTGATGCAACTGACGAATGGGCAAGCAAGGGTATTGCTATTATCAATGAAGCTTTAGAAGGCGGAAAGGTTATAGACGTAACTGATAGCAAAGAATATTCTGCAATCGGTTTTAGCACCTCAAGCTTAAGCTTTACTCCCGATCAAAAGGGTTGCTACTACCTAGTAGTTGTTGTTAAAGATGCTTACGGTAGCGCAGATATGGCTTTAAATCCCATTATGGTAGAAGCAGAAGTTTCTGAAGTTAAGCTAGAAAAACAATTCTTAAAGTACAACTGGGTATCACTTATGTTCTTAGGAATTGCAGTTCTTTGCTTAATCGGTATTGTTCTTCTTATCTTCGTTAAACCTAAAGAAGCAACTGAAGAAGTTGTAACCGAAGTTGTTAAGAAATAATTAAAAATTAATTTAGAGCGGGGAATTATCTCCGCTCTTTTAATATCCTTTAATATTCTGTTTTAGATGACTAAACGGTAATAAATTCTTGACAAATCGCTAATTAATTTGTTACAATAAACGGGAAGAATAAGGAGCTAAAATGATAAATAAAATTTTAGATTTATTAAAAAAATACCGCGAACAAGTAGCCTATCTTTTCTTTGGCGGATTAACAACTTTAATCAGCTGGGGATTATTTAGCGGTTTATTTTATTTTGTATTTGGTGAAACAAGAAACCTTTTATGTAACGTTATTTCTGAAGCGGTTGCGATTACCTTTGCATACGTAACCAACAAGATGTTTGTTTTTCAATCAAAAACGAACACCTTTTCTGCTTTCATATTAGAACTACTTTCATTTTACGGAATGCGAATACTATCAACCTTTGTAAATCTTGGCGCAATGTATTTATTAGTTGACCTTTTAAGCTTTGAAGCTTGGATTTGCAAAATAGCCGTTAACTTCGTTATTATAATATTAAATTATTTATTTTCTAAGCTATTTATTTTTAAAAAGACAGAGGATAAAAATGCAGAACATACAAATTAAAAATAAAAGCACCGTTTGTTTTGGTGGAATAAATCAATTAACAAGCTTAAGGGATTTTGCTAAAAATAAAACGGTTATATTTGCCTCTAAAAGCGTTAAAGAATTTGCTTGTAAAATAGAAGGTTTGTTGGAAGCTCTTGGCGCAGACGTTTATTTTTATTTAACTAGCGACGGGGAAGATAATAAAAGCGTAGAAAAAGCGCTACTATTTACTCAGTTTTTAGCATATAATGAAATTGGAAGAAATGACGTTATAATTAATATTGGCGGTGGAACTCTTTGCGATTTAGGGGGCTTTGTTGCAAGTATTTATATGCGCGGAATTTCTTATATTAATATCCCCACCACCTTGCTTTGCGCTGTAGACGCCGCTGTTGGCGGTAAAACTGCAATAAATTCAGTTGGCGCAAAGAATCTTTGGGGTAGCTTTTATCAGCCTGAATTTGTTATTATAGACTGTGAATTGATGCAAAACCTTTCAGAAGGGCTTATTAAGGAAGGTATGAGCGAAATCGTTAAATACGCCATTTTAGAAGAGAGTTTTGCTAGCTTTTTGGCAAATTTAAAGGGTTCAAACGAAATCAGGGAAAATCTTAACGAAATTCTTTACCGTTGTATAAATATAAAAGCAAGCTACGTTGAAATAGACGAGTTTGATAGAAAAGAAAGAAAGCTATTAAATTTAGGCCACACGGTAGCTCATGCAATAGAGCGTTATAGTCAATATAAAACAGATCATTCAACTGCCGTTGCGCACGGTTTACTTTATGAAAGTGAGATTTCCTATTGCGTCGGTTATATATCCTTAAATAGATATAATCAAATTATAGACTTATGTGACAGATTTTTAGGGATTAAAAGGAAACCTTTAAATTATGAAATACTGCAATTAATGGGAAAAGATAAAAAGAATTATCAAAATAAAATAGTGTTTGCTCTTCCGGATGAAAGCGGGGCAACGGTAAAAGAATTTACCCGTGAGCAGCTACTACAAATATTCCAAAAAATAAATAAATAGTAAAAATAGCACGCATTTTAACCTATTTCTAAGGTTTGCGTGCTTTTTTATTAAGAAAAATTATAAATTATATTAAAAATTTTTTAAAAAAGTATTGACAGACTGCCTATATTATGGTATTATCGTATTAGTAGATTAATACACTAGGGGGTGTAAATTGAGTTACTCGTTTACTAATGCCCAACCGATATTTGAACAAATAATAGAATATTTGGTTGTGGAAATAGCAAATGGAAAGCACGAAAAGGACGGCAGAGTGCCTTCCGTACGTGATTACGCGCTTTTATTCGGCGTTAATCCAAATACCGTTCAACGCGCCTTAACAGAGTTAGAAAGGGAAGGAATTCTCTATTCTAAAAGGGGTGACGGCCGTTTTATAGGTGATATTAATAAGGCTATTTTAACATGTGAAAAAATTGCTAATCATAAGGCGAAAATTTACGTGCAAGAAATGAAAAAATTAGGCTTTACAGCTGATAAAATCGTAAATTTGACGAAGGAGGTTATTGAAGAAAATGGTATTACAAGTAAGTAATTTAGTAAAAAAATACGGAAATACCGTTGCTTTGCGTGGTGTGAACTTAAATTTACCTGAGGGCCGTATTGTTGGATTATTAGGCCCTAACGGTAGTGGAAAAACGACCTTAATAAAAATTTTGGCCGGAATTCTTACCATAGACGGCGGTATGGCAACGATTTGTGATAATGAAATTGGCGTTAAAACAAAAGCGTTAGTTTCTTACTTACCGGATAAAAGCTTTTTGTGTGAATGGATGAGTGTTGAAAAGATGCTTAACTATACTAAGGACTTTTTCCCTGATTTTAGATTAGAAAGAGCTATGGAAATGGTTAAAATGCTGGGAATTAACCCTAAATCGCGCATTAAAACGCTTTCTAAGGGAACTAAAGAAAAGGTTTCGTTAATAATTGCAATGAGCCGTGACGCAAAGCTATACCTTTTAGACGAGCCTATTGCAGGGGTAGATCCCGCAGCGCGTGATTACGTTATTAGAACTATAATTAACAATTATTCGCCAAATTCAACTGTAATAATTTCTACCCACTTAATTAGTGACGTAGAACCCATACTTTCTGATTTCGTATTTATTAATAACGGTCAAATAGTTTTAGCCGGCAACGTAGACGATACCAGAATTAGGGAGCAAAAGAGCATAGACCATTTATTTAGGGAGGTGTTTAGATGCTAAGAAAGTTATACGTACACGAGTTTAAGGCGTTACTTCGTTGGCTTGTATTCGTTTGGGTTGGAATAGTTGCAATTGCAATTATCAATAGATTAATGAACGCCGTAATGGATTTGTATATAGAAAGCAACTATCCAAGCGGTGAATTATCTTCATTTGCCCCGCATGAGCTTCAAGGTTATAAGTTTTTAACTGCCTTAAGCACCTCTTTAACCGTTTTATACGCTCTTGCTACGGTGGCAGGGCTATTAATAACCTTCGGTTTAGTAATAGTTCGTTTTTACAAAAACTTATTTACGAGTGAAGGATATTTTACCTTTTCTATTCCCGTTTCTGCAAACCAACATTTATGGTGTAAATTAATATGCGGTGGGGTAGCAATCATGGCTTCTTTGGCAGTTTGCGCTTTATCGTTAACGATTAATTTCCTGTTTACAGACGTTGGCAAATCTATTGTTCAACTATTTTATGAAATTCGCACCTCAATTAAAATAGATATGAGAATACACCTATTTTTATATGCAGGCGAAACGATTTTGATATTAATTGCTTCAATTTTAGTAACCAACCTAACAGCTTATTGTTCAATTTCGTTTGGTCAAAGCTTTAAAAACAAAATAGGCGGATCTGTAATAAGCTACATTATAATTAAAATGATATTAAATTGCGCAACAACCTTTTTAACCTTCTTCTTTGGTTTAGGTGGAACGATATTATCATTTATAACTAATTTAGATGCGCTTGCACCTGAATTGATTATACATTTATTCCTATTAATATCATTATTAATTCAAGTTATTCTTGGCGCAGTATTCTTTTTAATTACTTCAATTAGAACGTCTAAAAAGTTGAATTTAGAATAAAAGAACACTTAGAGGCGGCCCCGGCATTATATCTTCTTGATTTTGAAGCTGGAAAAATATTGTACGTAGGATATTTTGACGAATATTTTGATATGATGAAGGATAGAGGTTATCATAGCGCTATACCTTTAATTGCCTTATATGTTAAAATTGAAAAGAAAACTTAATAAAAATTAATTTATTGTCACTGCTAAAGATAAAAAGAATTTAATAAAATAATAAAGCCCTTGCTGAATGCAAGGGCTTTTATCTTATGGTGTAATTATTAAGCTGTTAAATATTAGTTAGCAGAACCGTCTTCAGGTTTTTCTTCGGTAGAAGCAGGTTCTTCGGTTGCTTCTTCAACTGCAGGTTCAACAACTTCTTCAGTTGCTTCTTCTGCAGGCTCAACAACTTCTTCAACGATAGCTTCATCCATAACTACTACTTCTTCTTCAATATTGTTTTCCATATTGTCGTAGTCGTAGGGCTTAACATCTTCTTCGGTGCTTTCTTCAGCGGTTTCTACAACAGCAGGGGTCTTTTTAGCTTTCTTTGCTTCGATTGCAAGGCCAGCTTTTTCTCTGCTATCGCGGTTGTAGTAAGCTTTAGAAGCGCCTTTCTTATTAGCATATTTCTTATATAACATTCTACCTAATACAAATAAAAGTAGAACGATAAGAACAGCAGCTATAATAATAGAGGTAAGTTGAAGAGCCCAGTTGAATGAAGAAGGATCTTCAACGTCAGAGGTTTCTTCTTCTGAAGTAGTGCTATCAACTTCAGTTCTTAAATCGTTAACGATTTCTTTTTCAGAAGTAACGTCTAGGGTGCTTAAGTCAACAAGAATTGCATTAGCATATTCGTAAACAACGGTGCTTTCTTCATAAGAAACAACTTCTTCTTCCTTGGTTTCCTTTCCGTCTTCATCAATAGTAATAGTGGTGATAACGGTGTTAACTCTGGTATAAGCAGTTTCAGTAGCGGTTTCGCCGTTGAATTCTTTATTGATTAAATCGCTAAAGGTATTAGCAGTATTAGTGGTTACTTGATCAAATAAAACAGTACCAACCTTTGCGTTTTCCGTGCTGTTACGAGCGCCGTTCCAAAGTTCAACTCTGTAGGGGATTGACTGTTCGCCTGCCTTTAATGCAAGGGTAACGGTTAACCAATCGCCGTTTGCGGGCATATCAGCAGCGGTAACCTTAATAGCTAATTCTTTATTAACAGCAGAGTGACCTAAAACAGCAAACTGTTCAAGAGCGTCTGAGCTTGCTAAATAAATCCATGCTTCAGCATCGCCGGTAACAAAAACCTTAACGGTTACGGTAGTGGTAGCGCCAAGTGAAACGCTAGAACCGGTATGAACGAAACCAAATGAAGGAGCGCCTTCTTCAGTCTTAATCATTAAGGGTTGTAAGTGCTTGTTTTCGCCGATTTTGCTTAATGCATCTAAACCGGTGTAGAATTCGCTGTTAACGATACCTGCAGTTACTTTTTCATGGCTGTAAGCGTTTTCATTTTCGCCACCAACCATGGTAGAACCACCGGTAACACCCTTGTAGCTGTTGATGTTAGTAGCAACGCCACCGTTTTTAACGGTTTCTGCATCGTTAACGCCGTAAGTGAAGTTGTAAGAATCATTAGATTCGCTATCTTCATCAATACCGTTAGGTAGGTCAGCAGTAAGTGATGCTTTAGCAGTGTAGCTATAGCTTGAATCAACCTTTGCGTAATCTTCTTCAGAGATTTCGTAGCCAACGGGTTCGCTAATAATTGCATAACCTTGGGTTAAATCAAGATTGCCGTTTTCAATGTACTTAGCGGTAGTACCGAAGTCAAAGGTTAGGGTAAACTGTCTGTCGTTATTGTCAACGGTGTTAGAAACGTAAAGAACGTATTCTATCCAGTTGTGATAATTTTCGTTTTCGTAATCGTTAGTTGTTACGTTTGAAGCGATAACAGTATCAATTGCTTTTGCAGAACCGGTACCAAGGTCGTTAAGAGTAACGGTTAAACCCTTTTGAGTGGGGTGGTTGGTTTCAGCTTTAACCCAGAATGAATACTTAGTAATGGTATTAGCCTTTGCGGTAAAGGGGCTAGTTACGTAAGAGGTACTAGCGTAATTTTCGCCGTGGTTAATATATAAAGCATTGCCAACAACGTAAAGGGGAGCTTTTTCTTCGTGGTTAGCACCGTGAATAGCAGTTAAAACGTTAGCAATCGTATCGTAAGCAACAGTTCCTGCAACGTCGCCGTAGTTATTGGTAACACCGCTGGTTAGGTTATTGTTAAGACCTAAGCTTAAGCCGGGGTAGGTTATTCTGCCATGGGTAAGCATGAAGAATCTATCTGCATAATTCTTACCGGTGATGGTTGAAGCAGAGTAGTCAACGCCACCTTCAGTTTCGATTAAATCTTTAGCTTCTACGTCTACGAATAAGCCGTTATCTTCTTTGTAAAGAGTAAATGAATCACCAATACAGTTAGGATTGTTTTGACCTAAATCCATTATTTCAGCTTGTAAATCTTCAACGCTGATTAATTCAAAGCTTGCGTTATCGAAGAAAGCGTAGCCTTGAACGTATTCGTCTTTAAGTTCCTTTGAACCGAAGCCTAAACCTAAAACAACCTTGAATGAAGAGGTAGCAAAGTCAGAGGGTTGAAGGTAAAGAGTGTACTTAACCCACGCGCCGTTAGTATTAATGTTTTTAATAATTGCGGGTGCTTTGCTAACTGAACCGATAGTGTTTTGGATTGCGATATAAGCGCCGAAATCCTTTGCATCAGTATAGAAGCTTGATTCTAGGTCAACAGTTTTAACCCAGATAGAAAGCTTAGCCATTTCATGTCTGCCAAGAGATAAAGAAGTGCTTGAAGTAAACTTTTGAGCAGTTCCTTTAATTGATGCATCCTTAACTTCGTTATGAATCATAAGGATCTTCGTTCCGTTTGCAGGCTTGCCGTCTTCGTTAGCTTCGTAATCTTCAAGATTAGCAAATTCAGCCTTTTCTTCATCAGACATTACTGAGAAAGGAGTGCCGGGGTTAACTTCGGGAAGCTTTTTGCTTTCTTTAATTGCGTTATAAGCTTCTTCAGCGGTATCAATAATACCGGAGGAGTAAGATGAGCTTACTGCGCTGTTAACGATAGAATCGTTTGAACGAATCCAGTTAATAGAAGAGCCAACGGGGAAATCCTTAGCTTCTTTAGTGAAGGTAGAAAACTCAAAGTCACCGTTTTTAAGTGTTTGAGCATCCGTGGGGTTAGTATCTTCCACAGAACTGCTTGAGCTTGAAGAACTGCTTGAGCTTGAATCGTTACCGTCACAAGCTACGCTAAGCGCAGTTGATAAGCAAAGAGCAATTGATAGGAAGAGTACGAGTAAAGTTTTGAAATTAAACTTAGTTACTTTTTCCATATTACACCTTTTATAAAATTTTGCGTATTTAACACTTTGACTATTATACTATAATTCAGTCAATAATGCAATTTTTTTAACGCGGAAATTATAAATTTCCCCCTATTTTTTCGCAAAATAAGTAAAAAAAATCAAAAATGAAACAAACTGTTTGTATGAGTAAAGTCAAAAGAGGTTTTTTATCAGTTTTAGTGGGCTGTTTTGTAGGTTTTATAAACGGTTTTTTTGGCGGTGGTGGAGGGATGATTGCCGTGCCTACTCTTGCTAAATTTTACCATTTAGAAGAAAAAAAGGCGCACGCTACCTCTATAGCAGTAATACTACCCTTAAGTATTGCAAGTAGCATCATTTATTTATTTAAGGAAGAAATAAATTGGACTAATTTGGCCTTCGTTGCGGGCGGTGTAACCGTGGGTGGAATTATTGGCGCTTTGCTTTTAAAAAAAGCAAGTAATAGATTTATTGAATATTTATTTGAAGGTGTAATGCTCGTTGCGGGTGTCAAAATGCTATTCTTTTAACGGGGGTGTAAAGTGGATTATTTATGGTTCTTGATTGCCGGCGCAGTTGGCGGTATTTTAGGTGGAATGGGAATGGGCGGTGGAACGCTTTTAATCCCCATACTTACCTTTTTTCTTGACGTAACGCAAAAAAACGCACAAGCCTTTAATCTTATATCATTCGTTCCGATGGCAATAATTGCTCTTATATTGCATGCGAAAAACAAATTGATTGCGTTAAAGGGGATGCTACCGCTTATAATTAGCGCTGTGATTTCTTCTCTTTTAGGCGGTTTTGCCGTGAGCTTTATTGAAGGCGATTTACAAACTAAGCTATTTGGCGGATTTTTAGTTTTGCTTGCAATCGTTAAATTTATATTGACGGTTAAAAATAAAAGCTCCAAGCCGGCGAATGAATAATTTAATATGTTTGTGCAATTTGTATATTTAATTTTAACTGTAAAATTAATAAATATGTTATAAATTAACTAGTTTAAAGGCAATTTTAGAACTAAAATGTTAAAAATGATATTATTTTAAAAAGTGATAAAAAAAATTGCACAAAAAAATTAAAAACCCCTTTAAAAATTTTTATTTTTATGCTATAATATACAAGGAAGTTTTTGGGGAAGAAAAATTCTTCTAAAAACGTAAGCTAGATATAAAAATCGAGAGGTTAACATACAGTGGAAAAAATAGGAATTATTGACCTAGGGTCAAACACTGCCAGACTGGTTATCGTTGAGATGCTTGGGGACGGTCATTTTATCGTCGTTGATCAAATCAAAGAAAGCGTGCGTCTTGGCAAGGATATGGAGAGAGATGGGTTTTTAAAGGTTCAGCGTATTCAAGAAACCATTAAAACCTTAAAAATGTTCAGAAGACTTTGTGATGCTCACGGAATAGATAGAATTATTGCAGTTGCTACGGCCGCTGTAAGAAGAGCTAAAAACCAAAGAAGCTTTTTAGATGAAGTTGCTACTACTTGCGGTATTAAGCTAAAAGTTCTTTCTGCGGAAGAAGAAGCTTTATACGTTTACCGCGGTGTAATTAACACCATGGATATTCCCAAGGGCGTTATTATTGAAATTGGCGGCGGTTCAACTAAAATCGTTTACTATAATAGAAGAAATCTTCTTCATTACGAAACCTTACCCTTTGGCGCAGTTACCTTAACGGAGCTTTTTGCAGGGGACGGCTTAAAGCCTGAACAGCAAGCGCAAAAAATAGAAGAGTTTTTCTTTGAACAACTTAAAAAGATTTCTTGGTTGGATGAAATTGATCCCGACGCTCAGTTAATCGGTGTTGGCGGTTCTTGCAGAAGCTTAGCAAGAATTAGTAAGGTTATGAATAAGAGCCCCTATACTATCGTTCATAATTATCATATTCCTACCGAAGATTTTGACGTTATCTATAATACCTTAAAAGGGCTCGATTTAGATAAGAAAAAACGTATTAAAGGCGTTTCTTCCACCAGAGCAGACATTTTACCCAGCGCTTTAGCTGCTATAAATGCGTTTATTAAGTATAAGAACTTTAACGAAATAGTTATTTCAGGTCACGGCTTACGTGAAGGTATTATGTTTAATTACGCAATGCCTATTACTGCAGAAAAGCCCATTAGTGACGTTTTAACTTACAGCTTAAAGACCTTAACTAAGTATTATCACTGTAACGAAAAGCACGTAGAACAGGTTTTAAATATTTCAGTTCAATTGTTTAAACAGCTTCGCGTATTGCATAAATTTCCCCGTCAGTATTTAAGAATTTTAAAGATTGCAGCTTATTTACATGATGCGGGCACTAGCATTAAATATTACGACTATCAGAAGCACAGCAGCTACATTATTCTAAACGCTGGAATTTACGGTATTACTCATAGGGAAATCGTTCTTGCTTCGCAGGTTGTTGCCGTTCATAAAAACGACGACTTCTCTATAAGCGAGCTAGTTAGATTTAAAGATTATATCAATGAAACGGACGTTGAGGTTATTAGAAAGCTTGGTATAATCCTTCGTATTGCAGAAAGCTTAGATAGAAGCATGTCTAGCTGTGTTACCGGTATTAATTGTGACGTTTTAGGCGATTCAGTAATTATGAAAACCGAGCTTGCCGGAGAAGCTACCTTAGAAATTAAGGATGCTATGAACGCTGCAACCGATTTTAGAAGAATATTTAAGAAAAATTTAGATATTCTGTAAGAATTTAACAATTAAAACATTAAAAGAGCATTTTACTCATATAGTATTGTATGAGAAAAGTGCTCTTTGTTTTTTTATGCGTTTTTCTAAGCTTTTTAACAGTGTTTTCTTTAATATTTTTACCCGTTCAAGTTAAAAATGCCAATAACGAGGTTGAATCGCTTGAAATATGGCATATCGACTGCTTTGAAGGTGGTTTTGGATCTAGATACTCACTTTTACAATCATTGGGACGGGAGTATTCAAATAAAGCCGCTGTTTTAATCTCTGTAAAAAGTCATACGGTATTTAGCGCGGAAGAAAATTTTAAAAAGGGAATATTTCCAGACTTAATATCATACGGTAATGGATTAAACTTGCCTTATGAACGGCTTTTAGCTGTAAAAGAGAAAAATTACGCTTTGCCTTGGTGTGTGGGCGGTTATCTATTGATATTTAGAAAGGGAATTACACCCGAAAAAGTGATAATTTCGCAGCAGAAATACACACTATCTAAGCTTGCTTACTCTATGCACGGTGTAAGATTACCTATTAAAGCTGAGATTTCTTCGGAAAAGGCAATTTATGAATTTTACGCTGATAAAACATGCGCCTTGCTTGGAACTCAACGCGATTTGTTTAGGCTTGAGCGTAAGGGAATTGAAGTAGAAACAGAACCTATAATGGAATTTAGTGATTTATATCAATACGTTAGCATTTGTTGTGAAGAGAAAAAATTAACACTTGCACGTTCATTTGTGGAGTTTTTATTAACAAAATGCACTGAAGGGTGTTTGAAAGGAGTAGGAATGCTTACAAGCCTGGGATATTTAGAAAAAGCCTGCGATATAAATCTTTCCGTTTTTAATGGCGTGAGTTTTGAATATTCAACAAATTCCTTAATTAGTAGAGAACAAATTGAAAAACTGCAAAAACAGTCGCTTGATTACGAAAAAGAAAAAGAAAGTATAAAATGCGCTTTAAAACGATTGAAATAAACGAGCTTTTAGTGTAAAATAGGAGGAGAGATGCATATAAAGGATTATATTGCAATACTTGACGGCTTGTCCATTGAATATCTTCGGGAGGTCGATCTTTCAAAATATTGCACTTACGGCACTGGTGGGAAAGGGAAAATTATGGTTTTTCCTAAGAGCTTTGAAGAGCTTAAGGCTTGCCTTGACTGCGATATGCCTGCCGTTGCAATAGGGTTTGGGTCTAATTTACTGTTTTCCGATTACGGGTACGACGGTGTAATAGTAAACACTTCAAAAATAAATAAAATAGAAATTCGCGGATCGCTAATAGTGGCGCAAAGCGGAGCTATGTTGTCAAAGGTTAGCGAGACAGCAGAATACAATTGCTTAAGTGGGCTTGAATTTACTGAAGGTATTCCGGCAACGGTTGGTGGGGCGGTTTGCATGAATGCAGGTTGCTTTTCAAAAAGCGTTAGTGAATACGTTTCATACGTAGTTACTAATAAGGCCGTTTACAATAACGCAAGCTGTAATTTTTCTTACCGCAGTAGTATATTTGATAAAAACAATAACGAAGTTATTTATTCCGTTGGGTTTGTTTTAAAGCCAAGCGAAATAGACATAATAGAATCCAAAAAGGAACGCTTTAAAAAGCTTAGAAAAAGCAGTCAACCACATGGCAAAAGCTGTGGGTCTGTATTTTTAAACGACGGCTATTTTGCGGGTAAGGTAATAGACGTTGCCGGGCTTAAAGGTTATGCTATCGGTGGAGCAAAAGTATCTGAAAAACACGCTAATTTTATTATAAACACCGGCAAAAGCTCAAATGATATTTACAAACTGATAAAATACGTTAAAAATAAGGTTTACGAAACGCAGAATATTAAGCTTAAAGAAGAACTGCGTTACGTAGGAAGATTTGATGATTAATTTTGACTTTCACACTCATACTAAATATAGTCACGGTAAGGGTACGATTATGCAAAACGCCCTTAGCGCTAGGGATAAGAATTTGCAGGGGATTGCTATAAGCGATCACGGATTTTCTCATCCTGCCTTTGGTATGCGCAGAAGAAATCTTGCGCAAATGCGCGCAGATTGTGATTTGGCAACGAGTAAAACGGGTGTAAGAGTGCTTTTAGGTGTAGAATCAAATATTTTAGGGATAAGCGGTAAAACGGACGTTAAAGAAAGCGACTACGAAAGCCTAGACGTTTACCTTGCAGGGGTTCACAGGTTTGTTACCTATGATAAAATACGTGATTACCTTTCACTTTTTGCAGGCAATTTTTTAAGCGCCAGTTTAAAATTTAAGCCTAGCAAATCTTTAATTAAGGATACCACTACTGCATACCTTAACGCTATAAAGAATAACCCCATAGATATTCTTACACACTTAAATTATTTGTGTTTTGCTGACTATTTAGAGGTTGCAAAATGTCTTTCAGATTATGGTACTTATTTGGAAATTAATACCAAAAAAGTACATTTAACTGATGAAGAGTGGCAAAATATAGTAGATAAAACGGCAGTTAACTTCGTTATTGATTCAGACGCTCATTCACCAGACAGAGTTGGTGACGTAAAGCTCGCCGAAGATTTACTTTGTAGGGTAAATATTCCCAAAAATAGAATACACAATATAGAAGGTAGACGTCCGGATCTGCGTTTTGCACGTTTCAAGGAGAAATTATGAATTTAAACGAAAAAGTTAAACATGAATTGTGCAAAATTAAATACGAGCAGGGCTGTTGTAAGTTGGCTTCGCTATCTTCTTTCGTTAGAACTGCGGGTAGTATTATTGCAGAGGATAATAAATACGGCTTTTCTGTTTCAACTAACCCCGTTACGGCTGAATATTATGCTGAAATAACGCAAGAGCTTTACGGGGTTCATACGGTGTTTAATATTGGCGGAAAAAGTGCAATTAGCGGATTTACCGTGCTCGAAAACGATAGCCTTTCTATTTTAATGGATTTAGGTATAGTAAAAATAACGGGTGAGGGTATCACGATCGCTTTAGAGCCAGATGAATATTTAGTAGAAAACGAATGCTGTAAGCTTGCCTACGTAAGGGGCGCGTTTTTAGGGGGCGGTTCTCTTACCGTACCGGACGTGAATTCTAAAAAGGGTAGAACGGGGTATCATTTGGAGTTTGTATTTTCTAAATATTTAACTGCTCAGCATTTTTCGTCTCTTCTTGGAGAGCTTGGATTTTTTCCAAAACTAATTGAACGCAAGAATAGCTTTATAGTATACTTTAAACAGCACGAAGAAATTAAAGATTTACTTGCCTATATGGGGGCTAATTCGGCGGTTTTTGAGTTTTCCGATTTAGTTATTATGCGTGACGTTAAAAATAACACGAACAGAATTACCAACTGTGAGATTTCTAACGTTAATAAGCAGGTTGAAGCAAGCTTAAAACAATGTAACGCTATAAAATTAATAGCAGAAACTATTGGCTTAGAAGCTCTTTCACCAGAGCTTGAAAAAACCGCTAAAGCGCGATTAAAATACAGTGATTACCCCTTAAGTGACCTTGCAGATATGCTTAATATATCTAAAAGCTGTTTAAATCATCGCTTAAGAAAGTTAGTCGCTATAGCAGAAAGTATTAAGTAATTTTATAATTTTATATAAAAAGCCTTCCGCAAAAAACGGAAGGCCTTTTCTTTTTTATTAAATTAATTTACGCCCAAATAAAGTAAAATTAAAGATAGAGTATTTGCAATTCCGTCAAAGTGAGTTCTTTCCATTCCGTGCGAAGCGTGAACGCCAGTTCCAATTAAAGCGCCGGGTATATCATATCCTGCAGACCACATAGCGCCTATATCAGAGCCGTAGTAGGGGTAAACGTCAATAGCGAAATCAATAGAATTAGCTTTAGCAAGGTCAATTAACTCGCTTGTGAAATTATAGTCGTACGGGCCGTGGGAATCTTTTGCGCAAATGCTTACTTGGTGTTCGTTGCAAGTCAAGTCTTTGCCGATGCACCCCATATCAACGCAAAGCATTTTAATTACGCCTTCTGGAATGAAGCTTGCGCCGTGACCTACCTCTTCGTACATTGTGATAAGAATTTTTACGGTGTATTCGGGAACTATAGCGTTATCCTTTAGGATTTTTAATACGGTTAATAGGGCAACTACGCTAGCTTTGTCATCTATAAATCTAGATTTTAAAAATCCGGAATCTGTTACCGTAGTTTTTGGATCTAACGCTATATAATCGCCAACTTGTATGCCTAATTTCTTGATATCATCTGCATTTTTGACTACTTCATCTAGGCGAACGTACATGGTATCTTCCGTGCGGGAAAGAGTATCGCTATCCGAATATACGTGTTTAGAGGGGTTAACTGATAAAAAAGTTCCGCTAAATTTTTTACCTTCTCTTGTAATTACGGTGCAATACTCACCGTCGTAAGTAGTAAGCACGGGGCTACCGATTTTTGTAAAATTTAAGCCGTTATTACTAATGCTTCTTACCATAGCGCCTAAAGTGTCAGCGTGCGCAGCAAGCCCTAACGCCTCATTTTTTTTGCCTTCTAGGGTAAGAATAAAGCAACCTTTATTCGTTCTCGTTATGCTAACGCCTAATTCCTTAGCATAGCTTGATAAAATCTCTTCTATTTCTCTATAATAGCCGGTAGGACTTGGTGTGTTAAAAATTTTTTTAGCAGTTTCAAAATAAAAATCTTTATATTTACGAACGTCTATTTTCATAAAATTATGCTCCTGAATTTTATAAATTAATTATAGAATAAAGGTTTGTTGTTGTCAAGTTAATTTAAGTATAAAGATTTTAAAAAAAAGTTTAATACTTTTTAAATTTTATTATAATTCACTTTACAATAGTTTATAATTTATGGTAAAATCAAAATAATGAGGTTATTATGAATACTATTGAAATTTTAAAAGAAGCAAAAAAACAAAAGGGCATAACTCTAAAAGAGCTTTCTGAAAAGTCCGGGGTTTCGCTAGGAACGGTAAATAAGCTTTTTTCCGGCGGTATTGCTAGTGTTAAAATAAGCACTGCCAAAAAATTAGCTGCAGCTTTAGGAGTTACTTTAACGGGTGAGGAAGAACCGATTAAAAATCAAGGCAGCGTAAACCGTTACGGTTACGTTAAATGTGCCGCTTTAACAAATGAAGTTAGGGTTGCAGACGTCACCTTTAACACCGCAACTACCATTGATTTAATTAAGAAAGCGCACAAAAAAGGCGTTTCCGTTGCAGTTTTTCCAGAGCTTAATATTTCTTCATATACTGCAGGCGATTTATTATTGCATGATTGTATTGTTAACGAATGCTTAAATTCCATAAAGCAAATAGCAGAGCTTTCTAAAGGCCTTGATATGCTTATTTTTGTTGGTATTCCCTTTAGATATTTTAGCCGTATGTATAACTGCGCAGTTGCAATATGTAACGGCGAAATTTTAGCTGTTATTCCTAAAAAGAACTTACCAAACTATAATGAATTTGTTGAAAGAAGACTGTTTTGTGAGCCAGATGATAAAACGGTTTATATAGATTTATTCGGTAAAAAAGTTCCTTTTGGCTATAAGATTATTTTGCAAAACAGTTTAATGCCACAAATGAAGGTTGCCTGCGAAATATGTGAGGATTTATGGGTGCCTAATTCACCCTCAATTTCACACGCATTGGCTGGCGCAACTATAGTTGCTAATTTATCAACCAGTAACGAAACGGTTGGTAAAGAGGAATATAGAAGACAAATGGTTGCTATACACGCATCAAAATGCTTATGCGCATACATTTATTCTTCATCAGGTAAGGGAGAAAGCACTTCAGACATTGTTTGTGGAGGTCACGATATCGTCAACGAGGCAGGTAGATTTATTGCAGAAAGTAAGCCTTTTGGTGATGGTATTGCTATCGGCGATATAGATTGCGCCTTTTTAGAATACGAGCGCTCTAAAAAATTTAAATATAGTCGTGAAGACACTGATTATACTTACGTTGACTTTGCGCTTTCAAACGAAAACTTTAAGTTAGAAAGAAAATATACCGTTTCTCCCTTCGTTCCCGAAGATGAGGCTCGTAGAGCTGCTAGATGCGATAGCGTTTTAGAAATTCAAGCCCAAGGTCTAAGAAAGAGAATAGAGCATACTAACGTTTCTAAGCTCGTTTTGGGCGTTTCAGGCGGTTTAGATAGCACTCTTGTAATGCTGGTTTGCGAAAGAGCATTAAAGCTTGCCGGAAGAAAGCCACAGGATTTAATAGCCATAACTATGCCTTGCTTTGGAACGAGTAATAGAACGCATAACAACGCGATAGTTTTATCACGCGAATTAAAATGTACTTTCTTAGAAATTGATATTAAAGAAAGCGTCGTAAAGCATTTTGAGGCTATCGAGCATGATTCAAGCGTGCATAACGTCGTATATGAGAATGCGCAGGCTCGTGAACGCACACAAGTTTTAATGGATTACGCTAATAAGGTTAACGGTTTAATGGTTGGTACGGGCGATATGTCAGAAGGCGCTTTAGGATGGGCAACCTATAACGGTGACCATATGTCTATGTATGCAGTTAACGCTAGCGTACCTAAAACATTAGTTAGAGCGATAGTTGTTAATGAAGGTATCAAAAGAGGTGGCGTTTTAGGTGAAACCTTGCTAGATATAGCCGACACGCCTATTAGTCCAGAATTAATGCCTTCAAAGAACGGCGAACAAACACAGCCTACCGAAGATTTTGTTGGACCTTATATTTTAAACGATTTTTACATGTATCACTTATTAAAACACGGTTTTGCGCCTTCCAAAGTATTTTATATTGCAATTCACGCTTTTAAAGAGTTATACACGCCCCAAACCATTTATAAATGGCTACATTCATTTGTAAGAAGATTTTTTACTCAACAGTTCAAGCGTTCTTGTCAGCCGGATAGCGTAAAGGTAGCGCCTTTAACGTTATCTTCAAGGGGTGGGGTAAATATGCCTAGTGACGCTTCTTATGCGCTTTGGATGAAGGATTTAGAGCAAATTAAAAAGGAATATAATATAGACTAATTATATTCTTCAAAATTTTTGATCTTTATAAAAATAATTTCAAATAAAAAAATGAGTTTAGATTAAGACTAAACTCATTTTTTTTCGTTAATGGATAAATTTAGTGTAATTTAGGCAAAGTTGTTTACTGTTGTATGTTTGGGGCAAAATCTATCGTGGCGTTTTTTCTAAAAAATTGCATTAAAAAAGCCCTATAAAAGCGTGAAAATGCTCTTATAGGTCTTAATTTTTGCTATTAAACGCCGATTTTAGCCTCACAAAAAATAAAAATAGGTCTATATGCAAAATACATATAAACCTATAGTGATGGTAGCCCCAAGGGGACTCGAACCCCTGTTTTCGCCGTG
The DNA here is from genome assembly GCA_015055965.1 of Clostridiales bacterium. GTDB lineage: Bacteria > Bacillota > Clostridia > Christensenellales > Borkfalkiaceae > HGM11416. Next base: position 125,077 of record SVHG01000002.1, read on the forward strand.
AGAGGGCGACGTCTTGACCGCTTGACCATGAGGCCTCAAGTGCTTTAATATAATAGCACATAGACTTTTAAATAGCAAGTAAATTTTGGCACTTTTATAAATTTTTTAATATTTATGCGTATATTTACGTATTTTTTACCAAAGATATTTTTATGCAAGCGATATGGATTTATCCAATAATTTTCGTTATACTATTCTTTCCAATAAACGTTATTTTAGAAATAATAATAAGTGATAAAAAGGGGTATTTTACTTTTACCGTTAATTTTCTGCCGATAGTGGGCGGTTATTGTGAAATAAAAAATTTTGGAATAGCTATTCATTTGTCAGATAAAAAGGCCTTTAAGTTAAGGTGGAATGATGTTTTAAAACAAAAGGGCAGTATTAATAAATTAAAAGGACTAAGCCTTTATAGTCTTAAATCGTGTTTGATAAGTAGTATTAAAAATGAAGCCGAAGCTTTAACTGTAAGCGCATTTGTTTTTCTTAGGGAAATCATTGCGCCAATACTGCATAGCAAAATGCCTTATTTAAAAATTAAAAATGACGTTGTAATTATTGATGAAAGTAGAGTAAGTTTTATCGGTCAGATAAAGCTATGGATAAATGTATTTTATTTGCTCTCGCTTGGTGTAAAAGTAATTTTAGAAAAGGTGGAAAAATGGAAAAAGAAATTAAAAGCAATGCCGAAAAACTCATTGAAACCACAATAGAAAAGTTGTGTGAAATTAGTAGTGAGCAAATCGTTGGTAAACCAATTAAAAATGAAATAGGGCAAACGGTTATTCCGGTTTCTAATCTTACCTTGGTTAGTTTTGGTGGGGGTGGGGAATACGGTGACGTTAAAGTTTCTAAAGCAGTAGGCAATCATTTTGCCGGTGGTTCTTTTACCGTTTGCAGCTTAAAGCCAAACTCGTTTTTAGTTGATAATGGGAGTGGTTTTAGAGTTGTAAAAGGTAGTGATTCTTTTGAATCGGTTTTAGCAATTATTAAAAATTTGAGTGAAAAATTGAAATGAAATACACAATAGAAAAACTTTCAAAAATACTGATAATATCTACGATTATATTTGTTTTTATGTTTGGCGTAACTGCTAACGTAAGGGCTCAGGGTAACTCGTGTGAAATAGTTATTGATGCTGAAAGTGGTAGGATTTTACATTCTTTAAACGAAGAAGAAATTCGCCCAATGGCAAGCTTAACAAAAATCATTACGTGCATCACCGTTATAGAAAACTATGACGTTACTAAAGAAATAAGAATTAGAAAAGAATGGACGGGAGTAGAAGGCTCAAGTGTATATTTAAAAGAAGATGAAGTTCTTACCGTGGAAGAATTATTATATGGATTAATGCTTCGTTCGGGGAATGATTGTGCGGTATCGCTTGCTTGCTCTTTATCGGGGAGTATAGAAAATTTTGCGCAAAAAATGAATGAGTTAGCATTTAAAGTAGGAGCAATAAATTCTTCATTTAAAAACCCTCATGGACTAGACTGTGAAGGGCATTATACCACTGCTAAAGATTTAGCTTTTATTACGGCTTACGCAATGAAAAACGAATTGTTTAGAAAAATTGTTTCTACTAAAAAAATTAATATTGGTAATGGTGAAAATGCACGGACTTTATATAATAAAAACAAGTTGCTAACTAACTATGAATATGCTACCGGTGTTAAAACTGGATATACAAAAAAGGCAGGCAGATGCTTAGTTTCTTCTTCATCAAAAAATGAATTTAACTTGATTTGCGTAGTTTTAAATTGTGGTCCAATGTTTGAGCGTTCGCAAGAATTGCTTAATAGCTCTTATTCCAACTATAAAAGAATAAAACTCCTTTCTAAAGATAAAGCGGTAGGGGAAATTAAAACGAAAAAGGGAAATATATTACCGGTATATGTAAAAGAAGATTTGTTTTATCCGTTGAAGGATAACGAAATAAAAGAAATAGAATATCAATTAGATATAGATAAAAACGGACAAATTTTGGAAAAATTTAACCAAGAAAGCGGAACAATTAAAATTTTGCTAAAAAAACAGTTGCTTTTTGAACGAAAAATCTTTACTATTATAGGGTAAATAAAATTATTTAAAAAATTTAGGTGCTTTATGAGAATTAACAAATTTTTAGTTCAATGCGGTGTGGGTAGTCGCCGTTTTTGCGATAAGCTTATTGAAGACGGTAAGGTAACCGTAAACGGAAAAAGACCTGCACTCGGTCAAGACGTTGATGAAAGAAGAGATTCCGTTTGTGTGGAAGGAAAAAAGATTGCGTTAGTAGAAAAGAATTTATATTATATAATGAATAAGCCAAAGGGCTACGTTTGTACGGTAAAGGATGATTTAGGTAGAAAAACCGTTATGGATTTATTACCTAAAACTGCGTCAAGAGTAGTCCCTGTTGGTCGTTTAGACTATGATTCGGAGGGGTTACTTGTTTTTACTAACGACGGCGATTTAGTTAATAGACTTACTCATCCCCGTAATGAAATTCCTAAAACTTATGTAATTAAGGTTGAAGGAACTGTTAATGAGCCTATGTTGAACAAGCTTCGTACCGGTGTTGAGATTGACGGTAAATTAACAAAAAAGTGTAACCTTCACGTGGTTTCAGTTGATGAAAAGTACACGAAACTGTCTATAACCATTACTGAAGGTAGAAATAGACAGGTTCGCCGTATGTTTGAAGCCGTTGGTAAAGAAGTTGTATTTTTAAAGAGAATAAAGATAGGAAATCTAGGTTTAACCGGGCTAGACCGTGGAAAATGTCGCCCCCTATCTAAATATGAAATAGACTACCTTAAAAATTTATAACCTTACATAAGCCCTTAACGGCTAGGAGGTTAGTCTTGAGAAATAAATTTAATCCGCTAATAATTTGCTTAATAATGCTGTTTATAACGTTAATTTTGGCAGGCTTTATCCACGGCTATATGAATACCGCTTTTAAATTTACTTCTCGAATGATTGGTTGACGTATCGTATAAAAAATCAAAAGTTTACTAAGGGTAATTATGTCTGAATTAGGAATTGATGAAAGGACTGAATATCAAGAAATATTGGATCGCCTTAAATCTGAGTTTAAAAATAAAATCAAATCTATAATAGAGCAGGAAAAAAGAGAAATGGCAAAGGAGGCGGCGAATATATTAGGTCGTGATTTTGCAAATCTAGTTTCTGAAAGAAGAAAATTAACTGATGCATTTAGCATTGAATCCAAAAAAGTTCTTAATTTTGCAATTAAAATTGGACAAAGAGATAAAATTACTGAGTTAAGCAAGCTAACCAAGGATAGAGATGAAAATGCAGATATTAAGAGTAAAGCTACTACTTTGTTTGGTGAAATACTTCAAGTTGTGCAAGAATTTGATAGTGAATTAATTAAATCGCTTCGCTTAATTGAAGCTAAGCTTGATGAAAACAATAAAAAGATGACGGCTCTTGTTAATTTAAAAAAGAAGGATATAGAGCAAGTAGAGAAAAACTATAAACAAAAATTGCAAAAGATATTAATTGAAATAGTTTTGGATTTTAACAAGAGAATAGCCGTAATTAATAAAGAATTTGGAATTGAAAATTCAAAACCGTTTATTCCATTTGATGATGGTGAATCGTCAGAAAAACTAACTGTAGGATTAGAAGAGGATTTAAACGACGGCTTTTTTATTCCGACTGATAGCGATGACGTAAATTAAATATAAAATTACCGTGAGGAATTTCCTTGCGGTTTTTTTATTCATTTTTTTAGTATAAATAGCATAAATTAAATTATCAAGCAGTTAAAATTCGGCATAAGTAGACTAAATTCTACAATAGTCGACAAAATAAAGGGGATTAAATTTGATAAAATTAATTGGCAACCCAAAAGTTAAAAAGAAGAGTCTAAAAAACGTAGCAATATTATTAATAATTATTTTTTTAGCTTACGTAATTACCTTTAACGTGATAAATGGGGATGCCGTTAAAGCTATAACGTGCGGTTATGCAACTAGAAAACTACCTATTTATAGGGTGGAACGGGAAGATAAAGTGGTTGCTATATCTTTCGACTGTGCTTGGGGAAACGAATATACGCAAAATCTTTTGGATAATATGGAAGCTTACGGAATAAAATCAACCTTTTTTATGGTTTCTTTTTGGGCTGAAAAATATCCTGAGGATGTAAAGCGAATAGTCGATAAGGGACATGAAATAGGAACACACAGCAAAACACATTCGCATATGTCAAAATTCTCTAGCGATGCAATTGATGAAGAATTGGTTTATTCTCGCAGGGTAATTGAGGGAATATCAAATACTAAAATAGAACTTTTTAGAGCGCCTTTTGGTGAATATAACAACCTTTTGCTGGAAAGAGCCGAAAAGTTAGGTCTATATACTATTCAATGGGACGTTGACAGCTTAGACTGGAAGGATTTAAGTGCAAAAGATATTTCCTTAAGGGTTATTTCTAAAGTAAAGAATGGTTCAATTATATTATGTCATAACAACGGAAAGCATACTGCGGAAAGCTTGCCTTTAATTTTTGCAGATTTAACCGCAAAAGGCTATAAATTTGTAAAAATAAGTGAGCTAATATACAAGGATAATTACGTCATGTTGAATGACGGAACACAGATTAAGCAATAATTATAGCGTTTACACGCTTTGGAGGAAGAATATATGAATTACATTGAAAAACCAAACAACAAAGTGTATATTTACGGTGAAGTTTTGTCTAAAGCAAATTTTTCGCACGAGGTATATGGTGAAGGCTTTTACGAGATGAACGTAAGCGTTAAAAGATTATCTGGGCAAACAGACGTTTTACCGGTTACTATTTCTGAACGACTAATGGAAGCAAAAAAGCTTGAAATTGGATCTATAATATGCGCAATAGGGCAATTTAGAAGCTATAACAAAATTATAGACGGAAAGAGTCGTTTAATGTTAACGGTATTTGTAAGAGAACTTTGTGATGAAGAGTATCCGCAAAATCCAAACTCAATAGCTTTATCGGGTTATATTTGTAAGCCACCAATTTATAGAACTACGCCTTTTTCCAGAGAAATAGCTGATTTGTTAATTGCAGTTAATCGTGCGTATAATAAGTCAGATTATATTCCTTGTATTGCTTGGGGTAGAAATGCTAGATTTGTAAGAAATTTGGCAGTAGGGGAAAAAATTGCTTTAACCGGAAGAATTCAAAGCAGAGAATACACTAAGAAAATCAGTGAAAGTGAAAGCAGAGTGATGACCGCTTACGAGGTGTCGATTAGTCGGCTTGCAGCTTACGATAACGTTGAAAACTTTGATTTATTTTGTGATTTTTCTAAAAAGGATATTTCTACTGAATTAAAAAGAATTATTATTTAAGATTTAATTTTTTTAGGGGCAAATTTGCTCCTTTTTTTATTTTTTTAGGCAAAAAGATACCAATTGCCTAATTTAAATTAGCTTTTTTTCAAGAAAAAAACAATTATAAATGTATTTTTTGCCCGTTAAAGCCTTTAAACGCTTTAAAATCGAATTTTGCTTTTGCTTTTCTTGACATAATTTTTTTAATGATATAAAATGTTTGTATACCTTAAATATTATATATTTAAGTAAGTTAAATTAATAAATTTTAGGTCAATTATGGATAAAAGCTCTAAGAAAAACAACTTAAAAAAGGGCGGAGTGCCGGGTAGAAGTCATATTTCATTTTACTTTTTCTACACGCTTTTTTGCATATTCGTTCGACCATTTTTGAAGTTTAGATTAAACAAAAGGATAGAAAAGATAGAAAAGCCTTGTATCGTGCTATGTAACCACGGTTCGTTTACTGATTTTTTCTATGCCGGAACAGTTTTGCACAGGTATAATCCTAGATTTATAACTGCAAGATTATATTTTTACAATAAGTTTGCCAATAGCGTATTACGTTCTATCGGATGCTTTCCAAAGAGCATGTTTACCTCTGATATAGAAAATGCTAAAAACTGCGTAAAGGTAATTAACCAAGGTGAAATGCTAGTAATGATGCCCGAAGCTAGACTTTCTACTGCGGGAAAGTTTGAAGATATACAGGATAGCACCTTAAAATTTATTCGAAAAATGAACGTCAACGTTTATACCTTAAAACTATTTGGCGATTATTTTGCTTATCCTAAGTGGTCTAAGGGATTACGATTGCATGCTTTAGTGGAAGCTGAGTTTGATTTGCTATTTAAGGCGGGAGAGCCTAGTGCGCTTTCACAGGAAGAATTTGATGAAAAGGTAATAAATACTTTAACTTATAATGATTTTGAGTGGCTTAAGACACATCCGGAGGTTAAATATAAGAATAAAGAGCTTGCAAGCGGATTAGAAAATATTCTTAACGTTTGCCCTGAATGTAATAAAAAATTAACGATAAAGACTGATAAAAGACGTGTTTATTGCACGGAATGCGGTTTTTCCGTTAACATGAATGATAGATATGCATTTAACGATAATCCCTACTTTGAAAATTTTCAACAATGGTATGATTATCAGATTGAGCAAATGCGCAAAGAAATTTTAGAAGGCTCGTTTAAGCTTGAAAGTAAGGTTCAGTTAATGCACTCAGCGAAGAAGGGTAATCATCAAATTAGACATGCTGGCGACGGCGTTTGCGTGCTTGATGAAAACGGATTAACCTATACCGGAACTGATGACGGTGAAGAAATACAAAAATTCTTCCCATTAGAAAAGATTTATAGGCTTTTGTTTGGCGCTGGGGAAGATTTTGAAATATACGAAGGAACGGAAATTTACTATTTTATTCCCGAGGATAGAAGAAGCTGTGTTATGTGGTATACCGCAAGTATTTTATTGAAGGAAATATACAACAAGTAAGTTGATTAATAGGAGATGGTTGTATGGGAAAAAACAACACTAAAGAAAAAGCATTTTCTACTATAAGCACGAAATCATTTATTACGGTAATGATTTTGCTAGTAGTTATTTTAGCTATTAGCGGGGCACTTTCATATTTTATTCCGCAAGGAAGCTTTGAAAGAATTGAGGTTAGTCCTGACGTTTGGGAGATCGTTCCCGGCACTTATACCGTCGGCGAAATTGAAGGTATTGAAATTTGGCGTATAATAACTGCGCCTGTAAGAGTATTTAATCCTCAAAACGGCGGTTTAAGTATAATAATGATAAGCTTATTCTTACTTGTAATGAGCGGTGTTTTTAATTTAATGGAAAAAACCGGCGGTATTAAGATCTTTATAGGTAGAATAGTTAGACGCTTTACAGGGCAGAACAAGCTTGTTATATGCGTTTCTGTGTTCGTATTTATGCTTTTTGGTAGTTTCTTTGGAATGTTTGAAGAGCTCGCAACTCTGTTGCCCGTAGTAGTAATTTTTATGCTTTTATGCGGTTTTGACACAATGACCGGGTTAGGCGTTTGTTTATTAGCTACCTGCTTCGGCTTTTCTTCAGCAATTACTAATCCCTTCTCTGTTGGTTTAGCTGCAGAGCGCGCACATATTGCTGTTTTTGACGGAGTTTGGTTAAGGGCGGTATTCTTTGCTTGTATATACGTAATCGTTTGCGCCTTCTTATTTGCGTACGTTAAGCGCATTTCGGCTAATCCTAAGAAATCCTTAACTTACGAATTAGACCGTGAAAAGCTTAAGAATTTAGACGTTAGCTTGATAGAAGAAGGTCAAGGCGAAACGAAAACCTTTAAAGCCTTTGCAGTATTTTTTATAGTTCAACTTGCAATTTTAATTTTATCTGCCAGTATAAGGGCAATAGCAAGCTATGCAATTCCTTTACTCGCTGCAAGCTTTTTAATTGGTGGTATAATAGTAGGTCTTATCGTTTGCGAAAAGAAAAAGGATACCTTTGCTTATATAGGACAGGGCGCTTTAGCAATGATTCCTGCAGTTGTTATGATTGGCTTTGCGTCATCCGTTAACTTGGTTATGACTGAAAGTGGAATCATTGATACGATTATGAATTTCGTTGTAACCTTATTGGATGGAAAGAGCCCCTTCGTTTGTATTTTACTTATCTATTTCTTCATTTTATTCTTACAAATTTTCATTGGCTCTGCATCTGCTAAGATTATGCTTATAATGCCTTTAATGTTGCCCATTTGTTCTGTTTTAGGTATTTCACCCACGCTACTTATTTTAACTTACTGCATAGCAGACGGGTTTACGGACGTTATTTTACCCACGAACCCCGTATTACTTATATCGCTTTCAATGGTTAACGTATCGTACGGCAAATGGGTTCGCTGGACCTGGAAATTACAGTTATTCGTATTTGCCTTCACAATATTAATTTTGTGGTTTGCAACTTTAATTGGATATTAATTAACAAAGGGGCTCAAAGCCCCTTTGTTGTTATATTTTAATAATATTCTGTAATTGTTTATAAAATTCAAAGGAGGATACCATTGAATATACTAAATACATTAACTGATATATCAAATATTTATAAAGATGGTAGCTTTGATATTCATAAATGGGAAAAATATATAAATTTAATCAACCCCAAATTGTATCAACTTTGTTTTGATGATATGAGTGAATCAATTTCAACGGGGTTAGTCTCTTTTGAAAAGGATTATTTGCCAATTCTAAATAACGTTTTTATCCAAAAGGAAGAGGTAAACAGGGCAATTAAATATTTTGATATTCTTACTAACGGGTTAGAAAGGGAATTGATTAAAAAATTCAACAAATCTGTAGATGTTGAAATAGTGCTATATTTGGGTTTGTGTAACGGTGCTGGTTGGGTTACAAAAGTTGATGATAAAGTTTTTTGTTTGTTAGGAATAGAGAAGATTATTGAGTTAAACTGGCAAGGATTAAACGAATTTCGTGGCTTACTTTACCACGAATTAGGGCATGTATTTCATAATCAATATGGCGTGTTGGAAAGAAAAATTGAAAGTAATAAAGATACTTTTTTATGGCAGTTGTTTACTGAAGGCGTCGCTATGTATTTTGAGCAAATGCTGTTTGGCGATTTTGAATATTTTCATCAAGACTGCAATGGTTGGAAGTTGTGGTGTGAGGATAATTTAAATCAAATTAAAATTGATTTTTATAACGATTTAAACAGTATGACGTTTGAAAACCAAAGATATTTTGGTGATTGGGTTAAATATTATTCGCATTCAGACGTCGGGTATTTCCTTGCCGCTAAATTTATTCGATTTGTTTGTAAAAAATATTCTTTTGATAAAATTTTAATATTTGATATTGATAAAGTAAGTGATTTATATATTGAATTTGTTGAGCAAAGCAAATTTAAGTTTTAAAGAGGTTTATGACTTATGAAGACCGAATTTTTAAGTATAGTTAACGTTGAAAAATATATTTCTTATTTAAAACAAGCATTGATTGAAGAGCCTGAAGAAATGCTTATTGATTGCGTTGATGAAGATAGTATTATTAGTCGTGTTAAAGATAAATTTTATAAACAAACAAAATCTATATTAGCAATTTTGGATGACAAAGTTATCGGAAGGATCGAATATCATTTTTACGGCTGTATACAAGATGGATTTAAAATGGCTTACGTGGATTGGGTTTATGTTTTAAGAAATTATAGAAAGCAAGGCGTGGCAAAAGCTTTGTTTAATGAATTTGAAAAAGATTGCAAAAACAACAAAATAAATCAATATTTTTTAATACGAGCTACTAGTGAAAGTGCTAATAGTTTTTACAATAGTTTTCAAGAAGTAGAATTGAAAGTTAGTCCTACTTTAAGAAAGGACTTATAATTAATTCTTAATAAGGTGTGTAGTTATGAATGATAAAAAGATTGGTAGAATTATGTATGAAAAAGCCCTTGCTTTTATTAATTATAGATACCCAGTCGGTTGGGGTGGTTGCGCAATAATGTATACTAAAGAAGGTGAGTATCTTATTAGTGTATATCTAGAATCTCCTAATGCTTCAGCTGAATTGTGTATGGAAACAGGTGCAATGTGCGAAGCTCAAAAGCTTAATTTACATATCACTCATTCGTTATGTATCGCTAGAAATAACGAAAACGAAAATCCGGTTATACTTACTGCATGTGGTATATGCCAGGAAAGATTATATTATTGGGGTAAAGATGTTAGGGTTGCAGTAACAAATATAAATAACGAAATAATTTTCAAAAGCCTTGAGGAGCTTGCTCCGCATTATTGGGGTGATGCATTTAAATTAAAAAAATAAACAAATGTTAACTTTTTAGCTGATTTTATTATGAAATAAGATAAAAACTCCGAAAGTCAGTCTATTTATATAGAATAAACTATATTAGTAGCGCTTCGGAGTTTTTTGAATGTAAAGATAAAAAAATAAGGAACACTTACTAAGTGTTCCTTAATGGAGCTGATAACCGGATTTGAACCGGTGACCTCGTCCTTACCAAGGACGCGCTCTACCTACTGAGCCATACCAGCGCCTGTGTTGTACAGCCCTAATATAATATTACATATTTAAACAAATGTCAAGAAAAAAACAGCGGTTTTTTTATTTTTTTCCAAATAAATCATTTTTTATTCTAGGTAAAGCAGTGGTGGCTTCTCCTAAGGGCTTTCCAAGGTTGCGATAATCGTGTCTGTTGGCAAAAGCTTTTAATAATTCAACGCTTTTGTTTAGTCTTTTTGCTTCAACATCGTAAAGACATTCCAAATATTTTTTAGCAGAAAAGCCTGCGTATTCACAGTAATTAAGTAGTTTAGAGTAATGCTTTAGGCAAAATCCTTCGCTGTTCAAAAGTAATTTTCTAAATTCCTCTTCATTGGCGTAGAGTTGTGCAATGGTTTTATAGTATTTAACCATTTCTTTTTCGGTATAATCGCAAACGATACATGTTTGTGCTTGCTCATTAAGTTCTTTGCTTTGTCTTTTTGCCATTCTAACACTCGTGGGCTGAGTTAGACACTTTTTGAATAAAGTATTCATTCTTGTAGTCGTTTGAAGGGCTAAACCTAATTTTGAGGGCATTTCGTATAACTGTTCAAAGTGTTTAAGGCAAAATCCCTTTTCGTTTACCTCTGAGCGAACGTCGTCATCCATACAACCGTCAGCAAGTAGCTCTCTGCAAATATTAGCTTCCACTATTTTTTCTATGTCGCATAAAGGGCAACCGTTATTTTCTTCAAAATGTTTAATTATTAAACCAGTACTAATATGATATTGCATAGAACCACCTTAATATTTTTATTTATTATAACATAAAATTTATTAAAAATAAAGTAAAAGCAGGGCAAAACGGTTGCAAAGATTAGTTATTTATGTTAAAATAAACAAGCAGTTTTGCGGAGGTTATAAGTATGTTAGTAGAAAGGATTGATCTTTACACATATTTTAATATTCCCAAACCTGAAAAGGCAGAAGGTTTTTTAACGGTTTATTGCTTAGATAACTCTACGGAAATTGATACTAAGCGAGTTCGCCCTGCAATGTTGGTAATACCCGGTGGTGGTTACGCTTTCGTTTCTGATAGGGAAGGGGAAAGTATTGCGATGGCATATCTTTCTCACGGTTTTCAAGCTTTCGTACTTAAGTATTCAGTTGCACCTGACTTTGTGTATCCCACTCAGTTTAGGGAAGCTGCTATGGCAATGATTTTTATAAGGGAAAACGCAAAGAAGTATCACGTTGATCCAGATCAAGTTGCTTCAATTGGTTTTTCTGCCGGCGGTCACTTATGCGGTTGCTTAGGTAATTTATTTAACAGCCCCGTAATTAGTGATTTAAGGAACTGTGATTTTGCCCGTCCTACTGCAGTAGTATTAAGCTATCCCGTAACGGTATTTGGCGAACATAGTCACCTTGGTTCATTTAAAAATCTAACAGCTAATAATGACGAGCTTGCTAATACGTTATCGCTTGAAAAGTGCGTTACTCATTTTTCTTCCCCAGCTTTTTTATGGCATACTGCAAACGATCCAGTCGTTCCCGTTATTGGAACGTTAATACTTGCTCGCAAATATGCAGAAAATGAAGTTCCCTTTGCATTACACGTTTTTGGTAACGGCCCGCACGGAATATCAACCGCTTCAGATGAGGTTAATTCAGCTAACGCGCACGTAGCTAAGTGGATTGATCTTTCTATTAATTGGTTAGAAGAAAGAGGATTTAAAATTTTCTCTTAACTTAATATAATTTCAAACTTTAGGTTTGAAATGCTGATATGGCTCAGTCGGTAGAGCAGCTGATTCGTAATCAGCAGGTCGCCGGTTCAAATCCGGCTATCAGCTCCAAGGCAGATTAGTAATCTGCCTTTTTTTCTTTGTCTTTTTTTGAAAACAATATTTAATACGTGCAAATAAATATTTTATAAAATCGTTAAAAAATAAAGATATTATCTATGATTTTAAAAATTATTATGTTTAACAAAATGGTGTTACTGAAGCTTTTTTGTATAAAAAATCGTATTGATTAACATAATAAGATTGATGAAAAAGCGTTACGTGATACAAGAAAATGAAGAGTTAAAAAGGCTTGAAGAAAGGGAAAGTTTTTTACCTAATTTTGATTATAAAGAGGATAAGAATTATGACTAAAAATCCAATTATGACAAATGAAGAATATAAGGAATACGTTAAAAGATTCATGCCTAAAACAAACGAAAAGCGTAGTCTACTAAATAGCTTTTTAGTGGGTGGATTTATTTGTAGTATCGGTCAGTTTATAAGATACTTTTTTAATTTATACCTAAAGCTTCAAGGAGATAGCTTGGCTGCGGCTACTTCTGTCGTCTTAATTTTTTTGGGCGTTTTATTAACCGGGTTAGGTGTGTACGATAGAATCGGTAAGCACGCGGGCGGTGGTTCAATAGTTCCAATTACCGGGTTTGCTAATTCCGTCGCATCACCAGCGATGGAATTTGTTAGTGAGGGCTACGTTTACGGTATGGCAGCGAAGATGTTCGTTGTGGCAGGACCGATTATAGTGTTTGGTGTTTTTTCAAGTGCTTTAGTGGGTTTAATTTATTATATTTTTGGGTTGTAATTTATGAGTAGACTAATAGTTTTTAAAAATAAGCCTAAAATCATTTCAACGGCTACGGTTTGCGGTAAAAAAGAGGGAAGCGGTAATTTGGGAAATTACGTTGATGAAATCGTAGCAGACGAGTATTTTGGGGAAGAAAGCTTTGAGTTTGCCGAAAGAAAGATGCTTCAAAGCACTATTAAAAAAGTGATTGAAAAGGCTGGGTATAAGGAAGATGATATCGGTGTATATATAGGTGGAGATTTACTTGACCAAATAATTTCATCATCTTTTGCGGCTAGAGAATTTGCTTTTCCTTTTTTAGGCGTTTATACCGCATGCTCAACTATGGGAGAAAGTATGCTTATTGGAGCGCTTTTAGCAGACGGCGGTTATTTAAAAAGTGCTTTATGCGCCACGTGCAGTCATTTTTCTACGGCAGAAAGGCAATATAGATTTCCTTTAGAGCAGGGAACGACTAGACCTGCTCAGTCGCAGTGGACGGTTACGGGAGCGGGTGCAAACTTGATTTCTTTAGCTAATGAAGGTATTTCAATTACCTCTGCTTTAATTGGGAAGGTGGTGGATTACGGAGTAACGGACGCTAACAATATGGGCGCGGCTATGGCTCCTGCTGCGGCTGATTCTATAAGAGATTTTTTTGTGGTTAGCGGGAAAACTCCTGATGATTACGACCTGATTTTAACTGGTGATTTAGGAACGCTAGGCTCTAGAATTTTAAAGGATTTAGTTAAAAAAACAGGATTTAATATCGATAATAATCACGTTGATTGCGGTGAATTAATTTACAATATAATGGAAGATGAGTATCAAGGCGGTAGTGGTGCCGGTTGTAGCGCAGTTGTATTTAATTCTTACGTTTATCAAATGATGATGGCTAAAAAGTATCGCAAGATCCTATTCGTTCCAACAGGCGCGTTGCTTTCTACCTTATCAACACAGCAGGGTGAATCAATACCCGGCATAGCAAACGTGATTGAATTGCAGATCTAATCTGCATTACATATGACTGATATAATTTTTACCTATCTAAAAGCTTTTACAGTTGGTGGGCTAATTTGTATGATAGCTCAACTTTTAATTAATTATACTAAAATTACCGCCGGGAAAATTTTAGTTTCCTTTATGCTTGCAGGTGTAGTTTTACAAGCCTTTGGTGTATATGAATATTTAGTTGATTTTGCCGGTAGCGGTGCAACCGTGCCTATTAGCGGATTTGGGTATCTGCTTGCAAACGGCGCAATAAAGGGAGCAAAGGAGGGGCTAATTGAAGCTATTACCGGCGGTTTTACTGCTGCTAGCGCTGGTGTTACCGCTGCAATAATCTTTAGCTTTATAGTGGCTTTAATTTTTAAACCAAGGTCAAAAATAAATTAAGTTTGCATATAATATAAGGTGAAAAAATGCAGTAAATTTAAAAGAAAGCTATTATTAATTGCAATATGCTTTGACGTTGTGTTATCTTTAATATATTTTTCGACAGTAAAACTCGTTTTAAAAGCTGGTGGTGAAATATTTAAATCTAATATATCAAATTGCAGTTACTATGCAATAGAAAAGTGTATTTCTGATAAGGTTCAAATAAACGACTTATATAAAATTCAAAAGGATAATAACGGAAAAATAGTTTTTATAGAAACTGACGCACTGCTCTTAAATTACATAGTAAAAAATCTTGCTTTAGATTGTTACGATTATATGAACGAATACGTATCAGGTGGTTTTGAAATACCGCTTGGGGCATTTTCAGGTGTTAAATTGCTTGCCGGGTATGGCCCAAAAGTAAACGTGAAATTGACCACTGCGCTTTCCGTTGAGTGTAAAATTGTTCGTACGTTTACCTCTGCGGGAATTAATCAAACAAGACAAACTCTTTCTGCCGTAATTTTTACTGAGATAACAGTTTTTGCTCCTTTTTACCGTGAATATTACGATGGTAATATTGAGATAGTTCTATTTGATAATCTTATAGTTGGGGAAGTCCCATCAACCTATTTAGACGTGCAAGTTCTTGCAAGCGGAAAAGTTTCTGAATAATAACTTAAATCTGGAAATATTACTAAAATGCCCTAATTTTTCATTTGACATTTTATTGGTTTAATATTATAATATATAATATTATCACAACTTTAAAGGCTATGACGAAGAGGGTTATCTAAAAGGTTTGTTCAAAAGAGAGGAATTTCGTGGCTGAAAGAATTCCGTTCAGAGTTAGAATACCGTTCGCTTCCGAGCTTTGCAAAGAGGGTTTTTACCGGTAGAATGCAACGTTTAGCCACGTTACGGCTTAAAATAAGGCAATTATTTTGCGAAAATAGGTGGTACAGCGATATTTATCGCCCTATTATCTGATGATAGTAGGGCGTTTTTATTTTAGCTAATTATTTTTGCTAAAATTATAATTTGAAAAATTTATATGCGCTTAATGCAATAAAAGGAGTATTATGCAAGAAAAAATTAATGAAATTTACCAAAATGCGCTCAATGCGATTTCACAGGCTAACGATTTAAAAGCTCTTGATGAAATTAGAGTTGCTTATCTTGGAAAAAGCGGTCTCGTAACGGGATTGTTAAAGGGTATGCGTGATTTACCACAAGAGGAACGTCCTAAGGTTGGTCAAATGGTTAACGAGCTTCGTGAAAAAATCACCACCGTTATGAGCCAAAAGGAAAGCGAACTAAAAAGTGCAGAGATGAATAACGCTCTTGCAAGTGAACGAGTAGACGTTACTATGCCCGGTAAAAAAGATGATTTAGGCTCTTTACACCCCATTAATTTAGTAAGAAACGAGTTGATAGAAGCGTTTGCCGGTATGGGGTTTGAAATTTATGAAGGCCCTGAAATTGAACTTGACGAATACAACTTTAGATTATTAAATATTCCTCAAGATCATCCTGCAAGAGATATGCAAGATACTCTTTATATAACCGAAAACATTTTACTTCGCACGCAAACCTCTTCAGGTCAGGCGCGTGTAATGCAAGAAAAGAAGCCACCTCTTAAGATTTTAAGCCCGGGTAAGGTTTATCGTGCAGATGACGATGCTACGCATAGCCCTATGTTTCATCAAATGGAGGGGCTAGTTGTAGATAAGAATATTACCTTATGTGATTTAAAGGGAACTTTAGAAGCCTTTTTAAAGAAGATGTTTAAGGACGATTTAAAAACCCGTTTGCGTCCTTCATATTTCCCCTTTACTGAACCCAGCGTTGAGGTTGACGTAACTTGCTTTGAATGTAAGGGCAAGGGTTGTCATCTTTGCAAGGGAACAGGCTGGATAGAGGTTTTAGGAGCGGGTATCGTTAACCGTCGCGTTTTAGAAAACTGCAATATAAATCCTGATGAATATCAAGGCTTTGCATTTGGTATCGGCCTTGAACGTATTGCTATGTTGAAATATGGTATTCCCGATATCAGACTGTTCTTTGAAAACGACGTTAGATTTTTAAAACAGTTCAAGTAAGAAGAGGAGGAGTAAAAAATGAAATTACCTTTAAGTTGGTTAAACGAATACGTTGATTTAAGCGGAATTTCCGTTGAATTATTAAAAGAAAAGCTCTTCTCTTGCGGATTTGAAGTTGAAGAAGTTATAGAAGTTAATAAACAAGTCCAAAAAATAGTCGTTTGTAAAATTATGCAAATTGATCAGCATCCTAACGCAGATAAGCTTTCAGTTTGTCAAATAGATGCCGGTGCTCACGGAAATTTACAAATCGTTACTAACGCTAAAAATATTAAGGTTGGCGATTTAGTTCCCGTTAGCTTAGACGGGGCTGTTTTAGCAGATGGAATGCAAATTAAAAAAGGCAAGCTTCGTGGCGTTGATTCAGACGGTATGTTCTGCGGCGGCGAAGAGATTGGTATAACTGAAGAATATTACGACGGCGCTTCATTCGACGGCGTGTTAGTTTTTCATGACGATTTTCCATTAGGTGCGGACGTAAGTGAGCTTTTAAACACTAAAGACGTTGTATTTGATATCGGCGTTACGGCTAACAGACCTGATTGCCAAAGCGTTTTAGGTCTAGCGCGTGAGGTTGCAGTTATTTTAGATAGACCTTTAAAAGAGCCTAGTTATGACTATACTCAAATTGAAGCTGGTGCGGAATGTCCTATAACCGTAACCGTTGAAGACGGTGAGCTTTGTCCAAGATATTGCGCTAAATATTTGAAAGACGTAGTAATTAAGCCTTCTCCTAAGTGGATGCAAAGAAGATTAGCCGTTATGGGTATAAGGGCTATTAATAACATAGTTGACATAACTAATTACGTTTTACTCGAAATGGGGCAACCTATGCACGCTTTCAACGCAGATTTTCTTGCTAAAAACGCAATTATAGTTCGCAGAGCTGAAAACGGCGAGAAAATCGTTACTTTAGACGAAAAGGAATTTACTCTTACCAGCGAGAATCTTCTTATCTGTGACGGCGAAAAGGGTGTTGCTTTAGCAGGAATTATGGGCGGTAAGGATAGCGGTATCGCTGATGATACTAAGAATATTTTATTTGAATGCGCAAAATTTAAACGCGATAACGTTCGTAAAACCTCAAAGTCATTAGGTCAACGTTCAGACTCTTCAGCTCGCTTTGAAAAGGGTGTGGACAGTTACACCGTAGAACGCGCGCTTTGTAGGGCTCTTAACCTAATCGAGCAAACCCAATCAGCTACCATTTGCGGTAAAACAGTTGACGTATTAAATGAAGAGCTTAATAGTAAAGTTATTAAAACTTCATACGAAAGCATTAATAAGGTTTTAGGAGTTGACGTTGCTAACGATATTCAAAAGGGTATTTTAGAAAGCTTGGGTTTTGTTATTACTGAAAGCGGTAACTCTTTTGAAGCCGTAGTTCCTGCTTGGCGTGATGACGTTGACGATTTCCCCGATTTAGCAGAAGAAATTATTAGAATTTACGGTTACGATCATATTGAATGCCGTCTTTTAGAGAATGCGACTATAACCAACGGTGGCAAGACTCAAAGACAGCTTAACGAAGATAGGCTTAAAAACGCTCTTATAGCAAAGGGTTTTAATGAAACTTTAACCTATTCTTTCGTTTCAGAAAAGGATTATGAAACCTTTGGTTTAGATAAGGATGCTCCTGAAAACGCTCACGTTAAAATCATGAATCCTTTAGGTGAAGATATGAGCGTAATGAGAACCACGCTTATTCCTTCTATGGTTTACAATATGGTTCGTAATTTAAACAAAAAGAATTTAAGCGGTCGTTTGTTTGAATTATCAAAGGTATACTTACCCAAAGCCCTTCCTTTAACAGAGCTTCCCGTTGAAAATGCTAGATTAACCTTAGGTGTATTCGGCGACAAGGAAGATTTCTTTACCGTAAAAGGTGTAATTGAAGAACTTCTTGAGTTTATGCATATCGGTAGCGAATGCGTATACGAAAGAGCAGACGCACCTTACTTACATCCTGGCAGATGTGCTAAAATAATTTGTGGGGAGCAAGTATTAGGCGTATTTGGCGAAATTCACCCACAAATCAGAGAAAAGCTTGGCGTGGATAAAAGAATTTACGTTGCAGAGCTTGATTATGATGCAATAGATTTATTATTAACCGGTAAAATAGGTTATAAGCATATTTCTAGATTTCCTTCAGTAGAGCGTGACTTAGCGTTAATTGCTGATATTGATACACCTAACGCTGAAATAGTAAAACTAATTTGCGCAAGGGGTGGTAAGAACCTTCAATCAGTTAAGCTCTTTGACGTTTATACCGGTAAAGGAGTAGAAGAAGGAAAGAAAAGTGTAGCTTACAGACTGACCTTCTCATCATTAGAAAAGACCTTTGGTGAAGGTGAGGTTGATTCATTTATTAAGAAAATTTTATTCTTCTTAGATCAAAACAATATTAAATTAAGGTAATTATGAGAGATAAGAACGTAGAATTGCTTGCGCCTGCAGGCTGTGAGGAAAATTTTTATGGCGCTATTAATCATGGAGCTGATGCTGTATATCTAGGGCTCTCTGATTTTTCTGCGCGCAAAAATGCAGGCAATTTTACGTTGGATCGTCTTAAATTCGTTGTTGCATACGCCCACGTATTTAATGTAAAGGTTTACGTAGCCGTTAATACCGCAATAAAAAACAGTGAGTTGAGTAAATACTTTAAATGTATTAACGAAGCATATAACGCCGGTGTAGATGCTTTTATCGTTCAAGATATTTTCTTGGGTAGGTTGTTAAAAAGATGTTTCCCCGGTATTGTTTTACATCTGAGTACACAGGCGGGCGTTAATAACGTAGACGGAGCAAAGCAAGCAATTTCTTACGGCTTTAGTAGAGTGGTGCTTGCAAGAGAAACCCCTATTGAAGAAATTAAGAAGATATCTAAATTAATAGAAACTGAAGTTTTCGTTCAAGGCGCGCTTTGCACCTGCTTTTCAGGACATTGTTATTTTAGCTCCTTCATTGGCGGAATGAGCGGTAACAGGGGATTATGCCGTCAACCGTGCAGAAAGCTTTATCACTATGAAGGCGAGGGGGTAAAGGATGAAAACAGATACGCTTTATCCTTAAGTGATTTATCTATGGTTAACCGTTTAAGCGAATTAATTTCGTCTGGCGTAATAAGCTTTAAAATCGAAGGTAGAATGCGTAGTTTTGAATACGTTTGCGCTTCGTGTGATATGTACGATTCACTCTTAAGCGGCGAAGGTTTTTCAAGAGGGAAATATGAAAATTTAAAGCGTTCGTTTAATCGTGGGGATTATACTGAAGGGTATTTCTTCGGTCAAGACAAACGATTGATTTCCGATAAAGTCCAAGGTCATATCGGTAGCGTAATAGCAACCGTTTCCGCCGTAAAAGGTAATCAATTGATTTTATGCGGGCTTAAACATAATATTAAAGAAGGGGACAGCTTTAAAATTTTAACGGGCGGTGTTGAAACAGGTCATGCAGTTGCCGTTAACAAAAACGGCAAGGTTGTAGTACTGTTTAAAGAAAAGGCTTTTGTTGGAAGCGAGTTGGCGATTACTAAGGACGTTTCACTTGCTGAAAAATTTTCGTTAGCAAAAAAACTGTTTCCTGTGAAAGCTGTTTTAGAAGCTGTAATAGGCGATCCTTTAAAATTAACTGTAAATGGAGCAGAGTTTTATTCTGATTTTATCGTAGCGCCAGCAATTACCAGCGCGGTAACGAAAACCGAAGTTAAAGAAAATTTAAGAAAAAAAGACGTGTATCCTTTTGAGGTTACGCCCTCTTGCGTAATGACTGAAAAGGTCTTTATTCCTAAAAAGGCTATGAATTCACTGCGCGCAAAAGCCTATGAAGAATATTTTTATTCTTTTGCTAACGTTAAAGAAGTACAAACTGATTTTGATAGTGAATCAATTCAAATTAGTTCCTCAAATATTGATGAATTAAATGAAATAACGGTTATTTCTAATAATTTTGATTTTAATCCGATTATAAATCTTAAAAATTTAGTATTTTGTCCTAATAACTACAACGATAACTCTGAATTTGAACGCTTTTTTGCTCAAGCAAAAAGATTTAAAGTAGAAAAATATTTATATGTTCCGGCTTTTTTAAATGAAAAAGATGAAAACATTATTGCTTCTAGGGTAGCCGATTTTGACGGTTTATACTGTGAGAGCGCAAGCGCTTTATTTTTAGCAAAACGATATAAAAAGAAATATTTTGCCGGTGTAGAGTTAAACGTAACGAACAATTTAACTTATGACCAATTAATAACTGAAGGAATAACTGAAATAGCGTTATCAAAAGAGCTTTCTAAAAATGAAATTGCAAACATGAAAGAAGGCTACGTGCTTTCACTGGGGCAAATTAAGATTATGTCTTTAATGTATTGCCCATTTTCAAAACAATGCTCTTCTTGCAAACGTGGAGACTTTTTAAGGCTCAAGGATTCTTCAGGAAGGACCTTTACGGTTAGAAGATATAAACTTTCTGAATGTCGTTTTGAAATTTACAATGAAAGCTTATTAAGAAGCAAAACCTCATTTAAAAAGCAAATTTTTGATTTTACAACGTTAAATACTAAGCAAATCAACAGTTTGATTGATATTTATTTAAAAAACAAAGAAAACGTAAACTTTAGTTTTACTTCCGGTAATTTAGTTAAAGGTGTTGAATAATGATTGAAAAAAGAGTATTAACAACTTTAGAATACAATAAAATACTCACCTTATGCGCAAAGCACGCAGTTCTAGATTTTTCTAAACAAATTATTGAAGAGTTAACCCCTTTAGCAGATTTTGAAGAGGTGTCCTTCCTTTTAAAAAAGACTTCAGAGGCATATAAATTGCTTTTCACTCACGGTGTAAGCGGTATAGAGTTTTTTGATTCGATTACTGACGAGCTAGATAGAGCGAAGCGCGGTTCTGTTTTGTCCATGGGGGAGCTTTTACGCGTTGCGCGCATTTTACGCTCTTCAAGAATAGTTTATAATAGTATTACTTCAATCGTAGATGAAGAAATCGTAGCTCTTCGCAGTATTGCAGAAAGTATTTATTTTGATAAATATTTAGAAGAGGATATCACCACGAAAATTCTTTCGGAAGATAAAATAGCCGATACTGCAAGTGAAAAGCTCTATCAGATTAGAAGAAAAATTAGAAGATTAAACGAGCAAGTTAAGGAAAAGCTTAATTATTACGTTCGCTCTCAAAGTAAATATTTGCAAGATTCAATCGTTACGATGAGAGGGGATAGATACGTTGTTCCCGTAAAAAGCGAATTCCGTGGGCAAATCAAGGGCTTAATTCACGATCAGTCTTCAACAGGCTCAACTTTATTCGTAGAACCTGTTGAGGTTTTAGAGCTTAATAACGATTTAAAAACTGCAGCAATTGAAGAAAAGCTAGAAATAGAAAAGATTTTAACGGAATTAACGGAAAAAATCGGCTTAATTGCTGGCCGTATAGAAAATAATATTGATTGTTTATGCGAGCTTGATATTTGCTACGCTAAGGCAATATATTCATATTCGTTAAAGGCAACTATGCCCGTGTTAAATTCCAACGGTTATATTAACATCATTAAGGGAAGACACCCACTAATTGATAGGGATAAAGTTGTGCCCGTAAGCGTGTCACTTGGTTCAGGGTATAATTATTTACTAATAACAGGACCTAATACCGGTGGTAAAACGGTTACAATGAAGCTAGTTGGCTTATTTACTTTGCTAACTGCTACCGGATTTTTTATCCCCGCAAGTGAAGGTAGTTCAATTTCTGTATTTACTAAGGTTTTTTGTGATATAGGTGACGAGCAAAGTATAGAGCAAAGCTTATCCACCTTCTCTTCGCATATGAAAAACGTAATTGACGTTACAGAGAGAGTGGATTCCTCTAGTTTAGTTCTTCTTGATGAAATTGGAGCAGGAACTGACCCTGAAGAAGGTAGTGCTATCGCGCACGCTGTGTTAGAGCATTTAATTGAGTCTGGTAGTAAGGGCATAGTAACTACACACTATACTGCGTTAAAGGAGTATGCTTTTACGGAAGATCGCATTATGAACGCGTCTATGGATTTTGATGAGATGACTTTTGCCCCGCTATATAGGCTAAATATAGGTTTAGCGGGTAGCTCTAATGCAATAAAGATCGCTAGCAAATTAGGATTACCGCCTACTTTAATAGAAAAAGCTAAATCGTTTTTAAAGGAAGATAAAATTTCTTTTGAAAAGGTCATAGAAGAGGCTGAAAAGACGCGCCGTAAGGCAGAACTACAGCTTTTAGAATATGAAAAACTTAACCAAGATAAACAGGCTGAGCTTGATAAATTAAAGTTAGAAAGGGTAAAGTTTGATAAAGAGCGTGAAAAATTCTATGCTAATGCTAAAATCGAAAGTAGAAGAATTATCAATGAAAGCCTTGAGGATGCGGAAGAAATCGTTGCTGAATTAAAGGAAATTTTAGAAAAGGACGAAATTGACGGTGGAGATTTAATTAAGGCAAGAACTCTTAGAAACAAGCTGGAAGAGAAAAAATACAAGTTGGAAACGGAAGCTCCCGTTACTTTTACAGAAACCCCAATTGATATTTCAAAGCTCAAAATTAACGACCGTGTTTTCGTTGCATCAATGAATAGTGACGGTGTAGTTATTACTATAAACAAGAAAAAGAGCGTTTGTGACGTACAGTTAGGAAATGCGAGAGTTACGGTTAAAATGAGTGATCTTTACGTACCTGCTAAAAAGCCTAAAAAGGATAAGGTGGGCGCGACCGTGAAAATTGATAGGGCTAATTTTACTGCAGCTGTAACTCAAGTTAACGTTATTGGTAAAAATTTAGATGAAGCTCTAGTTGAGGTTGAGGCGTTTATTGATAAGGCCTTAGTTAGCGGACTGCACGAGGTTAAAATAATTCACGGTGTTGGGCTACGTATTTTAAGCAAAGGAATCCATGCTTTTTTAAAGAAGCATCCTAGAGTAGATGAGTATCGCTTTGGTAAATATGGCGAAGGCGAGCATGGCGTTACTTTTGTAATTTTAAAATAAAAATGCAAAAATATTTATTAGTTAAATAAGTAATAAAAAAGGTGTAAATATGAGAGAAGAGTTTTACGAAACGTCCGTAGGGCCTGAAAGATTACGTTCACAAAAAGTATTTTATATTTTATATAAAGTTTTATTTGCTATAGCTTTAATAATTTTTATTGGAGCAGTATATTTTTGGTTGCTAACGGCTGATACCGGATTTGTAATCATAATGGCATTTTGCTTACTCTTTGGCGCTATTTCTTTCGTTTTGAAAAGAAGACTGTACCTATTTTACGATTATACCTATATATCCGGTGAGGTTCGCGTAATAAAGGTTATTAACGGAAGAGTTCGTAGAAGGGTAATCGTTTTTGATGCAAAAGACGTCAAGCAAGTAGGTAAAACCACTAGCGAATCATTTAAAAAGCTAGCGGATACTAAATCGATAAGAAAGATCGTTGCAACTCCTAACGGATTAAATGCTAGCGCTCAATTATATTACGTATATGCAGTTATAAACGGTCAAGAAACGTTAATAGTGTTAGAATGCGAGGAAAAACTGCTTGCTTTTATCGTTTCAACGCGCGGTAAGGATATAATAGAAAAGGACTACAAGTAAAATGAATCCTATTTATTTTGATAATGCGGCTACTACTATGACGCATTCTACGGTTTTAGAAAAGGCATTGGAATTGTATAAAAACGACGGTTATTTTAATCCTTCGGCTTTATATAATCCAGCTAGAAAGGTAAAGAAAAATATAGAAGAGGTTAGAAAAAAGGTTTTATCACTTTTTCCCGGTAATTATGATTTGGTATTTACTTCAGGTGGTACGGAATCTGATAATTTAGCAATATCTTCATTTGCAAGGCGTGGAAACGTTGTTGCAACGGCTGGGGAGCATTCTGCCGTTTATAATTCACTTACCTTTTTGAAGCAAAATGGTGTTGAGCCTAGGTTTGCAAAACTAAATAAAGACGGAAGTGTTGACGTTAATTCTTTGCTAGGCCTAGTTGATGAAAAGACTACTTTCGTTACGGTTACCCACGTTAATAATGAAACCGGCGCTATAAATGACGTAAATTCTATAGCAAAGCTAGTAAAGCAAAAGAATTCAAAGGTTATTTTTCATACTGACGGTGTTCAATCCTTTCTAAAAATTCCTTATAGAATTTCTAATGATATAGATATGTATTCCTTTAGCGCGCATAAGGTTTGCGCATTAAAGGGGGTTGGCGGGCTAATTTATAAAAAGAATTTACCTTTAAAGCCGTTATTTTTTGGCGGTGGTCAAGAAAAAAATATAAGAAGTGGAACAGAAAACACTTTAGGAATTTACGCTTTAGGCTTTGCAATTGACGCATTTAAGAACGTTGACGTTAATTTTAACCACGTAAAAGCTCTAAATATGCGTTTTAAGGAAGAGTTAGCAAGTGAAGTGACTGTTATTAGCTCAGAAAACGCATCTCCTTATATAGTTTCTTTTTCGATACCGGGTGTTAAAGCTGAAATTATGCAAAGGGTATTAGACGACAACGGTTTATTATTGGGTACAGGGTCGGCCTGTTCTTCCAAGCTAGGGGTTTCTAGAATAATATCTAACTGCGGATTGGATAAAAGGGTTGCAGATGGTGTTTTAAGAGCAAGCTTTATTTATTCAAGCACACTTGAAGAGGTTTTATTAGCAACTGAAATTATTAAAAAATGCGCTCAAAAATTGAAGGTGGTTTTAAAATGAAAAAAATCGTTATTATAAGATACTGCGAAATTCATTTAAAGGGTAAAAATCGCGGTTATTTTGAAAGAATGCTTGGTGATAATATTCGCCATGCGCTTAAGGATATAAACCATAAATACGTTAAAATTCCTGCAAGATACCTTATCGAAGAATTTGCAGATGAGGATTTAGATTTAATTCTTGAAAGATTGCAAAAGGTTAGTGGTATTCACAGCATAAGTTCTGCAATAATCGTTCCAAGTCAGAAGGAGGAAATTTTTAATACTGCGTTATCTTTGTGTGAAGGAAAAAGTGGCACTTTTAAGGTTGAAACGAATAGAGCTGATAAGAGCTTTCCCATTCCCTCTATTGAGCTTTCACGCGAGTTGGGTGGCGTTATCTTGGATAGATTTGCAAAATATCTAACTGTAAGCATTAAAAATCCTGATTTTGTTGTAAATATAGATATTCGCGAAAGCGGTGAAACTCTAATTTATACTGACGTTATTAAATGTATGGGCGGTATGCCCGTAGGCTCAGCGGGTAAAGGATTATTATTGCTATCCGGTGGTATAGATAGCCCCGTTGCGGGTTACATGATGGCAAAAAGGGGAATGCGCTTAAAAGCTTTACATTTCCATAGTTATCCTTACACAAGCGAAGCTGCTAAAGAAAAGGTGCTTGATTTAGCAAGAACCATTTCAGTTTATTCCGGCGGAATCGACGTGTACGTTGTTTCCGTAACCGAGATTCAAGAAGCTATTCATGAAAATTGCTCGGAAGAATTTATGATTACTATGCTACGTAGATTTATGATGCGTATTGCAGAACGGCTTGCTAATTCAATTTCTGCTCAAGCGATTATTACAGGTGAGAGCTTAGGGCAGGTTGCAAGTCAAACTATAGAAAGCTTAACAAGCTCAAATTCCGTAGTTGAAAACATTCCCGTATTAAGACCACTAATTGCTTTTGATAAATTAGACATTATTGCAATTGCCGAAAAAATAGGAACGTTTGAAACTTCTATTTTACCTTACGAAGATTGTTGCACCGTATTCTTGCCTAAGTTCCCTGTAATCAAGCCAAAAATGGAAAAGGTTTTAAAAGAAGAAAGCAATCTAAAAGTGGAAGAACTTATTGAGAGAGCAATGGCTGCAATAGAAAAATATGAATTGTAATATTTTTAAAAATACCATATAATATCGAATATTTTGGAGGATTTTATGTATAACGCAAGACTATTAACAATACAGGATATTTCATGTGTTGGTCAATGCTCGTTAACGGTTGCATTACCTGTTATTTCAGCATTTGGAACTGAATGCGCAATTTTGCCAACGGCAGTTTTATCTACGCATACGGCGGGTTTTTCAGGATATACCTGCAAGGATTTAACTGATGAGATACCTAAAATTTTAAATCATTGGAAAAATGAAAAACTCGACTTTGATATTATTTATACCGGCTACTTATGTGGCAGCGTACAAATAGATTTAGTGAAGGAAATAGTTATAGCCACTAAAAAAGATAACGGACTTTTCGTGGTAGATCCCGTAATGGCGGACCACGGTAAGTTTTATCCCGGATTTGATAGTAGCTTTGCTTTAAAAATGAAAGAGCTATGTTCTAATGCGGACGTTATTATTCCGAATATTACAGAAGCTTGCTTTTTAGTTGACGTAGAATATGTTGCCGAGGGGTATACGGTTGATTACGTTGAAGAATTACTTGATAAGCTTTTAGCGTTAGGTAGTAAAAAAGTTATTCTTACCGGCGTTTCTTTTGATAAGGATAAATTAGGCGTTGCCGTTAAAGAGAAGAATGGGAAAACTTATTACTATTTTAATGAAAAAATTCCGCATAATTTCCACGGAACAGGGGACGTTTATTCTTCAGCCGTTGCAGGTAGCCTTTCTATTGGTAAAACTGTTGAACAAGCAGCAGAAATTGCAGTAGATTTTACAGTTAAGGCAATGAAAGAATCGTACGAGGAAAGATATTCGCATTGGTATGGCGTTCGTTTTGAAAAAGCAATACCTTATTTAAACAGCATAATAAGTAAAAAATAATGGTGAATAATGATAATAAGACATTTTGAAATTAAAGATATAAAAGCATTGCAGAAGTATCGCTATCCTGATAAAAATGATCTTGAAGTTTTAAAAATGATTAACGAGTGGAATATGGGTGGTTGTAGTGGAAGATATTTTGAAATGTTCAGTGCTGTTCATGCAGGACAGGTCGTTGGGGAAATTTCTTTGCACGAAAACACGAAGGATTCCGTTAGCGTAGGCATTCATATTTTTGAGCCCTTTAGAAAAAAGGGGTACGGTACTTTTTGTTTAAAATTTGCAATTAAAAAAGCGCTTGAATTAAAGTATCCATATTTGATTTGTTTAGCAGAAAAAAACAATTTAATTGCAAAACACACACTTATTAAGCATAGTTTTGTGCCAATGAATGATTTTATTAACCCTAAGGGGGCTGAAATCACAAACTACAAACTTGCATTATTAAAAAAATAACGCGTATAAAAAACTCCTTTTAGGTTAAAATACTATTAGAACTAAAAAAGGAGTTTTATTATGAGTAAAAGAAAAAAAGAAAAAGTAAAAAAGCTTGATGATAAAAGTTACGGTGAATACATTTCCGCATTAAAAGAAGAAAAACCGGTGAAAGGATACGGTGATTAAAAGATGATAGCTTTGCTATCATTTTTTTATTTTGTAAAAGGTTTTTTCTTGTTTCAAGCTGATTTATTATACTTAAAACGATTCTTATAAAAGGATATTTAATAAGAAATCTTGCATATTTGCTTTACATTTTTAATTATATAGTATATAATTAATAACAAATTAAAGTTTACGAGGATTTTATTATGGCTGAAAAAACAAATGAAAAGCAATTTGTAAAAGAGGTAGCTGATTTAACTCAAGATTTACCCAGATGGTTTACAGACGTAGTTATAAAAACTCAATTAGTTGACTACGGCCCTGTTAAAGGTACGATGGTTATTCGTCCTTACGGCTACGCTATTTGGGAAAATATACAAAATGAATTAAATAAGCGTTTTAAAAAATGTGGGGTAAAAAATGCGTATTTCCCTATGTTTATACCTGAAAGTTATTTAAAAAGGGAAGCTGAACACGTAGAAGGCTTTGCTCCTGAAGTAGCAGTTGTTACCTACGCAGGCGGTGCAGAATTACAAGAAAAGCTAGTAGTTCGTCCCACTAGCGAAACTATAATTTGTAATATGTTTTCTAAGTGGATGCAAAGCTATCGCGATCTACCCATGATGATTAACCAATGGTGTAACGTTGTTCGTTGGGAAAAAACAACCCGTCCCTTCTTAAGAACTAGCGAATTTTTATGGCAAGAAGGTCATACCGCTCATTCTAATGAGCAAGAAGCGCGTGAAATGACAATGAAAATGCTAGACGTTTACAAGGAATTTGCTGAAAACGCCCTTGCAATTCCCGTAATCTGCGGAAGAAAAACAGATAAGGAAAAATTTGCAGGCGCTGTTGAAACCTACGGTATGGAAGCTATGATGTTAGACGGCAAGAGCTTACAAGCCGGTACTTCGCATTACTTAGGTCAAAATTTCGCTAAATCTTTTGATATGAAATTCCTTTCTAAAGAAGGAACTCTTCAGTATGCATATTCATCTTCATGGGGTGTTTCAACTCGTCTTATTGGCGCGATAATTATGGCTCACGGCGATCAAAGAGGTTTAGTGTTACCTCCCGTAGTTGCTCCTATTCAGGTGGTTATCGTTCCCGTTGCTGCTCATAAGCCCGGTGTAATTGAAAAGGCTAAAGAAATAGAAGCAACGCTTAACGGACTAGACGTTAGAGTAGAAACCGATACTCGTGATATGAGTCCCGGTTGGAAGTTTAACGAATGGGAAATGAAGGGTGTTCCCGTAAGAATTGAAATTGGTCCTAGAGATATAGAAAATAATCAATGCGTAATCGTTAGACGTGATACGTTAGAAAAGGAAGTTATTTCTTTAGATAATCTTGCTACAATCAAGGAATTACTTGATCGCGTTCAAGTTGATATGCTTGAAAAATCAAGAAAAAACAGAGACGCAAGAATTAAAGAAGCTACCTCTCTTGAATCTATTAAAGAGGTATGTGATGAAGGTTGCTTCGTTAAAGCGTGCTGGTGTGGCGAAAGAGAATGTGAGGACAAAGTTAAGGAATACGCTCAAGCTACTTCACGCGTTATGACTGAAGAAGATTGTGAAGGCGAGGTTTGCGCAATTTGCGGTAAACCTGCAAAGAAGAAAGTTTATTTTGCAAGGGCATACTAATAAATGAATCACTATGAAAGAACAGAACTTGAAGGTTTAAGCACTTTCAAGTGGCAAAATCCTAATAAATTTAATGCAACCAACGCTGCAATTGCATTTTTAGTAGCTATAGTAGGTTTTAATTTGTTAAGTTTAGTAATTAGTCCTATTATGAAACTAATGATTGATAGCGGCGTTGGTATGGGTATTGCCTTATGCTTTTCTGTCGTAATTAGCCAGCTTTTTATTTTTGGATTAGCTTATATCTTTTGCAAAATTAAAAAGGTTGCGCTCTTTGGTGGTGCAGATTTGCGCTTAAGGTTTACCTTTGCGCCTTGTTTACCTGCGTTACTGCTATCAGTTGGAACGTTACTTTTAATTATGCCGTCACACAACTATTTTGCAGAAAAGCTTGGCGAAGTTCAAAAGGCCTTGTTTGGTGGCAGTACGCTTGATTATTTGGCTGATATTAAAATTACTGATGCGTTTGCAATATTATTTTACGCTTTTGTTTTAGCGCCCATTTTACCCGCGATTGCAGAAGAAGCCCTCTTTAGGGGCGTTATAATGAGCGGGTTAAGGGAATTTGGCAATTTCTTTGCAATAATTGTTTCTGGCGCTTTATTTGCATTAATGCACGGTAATTATTCGCAATTAATTTTACAATTTATTTTGGGTTGTGAAATAGCTTTTGTGGTTATAGTTAACGAAAATTACTTACTTGGCATAGTTATGCATTTTATGAATAATTTATTTGCCGTTTTATTTGGTGTATTTACGACGATTGCATTAGAAATGTCGCCTGTTTTAGGTAATTTTTTAGAAGGTATTTCGGTATTTTTAGGCTTAATCATGGTTTGTGTTGCGATATGTTATTATTTTAGGCTTATCAAATACAAGTCAACGCCAAGTCTTTATAGAACAAGAAGATTTGCTTTCTATAAGCCGGATTTAAAAAAGCGCCCGTGCTGCTTGTTGGGAAAGGGCGATTTACTTTCTAACCGTTTCGTTGTTGATAACAAAGTAGTTGTGGTTAACGATAACAGTAATTTTTTATTTTTTAATGGAAGAAAATTTCACAAATTTACAAAGAGGAGTAATAAGGTAGTATTCGCAATAACTCTTTCCGTTGCGCTATTACTAGCCGTTGGGTTGATTGTATTAAGTTTTATTTTGGTAGGTTGATTTTATGAACGGAATAGTTGATTATGAATCTTTAGTAAGCAATTACGGTGAAGCATTGGCAACAAAAATTCTTTTAATTAGCGCCATTTCCGCTTTTACTATGGTTTTAGGCTTTTTTATCTTAAAAGCAGTTGCAGTATGTAGAATGGCGAAAAGAAAGGGTTACAAGTATTGGTGGCTTGGTATGATTCCTTACGCTAATTTTATTGTTTTAGGTAAATTGGCCGGTCCTGTTAGGATTTTTAAAATAGATATTTCCAACATAGGAACTTTTGTTTTGATATCCTCTGCCATTTTAGATATAATTAACCTTTTAAATCTTTTAAGTGGTTTAATTCTAGGCTTTTTCCCCGGCTTGGCTTATGCTTTATATTTAATTTACTCTTTAAGTTATATCGTAGAGTTAGTTTTTTATATTGGTTATTTCTCACTTGCATATTCCATTTTTGGAAAATATGCTCCCCAAAAGCGTATGCTATTTACGGTTCTAAGTTTAATTCAGCCCTTGTTTTCCATACTATTAATAGTCATTATGAATAATCATCCTTATTCTAGCGTTGACGAATATTATAGAGAGCTTATGGCAAAACGTTACGGTCAAGCTTACGATCCACATTCAAACCCATATCAAACTCATGAAAATCCCTTTAGTGACTATTCTAACGGTCAGCAATCAAACAAAAAGCCCGTTGATAATCCCTTTGAAGAGTATGACGAATAAGGAGTAATATGAACGATTGTATTTCAGCAGTTGCCACTGCGCCTGGAACGGGCGGAGTGGCAATAATTAGAATAAGTGGTAAAAATTCACTTTTGTTAGCCGAAAAGATGTTTGTATCTCAATCCGGTGTAAAAGTGTGTGATTTTGAACCCTATAGAATGTACGTTGGTGAAATAAGTGGAGATGGATTTACGGATCACGGAATGTGCGTTTATTTTAAAGCCCCTAAAAGCTTTACCGGTGAAGACGTGGTTGAGTTCCATTGCCACGGTGGCGTTGCTATAACAAGGGGGATATTAAATAAGACTTTTGAATTAGGTTCACGTTTAGCAACCAACGGCGAATTTACTAAAAGAGCCTTTTTAAACGGCAAGTTATCACTTTCTTCATGTGAGGGCTTAATTGATATGATTAACAGCGAAAGCGTTACTCAAATCAAATCAGGCTTTTATTTATTTAAAGAGCATCTTAGAAACAAGATTTTTGCCATTCAGGAAACCTTAACTATAATTTTAGCTCAAATTGACGCTAATATTGATTATCCCGAAGAAGGTTTAATTGAAGATAGTGGAGAAGAAATTAAAGAGAAGTTAATGCAAATTTCACCCGAATTACAAAAAATGATTTCTTCTTATTCAACAGGTAAGGTTATTTCTGACGGTGTAAAGGTTGCCTTAGTCGGTAAAACCAATACAGGCAAAAGCTCATTGTTGAACTTACTTTCAGGGCAAGAAAGGGCAATAGTAACAAATATTGCCGGTACAACGCGTGACGTTATTGAAGCTACCACCTTTATTAACGGAATAAAATTCAATTTGTTTGATACCGCAGGAATAAGAGAAACTAACGACGTCGTGGAAAAAATCGGTATAGAGAGATCTAACTCTTTAATCGATACGGCGGACGTGGTTATGTTTGTAACTGACGGCTCTAATATAGATAGTGAAGAAGAGCTTTTCTTAAATAAGCTAGAAGGAAAGTGCCTACTTAAAATTATTAATAAATCAGATTTAACAGGTATAAACGTTATTTCAGGCAACGAAATTAGTATTTCATGTAAAACCGGTGCAAATATTGAATTGTTAAAAGAAAAACTGTTTGAGTTAGCTGTTGATACCGTTAATACGGACGGTGAATACATTACTCAAAAAAGACATTATTACGCTCTTGAAGAGGCTTATATTGCGTTACAGTCTGCAATAAGCGCTATTGGTAATTTACCCTTAGATTTAGTTAGTGCAGATATCAAGGAATGCTGGGATAAACTTGGAGAAATCACAGGAACTACTGCAAGCGAAGATATTATTAATGAGATTTTCTCGCGCTTTTGCGTTGGAAAATAATAGGGGTTTATATGCTTGAAGACTTTGGGGCTGAATTAATAATTAATAGACTAGAGGCCGCAGGCTACGAGGCCTATTACGTTGGTGGATGCGTTAGAAATTATTTATTGGGTAAACCCATTGATGATTACGACATCACTACATCAGCCACACCGCAAGCCGTATGTGATTTATTTAAAGATTTAGAATTTTTTACCCAAGGAATAAAACACGGGACTGTAAGTTTAGTAATAAACGGTGCAGTCTATGAAGTGACTACTTTTAGAACGGATGGTTTATACTCTGACTCGCGCCATCCAAACAAGGTTAGTTTTTGCTCTACGTTAAGCGAAGATCTTAGCAGAAGAGATTTTACGGTTAACGCAATTGCATTTAATAAAAACAAAGGCTTTATCGATGATTTTAACGGAATTTACGATATCAAACACTCTATTTTAAGATGTGTTGGTGATGCGGATAGGCGTTTTTCAGAGGATGGTTTAAGAATATTACGGGCCCTTAGATTTGCTTCTGTTTATTCTTTAGAGATTGAAGAAAAGACTAAAAGCGCAATATTAAGTAAGGCCTATTTATTAAAAAATATTTCAGCGGAAAGAATCAATTCTGAATTAACTAAAACCATTTTAGGGGGTAACGCTTTAACCGTTTTAACAGAGTATAAGCAAGTTCTGTTTATTATAATTCCCCAATTACAAACGGTTGAAGAGGTTGATTTTTATTTTTCTTGGCTAGCTAATTGTCCTTTTAAAGCTGAACTGAGATTCGCTGCGTTAGTTTATTCTTGTAAAAATCATTTTAAAGAAATTTGTGATTTATTAAGGTTTAGCAATTTTTCAAAAAACTTAATAAAAAAATTAATAGATTATCATGGTGTAAGATTATCTGCAAAACCATATCTTAAGCGCTTATTAGCTATATTTGGCGATCAAATTAGCGAATTTTTTGACTTTGAAGAAGCTTTTGCATTGACTTTAAATGATAAAGATGCTTTAAATGAAATATCACAGGCAAGAGCTTCTGTTTGTGAAATTTTACAAAATAACGAATGCTTTACTTTAACCCAATTAGCCGTTGATGGAAATGATTTAATGTCACTAGGCTACAATGGAGCACAAATCAGCAAGGCATTATACTTGCTTTTAGATGCAGTAATTAATGAAAGGGTTTCTAACGATAAGATTTTATTACTAGATTTTTTAAACGAAAACAATGGATAGATATTTAATAGCGATAGGCGGCGGCTCTTTAGCCGATAAGACAACCGCAAAAATAGATAAGTATATAGCAGATTTGGCTAAAGCAAGAGCGGGTGAAAGACGCGCCGTTGGCGTATTTATTGGTACGGCAAGCCACGATAGTATGCCGTATTTTAACACCTTTAGAAAAACATATACCTCCGATTTTAACATTAAGGCTGATTGCATTCTTTCAGTTTACGGAGAAATGAATGAGGAAAAGATAAAGAGCAAGTTCGAAAAGGCGGATTTAATTTATATAGGCGGTGGAGACACACTTTTCATGCTTGATTGGTGGAAGAAAAAAGGAATATTTGAGCTTGTGCTTGATGCCTATAATAGGGGTGTTGTTATTGCCGGATTATCTGCAGGAGCAATTTGCTGGTTTAAAAAAATGTATACCGATTCGCAATTTGTTAACGGAAAAGATGACTATAAATATTCTATTTGTGATGGGATTGGATTTCTAGAAGGAATATGCTGTCCTCATTATGAAGAAAGAATTAGTGATTTTGATCGAGAATTTGCTTCAATTGATGAAAGTTTAGCGTGGGGAATAGAGGGTGATAACTGTATCGTTTTTAAAAACGGTGAATATTTAGAATCTTTATCCTCAGGCGGTAAATCGTATAAAATCTTAAAAAATAATGACATGATAGAAAAGCAATTACTTAAATAAACTTTTTAAAAGTAATTAATTAAGGGGAGTTATGCAAAAATTACTTATTGTTGATGATGAAATTAAAATTGTTGAAGTCTTAAGAGAATATGCAGAATTTGAGCACTATCTCGTTGATTCAGCCTGTAACGGAATGGAAGCAATTCAAAAATGTGCGCAGAATGTTTACGATTTAGTTATTATGGATATCATGATGCCTAAGCTTGATGGATTTTCTGCCGTAAAAGAAATACGTAAAACAAGCGACGTGCCGGTAATTATGCTTTCTGCCCGTAGTGAAGAATACGATAAATTATTTGGTTTTGAGTTGGGAATTGACGATTACGTTGTAAAACCTTTTTCTCCTAAGGAAGTAATGGCAAGAGTTACGGCTATACTCAAACGCAGAAAAAGCGCTAAGAGTGATTTGGAAAGAGATATACTTACTTTTGAAGGCTTGCAAATTGATATAGCGGGTAGAAACGTTCTTGTTAACGGTCAAAAAGCAGAATTGACGCCTAAGGAATACGAATTGCTTTTTTATATGGTTAAAAATAGCGGTATTGCTTTGTCACGTGAAAAATTACTTCAAGACGTATGGGGCTTTGAATTTTATGGCGACGACAGAACCGTAGATACCCATATAAAGATGTTACGCAGTAATTTAAAAGAATATCGAAAATTCATTATTACGTTGCGCAGTTTAGGGTATAAATTTGAAGCGTAGAAATTTTTAGGAAAATACTTTAATGAAAAGATTAATCAACTTGAAACAGCTTAAATACAGTATTTGGATGTATTATATCATCTATACTTTGGTAATAGTGGTTGTATTTTGGGTTTTGCAAATAGTTTTTTTAGATAGCTTCTATCAGCGTCTACGATACAATAATCTTGTAAAAAGCGGAAATGAAATTGCAAGTGAAATGAACGTTTCCGAGGTTGATTCAACTTTAATTGAGGAGTGGGTTAATTCTTATATCGAAGCCAACGAAATGGGAATTTATTCTTATTTTGTTTATCACGAGAATGATCAATTAGTAGTTGAATCCCCATACTCAAAATTTATAGCGTCTGACGTAAAACCTGAAACCAACGGCCCTAAAGGTGTTAAAAACTCATCAATTTTTGCTGATGCAGAAGCAGCGCTACTAGATAATGCTAATTCAAACGATAAATATATTTGTGATTATTTTCTTGGCAATGATAATAAGACGCAATTTTGCGTTTATGCTACAAAAGTAAGTAACCCAATTGGTGATTTTACTCTGGTTATGATATCATCCAACCAAGAAGCTTCAGAGGTCTTATCGTTAGTTCAATATCAGCTTTTAGTGGTTATAGTGCTTGCTTTAATTCTTTCATTTTTCCTAGCTTTAGTTGTTGCCGGTAAAATTTCAAGGCCTATTCAAAATATGACTGATACCGCAAGAAGGTTAGCCGAGGGTAATGCTGAGGTTGTATTTAAAGGAAATAGCTACGAGGAATTAAACGAGCTTGCAGAGGCAATGAACTTTACAAAAGAAGGGCTTGTTAAAGCTAATTCTTTGCAGCGCGATTTGCTAGCAAACGTTTCGCACGATCTTAAAACCCCTTTAACAATGATTAAGGCTTATGCTGAAATGATTAGGGATATTTCAGGAGAAAATAAGCAAAAAAGAGATTTACATACTAACGTTATTATTGAAGAAGCGGATCGACTTGCAATGCTTGTAAACGATATTTTAAACCTTTCTAAGCTTCAAAATAATACTGAAATTATGGAATATACTGCCGTTAATTTATCTGAATTAACAGAAAGAGTAATTTATCGTTTCCAAAACTTTATGGCTGAAAAGGGTTATCATATAGAAAGCTATATAGATGACGATTTGTTTACGTTGTGTGACGAGCAAAAGATTGAACAGGTAATATACAATTTAATCGGTAACTCATTGAACTATACGGGAAGGGATAAAACGGTAAAAGTTCATTTACATAAAAAAGATAACGGTATTTTACTTTTGGAAATTTTTGATAGTGGTAAAGGTATATCACCAGAGCAAATTTCTGAAATTTGGGAAAGATATTATCGCTTTGCGGATACACATCAGCGCCCTGTTAAAGGAACGGGTTTAGGCCTTTCAATAGTAAAAACAATCTTGCAAAACCACCGTTTAAAATTTGGTGTTATTTCAAAAAAGGGTATTGGTAGTAATTTCTTTGTTGAATTTAAGGAGATGAATGATGATTGATGAAAAAAGCAGTCAAG
Organism: Clostridiales bacterium; assembly: GCA_015055965.1. GTDB lineage: Bacteria > Bacillota > Clostridia > Christensenellales > Borkfalkiaceae > HGM11416. The sequence continues at coordinate 161,911 of SVHG01000002.1, forward strand.
CGGCCGTTGAACTATTAAAAGTTGAAAATTTGGACAAAAACGAATACGTGGTTACTGCATCAGTTATCTCTCCGCCACTTGAAAAGCGTGAAAAGAAAAAGGGGCAGGCTACGATTTTTGGAGCAATTCTTTCCGCAATTTCAAACAGGAAGAATAATGACGTCTACAAGCAGGTTAGACCGGTTAAAACTGTTAATTATTTCGTTTTAATTTTAATTTTTACTATATTACTTTACTTTTTTTACCAATTTTCAGACGTAAAGCTATCCTTAGCCATCATTATATTTTTTGGAGCTATAGCCTTTCCGGTATTGTTGTTAGTTCTTTATTTTGAGCTTTGCCCGCAAAAAAATATTTCTCTTTATAATATATTTATTTCGCTAGCTTTTGGAATAATTTTATATTTATTAATCGAAATGGTAGAGCTTTCAATATTAAAAGATACCGCGATGGGTTCTATTACGGAGCTTGTATTAATTCCGCTTATGTGGGGAATTGGCGAGTATTTATTTGTAAATGCTTTAAAACGAATATACGATATAACCGACTTGTCGGTTGGGATTTTACTTGCAGTAGCCGTAGGCTTAGGATATGCAATCGCATTTGCTCTAGACGGATTAATTGATTCCATATTCCTACCGGTTGAGGTTATTATGGACTCAACTTCAAATCATTATAGCGGGCTGGCAATAGTAGATAATAGACGCTTTATTCAAGATAGTATAAAGTCAAATATGGTTGAGCTATTATGGCGTTGTTTCTATTACCCAACTTCATTTACCGCTTGGTCTGTGATAATGGGCGAGGTTGTAATGACTCCTACCTTAGCAGAAAAAAATAAAAGTGGATATAATGTTTCTATTTATTTACTTTTATTACTTGTTGTTTCCTTATTTATTTTAACCAGATTAACCACTTCTTTTTCTTATATAAATACAGCTATAAAGATTTTTGCTCTTTGTGTTTCACTAATTATTGGGATACGTAGCACTAATAGAGTTTTAAATCATTCCTTAAAAATTTATTAATTAAAAATATTATCAAAAAATCACTGCAAATAAGCGCAGTGATTTTTTTTTGTAATAAATGCAGTTATTAAATAATATAATATTTTATATAATAGATTTTAATTAAATATTCTTTATAGTGAGGTGTCCTTGTTATCTTTTTTGCCCAACCCACTAAGGGATTTTATAACGAAGAACTTAGAATATATTTATGAGATTAGAATTCGTAAACAACAACCCGTTTACGTTAATTTTAAGGGTGAATATAAAAAAGTATTGCTTGCAGGCAGAGTGATAATAATTGATGAGACGCAACTTGTAGAATTAATTAATAAAGCTTGCGAATATTCAGTTTATAAGCATAACGAGAGTATACGTAACGGTTATTTATTATTAAAGGGCGGCATACGTATAGGGCTTGCGGGTGAGTGCGTTTATGAAGGTTATAGTATAAAAACTATAAAAAATTTTAATTCACTTTGCATTAGAATACCGCATGAAGTTTTTGGGTATGCAAACAAAGCATTCTCATTAATTAATGATAATTTATCTATAAAAAGCCTCTTAATTTTAGCTCCGCCGGCTTCAGGGAAAACTACACTTCTTCGTGATCTAATTAAAATTATTTCAAACATAAAAAAACTAAATATCCTAGTTGTTGACGAGAAAAATGAGATTTTTTATGACGGTGTATCAATTGGCGAAACAGTTGACGTTTTATCCTCATCTAAAAAGGAATTTGGGTTTTATACCGGAATTAAAACACTTGCGCCCGACCTAATTGTTTGCGACGAATTAATCGGTGAAGAGGATGCAAAAGGCGTTGAGTTTGCGGTTAATTCCGGAGTCAAAGTAATTGCAACGGTACATGCAAATAGTCTTAATTCATTGCTGCAAAAGTCTTATATGAAAAAGCTTACGAGTGATGGCTATTTTCAAAAATTTATATTAATAAGTAAAAACTTTGATTATGAGGAGGTCTTTATAAATTGAGCTCTTTGGTATCAGGATTAGCCTTCTTATTTTTAGCAACGTTAATTGGTTTTAAAATTTCAAAAAACTTAAGCGAAAGAAAAAAGTTTTTTAAATCGTTAATTGATTTTAATAGCGACTTGATTATGGAAATAGAATTCCAGAGGGCAGAGCTTAGTTATATTTTATTAAGATCATATCAAAGTGAAGATTTTAACCAGGTATTAAAACAAAAATTAAATCTAAACAAGGGGATAACAAATGAAATGCTTTTTCCAACGTATATTAAGCAAACGGAATGTTTTGAATTAAAAGAATATTTCTATAAAATGGGAATGCAAGATCCGTATACTTCTATTGAATTATTAAAACGCTACGATGATATTTTTAAAAAGCTTTATAATGAAGTGTTAGAGGAGGATAGGGTTAAAGGCTCTTTATACAAAAAAATGGGGTTGATAATTGGTATAATTGCCTTTATTATTGTAATTTAGTATGGAAATTGACGTTATTTTTAAAATTGCAACTATAGGCGTTTTAATTACAGTTATTTGCCAAATTTTAAAAAAAGCAGACCGTGACGATATTGCAACCTTAGTTGCAATTGCCGGGCTTTTAATTACGCTTACTATAGTAATTGGAATGATTAGTGATTTCTTTGAAAATATTAAATCGCTTTTTCAGTTGTTTTAAGCGTTATGATAATTACTAAAATTATACTTCTAGCAATAACGGCGGCTCTTTTATGCTATTACCTAAAAAGTATAAATTCTAATCTGTTTTTACCTGCGTTATTAGTTTCCGGTATTGTAATTTTAAATTATTCTATTGACTATATATTAGCGGTAAGCAGTTATTTTACAAAGCTTTTTGAAAGTTTAAAAATAGACAGTTCAGTATTCATATTATTGCTTAAAGTATGTGTAATTGGCTATGCAATTGAATTTTCTGCCGGACTAATTGAGGATTTAGGAATAAAAAATTTATCTGACAAGTTGATTTTTGTTGGTAAAATACTTTTGCTTTCCATGAGCTTGCCAATATTTAACAGCTTATTTGATTTAATGCTAAATTTTATAAATTAAAATGAATAAAAAACTTATAATTTTATTAACCTTACTTCTTTTGCTTGCACCATGCTATAAAGTATACGCAGAAGGGACTAATGAAAATAATTTAGACCAAACGGTTAACGACGTTATTGAAGGTATGGATTTAACGCCGTTAGAGGATTGGCTTAATAAAATTTTTAACGTTGAAAACGTAAAAGAAGTAATCATTCAAGCAATAAAAGGCGAGTATTTGAGCATAGAGGAAATGGGCAACGCCTTTAAAGGTTCTTTAAAATCAGTTTTAACTTCTTTGAGCGCGCTATTTATACAGGTGCTTTCAATTATAGTGATTTGTAGTGTTTTATCCTCTATAAGACCAGATAACGGACAAATAAAGGATTTAATTTTTTTAGTATGCTATTGTAGCGTATGTTTATCTGTTTTTACAGTTGTAACTCGCTCGATTGCAAGAACTAAAGAAACGATTAACGAGCTATCGGCGCAAATAGACGGCGTTTTTCCCATTGCTTTAACTATAATGAGTGCGCTAGGTGCAAAAAGTCCGTCAACGGTATATCAACCTCTTTATATAGGCGTATCTACCTTATTTAGCGGAATAATAAAAAACGTTCTTTTTCCAATAGTTGAGGTTTGCGCATGCGTGGCGCTCTTTTCATCTCTTAGTGAGCGTTTTAGCCTTAAAAAATTCCTTTTATTTTTGAGTGATGCCTTTAAATGGATTGTTGGAATAACAGTAACGGTTTTTTCTTTTTTAAGCATAATTAAATCGATAAGCGCTTCAACTTACGATAGCTTCTCAATTCGAGCGTTAAAATACACTATCGGTAACAGCTTTCCACTTATAAGCGGTTTTGCAAAAGAGGGGATAGACGTGGTTTTTAGTTCCGCAATATTAATTAAAAATGCGGTGGGAAGTCTTTCTATAATTTTACTATTTTTTGCGTTGTTATCGCCTTTTTTAGAGGTTTTGCTTTTATCTTTATTTCTTAAACTGTTACCTGCGTTATGCGAGCCAATCGCAGATAACAGAATAACTCAATTGCTATTAAACTTCTCTAAAGTAATCGGAATGCTGGCAACACTTTTAATTATGATTTTTATTATTTATTTTATAGTATTGTTTTTAGTTATTATGGCTCAAAACGGATTAGTATTATGATGAAAAATTGGATTATTTTAACTGCTTTTTTTGCATTAATAGGTTTTGTTGTTAACTCTTTATTACCCAATGGAAAAATGAAACAGGTTACGGCTTTAATTTTTTCTGTAATATCAATTATAACCATTTTACAGCCAATTAAAGAAATTGCAGATTTAGATTATGATTTTAATTTTGATAAACCCTCTAACTCTTATTTAGAAGAAAATTCATTTTCAAATTATTTGGATAATTATTATTTAAATTTAGCTCAAAGCAACCTAAAAAACAGTGGTATAGACTTGAAAGCGGCCCGTTTTGAATTTGACGACAAAAATGGCCAAAATTCCTTAAAAAATATTTATATAAATTCTTCAGATTTAGTTATTATTGGTGGGTATGAGCATATAAATATAACGATGATTACAAAACAAAATCTTTCCTACTTATTTTTAATACCTAAGGAAAACGTAGTAATAAATGAAAATGGTTGATGATTTAAAATCAAAGTTAAAAAAAATTAAAGTAGAGCATTTAATAATAGTTTGCGCTTTAATTGCCGTTGGGAGTATTTTTTTATCAACGATAGATTTTTCTTCTAATTCGCAAGCCTCAAGCGTTGAAGAGTACGTTGCGGTTTTGGAAAAAAAGTTATCAAATAAGCTTTCTAACGTTGAAGGAGCGGGGAAGGTAGAGGTGCTTTTATCTGTTGACAGCGCCGGAAGGACTGAAATTGCAATGGAAAAGAAAACGACTAGCGATTCATCCGGTATTATGTTTGAAGAAAGCCCCATTCTAGTTTCAGGGAAGCCAATTGTGTTAAGTGAGCATTATCCGGCAATAGTAGGGGTAATCATTCTCGCCCAAGGCGCTGATGATATTAAAGTGCGTATGGCGTTGATGAATGCAACGCAAACCTTTTTAAATATTACAAGTGATAAAATTGAAATACTATTAATGAGGTAACTAGCGAGTTGTTCGCATAAATAATATCTAAAAAAGGAGAACATTATGTCAAAAAAGAAGAAAATCATTATTTTATCAAGTATGGTACTATTACTTGCAATCACCGCCGTTGCTAACTTTCTTTTAACTGATTACGGCAACAAAACACCGGCTACGGTTACCACAGCTACTTATTTTTCAGAATATCGCAGCGAGCATTCAAGCAACGTTAGCGAACAAATTCTTCAGTTAGATAGCATTATTAACGACGCGGAAAGCAATTCAGAGATAAAAGAAAACGCTCTTGCTTCAAAATTAAAGTTAACCGAAAATCTTGAAAAAGAGCTTTATTTAGAAAGCTTAATTAAGGCGCAAGGTTACCCCAATGCGGTAGTAATGATTGGTATAGAATCATCTAATATAACCGTTGTGGTTCAAGATGAAGATTTTACTACGGATGATGCAGTAGCAATTTATACCGTTATGCTACAAGAGGTTAACGCATCACCTGAAAGCGTTAGAATTATTCCTTTATCTTGATTTTTTAAAAAAATGATAAAAGGAGCTAAAAACACTATCATTTAATTAAAAAATATGTTATACTAATATTGTATAATTATTTAACATTTTTGTATAAACAAATTTTTAATGGTGGTGTTATTATGGCAGGAAAAAACAATAGCGTAATTCCTTCTGGCAAAGTAATTTACAACAGTAGTATAGTAAGAAGCATAATTGAGCTTGCTATACCTAAGGTAGAGGGTGTAGTTAATAATTTTCAATCAAATAACTCATCTAAAAACTATATAAAACTTGAGTTTTTAGAAAATTTTAAAGTTTCAGTTGACGTATCTGTGACCATTTATTACGGATATAATATTACTGACGTTGCTTATAACATTCAACAAAGCATTAAGAATAACGTGGAAGCTATGTCTGAATATAAGGTAGACGCTATAGACGTACACGTAGTAGACGTTATATTCGACGAAGGTGATCACGACTAACAAATTAAGCCGCTAAAACAAGCGGCTTTTTGCCTTTTAATTTATATATAGGAAGTTATTATGAGAAAAGATTCAAGAGAAGCGGTTTTTGTGCTTTTGTACCGTGATTGCTTTTGTGCGGATTTTGATGAAAAGTTCAAAGCTAAAATATACAAAGAACATAACTTAAACGAAAATGATATTAACTTTGCAGACGAATTATATTCTAAAGTAAAAGAAAACGAAGAGTATTTGTTAGATATTATTTCTAATTTATCTCAAGGATTTTTACTTAATAGAATATTTTTAACTGATAAATGCGCGTTGTTAATCGGTTTATGTGAAATGGCGTTTTCGCCTGACGTGCCTAAAATAGTTGCAATTGATGAGGCTGTTAACTTAACTCAAAAATATTCTGGTGAAAAAAGTCAGGCATTTGTTAACGGCATACTTGCTGAATTCAAAAAAAGGCAGGAGAGTGCAAATTGAGTATAATTCTTGACGGAAAATTAACTGCTGAGCAAATACGCTTACAGATCAAGCAAAAAACCGCAAAATTAGCAACCAATTACGGCTTTTCGCCTAAGTTGGCTATAGTTATAGTGGGTAAAAATCCAGCTTCGCTCGTTTACGTTGCCTCCAAAGAGCGCGCATGCGTAGAAGTAGGATTTCAATCTGTTACACGCTCTTTAAATGAGGTTTCAACGCAAGAAGATATTATAAACGAAATAAAATCTTTAGCAAGCGATAAAACTGTCAATGGTATAATGGTTCAATTACCTTTGCCAAAGGGCATTGATGAAAGCGCGGTTTTAACACATATCCCACCTGAAAAGGACGTTGATGGGTTAACCGTTTTAAACGGTGGCGCTTGTTTATATTCATTAGATGGCTTTACTCCCTGTACTCCAAGGGGTATCATAGAATTGCTTACTGCTTATAACGTTGATTTTTGCGGTAAACACGCCGTAGTTGTTGGAAGAAGTAATTTAGTGGGTAAACCGATTGCAATTAAGTTACTGGATAAGAATTGTACGGTAACGATTTGCCATTCAAGAACACAAAATTTAGAAAATATAACCAAGCAAGCTGATATTTTAGTCGTTGCGGTAGGTAGAAAGCATTTAGTCACTGCCGGCATGGTCAAGGAAGGGGCGGTTGTTGTTGACGTTGGTATTAATAGAGTAGATGGAAAGCTATACGGAGACGTTGATTTTGATGCCGTTTCCAATATCGCTTCAATGATTACTCCCGTACCCGGTGGGATTGGTCCTATGACGGTTGCAATGCTACTTGCAAATACTTTTGACGCTTGCTTAAAACAAAATCATATTAGAAATGACTTTTAAAGAACAATTTAATCTATATAAATGCTATATAGATAATAGAATTGAAGTAATAACAAACAATTTAGACACTCATTCTGATTTAAAAAATTCTCTTTCATATAGCCTAAAAGCCGGCGGAAAACGCATTAGGCCAATAATGTTTATCGCTACGTTGGAGGCGTTAGGCATAAATTATGAAAAGTACGTTGATTTAGCCGTTGCTATCGAGTGTATACATACTTATTCTCTAATTCACGACGATTTACCCGCGCTAGATAACGACGATTACCGAAGAGGTAAACCGTCAAATCATAAGGCGTTTGGTGAAGGAATGGCAATTTTAGCAGGGGATGCTTTATTGAATTTAGCAATTGAGCTAGCATTAAATTGCATTGATTCAAGAGGGGCTTTAAACGCCGTTAAACTTTTGTTTAACTATTCAGGCGTATACGGAATGTTAAACGGGCAAGCGCATGATTTAGCTTATGAAAATACCGTTATAGAAAATTCAGAACAAGCCCTACTTAAATTAGATGAATTAAAAACCGGCAAGCTTTTAACAGCTCCGCTTGTAATGGCATCATTAATTGCTGAAGAGAAATATCTAAATGAGCTTACTCAGCTAGGGCAGTTAACAGGTACTCTTTTTCAGCTCACAGATGATTTACTAGACGTAGTTGGAAGTTTTGAAAATATGGGCAAAACCTTGGGGAAGGATGCTGCGACTGGTAAGCTAACCGCTGTATCTGTATTTGGTATCAAAAAGACGAAGTTATTAATTGACGAAACTTACACGTCTATCGTAAAAATGCTAAAAATCTTTGATAACAACTCGTTTTTTAATGGTTTTTACGAATGTATAAAGAATAGGAATAGTTAATGCGCTTAGATAGCTTTTTAGTTGAAAACAATTTTTATAAATCACGCAATAAAGCCACTGAAGGTATTAATAGGGGTGAGGTTTTTGTTAACGGAAAGCCGTGCTTAAAATCGTCAACACAGGTTGATAGTGCTGACGTTATAAGCCTTGAAAGAAATGAAATCCCCTTTGTTTCTTTAGGTGGAGATAAATTGAAAAAGGCAGTTATAAAGTTTATACCTCAAATAGAGGGAAAGCATTTTATTGACGTTGGAGCATCAACCGGTGGTTTTACGGACTGTCTTTTGCGTAATGGAGCAGCGAAAGTCTACTGTGTGGACGTTGCCGAAAATCTTTTAGATGAACGCATAGCAAACGATAATCGAGTGGTAGTGATGGATAAAACTAACGCTAGGTATTTAACCGTGGAGCAAATTGGTGAAAGGGTTGACGGCATTGTGGTTGATTGTAGTTTTATTTCATTAGAATATATTTTACCGCCACTTGTTCCACTTCTCAATGAAAACGGTTATTTGCTTGCCTTAATTAAGCCACAATTTGAGCTACAAGAGCGTCTAAAGCTTAAAAACGGTATTTTAAGGGATAATTCTTTGCGTTTAAAAATTTTGCGTAGAATATATGATTTTTCTATTAAATGTGGATTATCGCCACAAGGAATTGTAGACGTTACTGCTGATAAAAAGAAAAACGTAGAATATATTATTTATTTAAATAGAGATATGGGAAGCAAGAGCTTTGAATCTCTTGTTAATGAATTAAAATGAAAGTAGCTATTATTTCAAAGAACGATGAATTATCGCGTAATTGCAAAGATTACATAATCTCATCAAATTTATTCGAGTTTGTAGATATTGACTGCAAAACAAGCGATCTTGATTTTATAATTTCAATTGGTGGGGACGGAACAACCTTAAAATGTGTACCATTTGCCACTAAATTTGAAGTTCCGATCGTGTCACTTAATACCGGCAACGTAGGTTTTTTAAGCGCTTATGCAAAAGAAGAAATGCAAAAACTGTTGTTAGATTTAAAAAATGGCTCGTATCTTTTAGAGGATAGAGAGCTTTTAGAATTAGAAATTTCAAATAAACGTATTTATGCATTAAATGAAGTGGTTGTTGAACGCAACCATTCAAGCTGTCAAATTGCGGTATTCGATTTTTGTATTAGCGGAGAAGAGGCAATTTCTTATTCCGGTGATGGGATTTTAGTTTCAACGCCTACTGGATCTACCGGCTATTCTCATTCTGCCGGTGGCGCAATACTTTATCCCAGCGTTAAAGCGCTTGTTGCTACGGCAATATGTCCACGAAAAACCAATGCAAATTCAATCGTATACCCAATAGATAAAGAGGCTAAAATTACAGTTCAAAGGGCTGAATTACCCTGTGGAGTGTTTGTTGATGGGGTAAAATGCGGTGAATTGCAACCCTGTGAACATATAACTATTAACGCATCTACCACAAAATTAAAGATTATTAAAACAAAACAATTCTTTACTTTATTAAATCAAAAAATTAACTAAAGACGGAGATATTAACATGTCTAAAATTAAACGTCAGCAAAAGCTTCTTGATATAATTAAACAGTACGAGGTTGAAACTCAAGAAGAACTTATCGTTTTACTTAATAACGCCGGTTATAACGTAACGCAAGCAACGGTATCTAGAGATATAAACGAGCTAAAGCTTATAAAAGTAACCGGACAAAACAAAAAATATAAATATTCTCAGGTTACGCAAAGTAAACAAATAGATAATTCTAAATTTTTAAATTTATTTAAAGCTGCAGTTGTATCTATTGACGTTGCCCAAAATCTTATCGTTGTAAAAACGCTGATTAGTAACGGCGCACCTGTTGGAGCAACCGTAGATAGTCTTAACTATAAGGAAGTAGTAGGTTGCGTTGCTGGTGATGATACCTTACTTATAGTTACTCATACTATGCAAGAGGCGACGGTAGTTGCCGCTCGTTTAAGAGAATTATTATAATTAGTAAATCGTAGGTTAGTCGTATGCTCGTAAGTTTACATCTAAAAAACATAGCCCTAATAGATGAAGCAGAAATTGAATTTTGTAGTGGTATTAATATTCTTTCAGGGGAAACAGGCGCAGGTAAATCAGTTATTTTAGATGCGCTTAATTTTGTTTTGGGCGCTAAGGCTGACCGTACTATGATTAGACACGGTGAAGATTTTTGTTTAGCGTCTTGCACCTTTAGCAATTATTCTCCCTTGATTAATAAAGTTTTAGAAGAATTCGATATTGAAGCTTCTAACGAATTAATTATAAAACGTAAATTTGATTTAAGCGGTAACGGTTATATTAAACTAAACGGTGAAAACGTTACGGCTACTATGCTAAGAAAAGTTACCTCTCTTTTAGTTGACGTTCACGGCCAAAGTGAGCATTTTTTACTTCTATCAAAGGCTAAACAGCTTGAATGTATTGATTCAGGAGCAAAATTAGATAGTGAACTTGATTCTTTATCTAAAATTTTAGCTGAATTGAATTCTAAAATTAAAGAATTTGAATCACTTGGCGGGAATCCAGATGAACGCGCTAGACGCTTAGATTTATTAGATTATCAAATAAATGAAATTGAAAAAGCAGATTTAAAAGAGGGTGAAAAGGAAGAGCTTTTACAAAATAAGATATTAGCGCTTAATTTTGAAAAATTAACGACCAATTTACAAGCTGTTTATTCGGCTATTAGTAATGAGGGAGGAGCTATTGATTCTTTATTAACGGTGCAGCATAATCTAAAAAGTATTTGCGATTTAGGTGATAACTACAATCAACTTTTAGATAGAACTCTTTCTGTTTGTGATGAATTAGAAGAGATTTCATCAACCGTTGACGATATTCTTTCAAACTTTGATTTTGACGGACTTAATATTGATGAAATAGAGCAAAGACTTGAAGTTTACAGCAATTTTGCTCGTAAATACGGCACATCCTATGAAAATATAATAAATTATTTAGAAAAAGCGAAGCTTGAAAAGGATAGCTTAATTAATTTTGAAAAAAATAGCGCAGAATTATTCAAGGAAATTCAAACTTTAAAAGCGAAAGCTTATTCCAAATGTGAAAAGCTCTCTGTTTTACGTAAAAAGTTTGCAACGGATTTTGCAAAACGTGTTACTTTAAAATTAGCTGAGCTCGGTATGCCAAACGCTAAATTTTTAGTTCAATTTGAAGATTTACCAGCTATAGAAGAGATTTCTTCATTTTCTGCAAGTGGATTAGATAAAATTGAATTTATGTTTTCAGCTAATGCCGGCGAACCCCTTAAGCCACTATCTAAAATTATTAGCGGTGGCGAAATGAGTAGGTTTATGCTTGCGTTAAAGACGCAGTTGTCAGTGATTTCTTCCTGTTACGTATTTGACGAAATTGATGCGGGAATAAGTGGTGTAGCTGCAAGCATAGTGGCTAAACAGTTTGCTCAAATCGCAACTGAAAAGCAAATAATAGCAATATCGCATTTACCGCAAATTACGGCAATGTCTGATAGATCCATTTTAATTGCAAAAGAAGAAGTAAAAGATAAAACGCACACCAATTTAAAAGTGCTTACCGCTGATGAAAAGGTTACTGAGATTAACCGTTTAATTGGTGCGGTTGCAAATGATGAAATTGCATCATTACATGCTCGCAAAATGATAGAAGAGGCAGATAACTATAAAAATTCCTTAAAGAGATAGTCCTATGGGGCTATCTTTTTTAATTTGCGAGTATAACTAATAGAATTTCACCCATAATAACTTCAGCGTATAGGAGTTGTTATTTTGAAAATTTTAAAACGTTTAATAGTAATTTTAATACTTACCGTAATTCTTTTATCTAATTATAGCTTAACTTTTGCAGAACCTAATTTATACTATATAGGCGGATATCCTTTAGGATTTGATTTATCCGGTGAGGGTGCTTTAATAGTTGGCATATCTGAAGTTATATGCGAGGACGATATTTATTTACCTGCGCGTGATGCTGGTTTAAAAAGTGGTGATTATATTCTTTCACTAAACGGTAAAGAGATAAAAACAGCAGAAGATATCGATCAAGTACTTAAAGGTTATAACGGAGGCCCAATAATTGCAGAAATACTTTCTAATGGGGAAAAGTCAATTAAAAACCTTTATCCAAAGCTTGATTTGAGCGGTACTTATAAAATTGGTGTATTAATTAGGGATTATTTATCTGGCATAGGCACGGTCACTCTAGTAAATCAAGATGGAAAATTTGCTTCGCTTGGACACCCCATTATTGATGAAGAAGGTAAGCTACTAGGTGTAGGGGGCGGATTAACTTATAAATGCAAAATAATAGGAATTATAAAAGGGGAGCGCGGTAGAGCCGGCGAATTAAGCGGAAGTATAATTCGAAATGAAATTATTGGCGATATCGTAAAAAATAGTCCAGTAGGATTAATGGGAAAATTTGATGATGATTTTTATAAAACGGAAAAGTTTGAATTAGCAAATCCTAAACCGGGAAATGCTGAAATATATACAACGATTAGCGGATGTAATCCAATGAAATATACTATTTCAATTGTAAAAGTGGAAAAAGATAAAGAAAATCGCGATATTGTGGTTAAAATAACTGATGAGAAGTTAATCAAGTATGCCGGTGGTATAGTACAAGGTATGAGTGGTAGTCCTATAGTTCAAAACGGGAAAATCGTTGGGGCAATTACTCACGTGTTTTTAAACGATCCAACGCGCGGATATGGCATTAGGATAGATAAAATGGTAAGCGAGTTAATGTAATAAATAAAAACAGTTCCTCATATTCTTTATGGGGGACTGTTATTTTGTATTTTAAAAATATATTAAACATTATTAAAAGAAATAATCTTTATTTATTTCTTTGCATCGCGGTTTTTATACTAGGTATTATTCTTTCATTTTTTATGGATAGTGAAGAAATTGAAATCATATTTTACGATAAAATTTCTTGTTTATACTCATTAGTTTTAAAAAAGGAAATGTTACTTAGCTCCTTGATAATAAAAAAACTGCTTTTAACAATCTTACTTTTACTAATTATTCTTATTAGCGGTATTAAAATTTGGTTTATTCCAATTCACTTTATTTGTTTTTTATATCAAGGTTTTATATTAGGAACTATTATATGGCATCTTTCTAAAATCTTTTCTTTCGTAGGGATATTAATTTCTTGTTGCGCAATAATACCTGCATCAGTTATCCTATTTGGGGCTTCCAGTTTGCTCTCGTTATTATTATTTAATTACAATAATTGCAACTGTAAAAATATTAATTATTCCGCATTAATTCAGTATTTTTTACTTGCTTTTACGATTGGCATAATTGCTTGTATTATTGAACTCATTTTGCTTTTTGTAATAATTAACCCACTAAATTTATTGATATAAATACTTATAGTTTTTTTGCAAATACTAAAGACAAGGAGTAAAGAAATGAGAATTAAGAAAATACTTTTAATATTACTAACGCTAACTTTTTTTATTATACCAACTTCCGTCGTTTTTGCAGATGATGCAACGTTAAAGATTTCGGCTGAATGCGCCTTTGTGTGTGATTATTCTAGCGGAACGGTAATTTATGCTAAAAATGAAAACCAAAAAAGACCAATTGCTAGCATGACTAAAATTATGATGTTAAATCTAATTTTTGAAAATCAAGCAAATGGAAATCTTAAATTTGATGAAAAAATAACCGTAAGCAAAAATGCTTCAGGAATGGGTGGATCGCAAGTCTTTTTACAGGCAAATAAAGAATATATTGTAGAAGATTTAGTAAAGAGCATAATTATTGCTTCTGCAAATGATGCAACCGTAGCACTTGCCGAGCGTATTTACGGTAGCGAAAGCAAAGCAATTGAGGCAATGAACCGCAAAGCAAATGAATTAGGATTAACTAATACAATTTTCTCAAATACAACCGGATTAACTAAACCCACGCAATATTCATCTGCAAAAGACGTAGCAAAAATGCTTCAGGAATTGCTGCAATATGAATCATATTATAAATTTAGCTCTATTTATCTTGATGAATTAACTCATCCCGATGGTCAAATCACTCAGTTAACTAACACTAATAAATTAATTAAGTTTTACGAAGGCTGTGACGGTGGCAAAACGGGCTTTACTAATGAAGCCGGGTATTGCTTGGCGGCAACTGCAAAACGCGGTTCTATGCGTGTAATTAGCGTTATTATAAATGAACCCAACAGTAAAACTAGATTTGCCGACTGTTCAAATCTATTTAATTATGCATTTGCAAATTACACTTCAAAACAAATTATTTCAAAAAATGAAGCAACTGAGTATGTTGTAAAAATTAAAAAAGCTAAAAAAGATTTTTATGAAGTTTACGCTAAAAATTCAATATTTTTATTTGGTAAAATAAATCAAAAGGATGATGTAAAAATTGAATTTGAAAGAGATAGCGACTTGATTGCGCCGTTAAAGCCAGAAACAGCCGTTGGAAAATTTATTATTTACGTAAATGGAGTAAAACACAGTTCTGTGGATGCAATAATACGTGAAAAAGCTGAAAGAAAAACGATTGGTGACTTAATGAAGGATATATCTTCAATAAATTAATGGCTTTTTGTTTAAATAATTTAATTAATTAATACAAATATTATCTTGAAATTGTAAATATAAAGTGCTATAATAGTAATAAGATCATATATTAATAAGAGGTAATATTATGAAAGGATTTAAAAACGTTAATATTTACGTTCAAGATAAAGGCGTTATTAATACTTCTTTAGGTTTTAATGACGATAAAATTTCTTTTATCGGTGAAGGCGAAATTGAAGAAGTTATAAGTTTACCCGAAAACGCAGTAGTTTTACCCGGTTTTATTGATCAACACATACACGGTTCTGCAACGGCAGACACAATGGACGGAACTGTTGATGCAATATCCACAATGGCTAACTCAATTGCCAGCGAAGGAACGGTTGCCTTTTTAGCAACCTCAATGACACAAAGTAACGAAAATATCTCAAAAGCAATGATTTCCGTTAAAAATTATTTAGATAAGGGGCTTGATACTGGAGCAGAGCTATTAGGCGTTCACCTTGAAGGTCCTTATATTAATACGGAAAAAGCAGGCGCTCAACCGGCTGAGTACATCGTAAATCCTTCTATTGAAGAGTTTGCGCATTATAATAAACTAAGCGGAAACAATATTAGAATAGTAACTTTAGCACCTGAAAAACAAAATAGTGATGAATTTATTAAATATTTAGTGGCTAACGACATTAGAGCAAGCATTGGTCACACGAGCGCAAAATTTGCAGACGTAGAAAAAGCTTTAGCTTTAGGCGCAACACAAATTACTCATACGTATAACGCTCAAACACCGTTAGCGCACAGAGAGGTTGGCGTTGTTGGCGCTGCATATCTACTTGACGATTTAGCTTGCGAAATAATTTGTGACTTAATTCATATAAGCATACCTGCGCTTAAACTATTATTTAAAAATAAGCCTAACGATAAAGTTATTCTTATAACGGACGCCATGAGAGCAAAAAATCTTGGCGACACCGTAAGTGAGCTTGGCGGTCAAACAGTTTACGTTAAAAACGGTGAAGCAAGATTAGCTAACGGAGCATTAGCGGGTAGCGTTTTAAAATTGAACGACGCAGTTAAGAATATTATTAATACTTGTGGTGTTGATTTTTGTACTGCAGTTGATTATGCAACTGCAAATCCCGCAAAAAATCTTGGCGTATTCGATCGTTTAGGAAGCATATCCGTTGGCAAGGATGCAAGCTTTGCAATAGTTAATAAAAACACCTTTGAGGTTTTATATACCATTAGAAAAGGTAAAATCATTTATAAAAAGTAAATTTCATAATAAAAAAAGGACAGAGTTTTTTAACTTTGTCCTTTTAATTTTATATATTATGTTTATGAAAAATACATTTGTTTTTCTAGAAGAGAATAACGTATTATTACAAAAATCGGTACGTTAATTACCATCATTAGCGGAACGAAAAGATTTCTCGCAATCGCAAAGTGTGAGCTAAAATCAAGATCAATAACTACCGCGTAAACTAAAATTAATAAAATAAGATTTAACGTAATGATCAAGGCAGTTTCAAACGCGCTCTTAAAATTACTAACTTCAGCAACCGTTCTTTTGGGAGCCATATAATAAACCATGCCGGTAATTATTGGAAATGCCAAAACAGCAATTG
This sequence comes from Clostridiales bacterium, assembly GCA_015055965.1. GTDB lineage: Bacteria > Bacillota > Clostridia > Christensenellales > Borkfalkiaceae > HGM11416. The sequence goes on from SVHG01000002.1 coordinate 178,444, forward strand.
AAAAATAAATATAAGGCTCAATGCCATATTGCAACAATTTTTCCATACTTAAACCAATTAAAAGAGTTTCTAACGCCATTAAAATGAAGAAAATTATTGACGTATGAAAATTTAATCTATTAATAAGTATTTTACCTAACTCGTTTTTATTGGTTTTATCTGCGGTGTTAATCTTAAAGCCTTCTTTTTGTGATAATGCAATAATATCGGAATAGTCAAAAGATCCGCTCTTTTTACCCGCTTTTGTTTGTATGAGCGCTGGGTCGCTATAAACGCCCTTAGGCTCATTAGCGGGCATGGTTAAATCTAATTCGTCAACTATTCTATCGTAATCGCCAGAATCTTCCTGCGTAATCGTTGTTTCTGATGCTTTAACAGGATCTTCCGTCTCGATTTGTTCAACAGGTTGAACAGGAATTTGCTTACTATCGTTTGCAAAAATTCGCTCTAAAACAGTTTTATATTCTTTTTGAACAGGTAAATCATTAATATTTAAGAAGTCATCCGGCTCGTTGGTAGCCACCACCTCAGATTGAGGTAATACGATAATAGTTTCATCAATTTCATCAGCTAACTTTTCATTTTTAGCTAAAGAATCCTTGATATAATCTGGAATTACCGGGGGAGTAGGCTCTTCTTCATCATGTAAAGGATAGGGGTTTTTAGAACGCTTTTCCGCAAGCTCAAATTCATCAGGTATTTTAACGTCAGGAATAACGTTTTCACGCTCTGAACGCTGTTTTTCTACTTGAGCAGCAATAAGTCTTTCTTCTTCCTCTGCTTTTGCTTTTTCAGCGGCTAAAATTCTTTCACGTTCTAAGCGCTGTTCCTCCTCGCGAAGCTTCTTTTCCTCCTCTTCACGAGCAGATTTATCAATACTTTCTAAGATATCCATGATATCGTCGAAGGTTTGAGGTGTTGAATTTTCTTCATTTTCAGGATCAAAAATGGGGGGAGTTTCTTCAGTAAATACAGCTAATTCTACAGTTTCTTCTGATGAAATAACGTTTGAAGAAGATTCATCAATTTCTTCAGTTTCGTCTATTTCGTCTATGCTTGAAATAACTTCTTCTGCAACGGTTTTTTCTTCAACGTCAATACCATTATCTAAATTAGAAAAGTTTTGGATTTCTTCAGTATCGTTAAAGCTGGGAATAACTTCATCTTCTTCAGGCTTAGCAGCAGTAACTGCGGATGAAGGGTTGCTTTGTGAAGCATCTAAAAGCGTATTAATAACTTGGCGTGAGAAAGTCCAAGAGGATTGATTTTTATCAATTAAATCTTTTCCTTTTTCGGTTAATTGAAAATATTTCCGTCTTACGCCGTCTGGACCCGTCGTACGGTATTCAATAACGTAGCCTTGTTTTACGATACGCTGTAAAGCGCTATAAAACGTACCTTGCTTTAATTGAAACTGTCCGCCAGCACGGCCTTCGATTTCAGCGCGAATTTGATTTGTATCTTTATCGCCGTCGATTAAGGAATTAAGAATTATTGTATCAATATGACCGCGGATCATATCTCCGCCAACGTAATCAGCCATAAAAACTCCTATAATTACATTAAATTACAAAGAAATTATACAACGAATAAATTTATTTGTCAATACTTTTTTAATATTATAAAATATTAAATTACAAATTATTGGTCGAATTTGATAAAAAAATAATAAGAAAAAGGATAAGAAATTATTAAATTTAACTTTACAAATAAATAGTAACGTGTTATAATAATTGCGTAATTTGTTTTATTTTGCGCAAAGAAATTTATAATTGGATTTAAATTTAATTGTAATTATTTTTAAAATCCCTTTATAATAGCAAAAAAATAGATTTTTTTACATTTTAAACAAAATCGATTTTATTTGTCTTATCTTTTCGCAAAACTTGACTTTTACGCAATCATATATCAATCGAGAAAATCCCACCCTTTACTAACTTTTAAAAATTCTGAAAGCAAACATTTTATAAAATAACATTTTTTAAGGAATTAAATATGGCAAGTGAACGCAATAATAACTATTTTGAAAAAAGAAAAATTAATTGTTTGAAACGAATGGAGTCAGTTATTGAAGAACTGCCCCATTTTTGCCGTGAGTTTTTCATAGGAATTGAAAATAACACTTCCCCGCTGACAAGATTAAATTACGCGATGGATTTAAGAATATTTTTTGATTTTCTAATTAAAAAGGTCTTTATTAATAAAACGCTGGCAGATTTTGATTTGTGCGATTTAGAAAAAGTAAAAGCATCTGATATAGAACACTATTTAAGTTATTTGAATAGTTACACGCATGACGGAAAAGCGCTATCCTGTAACGAAAAGGCAAAACAGCGCAAATTAGCAAGTGTTAGAGCTTTATTTAAATACTTTTTTAATAAGGAAAAAATCATTTCTAATACCGCGGCAAAGGTTAAAAGCCCTAAAATCCACGATAAAGAGATAATTAGACTTGAAATAAATGAAGTTGTTTCAATGATAAATACGGTAGAATCCGGCAACGGCCTTTCAGCTAGGCAAAAGGCCTACCACGAAAACACGAAAATACGTGACGTAGCGATAATTACCCTATTTTTAGGTACGGGAATTCGTATTAGTGAGCTTGTGGGGTTAAACGTTGACGATATTTTTATGGATTCTAATAGCTTTGTAGTAACAAGAAAAGGTGGAAACAGAACTATTTTGTACTTTACTGATGAAGTTAAAGGAGCCCTGCTTGCTTGGCTTGAAAAGCGTTCTGAAATTAAAGAATTAGATAAAGATGAAAAGGCTTTGTTCTTATCTTTAAGAAACAAACGAATAAGCGTACGAAACGTTCAAATTTTGGTTGAAAAATACGCAAAGATTGTTACCCCATTAAAGAAAATTACTCCGCACAAGCTAAGAAGTACATTTGGCACTAACTTATATCAAGAAACCGGCGATATTTACGTTGTAGCTGATTTTTTAGGCCATAGAGATATTAATACCACTAAAAAGCATTATGCGGCAATGAGTGACGATTTGCGCAGAGCTGCTATTAAAAAAGTTAAGCTTCGTGATGACGATTAAATATAATAATTTTTAAAATCGCATATAAAATAAAGGATTTTTATGGAAATTACGTTTATAATAATACCTGTTGACGAATATGTTGAACAAGATGATCGCCTTCAAGAAATTTCATCACTAGCATTTAGCGCAGGCGCAAACGTGGTTGGCAACGAATGTGTCAAAATAACTAAAATCGTACCTTCTACTTACGTTGGTAAAGGCAAATTAGAATTAATCAAAGGCAAATGTGAAGAGCTTAATTGCAATCTTGTGATATTTGATGGCGAGCTTTCCCCATCACAGACTCTTAATATGAGTGATGCTTTAGGCGGTATAAAGGTTATTGATAGAACTACCCTGATTTTAGATATTTTTGCTAGTCAAGCAAAATCTTCTGAAGGTAAAATTCAAGTTGAGTTAGCACAACTTAAATATATTTATCCAAGACTAAAAGGTAAAGGCTCTGCCCTATCACGCTTGGGCGGAGGTATTGGAACTAGAGGTCCTGGCGAAACCCAGCTTGAAACTGATAGACGCCATATAAGAAGACGAATAAACTATTTAGGAGATAGGCTTAAAGAATTACAAAACCGCAGACAATTGCAATCCGAAAGGCGAAATAAAAACGGAATTTTTAAGGTTGCATTAGTGGGCTATACGAATACCGGTAAATCTACAACGCTAAACGCTTTAACAGAAAGCGACGTTTTAGTCGAAGATAAGCTGTTTGCAACATTAGACACAACTACCCGCAAGCTTAACCTTGGAAATTTTACAGTTTTACTTTCAGATACGGTTGGCTTTATCAAAAATATACCAACCACTTTAATAGAGGCATTTAAATCCACTCTAGAGGTTGCCGTTGATGCAGATTTGGTTTTAATTGTTTGCGATGCAACAAACGATTGGTTTAATCAATATGAAACCACTAACGAAATGCTTAACGAGTTAAAAAGTAACGCCTTTCGCATTTTAGTTTTTAACAAATGTGAAAACATTACTGATTTTACACCATATCCTGCGGGTTCAGTTTTTATTTCTGCAAAAGAGAAAAAAGGATTAGACGGTTTATTAAATAAAATTAGAGCATACTTTGAAAGCAACTATTCTAAATTAACTTTAAAAATTCCTTACACAAAAATAAGCTTATTTCATTCCTTACAAAAATACATTGAATCGTTAGAACTAAATTATACGGATGAATGCTTGATTGCAAAAATAACTGTAAATAATAACGTTATATCGAAATTCGACATTTTAAAGTAAAAAAACACGCAATTTTTGAAGTGAACCCCAAAGTTTAGACAAAAAAATATTAAATTTGTGAATGAGTTCTGTACTGTACAGGGCTCATTCC
>SVHG01000016.1 GCA_015055965.1 Clostridiales bacterium
CTCAAACATCATTTGCGTTAGCAATATCATTGCGTAATCAACGCTTGCATCTAGTGCTTGTTTACAATAATCCCTATCGGCGCTATAGAGGCGAAGCCTTATTCTATAATAAGAGCCATCCCTAAATTCGCACGGGTGCGAACATCATTTTGCGCAAGCAAAACATCATTTGAGCAACGCTCAAACATCATTTGCGTTAGCAATATCATTGCGTAATCAACGCTTGCATCTAGTGCTTGTTTACAATAATCCCTATCGGCGCTATAGAGGCGAAGCCTTATTCTATAATAAGAGCCATCCCTAAATTCGCACGGGTGCGAACATCATTTTGCGCAAGCAAAACATCATTTGAGTATCTCACTCAAACATCATTTGCGTTAGCAATATCATTGCCTAAGCCACGCTCGCATCTAGTGCTTGTTTACAATAATACCTATATGCTTCGTATTTGTCACGAAAACCGAGTTTTAAGTCGGTTAAGTGTAATTAAAAAGTTAAAAATTAAATTAACATAAAAAAATTTAAGGAGAAATTGTGATGAAAAAAATTCTTAACTCAATTATCGCTCTTTTCTTAGCAGTAATTTCATTATTTACTATTACCGCTTGCGGTGGCGACGATTATAGCGAAAAACTTGAAGATAAGTATACCGAAGACGGTAAGCTTATCATTGAAACCTTTGGCCACGATTTAGAAGCTTTAACCGGTCTTACCCCCGATTCTAAGAAGATTTTAGATTACGTGGAAAATAAGTTTAACATCAAGTTTAACGTTAAAACCGCGCCTGTATCTCAGTCACCCACGCTATTAAATCAACTAATTGGTGGCGGTGACGTTCCCGATATGTTTATTCACTTCAAGGAAGAACCCGCTTATTCTAAGTGGCTTGATGAAGAATACTTATTTGATTTTTCTGAGTATATAGACGATTATCCCTTACTTAAGAATAACTTTACCGCTTTAGGTAGCGAATCAACCGTTAAGAATTTCTTAGGTGGCGGATATTACAGCTTCCCCATCGTTTTATACAGCAACGCTAATTCAGGCGAATTATTCACTCAAATCGCTATGTATTACCGCCGTGACTGGTACCAAGCTTTAGTTAATAAGAATTGGCAACCCTCTAGCGGTAGAGCGTTAAAGGACCCTGAAGATCCTACCTTTGATTACAATAACTTCTACGACCTTTGCGAAGGCTTTACCGTTGCCGACCCCGACGGTAACAACTCTAACGATACCGTTGGTTACGGTTTAAATAAGGATTCAGGTATTTACTGGTGGTATCCTCTTTTAAATATGCACAACGTTCACGAAGAAGGTTGGGAATATAACTCATCAACCGGCAAGTGGGAGCCTGAAATTTTAACCCAACGCGGTAAAAATGCAATTATGTGGATTGCTGATATGTACGATAAGGGTTACATAAACAACGACTATAACACTACCACCACCTACGAAATGGCAAAGAGTGAATTCTGTAGCGGTAAGTCAGGTATTATCTGCTACAATGCAATTCCCACCGTTCCCGAAGGAATTATAGAAAATATGAAGCAATTTATCGGTAAGGTTGCAGGAAGTACCTCTATTGGCGACGTTGTTCGCGGTATGCCCGTCGTTACCGGTATAGACGGTGTTAAGCGCGTTCAAGGCGCAGTTAACAACTACGGCTATCTTGCTATCAATAACGATATAAGCGAAAACAAGAAGCGCAAAATCATGGAATTTATGAACTGGATTTTCTCCGAAGAGGGTGATACCGTTCTTACTTGGGGTATTGAGGGCGAGCATTGGCAAATCAACTCAAACGGCGATATGGTTAGCTTATTACCCCTTGACTTAAACGGCAATCAACACATTTTAAAGGCAGATTCTATTGCTCCTGCAGCATTCAGAATTAAAGGCTTTGCTTCTTGGGAAATCAAATATACCAACATGCCCAGAGGCTACGTTCAGGAAGCCAACCAAATTCTTACCGCTTGGGAAAAGCAATATCTAGTAATAGACGAGCTTACCTTTATTAGAGTTCCCAACGAGCACGCAACCTTAGAAACCGAGCTTCGCGATAAGGTTACTACCGCTTGTAAGAATATCGTTGCAAAAATTCCTGCAAACGCTGCTCAAAGCACGAGAGAAACTATTTGGTCAGATTTAGTTAACTACTGGAATCAACGTGGCGGTAGCTATATTGATGCAGTTAACAAGGCTGCAAACGACGCAGGTATTGCGCACCAAGGAGTAAAAAATGAATAAGAAAATAGCAATTTTTTCTTCTCTATTAGCTCTTTTTATAGCGTTAAGCTCTTTTACGGCGTGTGGAAATTCGGAAGAAAGCTCTTCCGAAAATCCCCCTGTTGAAGAGGCTAAAACCGTAGAATTTACCTTTGATTCTAATCTTAACGCAGCTACGCCTGAATATCCCTTAAGCACCGGAAAAACCTACTACGTTGCTGCAAACGGTAACGATAATTACGACGGTCTTTCTGAAAGCACCCCCTTTAAAACGGTTAAAAAGATTAACAAGCTAAACCTTGTTGCCGGCGATACCGTTGCTTTTAGATGCGGAGATATTTTTAGTGGCGCAGGCTTAGAATTAACTGCAAGCGGAGCAGACGATAATCCCATTACTATTTGTTCTTACGGTCAGGGCGCTAAACCCAAGCTATTAGCTCAGGGCTACGACGCAATTAAGTTCACAAACCTTTCTAATATCGTTATTCGTGATCTTGAAATCATAGTTCACGGCGAAGAAAGAATAAGCGAAAACACTCCTGCTCAAAAGTACGGTATTAGCGGTTATTACGATACTATAGATAGCTATAGAAATATTTATATTTACAATAACACAATTCACGGCTCTGCAACTCAGGCAACCAGCGGTGTGCGCGTTCACGCCTATATAAGCAAGGATGATAACTACCAAAACCTAATTACCAACCTTCAAATTAACCGTAACGAGGTTTACGATTTAGGTATGGCAGGTATCTTTACCGATAGCTGGTTTTACGATTGGGCTTCTTCAGGCGGTACTATGAACTGTGACCCCATGACCTTTGCTAACGTATGCGTTAACAATAATACTACTTACAATATAGCGCAAATTCCCATTTATCTTGAATGTTGTCACGATTCTGAAATTAACAGAAACTACGTTTACGATTCAGCTATGGGTATTAACGGCAACGCATGGCTTAATATCGGTCAATGCGGTATTATGACGCTTGGCTGTTACGATACGGACGTTATGTATAACGAGGTTTACAATATTGATAACGCAAACATCTTCTTTGACGGTATGGGTATTGATATTGACTGGAACTGTAAGCGCGTAAACGTTCAGTATAACCACACCTATAACTGTACGGGTAGCGGTATCGGAACTATGGCTAACGTAGATTGCTTTATTCTTAACAACCGCGTAGAAAATAACGACGGCGCAGGTAAGCAAATCGGTCAAATAGACTGTATTGACTTTACTAACCGCAAATCTAACGCGCCGGATGATATGCACGTAGTTAAAAACATTCTAATTAAAGATAACCTTATCGTAAACGATAACCAGAACACCGTATTCTTAGGCGCAAGAGAAAATGGCGGCGATTCCACTAAGTGGGGCGGTAACGTTTTTGAAAACAACCACCTCGTTTCTACCACGGAATCTAACGACGTTTGGTTTAATATCAGCGCAACGGTTGGTTGGTATAAGTTTGCAAATAATAAGTACTACAAGCACGATACCTCTAAGTTTATGGTGTTTGAAAGCACGGATGCATCAAGAATTAACGCTAGCGAAGGAGCTGTTCCCTTTGACGGTAACGGCTTTGAAAGCTGGAAAAAGCGTGATCTTGGCGCAACCTACGAAGTAAGAAATAACGCCAAGCCCTCTGCAGTAGCTAACGTTCAAGCAAGCTTTGCAAACGGCAAATTAACCTTAACTTGGGATCAGTCAAGCGGTGATTTATGGCATTATAACCTATATCTTACCCAAAATCCCGAAGAGTTTGATTATACTCATATGCTAGGCGAAACCGTAAGCTGTTCGTACGCTTATGATTTCCAAGCGAGCGGAATATATTACGTAATCATCCAACCTGAATCAAATCAGGGTAATAACGGAACTCACACAATCGTAAAAATTACACTTCAATAAGGGGAGTTAAATTATTATGGAAACAAAAAAATTGGCGGTAATAGGCTTTGGCGGTCGCGGTGGCATTTACGGCGAATACGCTTTAAAATATCCCGAACAGTTTAAATTGGTTGCTATTGCGGAAACTAACCCCGAAAGAGCAAAAAGAGTAGAAGGTGAGGGGGTAGACGTTTATACCGACTACCGCGAGCTTTTAGATAAGGGATACGACCTTGATTTAGTTGCTATAAGCACTCAGGACGCTCAGCACAAGGAGCACGCCATTTACGCTTTAGAAAGGGGTTACGATTTGCTTTTAGAAAAGCCCATAGCCCCCACTTTAGAGGATTGCATGGCAGTTTACGAATGCGCTAAAAAGAATAACCGCAAGGTTTTCGTTTGTCACGTGCTTCGTTATTCTAAATTCTATAGTACCATTAAGGATATTATAGATTCCGGCAGACTTGGCGATATCGTTAATATTCACGCTTTAGAAGGGGTTGGCTTTTACCATATTGCTCACAGCTTCGTTCGCGGACCTTGGAGAAATAAAGCTGAAAGCAGTCCTATGATTTTAGCAAAATGCTGCCACGATATGGATATTATTCGCTATTTAATGGGTGAAAAATGTGTTTCCGTAAACTCTTACGGCGAAAGAAACTTCTTCCGTGAAAGTAACGCTCCCAAGGGCGCAACTCAATATTGCTCAGACTGTCCTCATAAGGATAGCTGTACTTGGAACGCGCAAAAGCTTTATACCGATCCCGAATCTAAGTGGGCTGCAGGCTATTTCGTTCACGACGGAGATAACTCTAACGAAAACATTTTAAGAAAGCTGGCAAAAACTCAGTACGATAAATGCGTTTTCTTAAACGATAACGACGTCGTTGACCATCAGTCAACTCTAATGCTTTTTGAAAATGGCAAAACCGCGGTACATACTATGACGGGTTTTTCTAAGCGCATTTACCGCGATATAAAGATTTTCGGCACGAAGGCAGAGCTATACGGCCACATGGAGGATAACTATATTGAAATTCGCCCCTTCGACGGCGAGGTTGAAGCTATTAACGTAGATATATCTCAAGCAGTTATCGGCGGTCATAACGGAAGCGATTTCTTTATGATGAGTCAGCTTTATAAAACGCTTAACGGCGAAGAAGGCAAGGGCGTTACCTATTTAGATATCTCTATGGAAAGCCATTTAATGGCGTTCGGCGCAGAAGAATCACGCTTAGAAGAAGGAAAAACCGTAAAAATCAAGTTATAAGCAATATGCCGTTAGTCCAGATAAAGTTATTTGGACTAACGAAAATTAATTTATCTCTATAAGGAGAAAAATATTATGAAAAAAACAAACCTAAACAAGCTACTTACGCTTTTCGTGTGCGGAATAGCAGTTATTTCTACTGCTTTTAGCGGTATTAACCTAAAATCCGTTTCTGCAGAAGAGCAATCTAACGTCGTAGAATATAAGTTAAGCGAAGAAATAGGCAAAATGCGCTCAATGGAATTGTTAAGTGAAAGTCTATTTTCATTCTACGCTGCAGTTTATTGGTGCGGTCCTTATCTTCAGTTTAATTACGTGGATTTAGACGGTTCAATTGACGCAGGCGTTGCAAACTATTCTAAAATACAGGTGAATCAAGATTATTCTTTAACACCTTACGGCGCTACGGCAGGCGTTAACACCGTGTTTGGCTATACGGGCAGTCATACCGTTGGCCGTGCGGAAAGCGCAGAAGGGGAAGGTATTACCGTTGATAGAACTTGGGCTATCGGTTGGACTGCGCCTGAAAACGGCACTCTTACTATTTCTAGTTCTACTCTTGTAGTTAACGAATTCTTCAACGCAGATTTAAGCATGGGCTTTTCTAAGGGCTCAAGAGCGTATATTGATCCTAACGACGCTACTTTAAATTGGAAAACCTATCAATCATCTTCAGGCGCTAATGAATACGCTATCGAAGAACAAAAATTTTCTGTTTCTGCCGGCGAAACGGTGTTTATTAACCTATACGCCAAGGCGAAAGAGGACGTAGATAATAGCGTGGAAAGATGGGTTAACTTTAGCTACGATCCGGTGTTTAAGTTTGAAAAAATGCCCGATACCTTACATCTTTACAATCACATGCAAAAGCTTTCTAGGGATGATGAGGGCGCGTTAGAAAATAACGTTAGAATTACCGTAGACGACGAAACCACCTATCCCTTCTCTTATCTATACCGTTCAACTGCGGGCGCAGATTACGGCTTTGCAGGTCAAGAATCAGGCTTAGCAGTTGGCGAAATGATTAAGGCAACCGCTAATATAGATCCCACCGGATTACGCCTATACGCGCCTGAAACCTATTCTGGATTTTTAGAAAACGGCGTTATAGTTAACATTGCACGCTCGCCCGATCCTATGAACGTTATTTTAGGCTTTACCGCTCCTCACAACGGGGCTTTAAGTATTAGCGATTTAGCGCTTAGCTACGGTCATTATCCCAATAACACTAACGGCTATACTAATATTAACGGTACGGTTATGAATAGCGCTTATAAGGGGGTAGCGTTTAGGGTTTTACTAAACGGTAAGCAGGTATGGCCCGCTAACGGCGGTTGGGATAACTCACTTGCTAAGCTTTATACCGAAGCTACCAACGGCTATGCGGAAGGGGATTTAATTAAGGCTCAGTCTACTGGCGATATTAAGGGTATTAAGGTTAAAAAATACGACGAAATCTATTTTGAGCTTACAAGAGCGGATTTAACCACCACCGAAGACTGTGATACCATTACCTTTAATCCCACATTTACCATTGATGAAACCGCAGATATGAGCGATTACGTTTATTACGTTACCGCTTCTGAATACTTTGATATTACCAATTATAACAGCGCGGATTCAGTAATTTCTTACTGGGGTATTGATACCACTCAAGGTCTTTACAGAAAGGCTAACTATAAGTTAATGGGTTCAGTTGACTTCTCTTCTTTAACTTATACCACTAGTATTTTAGAAGATAAGGCTTCAGACGTTGGCTGGAACTATTTTAGACCTAAACGCGGTGAAGACGCTGCAATCGCTTACTGCGCGCCTTATAGCGGTAATCTTACCATTTGCGCAGAAACCATCTTCCGTGGCGGTAATATGGCTTTATGGGAAGCGTTTGACCTTATTAATAAGGGCTCTCCCATAGAAACGGACGGCGTTCGTATGAGAATAGAAATTAACGGTCAAAGAGTATGGCCCTCTAACAGTCCTTGGATGGAATATATTCCCAGGGGATCAAACGATATTAGCGGTAAGGGTGTGTTCTATTTTGATCCTATAACCCTTGGCGTATTACCCGGCGACGTTGTTACCATTCGCGTAAACTGCGGTGAAAAATCTCTTTACGACGGATTTAACTTTAACCCCATATTTGCTCTTGTAGCAACCAACGAAATAGTAAACAACCCCACGATTATCGTTCAAGATCCTATAGACGTTCCATTATCTTCTGAAGATAATGAGCAGTCTAGTAGCTCTAAGGATAGTGAAAAAGAGGGTAAGAGCGGTTGTAAGGGCTTTGTTCAAGGTAGCTCTTTATTTACTCTTGCAGGCGTTGCTTTAATTGCAATTAACTTTAAAAGAAAAAGATAAAAACCTGGCTATAGGTTGATTAACGTATAAAAAGGGGAGATTTTTCTCCTCTTTTTAATAGGAGTAATTATGAGTAAAGTAGGTAGATTTATAAACGAAGAAAGGGAATATCTTATAGAAAATATATACCCTAAAAGACCTTTAAAGAACTACTTGTTTAATGAAGGGTTTATTATGGACGTGGATCAGTTTGGCTTCGGTCTTTCTAAGGCGTGCATAAATAAGGTTTTTCGCCCACTTATTTACGATCACCGTATTGCTTACGTAAAGGATAACGATAGCGGTGAATATTACGATATTAACAGAAACTTTTCTAAAAAGCCCTTTGCTTATCACAGAACGCGCGTTGGTATGGGATATCACGTTGTGGAAAGTGAGTATAACGGAATTCAAGCTTCCTTTGCTTTGCTTATTCCCAAGGAAGGCTTTGTGGAAATGCACCAAATTAAGCTTAAAAACGTTGGCAAGGGTAAACGTAGCCTAAGCCTTGTAACCTATATAAATCCCAACGTTAATATTTCAGAGCATCAAGCTTATACCAAGGCAAGATATGATGAAAATCTTGGCGGCTTATACTTTGCGCACAGACCGCACAAAAGAACTCACGAATACGTTGATATCTTTTATACGGCAGATGAAAAGGCGGTTGCTTGGGCTCTTTCAAGGGAGGCTTTTTGCGGTACGTACGGCTCTGTTAACGACCCTGAAGCCTTAAAACAAAGATATTTGCCTTGCGATAAGCCTATATTTGAGCCTTACTACGCAGGCGTAATGCAGTTTGATATTGAGCTTAACGAAGGGGAAGAAAAGGTAATTCACTTTGCCGTTGGCGTAGAGCGCAACTATGAAGAATGCGTAAATTTAGCTAAAAAGTATTCAAATAGTGAAAGCTTTGAAAGTGAAATTGCTTGGCAAAAACAGCTTGCAGAAGGTCATATTTCAACCGCCGTTATAGATACTGAAGACGAGTATTTAAACACTATGGCTAATATTTGGCTTAAGCGCCAAATGTCCCTTGGTAAAACGTGGGGCAGAGTTTACGGAAAGGGCTTCCGCGACGTGTTGCAGGATATAACGGGCTTCGTTTCGTTAGATAAGCCTTTGGCGCGTGAAAGACTTTTATATACCTTAAAGCATCAATTTATTAACGGTAACGCAATAAGAATGTTTGATCCCATTTTAGATCATCCCTATCAGGATATGGGCTCTTGGATTGCTTCTACCATTCTTGCTTACTTAAAGGAAAGCGGTGATTTTTCCGTTTTAGACGAGCCCGTGGGATATTACGACGATAGCGCTATAGAACCCGTATTTATGCACCTTAAACGCTCTATAGACTTCCTTTTTGATAATCAGGGCGCTCACGGCTTAAGCCTTTGGGGTGGTGGCGATTGGAACGATTCAATAGATAGCGCGGGCCTTCAAATGATTGGCGAAAGCGTTTGGCTTTCTATTGCAACCGTTAACGCCAGTAGAGATTATTTAGAAATTTTAGAGCAAATCGAGGTTGAAAACAAAGAGCAAATTATTGCAGACGTTATTCAAAAAAGAGAGCTTTTAAAGCAAAATTTAATTAAGCACGGCTTAAAAGACGGTAGATTTATTTACGGTATTAACGACTGGGGCGAATACGTTGGCGCGGAAGAGTGTAAGGAAGGTAAGGTTTTCTTAAATCCCCAAACTTGGGCGGCAATGTCTGATATTCTTCCCTTGGAAGAACGCCGCAAGCTTATGGACGTGGTAGAAGAACGATTAAAATGCCCCTACGGTTATACCTTACAGGATACCCCATTCGTTACTCCTAACGACCATCTTGGCAGATTAACCTATTTTGAAAAGGGTGTTTACGAAAACGGCTCAGTTTATAATCACGGCGTTATGTTTAAGGTCGTTGCAGACTGCGTTGTGGGCCGTGGGGATAACGCTTGGAATACCTTAAAAATGAACCGCTACGATAACCCCTTAAACGCAGATTCCGGTGTAGAGCCTTACGCCGTTTCCAACATGTATTTTGGCCCTTGCGCAGAAAGTAAGGTTGGTTACGCGCCCCTTTCTTGGATTACCGGCTCTGCGGGTTGGATGTATAGGGCAATAATAGAATTTTTACTTGGTGTTAAGCCTGAATTTTACGGCTTAAGGCTTCAACCTTGTTTACCTACCTCTTGGAATGGCGCTAAAATTAAAAGAAATTTCCGCGGGGTAAAATACGATATTGAATTTATCCCCGGTAATGAATTTGGCGTGTTCGTAGACGGTAATAAAATAGAAGGGAACGTTATTCCTTTATTTGAAGAAGGTAGCCGTCATACCGTAATTTGCAATTACGTAAAAGGTGAAATGGTTTTATAAAATAAAATATAACGAAAAAAAGGGCTCTAATAAAGAGTCCTTTTTTAATCTAGTAATAATCCCCGCGTTTTCACGCGGGGATATTTATTAAATCCTTTTAAGTTGTCATAGAGTGGGCTCGCCAAAATCAAAGATAGAAGTGGCAGAAAGAGTTTTAACCGTGTAAGAGAAAAGGTAATTTTGGTTAATAAATACGAAATAAACGTTATTATCTGCTACTTTGCTGTATTCGTAGTCAACGTAACCGCCCCATACTTCATTTTCGTTTTTTGCTTCTATATAACCAACGGCCTTTGCAATAGCGTCAACCTTATCGTCTGCTCCGCCTATAAAGGTTAGCTCCTTGTTCATGCTTCCGCTGGGGGTAATATAGAAGTGTGGGTGAGCGTTTGAACCGATATAAGTAAAGGAAACGTCTACTCTAAAGGTAGAAACGGTTTGATTGGTTAAATCTGAATAATCTACGCTCATTCCGTAAGAATAGCCCTTTTGAGAGCCAACCTTATAGCTGGGTGTTATAGAATAATTAAATACTATTTTTCTAACGTAAGAATAGTCACAGTTTGCACATTCGTAAACGGTTGCCGTTCTTTTGTTGCTTCCGCCCATATCTTTAACGTAATTATTAGTAGTAAGGGCGTGGCCGGTTGCTTCAAGCGTTTCAATTAAAAGATAATCGTTACATCTCGTGCATTCTTTATATTTTTTACCTGCCGTTAAACAAGTGGGATTTTGAGTTTTTTCAACGTGGTTATGGCCAAGTGGATCAACGAAGTCGTCTTTATAAGTATCTTCACACTTAACGCAGCTATATTCGGTGTAGCCCCCTTCTAAACAGGTGGGTTGAGTTATAGAAGAAGTGTATTCGTGGCCGGTTTTTAGGGTAGTGTTAGATCTATAGCTGTAATCGCATCTTATACAGTCGTTTAAGGTGTAACCGTCCGTGGTGCAGGTGGGCTGTACGATTGAGGTTGAATAGGTGTGTCCCTTTGCCTCAATTACCGTTTCATCAAAAATACTATCGCATCTGGTGCATTCAATATGCTTAAGTCCCGTTGCAGTGCAAGTGGGCTCAAGGGTTACCTTCCAATCGGTTTTATCGTGGCCAAGCGGATTAATTTTTTCTTTGCTAAGCTCTTCTTTGCAGGTGTTGCAAATAGTATGCTTACTTCCGCTATCTTCACAAGTTGCGTTTAACGTTATAATCCAATCGCTTTCGTCGTGGCCGGTTGCCGGAATAGCTACCGTTTGCATAACTTCATTACAGGTTATGCAAGAGGTGGTTTTCGTTCCTTGGTTTAAGCAGGTGGGCTGTTTAACTACTTGCCAATCCCCTTCGGTATGACCGAAATGATTAAGGATTTCAGATTCTAATCTTTCTTCACAGTCTAAACAAACCTTTACTTTTAAACCGTCAATCTCGCAAGATGCTTTTTTAAGCACCTGCCAGTCTGAAGGGTTGTGTCTTGCAGGTAAAACCTCTTGCGCTATAAGGATTGTATTACAAACGGAGCAGTGCTTGCCTTCGCTAATGCCGTCCGCAGTACAGGTGGGTGCTTTACCTTGATCAATAACCTCGGTGTGGCCAAGCTTGGGAATAACGAATTCAATTGTTTCTTCGCAGTCTACGCAAACGTGAGAGCCCGTTCCATCCGTTAAGCAGGTGGCTGCAACTAATACTTTTTCGTTTGTGAAGCTTTCGTGAACGTGAGGTTCGCCTTCGCAAGCTGAAATAGCTATTAGGTTTAAAAGCGCTACAAGTAACGTTAATAATAAAATCTTAATCTTTTTTAACATTGTTTTTTCCTTTTTTAGTTAATTGAGTTTAATAAAATTATTGCTAAAAATCCTATTAAACGAACGTTCATTGTGTTTAATTATACTACTACTTAATAATTTAGTCAAGTAATAATTATATTTATCGTATAAAAGAAAATATCGTATTACTTTTTTATGAGGTAAAACAGTAAGTAGTTTTTGGTTATAAATTTTTAAGGGATGCAGTTTATAAAAAGGGGAGTTGCGTTAATATTACCAAAGAAAAAGCGGTTATTTTTTCCTTGTTACGCCTTTTGGGTTTTGGTAAAATTATCATAATATTTATTTTTTTGGGTTTTGGTAAAATTATCATAATATTTATTTTATTTGCTATTGACAACGGTATGCTATTAATATATAATTATAGCATAAAGATAAAAAAGGAGCTTGACTTAAGCAGTCCTTAAAAGGGATTTTTTGAAACATTAAAAATTTATAGGAAATTGCACTTCAAGCGGTTAAAAGAAATAGGATTGGAATGTTCCAATCCTATTTCTTTTCTTTACTTTTTATTACTTTCACTAATCATCAACTTTTTTAGCGTCGTTACAAAATAATTATAAAGAAACCTCTAAAGCCTTTAGCATATTCTCCAACCTACGAATCAAGTCATCGTACGTGATGATGTCAATTACGTTTGAGTACATATTTCGAACAATTTGGAAGTCGGTCAACATTTTTTCGTTGCCTTCTAATTGTTTATCTCGCCCATAGATAATATAACCTTTAGGAGAAGTGGCTTTTAATTGAAATTCTTTTGGTATATTCGCTTCATTCTTAAATTTCTCTTGTTGTAATAAGTCGTTTGATGTTTTGGTTAAGGAAATCAAATAATTTTGCAATTGCATACAAGTTCCTTGTAATTCACGAATAGGAACATAATTATTTCGATATACATTCTTATAAAAAATATCGTATTGAGGTCGCTTAATTTCAATCAAGTCAATATTTCCATCATTATCTACGAGCACAATATCAGGATAAATGTTTCCTTGGGTTATAAATGAAGTTAATTGAATCTTTTCGCCAACGTAAATATATTTTGGATTTAACAACTTAAAAATTTTCAGAATCTCAACTTGCCAATCATTTTCATTATAAGTATCGAAATTCTCCAACATCTTTTTAAGTTTATCAAGATAAGACTCATATTTTACCTTGTCAAACTGAATAAATTTTTTATCCGCACAACTATCTGAGGAAATTTTAGAACAAGTTTTCTTTTTAATGTATTGATTAAATTCAGTTTCTTTATCTTTTACGTCTAAATAATTAATCAATGCCTGTGTATAGCGGCTTTGACGATATTTTTGGACTTCAGTGGTGGTAGGAATTAAAGCACTACAAACCTTTAACTGAGCAAGAGATAAGTATTCGTCTATAACATCGGGGCAATCTTTTTTTGAGACGATATAAAGTTGTTTTCCATTATAAATATCATTAAACCCTTTGAAAATACTATACCCATATCCAATACTTCCTTTAACGAAATAATGAATATCGAATTTTATTGTCTTTTCAAAGAATAAATTAAACTTCAATCCTAACACATTATTGTCGAGTTTGTAAAAATCTTTTTCTAATGTGCCAATAAGAAAATAAAACTCATCTCCATCAGTAGGATAATCTTCTTCTTTATCTATTTCCTTTAACAAAGCAAGAGATTTTTCATACAAAGTATAATCTACCCAAAATGTGTTTTTTAAGTTTACGCCGCTATAGGTTTTACTTTTTTCACGATTCTCTAATTCTTCTAAAAAATTAGGGCGTTCAGGTATATACTCTAAGAATAAATAGGTGTCAATAGGAATAATTTTTAGTCCCATAATATTTCTCCAATTACCAAGTATATATTAGCGAGATACCACTGATATATCCCGTATCGAAGCTACTCCATTTGCTTGACCATTGAGATTTATCAGTTCCTGTTTTTATATAGATTTCCAAACCTGAAGAATTAATTTCACCATAGCGTCCACTCGTAATCCATTCACCGCTATTATCAAAAACATAATCGCCCATAATTTTTACGCTTTTTGGAATATAAACTTTTTCTAAATCGCTATTAAAACCAAAAGCGCGATTACCTATTTGCGTTAATGATGAAGGTAATACTATTGTTCCATTCAAATTACAACAGTTAAAAGCAAACGCACCAATATACTCTATAGAATTACTAAATTCCACACTCGTAAGGTTGTCACACCATTGAAATACTGCTTGATAAATCTTTTTAACAGAATTTCCCATACGAACACTTTCAAGATTTTCACAATTATAGAAGGCTTGGTCGTAGATTTCAATAACAGTATCGGGAATAACAACTGATTTTATTGATGAACCTTGAAAAGCACACATTCCAATTGCTTTAATCGGTTTCCCATTGTATGTAGATGGAATTTCCAAATCAGCAATAAAGTGACCATCTGCGTAGCCTGTAACAGTATAAGAATTTGAAGAACTATCAAGTGAATAGGTTAAACAATCTTCCCAATGTGCTGTGAATGCCTTATTCCCAATAGTGCCTTTCGCTATAGTAACATCTTTTGTTGGGGTGTCTTGTCCCGCAAATGTCCATCCTAAGAAAATACAAGCAGGCTTTGTAGGTTCAGAAAGAGAAAATGTATCAGTTTCAACTGTATAGCTTGTTCTATTTGTCGTCGTGCCATAATTCATATTATAAGAAATTGAATAAGTAATAATCTCCCATTCTGCAGTAAGCGTTATGTTTTCTGCTATTTTCCACCTGCCTGATTCAACCTTATCCTCGCCATTATACCATCCTACGAAGTTATAGCCAACTCGAGTGGCAGACGGAAGAGAAATATTGCTATCGTAAACGAAAGTGTCGTTTTCTTTAGAAACTTCGCCGCCGTTCCCCAAATAAGTTACGCCATAAGAATTTGCCGACCAATGCGCTGTATATTCTTTTTCTCCTATAGTCCCAGCGAGAATAGTGACTGTTTTTGTTGGGGTTGTTTGCCCATTATAAGTCCAACCAATAAAAGAATATCCGGTTTTAGTTGGCTCTTCTAAAGCTATAGACACTAAAACAGTATAACTTGTTGGATTTATTGACGTTCCACCATCCAAATTATATGTAATGTCATAATTAATGATTTCCCAATCCGCTTTTAATGTGACATCATTTGCGATTTTCCAATCGCCTGAAACTACTTTTTGAGAACCATCAAACCAACCCAAAAATTTGTATCCTTTACGTTCTACTGTAGCAAGTGTAAAATAATCGTCGTATATAGCAGTATCACTAGTTTTAGAAGCTATACCATTATTTGCGTCATATGTAATATCATAAGAATTTGCCGACCAATGTGCTGTATAGTTTTTTTCGCCAATGCTACCTGTTGGAATAAATACTATTTTTGTTGGTTCATCTTTTCCTTCAAACGTCCAACCATCAAATGAATAGCCCGTTTTTTCAGGTTCGGAAAGTGTAACATCATCTAAAACGGTATAAGTTAAAACATTTGTTGTTGTTCCACCATCCAAATTATAATTGATTTTATAATTTATAATTTCCCATTTGGCTTTCAAATTAACATTTCTATCGGTAATCCAAATGCCATCAATGTAGGGCTGAGTTCCATCATACCAACCTAAAAACTTATAGCCCAAACGTGAAGGGACTGCGAGAGTTTCTTCTTTGTCAAAAATGACGGTTTGAGTGATATTTGCCAATGTGCCTTCATTGGGATTATAAGTAATAGTATATTGGTTTGCTTGCCAATTTGCCTTATAACTACGATTTCCATAACTGCCCGACGGAACGATTACTTCCATAGTTTTATCTGTTAAGTCAGTACCTGTCCAACCGATAAAGGTATAACCTATTTTTGTAGGGTTAATAAGGGTAAACGTAGCATCGTCAGGGTTATAACCAATCGGATTTTCTCCACAGATATTTCCGTTGTCCAAATTATAAGAAATGGTATATTCTTTTGTGTCCCATACGGCAATTAAACGAATATCTATTGTGTTATCTTTTTTTGTTACCATTGCCTTACAAGCAACTAAATCCCATTTTTCAAAATCATAACCATTTCTTGTGGGGGAAACAAGACCTGAAAAATCTTCCGTTTTATTAAACATATAGTGTTTTTCAGTTTCAAGAGCTTCGTCGTTTATCTTGTTTAGTTGAGGAAGCGTACCTCCACTTAATTCATAAGTAAGATTAACTTTTGTGCCTGCATTTAGCGCATCTTTAATACCTTGTTCAAACGAGCCGTTTTTAACTGTTTTTATGGCGTTTATCGTGGCGATTTTCGCCTCGCTTCCGCTAAACCCATCTAAATCTTCATATATTTTAAGGGCTTCTTCATAATTACCACTATTAAACATATCATTAGCTTTGTTATATTTCCCTGTGGGGATAAACAAAGTGAATGTTAAAACTAAAACAAGCGTTATCGCCAAAATACTTGGAATGCCAATTCTTGCCGCTTTTTTAATTTTTTGCTTACGTTTTTCCGCATTTATTTTGCGAAGTTCGGCTTCTCGTAATTTCTTTAATCTTTCTTCTTCTGCTCGTATTTTCGCTTTTTCTTCTGCAACCTTTTTATCGTAATAATATTTTTCAAGCCTTGCTTGAAGTTGTGCAATTTTTTGTTCAGAATCTTTATAATCGATAATAGATTGCAAGTCACTAATGCTTTGCTTAAGAATTATATCGTTAACGTTAATGGTATTTAATCTCGCAAGGGCATTTTTATATATTCTATCCTTACGTTCTTTTTCAATCGAAGCCTTGCAAAGTTCGATTTTTTCGGCACTATCTTTATAGTTAACGATTTTTGAAAATTCGTTAATGGCTTCCAAATAACGGCTATCCGTTAATGCTTCACAAGCCGATTGGTAAATATTTTCTTTTCGTCTATTTTCAATATTACTTAATATTGAATCGTTGTATTCCACAAGCTTTTCTCCAAACTTTTTATCAGCAAAGCGGAGAGCTTTCTTATAATTAGAACTTTCCGATATAACCGTTTCGCTCTTAGTTAATAACTCAGGCTTCCGCAAACCAAGTTCTATTAGCAACTTTATAAAATATGCTTCCGCACATTCGGGGTTTGAATCCAAAACTTTTTCAGTATATTCTTCCGCACTGTCAAAGTCCCCATCTTCTAAAAACAAATAGGCTCTGCGTAAAAGTGGAGCAGTATCTTGATGATTATCCACAACAACGGTTTCTTTCACAATAGTTTGCGAGGAAGTTCTTCCTAATATTTTTTTAATTCCGTACACCAAGTCTTGCATAAATCCAAGCTTGTTCATATCTTGCGCTTGAAGATGCGAAAATTCTTCGGGAAGGTCATACGGATCTATATCTTTATAGGCAGGAATAAGCGTTTTCTTTTCACCTTTTCTTATTAAAGAAAGGTATCTTGACCATTCATTTTTTACCCAAACGGCATTGAAGTATTCCGTTTTCGAGCCAATTACAACCATAACTTTTGCAGAGTTTAAAGCCGCAAATATGTATGGCTCGTACGCTACACCCAACTTGTCTTCTAACGTTATACGTGAAAAGAAAACCTTAAATCCTTCATTTTTAAGATTATAATATAATTCCTGTGCTAAAACGCTATCAATTGTACGACGACCACTATGGTCGGTTTCTTTATAACAAATAAAAATATCAAAGGGTTCTTCCTTGCCTGATATGGCAAGGATACCTTTTTGGATTTTGTCTATTTCTTTAGCTTCTTCCTGATAAATATCTCTTTGATATCCGTCTGCATATTTAAGGGCATTTTTGTAATCTACATCTTTTGTGATAGAAGTAAATTGTGTTCTATTTATAGTAGGAACTCTTTTGTGGGTGGTGGGGTCTTCCACGTATTCAACACCATATTTACAAAGCAGAATAGACCAATACGCCTCCGCATCGGTCTTATCTTCGTTTAATATGATTTCATATATGCCCATAGCCTTATCATAATCGTTGTTTCTACGAAAATGATTTGCTCTATCATAAAGATTGGCTCGTTTTTCGTCATCAAGTTTAGGTATGGTCTGTTTTCTTCCGCAAAATTCACATTCTGCAACAGTAGTACCGTTCTCAATGTTCAACGTGCCACCGCACATTTTACACTTAAATACTTGCATTACAGCCTCTTCTAAATTCTATGTCTATTATTTCGTTGCTTTGCATTTAGAATTTCTTTCTTTTATTAACAATAGAAGTTCATTTGTTTCTGTTTGTACCATTTCTAAATCTTCATTTTCAACAGCTATCTTTAATTGAGCCAAGTGGTCTTCAATATGTACTTCTATTTTTACAAGTTCAGACGTAGAAACATAATCACTATATCTTAACGCTTCGTAAACCTTCTTCGTTTCCGCTTTTATTTCTGCCGTTGATGCTCTTGTCATAATATTTTCAGCTTCAACAACAGCCATCTTTATAAAAGACGTTTGTGATTTTACGTTTTCAGTTTTTCCTGAAACTATATTTGCAGCCGCCGTCGATTTAACACAAGCAACAACATACATTGCCATTATGATAATACAAACTAAAGCACCAATCCAAGCAGGAATTACAGGGACAACCATAAATACTAATCCCACCAAAACGGAAATAGCAATTGCGGAATATCCAAGTTTTAATATAGGAATATTTAAGAATACTTTCTCTAATGTATCTTTACTGCAAACGAGTAGGGCTGAAACAAGTTGACCTATTAAAGCAACACTAATAAAAGCGTATGCAACCCAAAAAGTAGGTTGTTCAAAACGGTTTATACCCGCTATTTCGGCAGGAACAATAAACGTAACTGCATTAAATATAACAAGCGATACAAACCATATCAAGGCAAAATACTTAAAAGTCTTTTTCATAGCCGTTCTCCTTATAATTTTTCTCCGCATTCATTGCAGAATTTAGAACCTATCGGATTTTGCGTACCGCATTTGGGGCAAGCGATAGGACTATGTATCGCAACCTGTAAATTTTCTCCGCAAATATTACAGAATTTAGAACCAACAGCGATAGTTGCTCCACATTTAGGGCACTTGATTTCAGTACTACTAATGGCTTCTTTAATTGTTCCACCAACAGTTCCCGCAACGGCGCCACCTACGCCTGCCATTGTTCCAAGACCAACTCCAAGATTCGTCATTTGCCCAACGGCATCATTATCCGCCACACGCTCTGCAACGTCAAAACCACGCTCTTGTTGATAAGTGTAACCTTCTTGAGCTCTCTTGGTTGCCATTGCTTGCGATTCAATCACAGTTCGCTTTGCTTCTGTTTCTGCATCTATTACGCTAACTTGTTGACGAAGCTTCGCTTCCATAATATCCGCATACTGTCTAAAATGTAAAGACTTAAATTTTTCGTATTGCGTTTCTCCGTCAGGCTTAACGATATTCATAACGAAGAATCTTTCAAGAGCAACTCCATAATCGTCAAAATCTTTAATTAATAACGCTAAAAGCTTTTCAGATATTGATTGTAAATGCTCGTCTATTTCAAAAATGTTAATTTTTTGAGCTTTTATAGTTTGTGCAAGATAACTCTTTACTTTTGTCATAAGGAAAGCACGGAAAAAGGAAACAAGCTTTGCTTGTGACAGGTATTTTTCCGTACCAACAAGCTTAATCAATAATTTTTTGGAGTCGTTCGCTCTTAAAGACATTTCTCCGCTTGCACCTATAGAAAGAGGAAAACCGTAGGTGGGTTCAACAAATTCAACCCTACTATCCGTTCCCCATTTAATAGACATTTGTTCCGTCTTATTAATGAAGTAAACCTCACAGTGGAACGGAGTTTTATCGCCAACCGCACGATTAAGTATTTTCCCAAGTTCAGGGATATTCTGTGTTTCAAGGGTATATCTTCCTGCTCCAAAAACGTCTAAAACTTCACCATTTAACATAAAAACGGCTTCTTGACTGTCGTGAACAATTAACTGTGTCAACGAATTGAAATCTTCGTTTGGATGCTTCCAAATAAACGTACTGTTATCGCCTTCGTATTTAATTATATCTGCTATAGCCATAATCTTCTCCTTTAATTACTTTCCTTGATTTCTAAATTTTCTACCGCAAACTCAAGACACATTTGCATTATTTCATTTCTCGTTCGTCCTGTTTGCTCGGCAATTTTATCTAAATTGCTAACGAGTTCATTAGGTAGTCGTGTAGATACAACCATAGAATCACCTCTATATTTTTTTGAGGGAATAACCAACTTTTTATGTTCCATTGCATACCTCATAATTTAAGATTAATACTATTATACTACAAATGTAATCTATTTGTCAACAGGGAATGTGTAATGAAAGATAATTTTTTTATAAATCGACAAAAAACTTTCAAAATAGTGTCAGGTGTACAAGAACGTGTACACCTGACTATTGACTTTTATAGATTCTTATGATAAAATAGAATTACGAGCACGAACATATATTTAGAATATGCTTTGTGTGGGTATATATAATTGAGGGGAAAGTTATCCCCTTTGTTAAGCTTTCAAGCATCGGCAGGCTTTGTAAGTGTGCGGTTGCACGCTTGTAGGATAGTTTCTTACGTTTACCCAAAGTCGTTTTATGTAAAGGGAAACAAAACGGCTTATGGGCGAATGGAATTGGGCTTGGCGTTTAAAAGAAAACCAGCTTAAAAAAAGCACTTCCTTAACTATTGCAAAATTAGTTAAAAAAGCAGGCAGATAAATATATGGCAACTTCATTTAATAATAAACGCAAATAAAAAAGGAGCGGCAAAGAACGCCGTTCCTTTTGTGCTTGTTATTATTTTTTAACGGTTAAAATTAGCATAGATTATATTAAAAGTAAGCCTATAAGGCGATTAACTAATAAAATAGAGCTAATTAACGTTGCTGTTTTTAAAGGCGGAGGGGGTAACTCCCTCTATTTTTAAAAATTCCCTATTAAAGGAGCGAACGCACGTAAAGCCACAACGCTCTGCAATAATATGCATGGGCAGGTTTTGAGTTTGCAGTATGTTTTTTGCTTTACCAATTCTTAATAGGTTAACGTAGCCGTGAAGGGAAAGATTAGTTTCTCTTTTAAAGAATTTAGAAATGTAAGCGTAGTCGTAACCAACGTACTCGCTAACTTCCTTTAACGTGCATTTGCCCGTAAAGTTGTTAGAGATATAAATTAGAATGGAACATAATAAATCGTTTTTGCCGTTCATTGTAAAGTCGCGGTAATCGGTGTTTTTGTTAAACTCGTTTAACATTAGGTAGATAAATGATTTTTTAAGCAAATATTCATCCTTTGTAGGGATCAAATTTATATCAAAATCAAATTTATTATTGGTTGGGCAAACATGCTGCTTATCGCGGTAAAATTCGGGCGCAAAATCGGGCGAAAAAATGCAGTCTAAATGCTCGGCACGCTGTAAAATTTTATAGGAATGGCGTTGGTATGGAAACACTAAAACAGCTTGGTTTTTTTCCAAAATATACTCTTGTCCGTCTATTTCTGCCAAAACTCTTCCGCTCGTTACCAAATAAAGCTCTAACGCTTGATGAAGGTGCAAGGGGAAGTCTACGGTTGGCGCGTCGTGCGTAATGATGCAAAAATCGCTAAGCGCGGAATGATGTCCTTCAAAAAACATAAAATCACCCCAATAAGACTAATTTTGTCTATTATTATACAACTTTTTGTATTGATTGTCTACAAAAAAGTGATATAATATTTATATAAATAAAAAACAACCTAAAAAAGGAAAACTAAAAGAGGGAAAAATGGCTTACGATTTAAAGGATTTTACCGCCCAAGAGAAGATTAAATTGCTTGCAGGTCAAGACACTTGGCATACCGAAGATTTTAACGGTAGGCTTTATAAGGTAAAGGTGTCTGACGGACCTATTGGCTTAAGAACGCCTGCTTATAACGAAAAGACGGATAAATGGGAGGATTTGCCAGCCGTTGCGTATCCTTCAACTCAGGTTTTATCGCAAACTTGGGATAAGGAAATTGCATATAAAACGGGCGAGTTTTTAGCCGACGACTGTATAGAAAAAGGGGTTGACGTTTTGTTAGCCCCCGGCGTTAATATTAAGCGTAACGTATTATGCGGTAGAAATTTTGAATATTTTTCAGAAGATCCTTACCTTGCTGGCGTTATGGCGCGCGAATACGTAAGCGGTGTGCAGGCGCATAACGTGGGAACAACCGTTAAGCATTATTGCGCAAACAGCCAAGAAAGATGCCGTTTTTGGGTTTCTAGCGAGGTAGATGAAAGAACTTTAAGGGAGATATATTTAGAGCCCTTCCGTATTGCAGAAGAAGCCCAGCCTTGGGCCGTAATGTGCGCCTATAACCTCGTTAACGGGGTAAGAATGAGTGAACACAAGAAGCTTTACAGCCTGCTTAGAGATGAGTTTAAGCACGGGGATAGGCTTATTATGTCGGACTGGTCTGCCGTTCAGGATAGAGCTGCTTCCTTAAAGGCTGGCTTGGATCTTGAAATGCCTTATTCTGTAGATGGTTATAACCGTTTAATGCAAGCTTATAAGAGTGGCGAAATTACCGAAGAGGAAATTGACGCTTGCGCTAAAAGGGTGTTAGACTTTATTGAAAAATGCGAAAGGACTTCCCAAAAACGCAAAATTCAAAGCACTCAAGAAGAGCGCTTGCAGGGCGCTTTAAGGGTTGCCCAAGAGGGTATAGTACTTCTTAAAAACGACGGTGTATTACCAATTAATTCGGGCAAAAAGGTTTCTGTTATCGGGCACTGCGCTGAGTATTACACCTCTGGCGGAGGTTCTTCAAGAGTAGTTCCCTTAACCAATCCAAAGCCCTTGCACGAAGCCTTAAAGGATACACTTAAGGGTAGCGAGGTTACCTTTAAAAGCCTATATGAAAAGCACGAAAACTTTTACGTTGCGGTTAACGAAGCCTACGGCAAGGACGTTGCAATAGTTTGTGTTAATAACGACGCAGGCGAAGGCTGGGATCGTGAAGGAATGAAGCTGAATAAAAATCAAGAGATGCTTATTGCTGAAACGGCTAAGCTAAACGAAAAGGTAGTAGTTATAATTTACGGCGGAGCGCCTATAGATATGAGCGACTGGATAGATAGCGTAAGTGCCGTTCTTTGGGCGGGTTATCCCGGCGAAATGGGCTCTCAGGCGATTGCTAATATAATTAGCGGTAAGGTAAACCCCAGCGGAAAGACCACCGAAAGCTTTCCCTATACCTTGGCAGACAGTATTGCCGAATATAGCCATGCGGACTTTATGAAAAGCGTTTATGAGGAAGGCTTATTCGTGGGCTACCGCCTTTACGACGGGGAAAACACAGCAGGCTTACAAACTCTATTTCCATTCGGTTACGGCTTAAGCTATTCTGAATTTGATTACGGCAATTTAAAATGCGAAAGGGTAAAAGAAGGGGTAAAGGTGAGCTTTGATATTACCAATATTTCTAATATTGCAGGTGACGAAATAGCTCAGGTTTACGTTAGAGAGGTTAATCCCAAGGTTATTAGGCCCTATAAGGAGCTTAAGCAGTTTGCAAGAGTAAGCCTTAAGGGCGGGGAAAGCAAGCGCGTTGAACTGTTATTAGATATGCACGCATTCGAGTATTATTCAACCGCGTTAGATTGTTGGACGCATACCCCCGGTAAGTTTGAAATCTTGGTTGGCGCGTCCGTAGAAGAAATACTTTTACAGCAAACCGTGGAAATTGAATAAAGTATATTTTTGATCGTTTATTTAAACACAAGTTAACAAAAACCGTTGCTCTTAAAAGGGTGGCGGTTTTTAAATTAAGTTATAAACTTTTAATAGCTTTGCGTTATAAATATTGTAAATTAAAAATATTTATGTTATAATGCATATAAGATTTTGTAAGGAAGCGCGGATATGGTTACTATTAGAGATTTTCACGAGTTGGTTGGGCTTACCGTTATGGCTTGCCAACGTATAGAAATGGATATAAAGCTAATGTATGCAGGTATGATGAAGGGGGATTTTAAAAGAAATCTTGCAACCGTAAAAAACAAGGCTCTGGGCCCCGTTCTTGCAGAGCTTGAAGAGCTTGATATTTGCAGTAAAAACCCATACTTTAGCGTTAGCGATTACGAGCTTCTTTACGAAATAAAGGATATTCGCAACTATTGGGTGCATAAGGGATACGCTTCCTTTATTTACCTTCCCCAAGAAGAATGGCAAAAGGGACTTGAGTTCCAATATTCAAAGCTTTTTAACGAGTACAAAAGGTTAGATTTGCTTTCTAGGGAAGCGCAAAATATTAGACTTGACGTAATGAGAAAATTCGGTAGAATATAAGGTGAATTATGGATGAATTAACTTTAAAAAATATTATAAATAAGCAACGAAGCTTTTTTGATAGCGGTAAAACTCTTCCTTTAAGCTTTCGCAAAAGCATGCTTAAAAAGCTGTATGATGCGGTAAAAGGTTCAGAAAAAGCCATAACGTGTGCGCTAAAAGCTGACCTTGGTAAGAGTGAATACGAAAGCTATATGTGTGAAATCGGGCTGGTTCTTTCTGAGATATCTTACATGCTTAAAAGCTTAAAGAAATTTAGCGCGCCTAAAAGAGTAAAAACCCCTTTAGCTCAATTTAAGTCAAAAAGCTTTACTCTTCCTTCCCCTTACGGTAACGTGCTTATTATGAGCCCTTGGAATTATCCCTTTTTGTTAACTCTTTCCCCCCTTTGTAACGCCTTAGCTGCGGGAAATACTGCGGTGCTTAAGCCCAGTGCTTATTCGCCAAATACAAGCGCGTTAGTTAAGCAGTTAATAGAAAGTGTGTTTGAAGAGGATTACGTTGCAGTAGTTACCGGTGGAAGAGCAGAAAATCAATATTTATTAAAGCAAAAATTTGATATGGTGTTCTTTACCGGTAGCCAAGCTGTTGGCAAAGAGGTTTTAAGAAATTGCGCAGAGCATTTAACTCCCGCCGTTTTAGAGCTTGGCGGTAAAAGCCCTTGCATAGTAGATGAAAGCGCTAAAATTGAACTAAGCGCAAAGAGAATCGTATTCGGTAAGCTTTTAAACTGCGGACAAACCTGCGTTGCACCCGACTATATCCTATGTCATTCTTCTGTTAAAGAAGAGTTAAAGAAGGCTATTTTAGAAGAAATAAAAGCACAGTACGGCGAAAATCCGTTAGATAATAAGGCTTACGGCAAAATTATAAATCAAAAGCACTTTGATAGGATTTTAGGCTTGATTGATGAAGATAAGGTTGTTTTAGGGGGTAAAGGTAATAGCGAAAGAATGCAAATAGAGCCAACCGTTATGGATAACGTTAGCTTTGACGACGCGGTTATGCAAGAGGAAATTTTCGGGCCTATTTTACCCATTCTTACATTTGATAATTTTGAAGGAATGATAAGCGATTTAAAGAAAAAAGCTCATCCATTAGCTCTTTATATTTTTTCTGAAAATAAAGAGCATATAAATATCGCTCTTAATTGCGTAAACTTTGGCGGTGGTTGTGTTAACGACGTTATTATTCACCTTGCAACAAGCGAAATGGGCTTTGGCGGTGTTGGCGAAAGCGGTATGGGCGCTTATCACGGAAAAAGAGGATTTGACGCCTTTTCTCATACAAAGTCAATAGTAAATAAGGCAACTTGGTTAGATTTACCAATGAGATATCAGCCATATACTAAAACAAACGAAAAGTTACTTAGAAAATTTTTAAAATAGAAATAAAAAGGCACGTCTTTATTTTAAGGCGTGCTTTTCGTTTTATATATGCTTTTAGGTAAAGAAAAAATCCTTAATCAAACGGTTTTCTAGGCAAAAGCAGGCTTCTTTTACTTGTTTATCATACAATAAAATAGCCCTACTTTGGTCCTCTTTAATAAAGGGAATAAAAATTGAAAAATTACCAAAATATTGCAATATCATTTGCTTATGTGGTTGAAGAGAGCTATCTAAAAATTCTTCAATTTGCATATTTTCTAAAAGCTCTTCTAAAAATGCAAAAGGTATTAAAAGTGGCGATAACGAGCTTATAGCCCTACTTTTTATAAAATTTTTATTTTGTATAATTTTAGAAGGTTTATTGTCACTCTGTAATTTCCGAATTTTGGTTCAATTCATAGTTGATTATTTCTGCAAGATAAGTAATTTTCTCTTTTGTTACTGCGTTGGAATGAGATCCTCTTCCCAATAGAAATACATTCCTATATTTTTCTTGTATTGACTCAGGATAATCTGCGAACAACTTAGCTATTTTTTGAGTATCGCCTGAATTGAAAAGTGCAATTTTTGCGTTTATGTCACAAAGTGTTGAAAACTTTCTCTTGGTATCAATAGTAAAATCTATTTTCTTGTATCCGGCAAGCAGAAGGAAAAACTTTAATAATCTTTTGTTAAAATGCAAGTTGGTGAAATCTACATTCGAAACATAATTTATGGCATCGACCATATTGTTTACCATTTCTTCGCTTGTTGAAGAAATGTCTTTATACTCCGAAATATAATCAATAATGTTTTTATCTGTTGTTCCCAATAAAAGTTTTTGGTCAAAAATACCTATCATGCTGTAGAATATCTTTTCAAATTCTTTTCGTTCCTCTTTCCAACCGATAACACGCAAAAACTTATCGCGATCAGTAATCTTGTCTAAATAAGCAGATACTGCCGAATGCGGAATCGCATTTATTATTTCGCCTGCACGCAATCTCTCTTGGTTTTGTATGAACCTAAAATATTGTGCAACTGCCTCATCGCTAGAACGCAAAATATCAATTATACTCAAGTTATAATTTTTAATCTGTGTTTGAAGCAAAGAGGGGAGAGTTTTGAAGGTCAGCTTTATGCTTTGCTTAGGATTATTCAAGTATTTTTTATAAATTTTCACTGCTTCGAGATTCAAAGAGTGTTCCATATCATACTTAAAAAAATCTTCTTTTTCTTTGATAATTTGTTTTGATAGTTCAGAGCTTAACTCCATCCCTTTATCTACAAAAGCCCGAATAGTAAGCAATCTTTGTTGCCCATCTACCACCTCAGCTGTGGCTTCATTCATGTTATCCAATTTTCTAACTATGAAGTTTCCAATTGGATAATTTGTAATAAGGCTATAAATTAATTTTTCTTTGTACTCCGGTTTCCAAGCTTCTCCGCGTTGGTATTTGGGACGCAAATTCAATCTATTCATGCCTATTCCTCTTTCGTAGGCATCAATTGATTCAAGTGTAAATACAATAGAGTCGCTGTGGGCGGGTGAAAATTGAATAATTGGATATAGATGTTGCATATTTTCCATTATAAATACCTCCTTTTTTTACCATTATACATCCCGCAAACGCATTTGTCAATAGATTCTAACAAATTTTATTATATTTTTTCAAAAATCATTTGATTTTCCAAAAGATTCTTATAGATTTTCATAAGCATAAGTTAAATTAATTTTTAAAATCAAAACATTCCTTGTTTACTTTTTAACTTGTAGAAATTTTACAACTATCTTGAGTGCTTTTTATTCTGCTCTAATGCGTATTTTCTTGTTAATGTTCGTAGTGTCTTGCAGATATGTAGAAAAGCAACAGCTATTTATATAAAATAAGGCAACAATATTGCCGCAACATCTTGACTTTTTCCTATTTTTGAGCTATAATTTATGACAAGGATGTTTTAGGATGTGGAAACATTAGGAGGAGTTATGAGATTCATTGGAAATAAGACCAATTTGTTAGAAAGAATAAAAGAGGTTATCGATGAGAACTGCAATGACGGTAGCCAGATCTTTTGTGATATATTTTCCGGCACAGGTTCGGTATCAAGATTCTTTAAACCATATTATCGTATCATAAGTAATGATCTACTTTACTTTTCTCATATTCTTACCGCAGCAACTATTGAGAATAATTCTATACCGTCTTTTGATAAATTGAAGCAGACAGGAATCAATGATCCATTCGCATATTTAGAGACAATAGATGTGTCAAGCGTTAATGGATTCGCTACACAGGAGTATTCTCCGGCGGGTAGTGCAGGCAGAATGTACTTGACAATAGATAGTGCTCAACGAATTGACTTCATAAGAACCACTATTGAAGAGTGGAAAAAGAACAACCTAATAGATGCGTATGAATACAAGTATCTCATTGCTGCTTTAATAGAAGGCATTCCTTATGTATCCAACATTACGGGAACATACGGTGCTTTTTTAAAGTCATGGGATAAGCGTGCTTTCAAGAGATTCGAATTAATCAAGTTAAGTGTAGTTGATAACAATCAAAGAAATATCTGTTACAACGAGGATGCAAACGAGCTGATAAAGAAAATAAGTGGAGATATTCTGTATATCGATCCTCCATACAACGAAAGACAATATTTGCCAAACTATCACCTGTTGGAGACTATCGCAAGATATGATTCCCCCGCACTTAAGGGTGTTACAGGCGTTCGTCCTTACAATAATGAAAAATCCGATTATTGTATCAAAAAATCCGTTAAGTCAGCGTTTGAATCTTTGATTGCAGATGCCGATTTTAAACACATCGTTATCAGCTATAGTGACGATGGATTGTTGACGGCAGAAGAAATAATTGAAATACTTAAGAAGCATTGTATTGAAGATAGTGTTAAGCTATACAAAATTCCTTACAGCAGATATAAATCGAAGTTACCACAAGACGGTAAACCCGAACATTTTGAATATATATTCTATGCAAAAAAGCTGATTAACAAACCTGTGCAAACTTTTGAAACGCCTGTATATACTGCAATTCAAGAGGCAATGGCAATCCCGGGATTTGATAAAAAAACATTTATCAAAAGCCCCATGAATTATATTGGTGGAAAGTACAAATTGCTACCTCAATTGATGCAATTGTTTCCTGAAAACATAGATACTTTTATCGACTTGTTCGCAGGTGGTTTTAATGTTGCCGTCAATGTAACTGCTAACCGAACAATTTGTAATGATTTGAACAATCGCGTTGTGGAAATGGTTCGCTTCTTCTGCTTTGCCGATGTTGCTACAGTTTTAAAGAGAATCGATGATAAAATAAAAGAGTTTGGTTTGTCCAAAGAAAACGAAGCCGGCTATAAGACATTTAGAGATTACTATAATCAAACAGGTAATCCTGTAGATTTATTTACCTTGTCATGTTTCTCGTTTAATTATCAATTTAGATTTAATAATCAGATGGAGTACAATAATCCATTTGGAAGAAACCGTAGCCAATTCTCCGAAACAACAAAAAAGAACCTCTTGTTGTTTATGGATGCAATGAAGAAGAAAAATATCGAGTTCTATACAAGAGATTTTAGAGAAATCAGTCTTGTCGGCTTAGGAAGCAACGATTTTATCTATTGTGATCCGCCATATCTAATCACGACAGGTTCATATAATGACGGCAATCGCGGATTCCACGATTGGGGCGAAGAAGAAGAAAGAGCCTTGTATGATTACTTGGATCAGGCAAATGCACAAGGAATTAAATTCGCACTTTCCAATGTTACAAAGCACAAAGGTGTAGAAAATAAGATACTTCAAGAATGGGCGAAGAAATATAAGATTCATTATATAAGTAGTAATTACTCAAATTGCAGTTATCAGTTGAAGGATAAAACTGCTGAAACCATCGAAGTGTTGATAACAAATTATTGATTTTGTGGAGCTGCTTATGATAAAAGTTAAAGATGTCTTATCGGAAGAGGAAATATCGGCACTCCCAAGTTGGGTAAAAGCAGATATTGAAAATGCTGTTTTTGTTGAAGGAAGTAACATCAGCATTGAAATATCGGACGGAAGAAGATTTTGTCTTACTAACAAAATAAACGATCTACCGGGTTCGGAATGGA
The DNA here is from genome assembly GCA_015055965.1 of Clostridiales bacterium. Taxonomy (GTDB): domain Bacteria; phylum Bacillota; class Clostridia; order Christensenellales; family Borkfalkiaceae; genus HGM11416. The sequence continues at coordinate 29,715 of SVHG01000016.1, forward strand.
CGAGACAGATTTGTTCGGTTATTAATACTCGATATTCTACGCGAGGTGAAGATAGTTACGCCCACCACATCAGAAAGGTACACCCCACTCCCAAGCCCCCACAATTAATGCGTGACTTAATAGAGTTTTTCACAAAAGAGAATGAGATTGTTTTTGACTATTTCATGGGTGTAGGTGGTTCTCTTTTGGGGGCTTCTCTCTGCGGAAGAAGAGCTTTAGGAATAGATCTGAATCAATCTTATATCGATACGTACAAATTGGCTGCCGAAAATCTTGGCTTGTCAGTTCAGCCCTGTGTATGTGGAGATAGCAATGTCATTTTGTCAGACCATGACATGATGAGTCGTTTACTTGGAGGCGAACAAGTCGGAATGATTCTGATCGATCCCCCTTATGCCAACATGATGTCAAAAGAAAAAACGGGAGCGGACATACTTGTTTATGGTAAATCCGCAACCCCGTTTACTGACTATGATGTTGATTTGGGAAATATCGATAGCAAGGAGTTTGTTTCTCGCTTAAAAAGTATAATTGAGAAGTCCTTGCCGTATCTAAAAGCCAAAGGTTATTTGGTTGTGTTCTGCAAGGATATGCAACCAAAAAAGAAGGAAACCAATTTGCTTCATGCACAAATTGTAGATGCCTTAAATGAAATTCCCAAACTCTACTACAGAGGAATGAAAATATGGGCTGATCAGTCTGTTAAGCTGTTCCCATATGGATACCCCTTTGATTTTGTAGCAAATCAAATACATCAATATATTTTGATATTCCGAAAATATTAACAGGTAATGCCGACTCTGTTGAACGCAGCTTTGATGTTCGCAGGAGCGGCATTATTTATATAGACCTCTCCTGACTCATTCAAGTATATCAAAACCTTTTCGTGAGGGATTCTTCTTAAATTTCCACCAAATATCGATACCCATCGTTGAATAGAATATCCGGGATAATGCGGTTTGATAAACTCATTCTCTATGGAATTGTAAGTTTCAACCTCCGCTATACCATCAGCGAGTGTAGATAATTTCTTTCCTTCAACATTGTATATTTCACGAGTATCATCATCGCATAAAACCACATCAGGAAGTAAAAGGTTTTCTCCAAAACGATCCTTTTTAGGAAGCGCCAAATATGCATATGTTCGAGTTCTAAAATATCCGCGCTCACATCCTGCATGATTTTCGTAAATGCCGTATATTTCTGAATATTGACAAGTGAGGTGCAAAAAGATTGATGCAACTTTTTCGGAAGAACATGAGTAATTCCAATAGAATTCGGGCATAGGAACGATTGGAGGCATAATTATCCCATCCAACTTCATGTGATTCATGCTGAAGAGAAACAAACACTTATTTCTTCCCCTTGTTCTGTCTACATAGGATTGAGAAACTCCGTGATGTGTTACAACGATGTCTTTATCCCAACCGAGTTTGCGAAGAGTATATCCGATGCAAGAAAGAGCACCAATGTTAGGGTCGTGTCCAATATTGCCGGCATCTTTGGGTTTTGCCAATCGACCTGAAACCGTAATTCTATCTGCATATTTGTGAAGGAGAATTGGAACATTAGTATGATTCGGCAAACGCATGCTCGATTTTTGGGCAACCATTTCATCTACACTTGCGAAAGGCTTAAAACCACGCATGGTTTTACCAATAAATTTCACACCCAAAGTAAGAAGCATGTTTGTTCCGAATCTGTTTGTATCCGTAGGTGTTCTATCTTCATCGGGAGTCATTTCTTCGTTGTACAACATATATTTCTTCGCCTGAGGGCAATAGTTATCTATGTACACAAATTTCGATGCGCGTTGATATATACCCGTGTTTCTTGATTCAGCATCACTTGTCTTTGTTTCTTCAATAGCCATAAGAACATTATCCAAAGAATGATCTGCCGGCTTTGCTTCCTGTCGAATAAGCATATAGTCAACAAAACTCGAATTTCCGCTGACTATTTCAATATACACATTTTCAATTCCTTCAACAGAAACGCCTTCTACCAAATACTCGAAAGTAAACTTGCCGTTTTTGATGATAGGTCTAATATTGAAATTATCATTAACCGTTACGGTAGCCCCAAAATCGTTGTTGTATTCGTCTAAAATTCTTAACACAACAGAAAGTTTAGGGCGCTCTTCGGTAAGTAGCCATAAATTATCCATACTTTTTTTCTCCTTTTTTCGTAATGACCATTTTGTTTGACTGTTGCCAAAGTCGATATAAAATTCGCCTTGGCAATAATCGCAACACAGAAAAGCAATTCCATCTCTGTGTCCGGGTGTGTAATCTTGTTCCTCTTCAATCGTACCTTTACCGCAAGGGCACGAATATATTCGTTTCACAATACAAGAATCCTTTTTTTCACTTAACATGTGAAGATTATAGACCACAAATATACCTCACTTATTTTGAGACAAGTAAATATAATCCTTCATTCATATTCCAAATTATTGAAGTTAATAATAAGCTGTCAAATATTATACACCTTTTTTAGTTGTTTCACAAGAGATTTCGACAAGAACAATGTAAATTTTTCTTCCAAGCTTATTCTTTGTTTATTGCGGCGTTTAAGGCGTGCTTTTCGTTTTATATATGCTTTTAGGTAAAGAAAAAATCCTTAATCAAACGGTTTTCTAGGCAAAAGCAGGCTTCTTTTACTTGTTTATCATACAATAAAATAGCCCTACTTTGGTCCTCTTTAATAAAGGGAATAAAAATTGAAAAATTACCAAAATATTGCAATATCATTTGCTTATGTGGTTGAAGAGAGCTATCTAAAAATTCTTCAATTTGCATATTTTCTAAAAGCTCTTCTAAAAATGCAAAAGGTATTAAAAGTGGCGATAACGAGCTTATAGCCCTACTTTTTATAAAATTTTTATTTAAAATAGTAAGGTCGTAGCCGTATTCACAGCTTAAAATGGAAGAGCGTATTAGATTGACTTTTCGTATAAGGGTAAAGGAGCTTGCGTTAAAAATAATATCGCGAATGGGATAAGTAAGCTTTAAGGTTGGCACGCTATTAACGTCAAAAACAAAACAAATTTTTTGCGCGCGATTTTCTACCGTTAAAAATAAGAGTCCGCCTTGCTCTTTTGCTGTGGCTTTGGTTGGTAAAAGGGGAAGGTAAAATAAATTGCTTCCATTTTTGCCGTTTATAAAAAGCTTAACCTGACTGTCTGTAAAAATACAAGCGCTTACGCTTTCTAGCTCTTCGTTAAACAGCGGCTTATAGTTAAAAATGGGCTTCAAAGGGAAAAAGGGCAATAATATAAAACCGCCGTTATATTCGTAAACGGTTAACTCGCTATTTCTAACGGCGCGGTTGTTAAGAGTAATAAAAATAGGCGCAAGCTCACTTTTTAAGGGGTAAAGCTCTAATAAATCTCCTTCATTTGCGTTAAAAAGCTGTAAGCTGCAGTCCGATACACCAATAAGATTACCGTTTAATTTTACTTGGCATAAGTTTTTAGAAATAATATAATATCGCATAAGATCGTCCCTTAAAATTTATGTAAAAAAGGTCTTTTTTATGATTAAATATTGCTTTTATGGGAATAATTAGCAAAGAATAAAAAAGGTTATTTTCACCTTTTATAAATTATTGGGGTATTATGCATAAGCTTAACGAAAAGCAAATAGAAGAATTATTTAACGGCGCGTTGCAAGCAAAAAGGGATGGCGTTCCGCTGGTTGACGTTTTTAAAGAAATAGCCAAAAAATATAATCTTTCCGCAGGTAGTATTAGAAATATTTATTATTTACGTTTAAAGAATAGAAAAACTTCAGAGCTTACTGCAAAAAAGATTGTGCCATTTTCTAAGGAGGAAGAGGAGGAAATCTTAAGACGAATATTAATTGCAAGGGGTAAAACTAACTCTATGCGCTCTGCTTTTTTAACGGTTGCAAACGGAGATGAAAAGCTTGCTTTGCGTTACCAAAATAAATATTGCAATATGCTTAAAAAGCAAAGGGGTAATATATTAAGGGAAATTCTTTTGCAAAAGAAGGAATTCGGTAAATGCTTTAATCCATACTTAAATAAGCGCGAAAGGGATGAAAAAAACAAATTAGAAAAAGAAATAGAAGAGCTTGTTTTTGTTATTAGCGAAAAGTGTAAAAAAGAAAACGATTTATTAAAGCAAAAGCTTATTCGCTATCAAAAACTAACAAGCGGAAACGAGCTTTTTGATAAGGAAGAAAAAATTCAACGTGGGGTAAGTTCTTTTTTTGAAAAAAATAAAAAACGCGCGTTAAAAGGAAAAGTTAATTGAAATTGCAATTTTAAATGTTAAACCTTTGCAAAAAAAAATCGCTTGTGTTAAAATAATAAAGGTAGATACTTTAACCTTATAAAAAATATATTTAACGCAGGGCAATTTTAGTAAAAAATGCCCCTATAGCGCGATTAACAGTATTTAGGAGTATAAAAATGAGCGAAGGATGTAATCACGATTGCAGTAACTGCCAAAGCACGGACTGCTCTAGTAAGCAAAATCAAATACCCAAATGCACGCCTAACCGTTATTCAAAAATAAAAAAGGTTATTGGCGTTGTAAGCGGAAAGGGTGGGGTTGGCAAATCATCAGTAACCTCAATGCTTGCCGTTTTAATGAATAGGCTTGGTTATAAAACCGCCGTATTAGACGCGGATATTACCGGACCTTCAATACCCAAGGCCTTTGGTCTTACACAAAAGGCACAAGCGGACGAAGAGTTTTTATTCCCCGTAATAACCAAAACGGGAATAGAGGTTATGAGCATTAACCTATTATTAGAGGATGAAACCTCTCCCGTAGTTTGGCGTGGCCCTGTGCTTGCCGGCGCGGTTAAGCAATTTTTTGAAGAGGTTAGCTGGAACGAGGTTGACTATATGTTCGTTGACATGCCCCCCGGAACGGGCGACGTGCCTTTAACGGTTTTTCAGTCTTTACCCTTAGATGGAATAGTAGTCGTAACTACGCCACAGGATCTTGTTTCTATGGTTGTGGAAAAGGCTGTAAAAATGGCAGGGCTTTTAAACGTTAAGGTTCTTGCGTTAGTTGAAAATATGTCTTATTTCATTTGCTCAAAATGCAATAGCAAGCACTATATTTTTGGTGAAAGCAGGGTGGAATCTGAAGCTAAGCGCTTAGGTATAAATTGCTTTGACGTTTTACCCATTGATCCTGATCTTGCAAAGCAGGAGGATAGCGGATTAATAGAGCTGTTTGAAGGCGATTACCTTAAGAAGGTTGTTAAAGTAATAGAAGAAATTTAATTTTTTACCGTGGGCGTTTGCTCACGGTATTTTACTAAAAAGTCCCGCTATAGGTCGATTAACGGGGTATAAATACGGTTAAAATAAATAAAAAACGCAAAAAAGATAGGCTTTTTAACAGTTTAAAAGCCTAAAAGTAAAGGCTTAGTAAAAGTAGTTTAGGAATAATTTTTAATTAAAAGATTTTAATTAAGGCAAAATTAGCATAAAAATATTTTGACATAATCTTATTTTAATGCTACAATATCTATTATTCTAGTTTAACTATTTATTACAAGTTAAAGGACGGTAAAATGGAAGAAAACAGAAAGGTAGTGTTTTATCTTGAAGCGGTGGGAAACGCCGGGGTATTAGAACGCTCAATAGCAAGAATAAACGGTGTGTTATCGGTAAACGTAATAGAAGAAAAGAGCGTGCTTGAATACACCATAGACGAATGGGCAAGCGATTACGACGTGTTTACCGAGGTAATGCGAATTTGCGCTGAATGCGGTGCTTCTATAGACTTTGATAGAAAGGATGAAGAGCCCGCTGAAGGGGAAGAAAAAGCCCAAGAAGAAAATCTACCGCAAGAAAAAGAAGAGGTAGAAGAGGAGCAGGAAGAATCAGCTCCCTCTAAAAAGAAGAAAAAGGGTGGCCTTAGCGAGCGCGTTCAAAGAGTAATAGAGCTTGGCGTTGCTATTACGGCTTACGTTGTTGCCTTGTTCTTTACTGATATGTCGCAATATATCTTCCTTGCAATCGCCTTTGCTATTGCCGGGTACGACGCGTTATACGAAGCCTTTGCAAAAATTTTAAAAAAGCAATTTATTAGTGAAGAGCTTGTAATCACGCTGGCCTTTTTTGCGAGCATCTTATTGGGCTACACCAGCTTTGCCGTAATTGCGTTGCTGTTATATTCGGTGGTATCCTTTGCAAGAAAGGTTATACGTGAAGAAATAGAAAAAAATCCCGCCTTTGCAAAGCAAGAGCAAAAGATTACCGTTGTAGACGGCGACGGGGTTAAAAACGTAAGTAATTCAAAAGTAGAGGTTGGCAACAGCGTGCTTTTATCTAGCGGAACGGTTAGCGCGTTCGACGGCGTTTTGGAAAACGATTGCATCGTAGAGGATTTTAAGGGAGAAAAGCGTGAAGCAAAGCTTGGCGAAGAAATTTACGCAGGCGAAAAGATACTTGGCGAAGCTCAAATTATGGTTACCGCTATTGGCGAAGAGTGTAAGTTTGGCAAGTTTAACAAATACGTTAGCGAAGCCTTTAAAAGCACTTCACCACTCGCTGAAAAAATTCAAAAAAATCTTCAAATTATAGAGCTTTGCATTTTTGCATTTGCACTATTAATAGCGTTCATACCACCTATTTTTTATCAATCTTATAAAACTGCTTTGCTTGATTGGGGATATAGGGCTGTAATATTTGCAACCGTATCGGGTATGAGCTTCTATCTATTCTCTTCAGAAATCAATATGCTTAGCGCGCTTGCTCTTGGCAGAAAACGCAAGCTTGGCTTTTCAGGCTATAAGGCGATTGATAGTTTGGCAAAGGCTAACAAGCTATTTTTAGATTACGAAGGCGCTTTAGTGGATGAAAACGGACTTCTTAAGGAGGACGCTCAAGGCGCGGTTAGGGAAATTAAGGATAGCGGACTTAAAGATATTTCTATCGCTTGTAGCTTAGATGATGATAGCGCGTTAGATTTATGCAAGCAGTTAAACGTTGGCGAGTATTATTCAAGAGATAGCGAAAGCGAAAAGCAGGACGTTATTAAGCAAAACCTAGTAGAAGGGGTTGCCGTTGCAACTACTGCTTCAGTAAGTGAAAAGGTAAAAAGCGGTAACGGCGCGGTAGTTTGCTTTAACTGTGAAAAGCAAGGCTACGTTGGCGACGCTTGCCTTGCATCAGACGAGATAGCTTACTTACCGTATGCAATTAAGCTTGCAAAGCGCACCGTAAAAATTCAAAAGATAAATTTAATTTTAGGCGTTAGCGTTAAGGCTGTAATAACCGTTCTTGCATTACTTGGCTTTGCTCAGCTTTGGTGGGCGGTTCTTGCAGATAGCTTGGTTAGCGTAGTTTGCGCTTTTAACGCATATATTAACAGCAAAGAGGTTTATTAATCTTTTGGCTTTAAAAAACAACCTACGTATAAGAAAAAAGGTAACTTAATAAACAAAAAGAGGGAATAAAACAATGATTACACAAAAGGTATTCGATAAGCTTTCTAACGGAAGCGAAATTACGGAGTTTATACTTGATAACGGTGTTATAGAGGCACATATTCTAAATTACGGCTGTATAATTCAGTCCTTATTCGTTGCAGATAAAGAGGGCGTTAAGCGTGACGTGGTTTTAGGCTACGATAAGGCTATCGGCTACGAAACCAACGGCGGTTATTTAGGCGCGTTTATAGGTCGCGTAGGCAACAGAATTAAGGATTCTAAGTTTAACCTTAACGGAAACACCTATAAGCTGTTTGCAAACGACGGCAAGAATAGCTTACACGGTGGCGAATGCGGGTTTGACCGTAAGCTATACGACGCGGAAATAGTTGGCGAAAATCTAGTTTTAACTGCGGTAAGCGCAGACGGGGAAGAGGGATATCCCGGCAACTTACATATTAAGGTTACCTACTCTTTAAAGGGTGGAGCAATTAGTATGGAATACGAATGCACCTGCGATAAAGATACCCCCGTAAGCTTAACCAACCACTCTTATTTTAACCTATCGTTAGAGGATACCGTTCTAAACCACAAGCTAGTTATAAATTCAGATTACATAACTCCCGTTGATAAAAATCTTATTCCCACGGGCGAGCTAATGATAGTTGAAGATACCCCCTTTGATTTTAGAAAGGGCGAAAGAGTTGGTGAATACATAGATTTTCCCCATAAGCAGTTAAAGTTTGGCGGTGGATACGACCACAACTACGTTCTTAAAAACTACGGCTTATACGAAAAGGTTGCAACCCTTTATTCTGCAGATACCGCAATTAAAATGGACGTTTTAACGGATAATTTAGGTATGCAATTTTATTCCGGTAACTTCCTTAATAACGAAATAGGCAAGGGCGGAAGAATACACTATAAACGCGCTGCGTTATGTTTGGAAACGCAAGGCTTTCCCAACGCAGTTAACCAACCTTCATTTCCCAGCACTATTTTAAAAGCGGGCGAAACCTTTAGAAGAAAAACCACCTATTCCTTCTCTGTTCAAAAGTAAAAAATAAAAAAGTTAAATAACGTAAAAGTCGCGATAACCGTTCTATATCGCGACTTTTTGTTTAATTTAAGAAAAAAAGACAGAAAAACACCCGTTAAACGATTGTTATTTTAATCTAAAGTTCATTCGTTATGAAAAAAAGCGAAGGGCCATTGGTTAAATTTATTTATACTTTTTTTTAAAAAAAGTATTGACACAAGCGGGTTTATGGTGTAAAATAAGAGTTAGTTGGCGTTTTTACGGTTAATATATGGGCGTATGACGCCTCATAACGCAACTGGAAAAGCAATTAATCCTCACGTTTTTAGAGGATAAGATATAACGTGTAACCGTTAAGGAGGTTAATATGATGAAACATTCACTTTCTCGCATTAGAAAAGTTTTAACTGCTCTTTTAGCATGTGCAACTTTAATATGCGGAACGTTTGCCATTACCAATTGGCAATCAAGCACGGCCAATGCGGCTCCTGTTCTTCAAACGCAAAAAAGCAGAACGCAAAACGGCTTAACCTTTGCAAAGGATCTCGTTTATGAAATGGAAGAAGCTCTTCCTTCATTACCCAGAACCTTTGAAGCGTACGTTAATTTACCCAAGAGCTATAAGGCAAGAGCGGGCGTAATCGTTGGTAATTACGATGCGTACACCGCTAAGTCTGCAGTAGTTTTTGAATTACAGTACGATTCTACTAACGACGTAGCCTTCCCCAAGCTATATTATGACGTACAGGCAGATACTAACGTTGGTCCTTACACGATAGAGTTTAAAAACGTAGACGTTCGTTCAGATGAATACGTTCATATAGTAATCACTCACGACGCGGTAAACGACGTTGCCTACTGTTATTTTGACGGCGAATTAAAGCAAACCGTACAAACCACCGAGCCCGAAGTATATAACGATATGAACTATACTTGCGACGAAATCTTTAGAATTGGTGGCGACGGCCGTAAAAACAACGAACAATGGTTCAAGGGTAGCATTAAGGGCGTTGAGCTTTACAGCGACGTTCGTTCAGCTGAGGAGGTTGCAAGTGACTACGAAAGACTTTTAACCGCAGCTCCCACCGGCGACAATCTTCTTGCTGCTTATAACTTCACCGCAGAAAGCGGCTTCTTAACCGATTTATCTTCAAACGGCAACGACTTATATCTTTCACGCGGGGCGTTATTCGTAACGGGTGCAGAGGATATTTATGACACCGCAAAGGTAGTTACCGGCGTTCCCAAAACCTTTGAAGCATACTTAAGCACCAGCGCAACCGCAAGAGCGGGCTGTATATACAGTACTTACAAGGATAACAACACTCTTGGCTTTAGCTTCGAGCTTCAATATTCAGGTTCAAATCTTTGCCCCAGACTATTCTTCGTTTACGAAAAAGGAAAGACTAAAGACGTAACCTTTAAAAACGTACAGTTAAAGGCGGGCAATTACGTTCACGTTGCTCTGGTAAGGGATGGCGATAACATTACCTGTTACGTAAACGGCGTAAGCAAGCAAACCGTATCAGTTGCGGGCATTAACTTCGATTATAACGCAGCTTTAGCACCCCGCGTTGGCGGTGACCACAGAGGCGGAAACGGTCAATGGTTAAAGAGCGGAACTAGCGTTGGCGATACTTCAGTTGCATCAATAGAAGTATATAGTGATGCAAGAACTGCTGCAGAAGTAAAGGCAGACTTCGCAAGAAAGAGCAAAAATACCCCTGCAGATAAAGATCTGGTTGCTGCATACGATTTCACCGCTCCTATTTGGAAGTGCTTCAACGATAATTCCGGCAACGGCAACCATATCGTTTACTCAAAGCAAGAGCCCGATTATAAGGCAGCTGACCTTGAAGGTATTGACGCTAATACCGAAGACGTTTACGCATTAACAACCCCCTTAACTAAATTACCCAAGACCTTTGAGGCAATGGTTCTTCTTCCCAAGCACTATTCTGCAAGAGCAGGCGTTTTACTTGGTAACTATAACCACCCCGCAAAGACCGGCGAATATAGATATAGCTTTGAAATTTACTCTAACGGTAATCCCAGAATTTACTACGATTACGACGGCGAAAGCGGTATTACCAATAACGCATACGTTTTCAAAACGGTAGATATTAGATCAGATGAATTCGTTCACTTAGCAATCACGCACGACGTAGTAACCAATAAGGTTTACTGCTACGTAAACGGCGAGCTTAAGGAAGAAGGTCAGCTTCCCGTAAATAAAGAGGTATTCGGCGATTATAGCTTCCTTTCTAAAACTGCTCCCGTAGTTGGTAACGACCACCGTTTAAACGCTCAATGGTTCAAGGGTGTAATTGCCGGAATGGAAATTTACAGCGACCTAAGAACTGCTGAAGAAATCGCGTTAGACGCTCAAAGAGCATGTAAGGAATTTATTTCTGATAGCAACCTACTTGCAGCCTTTGACTTCACTCAAAAAGAACCTCTAAACCTACTTGATAAGTCAAGCAACGGTAACGACGTATTATTCAACGGCGATATAGATTATTCCGGTTTAGAAGGCGCAACCTTCAATTCAGATAACCGTTATTACACCGTTAACAAGCTAAACCAAGAAGCTCCCAACACCTTTGAGGCGGAGGTATTCCTACCCAAGTCATACACCGCAAGAGCAGGTATCATTTACGGTAACTGGGGCTCAGGCGCAAGCATTAACTTTGAAATTAACCCCAACGGTAAGGTTCGTTTCTATCACACCGATACTAACGGCATAGACCAAAACTTAATCTTTGAAAACAGTAACATCAGAACGGGTGACTGGGCGCACGTAGCAGTAGTTCACGATAAGGCGGCAAACGCAACCCTTTGCTACATAAACGGCGAATTAGTTGGCTCTTTAGCATATTATGATTATAACGAAAACGCTACGAACGCATTCTTTAACGTTGGTGGCGATAACCGTTCTGCAAACGAACAGTACTTCAAGGGCTGGATTCGTTCAGTAAGTATTTATAGCGACGCAAGAAGCGCAAGTGAAATTGCAAGCGATTATAAGAACGGAACGGACATAACTGCAGAGAACCTATTAGTTCATTACGATTTAACCGGCGGCTTAGCAGATAGCGTTAAGGACTTATCCGGTAACGGTAACGACTTAGCTCGTAACAGAAGCTGGTTTACCGAAAAGGAAGCAGTTACCGATTACGCATATTCATTTGCAGTAGTAGGCGACACTCAAATTATTTGTGAAAAAGATCCCGCTAACATGGCTACCATTTACGATTGGATTCTTGCAAATAAGGATTCTAAGAATATTAAGCACGTGTTCGGCTTAGGCGATATTACTAACGGTAATACCGATAAGGAATGGATAGTTGCTCAAGAAGCTATTTCTAAGATGGACGGCGTTATTCCTTACTCACTAGTTCGCGGTAACCACGATTCAACTGCTAAATTTAACACTTACTTCGGTTATGATGCATATAAGAATCAGTTTGGCGGATTTAAGACTAATAACGTTTTAACTGATAGCTGGATGGCTTTCACCGTTGGCGAAACAGATTATTTATTAATCACCTTAGATTACGGCGCATCTGATGAAACTCTTGCATGGGCAGGCTCTATTATAGAAGCTCACCCCAACCACAAGGTTATCATTACCACCCACGCGTATATGTACCGTGACGGAACTACCTTAGACCAAGGCGACGTTTGTCCCCCTGCAACCACCGGTGGCTTTAACAACGGCGACCATATGTGGGATAAGCTAATTTCTAAATACGGCAATATCTTCCTAGTAATGTCCGGTCACGATCCTTGCGATAACGTAGTTACAAGACAAACTAAGGGCGTTCACGGCAACACCGTAACTCAAATGCTAATTGACCCTCAGGGAATGGATGCTGCTATCGGCTCTACCGGTATGGTTGCAATGCTTTATTTCTCTGAAGACGGCTCTAAGATAGACGTTGAATTCTATTCAACCATTAAGAACCAATACTATAAAGATAGTAACCAATACGTAATCCCCGTTTACGACGATCTTGAAAGCGCTCATACCTTCGATAAGATGGTGGAATCAGATGCATACCTTGCTTCAGAAGCTACCTGTACCGCTCCTAAGGCTTACTACTATTCTTGCGAATGTGGCGCTAAGGGCAAAAAGACCTTTATCGTTGGCGAAGCTTTAGGTCATACCTTCGATCAAAAGGTTGTAAGCGAAAAATACTTAGTTACCAAGGAAAGCTGTACTCAAAAGGGTGTTTACCACTATTCTTGTCACTGTGGCGAAATTGGCGAACAAACCTTTGAGGTAGAAACGTTAAGCCATACCTTCGGTAATTGGAAGAAGTACACAGAACCCACTTGTGAACAAGCCGGTCACGTTGGTTATTACGAATGTTCAGTTTGCTTAGGCAAATATGATGCAGATTATAACAAGCTAGAAGACGTTTCTATTCCTGCTACCGGTCACAGCTATTCAGAAGAGCTAAGCTTTGATGAAAACGGCCATTGGCACGAATGTACCGTTTGTAGCGCGCATGATAGCGATCCTATCGCTCACGTTTACGGCGAATGGGAAATCGTTAAAGAAAACACCGTAAAAGAAGACGGTTTAAAGGTTAAACGTTGTGAATGCGGTCACACCGTAGAAGAGGTTATCCCCTTCATTGATGAAACCGTTGGTTTAATTCAAATTGGTGGCGGATGCTCTTCATCAGTTACCGGTGGAACGTTTGGTTTACTTTCTGTTCTTGCTGTTGCAGTAATCGTTAAAAAACGTCGCAAATAAGCAAATAAAGCACAAACCTTAAAAGTAAAAACGGCGGAAAAATTCCGCCGTTTTGTTTTGCTTAAAATCTTTAAAAACCCACATTAATCGCGCTATAGAACAGTTTTTTTATTTTTTAATATAAAAAAGTTTGATAAATAATTTTATTGAAAATCGTTTATTAATAGTCTATTGGACAGCCCCATTTTACTTTTGTGCTGCTTGTGCTTGTACCTCCCCACCAAAAATAATCCCAGCCATCGGGTTTTACATAAGTTTCGCAATAAACTGTTAAGGAAGAGGTAGCCGGAACTGCTCCCGTTTTCATATAAATTACGGAATAAGCTATATAAATTGAACTTGGTCCTATATCAAAGGCAGAACTATTAATTTGTCTTACCGTGTTTTGTGTTTTTATGGTTTCTAACTTGCAATTACGGCAAAAGGCATTTGTTCCTACAAGTGTTACGGGTCTAGGTATTGTGAAAGAAGTTACACCTTCTTTTGCAACATATTTTATAAAATGAGTTTTGTTTTTATTGTATAAACAACCGTCGATCACACTATAAACGGGATTTCGATTACTTATTATGATTTCTTTTACATCAAAAGAAAGAGCACCGTTTTCAATTAATGTTAAGCTTTTTGGTAGCTTGAGTGAATCAACTTCTAAATATAAAGAAGAAGAAAAAGCGGAACTCTTAATAGTCTTTACACCTTCTGGAATTTCAATATTGGTGGTATCACTATAATTTGGATAAAAAAGTAGAGTGCTTTTGTCTTTAGTATATAATGCCCCGTTTAAAGAAGAAAAGTATTGGTTTTCCTTATCAATCGTTATAAAGAAGTGATTATATAATGCTGATCTGTTTATGATTTTACATTGAGCATTTATTGTTTTTTCTTCTTTTCTTAATTTAGCTCTATAATCAATAGGCTCGTGCTTATGTAGATACAGATAAGGATTTTCCTTATTTCCTAAATAATAAAAACCATTTTCTGTTGTATAATTTAAATTATCGTTAAAATTAAAGGCTGATAAATCAATAGAGGTAATTGAATTTGGTAATGTTACGTTTTCAAGTGCGTTGCAATCGGCAAATGCGCTATTTGGAATAGATGTTATCGATTCTGGAATTTCAATAGATGTTAAAGCGGAGCAACCAAAAAAAGCAGAATCTCCTATACTAGTAATGCTATTTGGTATTTTTATGCTTTTTAATGATTTACAATTATAAAAAGCAGAAGAGCTTATAGATAGAACTCCTTCTGGAATATTTGTTGACTCTATTTCGGAAGATACACTGTCGATAATTTTGCAATTGGGATCAATATTTGCGTGTTTAAAGTCGGAATCCCATTCGCTAAAAAGATAAAAATATGGATTTTGTTGTGTTCCGTAGTAAGTTAAACCATCTTTTTCACTTTTATACTCATCTGAAACAGAAAGAAGTGTAAAAGCGTCATGTCCTATATAATTAACGCTATCAGGTATTGCTGGAAAGTCAATTAAATCAGGAAATGCATAACTTCCAATATGGGTTAATGTGCTTGGCATATTAATGGATGTTAAATTGGAACGATAGAAGGCATAGTCGCCAATATGAGTAACTCCTTCGGGAATCGTGAAGGAGGTTTCGCCGTTCCCATATGCATAAGCTAAAAGGTGTGTTTTGTCTTTATTGTATAGAACATTGTTTGAAGATGAGTAGTATTTATTAAGCTTGCTAACAGAAATTTCTTTAATAGGTATTGGTTCTGTTTTTTTATTAGCTAAAAAAGTAGGATCAATATAAGTTATGGTTTTAGGAATAACTATCTTGGTAAGGGAAGTGCAACCATCAAAGGCAAATGGGCCTATTGACGTAATTTTTAACCCGTCAATCTTTTCGGGAATAGTAATTTCTGTAATATTCTTTAGTGATACGCCAACTATGCGATTATCTGAAACTATGAATAAATTTCGAGCGTATTCATTGTTTTCTTTATTAGCCTTATTTATGGGTATAAAAATGCATAAGCTTGCTGTTATAACAACTAAAATTAAAGTTAATATAAAAATCTTCTTTTTCATTATAAAACTCCTTAAACTAGTCTTGATATTTTTTGCTTATTTATTATGGAGTATAAAGCTTTTTAGTTTAAATTAAAATCCGTGCTGAAGGGCAGGGATTAAAAATACTAAATGCGTGCCTATTGCAATTATCGTTAAAATAAGCGATAGAACGCAAACCCAAGAGTATTCAGAATCGCTACGGCGTAAGTTGATAATAGACCAAATAAAGCAACCTAAGGGTAGCGCAAAAAGAATACCTAACATAAGCACAAGCTGTAATAGCGCGTATATAATAGTGCCCACGCCGTAAAACAGCACGTAAATAACTAAAGTATCAAATATTGCGGCGAAAACTATTAATATTATTTGTATAAGTCCAACGGTTATCGCGCTAAAAAAGCCGTGGTCGTAGTTTTTAAGCCATCTTGCAGCCCAAGCGGTAAAGTTATAACCGTATTCGCATTCAGACCAAAGAAAGTCTACTTCCCAGTCAAATAGGGCAATTACGCCAAAAAGCCAGCACAGGCAAAAGGCAACCATTATAAAACCCGGTAGTAATATAAAAAACACTTTTTTAGAATCCATATTTTACTTCCTTAATTAAACTGCTTATATAATATATTAAAATGCAAAAATTGTCAACTTTTTTATTAAGGGCAAAAAAGGTAAAAGCAAACAAAAGCTCCCTAAAAGCGCTTGGCCTTTAGGGAGCTTTGTTAAAAAAGATAGGTGTTAGCCTTTAATTATTAGTCTTTCTTGTCGCCTTCGGGTTTTTCTTCTTCAATCTTCTTAGGTTGAACGATTTCGGGAAGATTTAAGCCCGTCATTGCGAATAAATCGCTCATAGGGGGAAGTGATTGCATCATGCCTGAAAGAAAGCCTGCGGTTGCGGTTTTGCCGTCTTTAGAATTGCCTGCGCCGTCCCAAACGGTTACCTTGTCTATCTTAATATTCTTAATTGCTTCAACTTGAGTTGCTACTAAGGTTTCAATCTTATCTGCAATCATAAGTCTTGCAGCTTCGTTAGGATCACCGCCAGCGGCTTGAACAACTTGAGCAAGACCGTCTGCCTGAGCGGTAAGAACGGCTCTTACACCGCGCGCTTGCGCTTCCATTTTAGCGTAAATAGCGTCTGCTTCACCTTGTGCTTGGCGTCTAATCTTTTCTGCTTCAGCTTCTGCTTCAAGCTCGATTTTCTTCTTTTCGATTTCCGTTTTAACGATAACGTCTGCCTCTTGGGTTGCCTTTTCACGTTCTGCTCTTACGATTTCTGCCTGACGTTCTGCTTCGTAACCTGCAGCTAACGCCTTTGCAGAGTTAATCTTTTCTGCAGATAGCGCAACCTGTTCAGCTTCTGCTTGGCGTTGACGTAATAGCGCTTGAGAGTCCGCAATTTCCATCTTAGCTTGGTTTTCACCCTTGATAGCCTGTGAGTCTGCGTTTGCAACGTTAATACGTTGGTCCATTTTAGCGTTCGCTTCACCAATAGCACCCTTACGGTCTTCTTCCGCAACGGAAATTCTTGCGTCGTTAATAGCCTTTGCAGCGGCTTCTCTACCTAACGCAACTATATAGCCTGATTCGTCGCTAATGTCGGTTACGTTAACGTTTATAAGTCTTAAACCTATTTTCTTTAATTCGCCTTCTACGTTTCTAGAAACTGCTTCTAGGAATTTATCTCTGTCCGTATTGATTTCTTCAATATCCATGGTAGCAATAACTAAACGAAGCTGACCGAAGATAATATCCTTTGCAAGCTCTTGAATTTGGGCAAGCTTTAAGCCAAGTAAGCGTTCTGCTGCGTTTTGCATTACGCCTTGTTCGGTAGAAATACCAACCGTGAATATAGAAGGTACGTCAATACGAATGTTTTGGCGTGAAAGAGCGCTCTTTAAGTCTACTGAAATAGATATGGGGGTAAGGTCTAGGAATGCGTATGATTGGAATAGGGGAACGATAAATTCCGTACCGCCGTGTACGCATTTTGCAGAACGGTGTGTGCCGTCTTTTGCTTTGCTAACTTTACCGTAAACAACCATAATCTTATCTGAAGGACATCTTTTAATTCTGGTTGCAATTAGTAAAACCAACATAAATAGTATTAAAACTACTACTATTACGATTGGAACTACTGCTTCGCCTGCTAATAATAAGCTTAAATTTTTCATTTTTTTAACTCCTTAATTTATTCGTTATTTAAATTTTAAATTTTTACTACAACTTTAAATTTGTTCTACTACTAAGGTATCGCCAACGATAGCCGTTACTTTTACCTTTGCACCTGTGGTAATGGGGCTATTTCCTTCTTGAATTGCGTTTAGCTCAACGAAGCGCTCTTCTAAGGTTAGGTTAATCTTACCCATGCCGTTACCTTTTGCGGGGATAGTTAGGTATACGTCTGCAATCTTGCCAACTGCCTTGGTGTTATCTATGTTACCGCTTGAACGTAAGTGCATAATAGCGCGCATTAAAAACGCCATAGCAACTAACGCTAAAGAACCTGCAACTAACGCACCGATAACGGAAACCCAAATGCTAATATCGGAAAGGGCAAGCCCAGTCCAACCGCCAATTGCAAAGAATGCAACCATACCTCTTAAGGTAAACAGGTTAAAACCGTCTGCTAGGTCAACCGTTGCGTCTGCTTCGCCGTCGCCTGAAAGGTCAACCTCTGCTTCGCCCGTTTCACCTATGCCGAAAAGTAGGGTAATGATTTGAAGCACTAAAAAGATAGATGCTCCAAGACCAACGCAAAAATAAATCTTTTGCGCTAAATCCATTGCTTCCCAAAATTCCATTATGTATATACCTCCTTTTTTAGTGGTTTATTTTTTTAATTTTGGTTTAATAAATTTTTAACAAATTGCCGTTAATCGACTTATAGGGGTGTTTTTTAGCCCCTAGTATATTTTAAATCGATTAATTTTTTGCAAACGGCTTCACAATTTGCAACGTATCTAACAACGTAACGCTTTTTGTTAGTAATAATAGTTACCGTACCCCATTTATATTGAATACCTCTTGCTGTTGCGCGAGTGTAAGAAAGGTCTATTATTTCATTTATATAGATTCTTGCGTTCCTGTTAACGTAAAGCGCGTTTTCGCTTTCATTATATAAAATTGCGTTATTTGGGGTGAGTAGGTACTGTGTGACTATCACGGCAGAGGCTACTATCAAAACCAAAGCCGCTATAGATAGGAACAGGAGTAGCACACCGTTTTTATTAGATTCTAATAAGCTTAAGGAAAAAAGAATTAATCCCATTAATAGGGTAAAGGTGTATAAAAGCCCAAGCCCTTTTTTCTTTCTTGCTAAAATTTCCAAATCTCTTTCCTTCCGTTTTATAATTGTTCACCGAAGATGTTTTTTTCTTCAATTTTTTCCATAACGCACTTAGAACGGGTTAAAAGATCGTTTGCTAAGTAGTTAATACAAATAACCTCTAACGCCGTTTTTAAGCGCTCCTTAGCGTGCTGAAGCTTTTCTTCATAAGTGGTTAAAAGTTGGTCTATAAGCTCGTTAACGCGCTTAAAAGAAAATCTTTCATCTTCTATTATTTCACAAAAGTAGCCGTATAGCTTGCTTTCGGGAATAATATCGTCTGCGCGGTTTTCGGGGTTGCCGTTAACGAAGATAAGCAGTTTTTTAATGTCTTCCAAAGTCATTGTGTTTCTTAACGCGTTAATAATAAATATACGCGCAGTTGCATCTTTAGAATACCTTTTGTTTATCGGGTGGGGCATGAACCCGCGTGAAACCCAGTTTTGAACGGTTGGTGTTTTTAATCCTGTAAGCTCGTTAAGCTGTTGCATAACTATTCCACCGCTTCCCATAAACAGTCCGCTTAAAAATTGCTTTCCGCTTACGCCCTTCTTCTTTTGCACAGTAGTTCCGGGATACAGTTGCATAACGCCTCCTTCAAGTTGGCTTCTAAAAGCCTCGTTTTTGTAATCGTCAATATGATTATATCACGCATTCAACTGAATGTCAACAGTTTTCAAATGAAATTTTGAATATTTTAAAATTTTTTTTACAATATTAATTTTCTTGTCATTCTGGAGTTTTCGTAAGAAAACGATAGAATCTATTTTGCGTAAGCAATCACGCATTTATGCGTGTATGTAATTGTTTAAGTAGTAAACGTATGTAATCAGTCGCAGGCTGTATGTCATCACACCACGAGGTGTGTATATAATAAGAGCCATCCCTTAATTCGCACGGGTGCGAACATCATTTTGCATTAGCAAAACATCATTTGAGTATCACTCAAACATCATTTGCTTTAGCAATATCATTACCTTAGTTCTTAGACTCTATCACTTCGCGTTGCTTGTTCCAGAGTGACAAAAACAAACACTTGTCATTCTGGAGCGTTAGCGATAGAATCTCTTTAAATTACCAAATTTTTTAAAAAATTGCTATTGACATATAGCTATACGTATGATAAAATAGTGGCATAAAATTAAAAAGAGGAGGAAATTATGAAAAAGTCTAGCATATTTAAAATTTTAACTTTATTTTTAACTTTTGTGATTTTTTCTTGCTGTTCGGGGTGTATTATGGGTATCATAGAAAATGATTTAAAAAAAGATACTCAAAGACGCATAGAAATACAAAAGGAAAGAAAAGCACAAGCGGATGCACTTATACCTGAAATTGATGGGTATATTTTTGAGGCATTACCGCAAACGGCATTTGCCAATCAAGC
>SVHG01000003.1 GCA_015055965.1 Clostridiales bacterium
TATTCGTTCTTTTCCTTTCTTTCATAAAAATATGCACCTCCAAAAATTTGTCTAACTTTTGGGGTGCATATCATTTACTGCGTGTTTTTTTCTATTTTAATAAAGAATAAGTTATATCTTTAATTTCTTCTTGCTTGTCGAAAACATCAAAAGCAAGCGTTAATTGATTAATAGCTCTATCTAAATTATGATTAGGATAATCAGTTTTAAAATATATATCGTTTAAAAGAAAATCGGTTAAAAATCTTACTGAAAGCTCGGTTGTTATTTTCAAAATGCCCATATATAAAGTTAGTTTTTCTATTTCAATAAGATAATTTTTAATTTCTTCTGTAAATCCTTTTGCGTAATGATAAAACTTATCAAGATCAAAGCTTATATTTTCAAACCTTTTGGAATCTTCCTTTTCGGTTGCGCAAATAGACCGAGCCCCATCACCAAAATCGTGCAATATATAGCCAGGCATTACTGTATCTAAATCAATGACTGTTATGTATTCATGAGTTTCGCGGTTAAACAATACGTTATTGCATTTTGTATCGTTATGAGTTATTCTAACCGGTAATTTGCCTTCTTCAATCAAGCAGTCTAAAAAACATACGTGATTTTCTAATTGCTTAAGAAGCGCATATTCTCTTTGACATTTCTCATATCTGCCTACCGAGCTCTTTACTGCATTATCAAGCGACTTATATCGCATTTTTGTATTATGAAAGTTAGGAATCGTCGTTTTTAAATTACGTCCATCAAATTGGCTTAAGCGTGAAAAGAAATTCCCGTAGGCTTTACCCGTTTGATATAAAATAGTTAAATCTTCACTTTCATCAAATGAAATTGAATTACTAACGAAGTTGAAAATTCTCCAAAACGATCCGCTACTATCAATATAATATTTCTTACCGTCTAACGTTTTTAAATAATAAAGAGCCTCATCTTTAATATAATCTAAAACTAATGATGAATTTTCAATAACTGCAATTGGATCATTAAATACCATTTTATTTAATTGTTGTAAAAGGTATTTCTTTTTATTTTTATTAATAGTTAAATATAAAATAAAAGTTTTATTAATATTTCCATTTTTAATAGGAACAACCGAGTATTCGCAAAAAAAAGGAAAATAACTCTTTATTACTTCTTCAATTGGCATAAAATTTTCTCACTTATAAATATTATATGCCAATAAAAACAAAAATGAATTTTAAATAATTAAATTAACGTACTTAAAAAATACTCTACTTCTTTTATTTTAGTTTTATTTTGACTGTAATAAGTCCATTTCCAGTCCTTTTCAGCAATAACTAACCCGCAATCACACAAAACCTTCATATGGTGGGATAAAGTTGGTTGTGTAACGTTTAATTTATCTAATAAATGATATGCGCAAAGCTTTTTATCTTTTAACATCATAAATATTTTTAAACGCGCGTCGTTACTCAATGCTTTTAAAATTTTCTTTAGTTCGTTTAATTCCATAGTGACCTCATATTTATAACTTTCGATATTATAATATATCATATTGATTTATATCTATATTATATCATTTAATATAGAAACTTGTCAATATGAAATACAGGTATAATCAAAATATTCATATAGAAATTTATCTATATCATTTGTTATTATATCGAATTATATCAATATGATAAAAATAAAAAAGGCGATAAGTAACTACCGCCTAAAATTTATTCTTCTTTCAATTTTTTAATCGCTAACGCTCTGTCCTTTGCAGAAAAAACGGTGTTTCCAGCAACCAAGACGTTTGCACCAGCTTTTTTTACCAAGCTAGAATTTTCAAAATTAATACCACCGTCTACCTCAAGTAAAATTTCTTTACCGCTAGAATTTATTATTTCTCTTATTTTTTTAATCTTAGGAATAACGTCAGCAATAAATTTTTGTCCACCAAAGCCTGGATAAACACTCATAACCAAAACCATATCGCATTTTTCAACTAGATGAGCAATAGCTTCTACGGGAGTATTGGGATTTATTACTAAACCACATTTTGCCCCACATTCTCTAATTTCAAAAAGAGTTTGTTCAAGGCGATCCTTACAAACTTCGTAATGTACGGTAACGTAATGGCTACCCGCCTCAACAAATTGCTTTACGTATTTCCAAGGCTCAACAATCATTAGATGGGTATCTAAAATTAAATTGGTATGCTTAGAAATATCTTTAACCATTTTAATCCCAAAGGTTATGTTGGGAACAAAAACGCCGTCCATAACGTCAATATGAATAACGTCTGCTCCGCATTCCTGTAAATTTCTTACTTCTTCCCCCATTTTCGAAAAATCGGCAGATAAAATTGATGGAGCTATCAAAATTTTATTAGTACTTTTTATTTCCATATCTCATACCGTAATCTTTTTTAATTTCTTGAAATATTTCAATATAGCGCTGGTATCTATCTTTAGAAAGTTTTCCTTCTTCAACCAACTGTTTAATTTTACAATCAGGCTCGCTTATATGCGTACAATCCAAATACTTACATTCATTTAAATACTTTTCATAAGGTGGGTAATTCATAACTGCATCTTGGGGTGAAATATCAACTGAAATTTCAGAAAATCCCGGTGTATCGAATAATAAAAAGCCATCTCCCTTAATAATTTGAGAACCCGTTGTAGTATGTCTGCCGCGTTCGGATTTTTCAGAAATATCACCAGTCCTATAATCAGTATTCATTAAAGTATTTAATATCGAGGTTTTACCTACTGCAGACTGACCGGCAAAAGCAACCGTTTTTCCGTTTAAAAAACTACGTAATTGCGAAACACCTTCTCCCGTTTTTGCGGAAACGTTAAAAATAGGAATAAAATCATAATTTGCTTTAACGTATTCACTAATAGACTGATCTAAATCCGTTTTATTTATAATTATGACGCATTCTACGTTGGCGAAGCTTGCAGAAAGCAAAAGCTTGTCAACGACTAAATAGTCTGGCTTTGGCGGATTAGCCACGGTTATGCAAAGCATATCAATATTAGCCACGTTCGGTCTAATAAAGCGTGATGTACGCGGATAAACCTTAGATATAGCATCATCTATAACTTCTACAAAGTCCCCTGTTAAAATTTCCCCGCTACGGTATTTAATTTTACCACGCGCATTAATGACAACCATTTTTTCGCCTAAATCAACGGTATATTTATTGCTTGATGCGCTAATAACTCTGCCCTTAATTGTTGCTTCCTCCAACGTATTTGTTTCTTAATTGACCGCAAGCGCCTTCTATATCGCTGCCCATTAATCTTCTAACAGTGGCAGATATTCCACCTTCGTTTAATTTATTCATAAAAGCGTAAGCGCTCTTATTAGTCCCTGCCTTTAAACCCGTTTCCTCAACCTCGTTTAAACGAATTAAATTAACGTGACAGGGTAATCCCTTTAGTAAAGAAATAAGCTCTTTTGCATCAGCCTCACCGTCGTTAACGCCTTTAACTAAAGAATATTCAAAAATAAATCTTCTACCCGTAACAGAAAAATAATGCCTGCATGCTTCTAAAATTTGTGATATACTGTATGCGCTAGCTATAGGCATGATTTTTTTACGTTTTTCATCTGAAGTTGCATGTAATGAAACAGTTAAATTCAAAGGCAATCCTTCATTTGTTAGCTTATACATTTTATCAACTAATCCGCAAGTAGATAAGCTAACGTTTCTTGGACTTACGTTAAGATTTTCCGGTTTTGCAAGCTCTTTTAAAAATGGAATTACCTCATCATAATTATCAAGAGGCTCTCCACTCCCCATTAAAACAAGATTGGTTATTTCACGCTTCTTTGCATTTCCACCGCAATCGCGATTTGCAAGAGCAACTGTAAAAAGTAATTCGCCTTTAGTTAAATTTCTTATTAAGCCGTTCAACGTAGAGGCGCAAAACTTGCACCCCATTCTACAACCTACCTGTGTGGAAATACACTGCGTTTTTCCGTATTTGTAGGTCATAATAACCCCTTCAACAATATTTTTATCGGCTAGTTCGAATAAATATTTAACCGTACCGTCCGTTGAGGTAAGTTTTTTATGAATTTTTACGGGTGCATCAGGAAATTGCTCTAATAATTTTTGCTTTAAAGAATTAGGTATATCAGTCATTTCAGTTATAGCTTTTCCTAATACTAAATTTGCATAAATTTGCTTAGCCCTAAATTTGGGCTCGCCTATGGTCAATAGCAATTCCTGCAAGCCGTCTATATTGTAATCAAATAAATTTTTCATAGTTTTTGTAATTTACAAACGTAAAATCCTGCGCCTGAACTAATATTTGGTAAAAATTGCAATCCAAATTGAGTTTTCTTATGAGTTAGTGGTGAATCAATTTGTTGCACTGTGAAACGATCATTATGTTGCTTAATAAATTGTTCTATTATATTATCGTTCTCACGTTTAAAAACGCTACAAGTCGAATAATAAAGTGACCCGCCCGATTTAACGTAACGCGCTGCGTTATTTAATATTTTTAACTGAATTTCGTTAAGTTGGGTAAGGTTTTCGTATTCACGATTAATCTTTATATCGGGATTATCTTTAACAACACCAAATCCACTACAAGGCACGTCACACAAAACGGCGTCGAATGCAAGCTCAAAGCTAGGGTTAAACACGCTGGAATCAGCTTGAACCGCATTAACGTTATTTGCATGCATTCTTGAAGCGTATTCTTCTATAAGCTTTACTCTATGCGGATGCAATTCGCATGCCGTTATGCTAGAAAACCTTTCTGCCAAATAAACTGATTTTCCACCGGGGGCGGCACAAGCATCAAGAAGCTTCTCACCTTTACCAACAATATTACATATAGCAATAGAACCAATTGACTGAAAAGTGTATTTTCCCTCAAAAAATCCTTTTTCTCTTGTAAAATTACTTAATGCAAAGCAGTTTGTAAAAGGCGTATTTTGATAGTCAACCTTTAAAGAAGATAAATATTTTTCACCATTCACATCCTTTGCGAAGCGTAAATAAGTAACCACGTTATCGTAGGCCATAACTTGCTTTGCTTGTTCAATGCCGTAATCGCTAACTAATTCCTTTACTGCAAATAATGGGTAAGAATATTTAATAGATAACGCCTCCAGTTCATTTGAAGGCAATTTTATATCGGGATTTGAGATGTATTTTCTTAAAATAGCGTTTAAGAATCCACTCATCCCCGATTTACCAAGCTTTTTGCATAATTCTACGGCGTTATCAGTAATAGCGTAAGGATGCTTATTCAAAAACTTAATACAAAAGATTGAAATCTTAAGTAAAATGCGTATAGGCAATTTAGGTCGTTTAGAACACAATTTAGATATTAAATATTCTAAATAGATATCATTTTCAACAACCCCATAACAAATTTTTATAACTGCATTTTTGTTTAAAGGCTCAATTACTTCACCGTTTATAGCTTGTTTAATAAATGCCTTTTCACTATATACGTGAAAAAGAACACGGTAAGCGTCGTAAATAAGATTAACCATTTAGTTTAGTTCCAATTTCAATTTTGTGACCTAGTAGATAGGCCGTATCGGGCATGCGCTTTCCGCCCTCTGACTGTATTTCCTTTAAACGAATAAATCCGTTAGCAGTGGAAACTATTAGTCCCTGTTTTGAATTAGCGCATACAACGCTGCCAAAAGGTAGGTTTGAATTATAATCCACAATCTCAGAGGAATATACCTTTAATGGCTTTCCGTTTAAAATAGCAAACGCGCAAGGCCAAGGATTCATTCCCCTTATAAAGTTATATATTTGAATAGAAGATTTTTCAAAATCAATGATTCCATCTTCTTTTTTAAGCATTTTTACATGCGTAGCTAAATCGTGGTTTTGCTTAGTATACGTTGCATTTCCGTCTTCAATCATATCTAAAGCCTTAACTAATAGGTTTGCGCCAAGATCGGCTAATCTATCAAACAACTCGCCTGCGGTTTCTTTATCGCTAATGGGTGTTTTTTCCACGCAAATAATATCGCCGGTATCAATACCAGCTTCCGTTTGCATAATGGTAACACCCGTTTCACTATCACCGTTAATGATAGACCATTGTATGGGAGCTGCTCCCCTATATTTTGGCAAAATGGATGCGTGCACGTTAATAATACCCTTAGGAGCTATATCAATAATTTCCTGTGATAGAATTTGACCAAACGCGCAAGTGACCATAATATCAGGGTTTAGAGCTTTTAAATCCTCTACCCCTTCAAGACGTATTTTGTTATACTGTAACACCTTAATACCTTTTTCAACTGCAACCTGTTTTACAGGCGAAAACACAGGCTTACCGCTTCTTCCAACCGGTCTATCCGGTTGTGTAACAACGGCAAGAACTTCGTGACGGCTATTCAAAATTGCCTTTAAGGTATTTACCGAAAAATCGGGTGTGCCTAAAAAAACTACCTTCAAATTACTGTTCACTCCTTAAATTATCTGCTTTATCAACGTACACTATGCCTTCTAAATGGTCGTATTCATGGCAAATAGCCTTAGCAAAGAAATCCTTTGCAGTTATGGTAAAATATTCGCCCTTTCTATTTTGAGCCTTAATAGTCACCTTATATGGGCGCTTTACGTCCCCCCATTTACCTTTTACAGAAAGACATCCTTCAATACCGTACTGTTCGCCGCTTGTGGAAATAATTTCAGGATTAATAAATTCAAAAAAGCCCTCGTCTACGTCAACGATAAAAATACGTCTTAAAACGCCAACCTGCACGGCAGCAAGTCCTGCACCTTGAGCTTTATCAAGAGTATCCTTCATATCGTCTAAAAGCTGAATTGTTTTTTCATTTATTTCATTAACGGTAAAACTCTTTTTACGTAAGGTTTCATCACCTAGTTGTAAAATTTTTCTTATTGCCATGATATACTCCTTAACTTAAATTTGCGGGATTTTCCTCTACTGAAGCAGTTGCTTTAACTAATTCTGCAGAAGTAACTATTTTATAAATTTCTTCTCTAATGGCGTCGTTATTAGCAGTTAAACGCATTAAAATTTGATATCTATACTTATTTTTTAAACGCTTTATTGGGGATTTCATCTTGTTAAAAAACAAGAACGCATCTTTATTATGTTCGTAAAGCTCCTTGAGTGGCATATAAACTGTTTTTAAACCTTCAATCGCGTCAGCCTCTTCCGTTGCCTCAACCAGAATTCTAACAATTAGAGCAAAGGGAGGGAATTTTGTCGCCTTTCTTATTGCGACCTCTCTTTCATAAAATCCTTCGTAATCGTAAGCCATTGCATACTTTAACACGGGGTTTTGAGGTGAATAGGTTTGTAAAACTACCTTACCCTTATTTTCTGCTCTACCACTTCGCCCTGCTACTTGGGTAAGCAGCTGGTAGGTCCTTTCCCCGCTACGGTAATCGCTAAAATGCAAGCTCATATCTGCATCGAGAATACCAACTAAGGTAACGTTTGGGAAGTCGTGCCCCTTTGCAATCATTTGAGTACCAACCAAAATATCGCTTTCACCTTTTGCAAATGCAGAAAGAATTTTATAATGGCCTTCTTTATTTCTAGTAGTATCGTTATCCATTCTTGCAATTTTAGCTTGCGGAAAGAGCTTTTTTAGCTCGTCAACTATCTTTTGCGTTCCCGTACCGATTAAACTAAGATTAACAGAACCGCAATCCGGGCAAGCTGAAAGCATTTTATAATTAGTTCCACAGTAGTGGCATTTAAGTAAATCACCAGACTTATGATAGTTTAATGAAACGTCACATACGGTACATTTTGCAACGTAACCGCAATCTCTACAAATAACCTGCTGAGAAAACCCTCTTCTATTTAAAAAGATAATCGACTGTTTACCTGCATCTAACGCAGATTGCAATTCTTCTTTTAAATAAGAAGAAAAGAAGCCGTTATTTCCCCTACGCGTTTCATCACGCATATCTGCAACGATTACTTCAGGTAAAGGTCTCTTATTAATTCGCTCTGGCATTTTTACAAGGTTATAAGAGCCCTCTTTTGCAAGCATATAGGTATTAATCGAAGGCGTTGCGCTACCCAAAACAAGCTTGCATCCGTTGTAATCACAACGCTTTTTTGCAATATCAATAGTCGAATATCTAGGTGAGCTTTCGCTTTCGTAGCTTCCGTCATGCTCCTCGTCGATAATAATTACACCAAGATTTTCTAATGGAGCAAAAATTGCGCTTCTAGCTCCAATGGCTATTTTTGCCTCGCCCGAACGAAGTCTAGACCATTCGTCAAAACGCTCGCCGGCAGATAACCCGCTATGAATAATGGCGCATAACTCGTTAAATCGTCCCCTTAACTGCTTAAACATTTGTGGCGTCAAGGATATTTCAGGCACTAACATTATTGCGGTTTTCCCTTTTTGAATAGCTTCTTTTATAAGCTGAAGATAAACTTCCGTTTTCCCGCTTCCCGTAACGCCGTGAATCAACGTTACCTGTTGATTAGTATTGTTAACGCTTGAAATAGCATTATTTTGCGCGCCGGTTAATTGAACTGATTTATCCTCAGATATCATTTCGCTGTAAGGCAAGCGATTAACGCGAATTTTATCTATAATCAAAGCATCGCGATCTAAAAGCGCTTTTATTGCAGACGCACTAAATTCCTGCCTTAAAATGGAAGCTCTGGCGCTTTTACCGGATTTTAAAAAATCTAAGACCGCAAGCTGATTTTTAGCGCTTTTTCTAATTGATGAATAAACAGCCTCCAGATCAATTGCCGGATTAATTTTAATAAACTCAACTTGCTTTTCGCTCACTCTGCCGCGGCGCATTTCAGCAGGTAAAAACAATCTAATTGCAGAAGCCTTACTTACTGAATATTTTTTAGAAATATAATTTACTAAGTTAATTGATTCCTGAGTTAAGGCCGGAAAATCATCTAAAACTTCACTAATAAATTTTATCTTACATTCGGGCAATTGCGATTTTTCTTTAATACCGATAACCAAGCCTTCGATTTTTCGGTTAGCAAAAGGAACGCCTACGCGTGAACCCACCGTAACGTTCAAATCACCAATATTATAATCAAAAACTTTATCGACCTCACTGTTAGTGATATCGACTATAACCTCGGCAATCATGCTATACCCTCGTGAAATAATTTTGATCGGCGTAACCCTTATACTATAAAAAAATGCTCATGCGAGCATTTTTAATCAGAATCTTGTTGCAATAACTTTTTTGTCGTAAATTTCCTTTGCGGCTACTGATAAGGGCTTTTCTCCACCGGGAATATCAGTTAATCCTTGGTTTTGCGCTGCATCAATTAATTGACGAGCACGCTTTGAAGCTACTATGCAAAGAGCATATTTTGAACCGATATTTTCTGCTAATTGATCAATTGAAGGTTCGTGTAACATATTTTTTTCTCCTAATTTTATTCTATATTTTGAATTTGTTCCCTAATTTTTTCTATTTCACACTTAATAAGCAACGCAGTGTTTGTAACGTCAACGTCATTTGCCTTTGAACAAACGGTGTTAGCTTCACGATTAAATTCTTGAATTAAGAAATCAAGCTTTCTACCGGGCGTTTTATCTTGAATAATATTTCTAAACTGTGAAATATGCGATTTTAAGCGAGTTAATTCCTCGTCTATATTAGATTTATCTGCAAAAATTGCAACCTCTTGCAATAACCTTGCTTCATCAATTTGAGTTGTTTCAAGAATATTTCTTACTCTTTCTTCTATTTTCTTGCGGAAGTTTTCTGCAACTAAAGGCGCGTTTTGCTCTAATATTCCAACCAACCTTTCAACTTCATTAATGCGTTCAGTTAAATCATTTTTAAGCTTTTCGCCTTCAGCTTGACGCATTATGTTAAGATTATCTAACGCTTGAGAAAGAGTTGCTAAAACTATTTCACGAATTGCATCTTCATCTGCTTCACTAGCAATTTGTGAAACGACTTCAGGCATTCTAACGATTTTGCTAACGGATAAGTCGTTTTCGATATTTAAAGATTGAGCAATAAGGCTAGCTGAATTATAATAAGCTTTAGCCAAAGCAACGTCCGTACCTAATTCCTTTTCAACGTCACGCGCGTCGTTAAAGGTAAAGAATAGCTCTACTCTGCCACGCATCAATTTGCTTTGAACGGTTTTTCTAATAGCATCGTCAAATACTATAAAGCTTTTTGGGTACTTTGGTAAAATATCTAAAAAACGGTTGTTAACGGTCTTTATTTCTACCGTAAGTTCATATCCGTTTTTATATTCGGCTTTGCCGAAACCTGTCATACTATACACGGGCACGAAATCTCCCAATTTTATTATATGTTATATAATAACATATTTTTTTAATATAATCAAGCGCTTTTAATAAAAAAGATTACTTTTGCAAAAAAATCCCTTAAATACAATACTTTTTTATCGCTTTTGCAACACCATCTTCATCACATGCTTCAATAATTAAGTCAGCAATATTTTTTAATTGCTCCGCTCCGCTTATAGGAACTGCTCCAACGGCTTCTTCAATAGCTATCATGCTTTCGTCGTTCATTTCGTCGCCGAAGCAAATTAGTTTTTCTAAGCTCTTATTAATCAATTTCGCAAATTTTCTAATCGTAGCTCCCTTAGAAACGCTTTTCTTCATTATATCAACGTGATATTTATTGCTATGAGTTATAGTAAATTCATTTCCCAAAACTTCCTTAAGTTCCGCTAAAATTTTATTAACAATTTCCTCCTTTCCACCCGTTAAAAATAAAGATTTACCACTCGTTAAGTTATTCTTTTTAACGTATTCACTAACACTTTCAGCAAGCACAAGCGCGCTTGATGAAGACATTTGCATATACTCTGCGTTATTTGGGGTAACTCTTTCTACTAAAATTTGGTCGTTGGGGTAAACAAGGACCTCAAATCCGTTTCCTTCAGCATATTTTAAAATTTTAACAAGATTTTCACTCTCTATGTGATTTTTAAAAACCTTTTCACCCGTTGCAATATCACATATTTCTGCTCCGTTATACGTTATTACGTATCCCCTATCAATTCCAAAACGCTTTAATAATGGAATTATAGAAGCAGTCATTCTACCCGTGCAAACACAAAAAACACCACCGTTATCAACGAATGCGTTTATTGCATCAACGGTTTCCTTAGAAACCTCTTTGCGAGAGTTAAAAATCGTACCGTCAAAATCACTTATTACAAAATCATAAAATTTTTCTTTAACTGTTTTACACATAGGAATAGATTATCATTATAAAATCATTTTGTAAAGCAAAAAACTTGAGTTTTTTATAAAAAAGTTGTATAATATATTTAGTAAATATATTTGGTGAGCTATGAACGAGAAATTTTTAATTGTAAGTACGTCTGTATTGCCCGACTATTTTTTAAACGTTGTAAAGGCTGAAGAGCTTGTTTTAAGCGGTGAAATGACCATCTCACAAGCTTGTGAGCAAATGAATATTAGCCGTTCGACCTTTTATAAATATCGCAATAAAGTATTCCGCTCCAATAGAGAATACACCAAAAAAAGCATTTTATCATTCAAAATGATAGATGAAAAGGGCGTTTTA
Source organism: Clostridiales bacterium (assembly GCA_015055965.1). GTDB lineage: Bacteria > Bacillota > Clostridia > Christensenellales > Borkfalkiaceae > HGM11416. Next base: position 11,516 of record SVHG01000003.1, read on the forward strand.
AATAATATATTGAAGATTTTTTACGAGTTCAATATTAACATTGTTTCCATAAACCAAGCAATGCCCATAAGAAACTATTCTTACGTTATTATCATGGTAGACTTAAGTGAAACCAATTTAGACGTTCAAGAATTAACCAAAAAATTAAAACAGGTTAACGGTATTAAAAGTGTTAACGTCGTATTTGAATAATTTAATAAAATCAAGCCTTGCTTTCAAGGCTTTTTTTTATTTGCAAAAACTAACATACTTCCCTGCTAAAGCATAAAATATACGGGTGGTTTTTAACGTGAATAAGAACTATATAGCAATCGTAGGTGCAACCGGCTTAGTGGGTAGAACTCTAATTAAAATATTTGAAGAAAACAACACGAACAATCATTACGTTATTCATCTGTACGCAAGTGAAAATAGCGTTGGCAAAAGAATTAAATATAAAAATCAAAGTTTAAAAGTTAAATCTTTAAACAAACCGATAGTTATTTCGTATGATTTCGTTTTTTTAATGACTGAAAAAGAAATCTCTAAAAAATGTGTTGAAATTTTTAAAAACTCTAAATATATCATTGATAACTCTTCAGCATTTAGATTAGAAAAAGGTGTTCCACTATTAGTACCGGAAATAAATTTTGACGCTGGTAAAAATTTTAAATTGTTTGCTAATCCTAATTGCACCACCGCCATATGCGCTCTTCCCATATATGAAATCGCAAAAGAGTTTGGCGTTAGTCGCGTTAACGTTACAACAATGCAAGCAGTTTCAGGTAGTGGTAGAAATGGAATTAAAGCTTTAAAGGACGTTGAGGTTTCTAAAAATATTTACGGCTATGACATAACTAAAACTTGCGTTTGTAAAATCGGCGCTCTTAAAGAAAACGGCTATTTTGAAGAAGAATGCAAAATCATTGATGAATTGCGTAAAATTTTAAATGATTATGAATTAAAAATTAGCTCTACTTGCGTTCGTGTGCCAATAAAAAATTGTCATTCTGCGGTAATTTCGTTAACCTTAAAAAAAGAATTTAATCTTGACGCTATAAAGCAAATCTTAATAAGCTGTAATGAAATTATTTATTTAGAAGATGATAAAAATTATTTACCAAACTCGATTTTAGCAAGTGGGTCAAACAAAATTTATTGCGGAAGATTACGCTTAGATCTTTCATGCAACAATACTATACTGCTTTACGTGTGTAGCGATAATTTAAGAAGGGGCGCAGCATATAATGCTTATAAAATAATGGAGTATTTACAGAAAAATGATAGTTTGTAAATTTGGCGGTACTTCAGTAGCTTCAAAAACGGCTCTTGCAAAGGTAAAAGAAATAATTGATAGCAATAGTGAAAGAAAAATTATCGTGCTTTCTGCAATAGGTAAAGAATCCACAAATGATATAAAATTAACCGATTTATTAATTAATGCGTATAGGCAAGCAGGCTCTCAAGCCTTTATTTCAACCTATAATCGCTTGAAAAACAAAATGATTACTTTTGCCACCAGACTAGATATAAATCCACATAATTACTTTAACTTTGAATTATTTAAAAGACAAATCGAGTATTCAAGTGTAAATTATGATTATATTTTAAGTCGAGGCGAATATTTTACTGCTAAAATATGCGCTACTGCCCTTAACCTTGAATTCATTGATGCAATCAATTTAATTAAAAAAGATCACCTTAATCGAATTAACATATCAAAGGTTGCAAACAATTTAAAAAAATATACTTTAGATAAAAAATACGTTATTCCCGGATTTTATTGCTTAAATGCAAGCGGCGAAATATCCTTACTAGAGCGCGGTGGGAGCGATACGACAGGCGCTATAGTTGCAACTGCTGCAAATGCAACCGTATACGAAAACTATTCTGACGTAAACGGTTTGTTAACCATTGACAATAAGATAAGTTTAAAAGCAAAAACCATAAAAGAATTAAGTCTCCCCCAGCTTACTCATTCTATTAAGGATGGAGCTAACGTTTTTTGCTTAGGCGCTATACCGTATATTTACAAATTTAAAGGCGAACTACAAATTAAAAACACATTTTTAAATAACGATAATTTTACGTTAATAGATAAGCAAACCAAGCATTACTATTTTGATCATATAAAAGAATATGCATGTATAAGCCAAAAAGAAAAAACCTCAAAAAAGCGCTTTATATCAAATATTTTTAACATTATTATGACAAACAAAATCGATATCAGCGAAGCATTTTATCTCAGCTCTACCATTTTTCTTCGCAGTGCAAATTCAAAGCTATCTATTAATAAAAAGCTCGTTGACGGTATAAAACTAACCTTATATAGTTACAGTAATGATCTTACTTTAAAAATTAAAAAAATAGCAAAAGATTACAAAGTTACAGTAGCCTTTAAAAGTTTACCTGCCCCATATTTAAAATACAAATTCTATTTTTTCGGCAAAATAACAAAAAACTTTATTAATGAAATTATTGAAGAGCTAGAAAGAAAAAACACACCTCTTTAACAAGGTGTGTTTAGCCTATTAATTTTTCGCAATTAAATTACAAATTTTTGCAACTAGCTCCGTGGGCTTTTCTATTGAAATACCTTCTATCATTTGAGCAAGGCCAAATAAAACTTCCGCATACTCATTTAAATTTTCACCCGAATCAAAGGCAGATTTTAATTTAGCGCAAACTTCACTTTCACGATTAATTTCTAAAACCTTTCTTGCCTTTATAGGGTTATTATTACCGGGCATAGCATTAAGCACCTTTTCCATTTCAATAGAAACGTCGCCTTCCGTTGTAAAACAAACGGGATGACCTTTAATTCTATTTGAAATTCGCACTTTTTCCACTCTATCTCCAAGTAAATCTTTAATCACGGAAGCTAACTCTGCGTCAGTTTCATTAACTTCGTCATCATCAAAACCTAAATCGTCACCGTAAACGTTTCTATATTCTTTTTCATTATAGTTCCCCATAAAACGAAGAGCGAACTCATCTACGTCGTCAGTCATACATAAAACGTCATAACCCTTTTCTAATATTTTAGCTAACTGAGGCATAACCTTAATACCTTCAACAGTTTTACCGGTTGCATAGTATATAAATTTTTGATCATCCTTCATACAGTCAAAATATTCTTTTAAGGTAACAAACTTCTCTTGCTTTACAGAATAATACAACAATAAATCCTGGAGCTGATCCTTATTCATTCCGTAGGAGGTATAAATTCCAAACTTAAGCTGTAAACCAAATGCATGAAACAGCTTTTCGTATTTTTCACGGTCTTTTGCAAGTAAATTTTCTAGCTCTTGTTTAATTTTCTTTTCTACACTGTTAGCTATAACCGATAAACTTTTTGATTTTTGTACCGTTTCGCGTGAAAGATTAAGTTCAATATCTGTATCAACTATCCCCTTAACAAAACTAAAATGATCAGGAAGTAAATCCTTACATTTTTCAGTAATCATTACGCCGTTCGTATACAGCTTTAACCCCTTTTCATATTCTTTAGAATAATAATTATAAGGAGCTTTTGCAGGAATATACAATAACGCTTTAAAGTCAACTACACCCTCTACCGACATATGAATTGTAGAAATAGGATCTTCACTATCGTAAAAAGTATCTTTATAAAGCGAATTATATTCTTCTGTTGTTACTTGATTTTTAGCCTTCTTCCATAAAGGAATCATGCTGTTAATAGTTTCTAGAGATTGAGTTTTTACAGGTTCTTCCCCTTCAGGAACGTTATAATCGTATTTGGTACACATCATCTGTATTGGGTACGTTATATAGTTACTATATTTTTTAACTAATTCTTTTAAGGTATATTCCTCTAAAAACTTATTATATTCTTCATCATTTTTTAAATATAGAATAACGTCCGTTCCATGCTCTAAACGCGAAGCGGACTCGATATCATATCCTTCTGCACCGTTAGAACTCCATTTAAAAGCCTGTTCTTCCCCGTAAGCTTTAGTAACGACTTCTACTTTATCGCTAACCATAAAGCCGGAATAGAAACCAACGCCGAACTGACCGATAATATTAATATCTTCTTCCTTTAGCTCGTTATTAGCTTTAAAATCCTGCGAACCGCTTTTTGCAATAGTTCCAAGGTTGTTTTCCAAATCTTTTTCAGTCATACCAATACCGTTGTCAGATACGGTTAAAGTTCGCGCTTCCTTATTTACGGTAACTGTAATTTTAAAATCACCGCGTGACAAGCCGGTATTACCAAGCTGTAAGCTTTTATAATATAATTTATCAATAGCATCACTCGCATTTGATAAAAGCTCTCTTAAAAAAATCTCTTTGTTTGTGTAAATTGAATTAATCATTAAATCCAATACCTTTTTGGATTCTGATTTAAACTGCTTCATGCATATCACCTCACGTAAATTAGCACTCTTAATGCTTGACTGCTAATATTTTATAACTAATAAAGAAATTTGTCAACGGAATTTTATTAGAAATAAAAATCTATTGACTTTTTTTATATTAAATTTTATAATTGAACCAACAAAATAGAATAGAGGTATTTATGAAAAAGACTATTGCTCAAAAGTTAAAAACAAAAAAATATAAACGCCCCAATAAACTACTTTATAATTTATTACTTACTTTCGTTGTAAAAGCTTTAGCAAAAAAATACAAAACAACCTTTGTTAGAAAGGTTGATATGAAAAAATATAAGGGAAAACAGTTTATTTTAGTTGGTAATCACGCTAGTAGAGCCGATTACATCTTTGCAACTTTAGCCGTTGGCGGAGCTCATCCTTTAAATTTCGTGGTTGGACACAACGAATTTTACCGTTCACATTTAAAGCTTATTTTTAATATTGCAAACGCTATTCCAAAGAAAAACTTCGTACCGGATATGACCGCTATGAAAGGAATCGCTTCGGTTATTAAGCAAGGCGGTAATATCTGCATATTCCCCGAAGGCATGAGTTCTATTTCCGGCGCACAGCAGCCAATTGCTCTTGGAAGCGGAAAACTGATTAAGCATTACAACCTTCCCGTTTTAATGATAAAAATAAGTGGCGGATATTTAACAAATACTAAATTTTGCATGAATGAACGCCCCGGCAAGGTTGAGGTTGAACTCACGGAATTACTTAACGAAGAGCAAATTGCTTCACTTTCAGCTGAAGAAATTGATTCTTTACTTGATTGTCAGTTATATCACGACGATTACGAATGGAATTTAGATAAGCAAGTTAAATTTAACTGCGATGGCAATCCTGAATATCACATTGAACAATTATTGTATAAATGCCCCCATTGTCTTTCAGATTATACAATGAAGGGTGAAAATGGAAAAATCAGCTGCTCAAAATGCGGATTTGAAGTAAATATTGACGAAAAATATAATCTAACCGCAAAAGATAACGTTAAACATCCTAAAACACCAGTTAACTGGTTTGATTGGGAAAGACGCATTGAAAGAAAATCCGTTCAAGAATCAAACTTTTTCTTAAAAGAAAGAGTTGCCTTAGGCGGTTTACCAGAGTATAAATATTTAGGAAAAACCGAAACCAGCTTACCGCTTGGCGAAGGAATGCTTACTTTAACCCGTGATGGATTAAGCTATGAAGGAACTAAAAACGGTAAACCCTTTAATTTCTTTATAGCAAGTAAAAATCTACCCACTTACGGTATGTGTACTGATGCTAGTATTTTTTATACTTTTGCTCATAACGGCGAATACTATGAATTTATGCCATTAGAAAGCAAAACTGCAATAAAATGGTTGCTTTGTACCGAAGAAATACATAGAATCAACGGTGGAAAATGGCAAAACTACCCTTGGTTTGATTACGATAAGGAAGAACAATTTAATTCTTAGAAAAGATAAGGACGAGTTACACTCGTCCTTAATTTATTTCTATCTTTTGTTTTAGCTTTCCAATAATTTTACTTTCCAATCTAGAAACTTGAACTTGAGATATACCTAAGACCTTTGCAGTTTCACTTTGCGTTTTATCCCTAAAAAATCTTAATAAAATAATTTTTTGTTCGCGTAGCGGAAGCTCGTCAATTAATCCTCTCAACATGATTTTATCAATCATTTTTTCTTCTTCACGAGAATTGTCGCCTATCTTTTCTAATAATTCTGGAGAATTATCAGAATCATCATCTTCTTGCTTGTCGTATAGCGACAGCGGAATTTTAGCGCAATTTAAAGCTAGAACAATTTCTTCTTCACTAATATTTAACGATTTTGAAACCTCTTCAATAGTTGGAGAATTCCCATTATTTGCATTCTTATAAGCTTCTATAAAGTTATTTATTTGCAATCTTTGCATTTTTATAACTCTAGAAACCTTAATTATTCCATCATCGCGTAAAAAGCGCTTAATTTCACCTATCACCATTGGAACTAGATAGGTTGAAAAGCATACCCCGTAAGAAATATCAAAATTATTAATTGCTTTAATAAATCCAACGTAAGCAATTTGCTTTAAATCTTCATAATTTTCACCTTTGTTTTTAAATCTTGAGACAAGGGACTTAATTAAATTTTCATTTTCGGTAATCAATTGTTCCTTTGCATTGATATCCCCATTTTTCGCTTTAAGTATGAAATCCATCGTTTGATCATATGAAAGCATAATTCTCCTTTAAGCGATACTTAAACTTTTAGTCATTGTAACCGTTGTTCCTACGTTCAACGCAGATTCAACGGAAAATGAATCCATAAAGGTACGCATAATCGTAAAGCCCATACCCGCATGCTCTTCCATAGCTTTTGAACTGTAAAAAGGCTCTAAAACCTTATTTAGATTTTCAATACCAACGCCGTTATCGCTTATTTTTATATGTAGAACACCTTCATTAATTTCACATTCAAGGGTAATTTCCCCCATTGTATCGGGATAACCGTGAACCACACAATTTGTAACCGCCTCTGAAACTGCCGTTTTTACGTCTGTAATTTGTTCAACGGTTGGGTTTAAAAACATAATAAATCCAGCCACGGCTGTACGAGCAAAAGACTCGTTTTCACTTATGGCAGAAAAAGTTATTTTCATTTTATTACTCATATTTCGCACTCCTTTATAATTTAGGAATTAGATTATATATTCCACTTACACTAAAGACTTTATCTACGGAAAACGAAGGATTTTCAATATAAGTAGGAATTTTCATATTTTTTAGTTTTTTATATCTTCCAATTAAAACGCCTATGCCGGTAGAGTCCATAAACGTCAGCCCGTGCATATTAAAAACTACGGAAGGCGCTGTGGAATTTTTTTCTATTAAATTATCAATTTTACTTTTTGCAATAGCACCGTTACATTCATCTAATTCACCTTCCAAATAGATATATAAACCTCTTTTAGTTACGTTATGTTTTATTTTCATTTCTCACCATCCCGTATGTATTTACGCCTATTATTATACCACTTAAAATTGGGCTGATTTTGTAAAATCAGGTCGAATAAAATATTTTTTTGCAAATAAAAAACACCTGCCTTTTTAGCAAGTGTTTTACTTTTTTGTTAAACATAATAATTCTTAAAAATAAAGATGTTATGCTATATTTTTTAAATTATTTCATATTCAATTCCTTCTTCAGTTAAAAGCTTTCTACCCATATACACACCCATAACTGAAGCCATCATTAGACCGCGAGTCCAACCGCTAGAATCACCTAAACAATATAAGTTTGCAACGTTCGTGTTAAGCTCTTCATCCATCTTAACCCTATTAGAATAGAACTTTAATTCGGGCGAATAAAGCAAAGTTTCAGGTGAAGCAAAACCGGGAACAACCTTATCTACCGCCATAATAAAATTAAGAATATTGGTTAAAGAACGGTATGGCATTGCAGCAGTTATATCTCCTGCAACCGCATCAACTAACGAGGGGCGAAGATTTGAACGTGAAAGCTCTTTTTGCCAAGTACGCTTTCCGTCTAAAATATCGCCTAGTCTTTGAACTAAAATATGACCAGCACCAAGCATATTGGTTAACTCACCAATTTTACGCGCATACTCAATAGGCTGATTAAACGGATACGTAAAGTTATGTGAGCAAAGAATAGCCAAGTTTGTGTTTTCAGACTTAATTTCCTTGTAAGAATGTCCATTAACAACAGCCAAGTTATTATCGTAATTTTCTTGACTAACAAATCCTCCGGGATTTTGGCAAAAAGTTCTAACCTTATTCTTAAAGGGCTTTGGATAACCTACGAGCTTAGATTCGTAAAGCGCTTTGTTTACGATTTCCATAACTTCGTTTCTTACTTCTACTCTAACACCTATATCAACGGTGCCGGGCTCGTGCGAAATATTATGCTCAAAACAAAGCTTTTCTAGCCAATCACTACCTCTTCTACCCGTGGCAACGATTACTTTATTTGCAAAAATTTCAAATTGTTTGCCTTTTTCCGTTATTTGAGCACCAATACAAGCGTTATTTTCGATTATAAGATTATTACATTCGCTAGAAAATCTTAAATCAACACCACGTTCTTCTAAATATTTTTGAATAGAATAATAGATTTCTTGAGCCTTTTCCGTTCCCATATGTCTTATAGGACAGTCAACAAGCTTCAAGCCGGCTTGAATTGCTCTTTTTCTAATTTCCTTGATATCGTCGTTATTGTTAATTCCTTCGATATGCTCGTCAGCACCAAATTCAAGATAAATTTTATCCGTATAATCAATAAGTGCCTGCGCTCGCATTTCACCTATTAAAGTTGGAAAATCCCCACCAACTTCATAAGATAAAGAAAGCTTTCCGTCAGAAAAAGCACCTGCGCCTGAAAAACCGGTAGTAATTCTACAAGGCTTACAACCAACGCAAACCTTAGTATCCTTTTTAGGACAACTTCTTTTTTCAATAGATAACCCTTTTTCTATAATGGTTATTGATTTTTTTGAACCGTAACGAAGCATTTCTAACGCTGTAAAAATACCGGCAGGCCCTGCGCCTATAATTAAAACGTCTGTTTTCATATTTTTCCCTCTAATATTGTGTAGCATACGCTCACGATGTTATATTATAGCATATTTTTATCATTAGGTCAAATAATTTCGGCATATTATTATTGTAAAGAATTTTTTATTTATGGCCATAAATAAAGGATATTCTTGACTTTTATTTTAAACAAGTGTATAATAGAACAAAATAGATTTAGAGAGTAAACATGAAGTTTAAACACAGCGCATTATACGAAGCAATAATTGCCGTTTTACCAATTACCGCTTTAATACTAATAATCAACCTATTTTTAGATGAGGGATTAAAAAAATACGATTTAATCGGTTTTATTATTGGTAATTTATTTTTAATAGGCGGTATGACGTTATACGGCATTGGTACTAAAATTTCTTTAACCCCAGTTGGAGATAGCTTTGGTAGCTATATCACAATGAAAAAAAAGGTTTGGATATTAATTCTAATGGGCATCCTATTGGGCTTTATTATTACGGTTGCAGAGCCGGATTTAAGCGTTTTAGGAACTCAATTAGGATCTATTAAATGGACCTTAATTTTAACCATAGCTCTTGGTGTAGGCGTATTTTTAGCGCTTTCGCTATTAAAAACACTCTTCAAACTTGATTTTGCACTACTAATAATGTGTTTATACGCAATTTTATTTATAATTGCAATTTTTCTTGATAATGAATATCTTGCACTATGCTTTGACTCCGGCGGGGTTACAACGGGAGCATTAACAGTCCCCTTTATTCTTGCGTTAGGCGCTTCAGTTGCAGGTGTTGTCGGCGGTAAAAACAAAAGGGAAAACAGCTTCGGTATGACTGCCATTTGCTCCGTTGGGCCAGTAATGATGACGATGCTTTTGTGTATCATATTCAAGCCTGAAGTAAATCCTTCAATTACCCCTGAAAATGCAACGGATTTTGCATCTTTATTAAATATTTATTCAACGACTTTAGCTCATTGTCTTAAAGAGGTTTTAATAGCCCTCGCCCCCATTGCACTATTTTTCTTTATATTCAACTTTATATCCTTTAAACTACCCGGTATCGAATTGCTAAGAATATTGTTCGGTTTCATTTATACTTATATCGGACTTTCATTGTTTTTAACAGGTGTAAACGCTGCGTACATGGGAACGGGATACTTTATAGGAAAAAGCTTGGGGGCTCTTGAAAACAAATTTGCTTTGATTGCCGTTGCATCTATGGTTGGTTTGCTAATTATTCTAGCAGAGCCAGCGGTGAACGTATTGGTAAAGCAAGTTGAAGGGGTTTCAAGTGGCACTATTAAAAAAGCGACTTTAAAAATTGCTTTAGCTTTATCAATGGCATTTGCTTTAGCAATTTCTATGTTGCGTATTATTTACGGTTTTTCATTATGGTATATTATAGGCGTTGGTTATGCTATTGCCTTAGGACTATCTTTCTTCGTTCCAAAGGTTTACACCACTATCGCTTTTGATGCCGGCGGCGTTGCATCAGGGCCAATGACGGCAACGTTCTTGCTTCCTTTAGCTATAGGAGCTACCGAAAGCATAGCCTCATCCTCTGCAATTTTAACAAGCGCTTACGGCTTAGTAGCAACAGTTGCCCTAATGCCCTTAATAACCATACAAGTTCTTGGTTTTGCAAGCAAACTTAAGGTTAAGTACACTAAACATAAAATTGAAGCTATTCGAGCTCAAATTAGGAATGAAGAAATCATTGAGTTTGAATAAAATATATTAGGAGTTAATATGAATCCAAAAGAAATTAAATTACGTTGCATGATAATAATTGCAGATCGTGGATTGGGTGACGGCATAAGTAATTTAGTTAAAGATTACGCTCACTTTCAATCAATAATTTTAGGCAGAGGTACTGCAAGTAGTGAAATTAAGTCTGCTCTAGCAATTTCCGAGCCTGAAAAGGATATAATTTACTGTTTTATAGAAAAACATAACGTTAATTACGTATATAGCTTAATCGAGGAAAACTTTGAACTTAACAAAAAACACAAAGGTATAGCATTCACTATCCCCGTTTCTTCGGTTGACGGTTATACTTCATTTAAAATTCTTACAGGTAAAAACGACTAGGAGGAAAATTATGGATAAAAATTACGAATTAATTGTTGCAATAGTTAATCACGGATTTGAAGAAGAGGTTATGTCTGCAGCAAGAGCAGCTGGCGCTCGTGGCGGTACTGTATTTAACGCACGCGGAACAGCAAATGCTGATGACGAAGTTAAATTTTTAGGTATTTCCCTGCACCCACATAAAGAAATAGTATTTATTTTAGCTCAGTCAGATACAAAAAAGGATATTATGACCGCTATTAAAGACAGAGCGGGACTTGCTACACCTGGTTCAGGTATTCTATTTACCCTACCGGTTGAATCAGTTATGGGTATTGATTTTTAATTGATTAAAGTAAAAATTATAATAAAAAAAGAGTTCGGAAAACGTCGTTCCCTATAAGGGATTTTTTGAAATATTAAAAAATTTATAGGAAATTGCACTTTCAAGCGGAGAAACAATCAGATTCCAAAAGGAGTCTGATTTTTCTTTTGGATAATATTATAAGTAAAATTAAAACAGCTTGAAATAAAATTCTTTTTTTGGTATAATTAACTAACATTTCAAATGGGAGATAATAATATGAAGGAAAAGACAACACATCCTTTTTTCACATATGCTTCTCGATTTACATTGGGCTCAATGATATATTCTATATGTTATTGGGCAAAAGGAATCTCGTTTGACTCTCAAAGTGATACTTTTGGATTTTCGGGAGAAGCAAATTATACTATAAATTTTGACAACAAGCCCTTAACCGTGAAATGCACTATCGTGCAGACTTGGCTTATAGATATGTTGTATCTTATTATCTGTAAATGTCGAAATGGTAAAAAAGAAATAGAAAAAGCGGAGTCTTTGCATTTGATAAATCTATATAATGATTATGCGGATAAATTGGATGCAGAATATTTAAAGGACGATGATGACGCTATTTTGTATGTTATGGGCTTTTTCGGAGAGCAAGGCAGAATGCAAGGTCCATCTATTTTCTTTGAGGAATTTTCACGAGAAAAATATATATTAGAAGAAATTTCACATAGAGTTCCATCAGAAAAATCATTTGGATTAGATATAAAAAAAGAGTTTTATAACGAAACCCATTATACAACGGATGAGTATTCTGCTCTTTTATTGCTGATTTGGAGTCTTTTCTCTAAAACGATGCTGGTTGTTAATCAAAAAGAATTAGATAGAATAGTCAAATACACTAATCCAATATTATCTAATGAAAATGTTATGGATGTAATAACTAAGAATTCAATTACCATAGAAGAGATTAGAAATAGTCCTTTGGGGCGTCAAGTGTTTTATTCAAAACCTATCATAAAGTTAGGAGATGATTACATTGCGTCTAACCCATATTTGTTATTAGCCTTGTTTACAAATTCAAATTATTGGGTTTTGAGAAATAAATATAGAGCCTTAAATTCTCAAAATTTCACAAATGCTTTTGGTTATTATTACGAGATATATTTACAAGAAGTATTATCTAATTGCTTAACAAAAGATTGTTTTCAACGCATTGAAGAAGACCTCAACGAAAAACGTGCCGATTGGTACATAAAGTTAGGTAACTATGACTTCTTTGTTGAACAAAAATCCTCATTGTCATTGTTAGGAATAAAACATAGTCACCCCGATGTTAAAGCTATGAAAAAATATATGATAGATAACTGGGGTGAAGCTATTCAACAGCTAAACACTACACAAAAGTTTTATAACAAGCAAAATGCTATAAAAATAATTTTGGTGTATGAGGATTATTATAAGAGTAAATGTCTTGATGAATTGTTTAGATTGCACCCAGAACTTGGAAATGATAACCACTTTTGGTTAATATCAATTAATGAGTTTGAAACACTGTTGCAATTATGTAAAAGCAACCCTGAAATGGCGCTACAAATTATTCAAGAAAAAGATAATATAGAAACAAAAACAAGTCGTAATCATAATGAAAGAGAATTGAAGCAATTATTCTTCAAATATAATATTGAACATAATCTCTATTTAAGAGAACAAGGAATATATGAGCAGGAGTTTGAAGGAATTCGTGATATGTGTCACTAAAAAATTGACAAAAACACTGATAATATTTTATCGGCGTTTTTTGATAGTGCTTGCAAAACACCTTGATTTTTCTTTTAATTAGTGTTATAATAACTACGCTACATATTTTAATATGCCTTTTCATAGGGAATACTGTTGGTAAAAATGTATTCTCTCCCTTATGATTAGGTAAAATATGTAGCAATATTGAGAGATGCGTTTTTTGGCGTATCCCTCGTGGGTACGCTTTTTTATTGGAGATTACTTATGAAAAAATCGTTGATTATTACAATATGTATAATTATGTTACTTTTCTTAGTGAGTTGTAGTAATAATGATGAAACATCTTTGAAATGTTTAAATTGCGGCGAAACAGTTGCCCTTGATACTAAATTCTGCCCACAGTGTGGTGAAACAATTCTAGATAGTTCTAATGATAACAACAATGATGAACAATGTTCACATAGTTGGAATGTAGCTACTTGCATAATTCCTAAAACTTGTTCTAAATGCGGAGAAACGGAGGGTAACGCATTAGGTCATACCACGACTACGGGAGTTTGTGACAGATGTAATGTAAGGCAAGGATGGACGCAAGACGAAGTTCGGTCACTGATAAAGGTATATGATATTTTTGTAACTGATATAGATAGTGCTGATGGTGTGGATATGACTATTTCTTGGGAAAATACATCATCAAAAACTATAAAATATATTTATTTTTCAGTTGAAGCTTATAATGCAGTTCATGATAAAGTTTATTGTGAAATACGTGGCTATAATGTTTTTATAGGGTCAATTACTGGTCCTCTTGAACCTGGATATTCTAATTTAATTTATGACTCAAATAAAGATGAATATTTTATTGATGGTGGTTGGGAAAATTGTTATTATAACTCCGATATAAAATATTTTGATTTAACTAATATTCGCATTATCTATATGGATAACACCGAGATTGAGATTGGAAAAGGTTGGTGTGATTATTCCTTATCAGATGTTCCTCAGGGGGTCTATTATACTTGGAGTGATGAATATAACGGATATGAAGTTAATTATAGATTGAAGAAGACTTGCACAGACACACACATATCCATCCCATCAACATATAACGGGGACAAGGTTGTTTCTATTGCAAATAAAGGATTTAGTAATTTATCTTCTCTTATAACTATTACTCTCCCTAATACTATTAAATATATCGGCGAAAGCGCTTTTGCCTCTTGCACATCACTTACAAGTATAGAACTCCCCGAAAATCTAACAGATATCGGCGAAAGCGCTTTTTTTGGTTGTGATACGCTAAAAAGTATAACGATCACTGATAGAATATCAATCATCAAAGATTGGACTTTTTATGGCTGTGATTCGCTTGTGAATGTGAATATGCCCGATGGAGTAACCGCTATAGGTCAATACGCGTTTTCTAACTGTAGTTCGCTAACAAATATTACCATTCCCAATAGTGTTACTGACATTGGTTATAATGCATTTCATGACACGCATATTGAAATTGCTTCAATTCCAGCTTCGGCTATATATGATATAAAGAATGATAAATTAAAAAAAGTCGTTATTACAAGTGGAGATGTTATCGAGGGATTTAGAAACTGTATTTCTCTTACATCGGTTATCATTCCAAATGGTGTTACAAAGATAGATTACGATGCGTTTGAAGGATGTACGTCGCTTGAAAGTATCACCATTCCAAACACGGTAATAAGTATTGAATCTGATGCCTTTAAAAACTGTGATTCATTAACAACAATTGATATTCCGAGTAATGTTACAACTATAGGACATGGTGCCTTTGAATGCTGTGATTCTTTGATAACAGCAAAAATTTCGGGCGATTATTTAAGTATAGGTTCCTCTGCATTTAGTGAGTGTCCCCTACTAACAGAAGTTAGTATTTTCAAGGGTGTTGAAAGTATTGGTAGTATGTCCTTTGCAGACTGTCCTTCATTGAAAAGTGTATATATTTCAGATAGTGTTCAATATATAAGTGGTTATGCTTTTCATGGTTGTATGCTATTGACTATTTATTGTGAAACGAACAATGAATTGAGTGGATGGGATGAGGACTGGAATTATGTAGAGTATGATTATGGATATATATATGCTCCTGTTGTTTGGGGATATACACAAGAAGCAGATACGTTGAAATATTCACTTTCGGATGATGGGACGTATTACATTGTGACAGGTATAGGTTCATATTCTAACACGAATTTAGTGATTCCTGAAGCTTATAAAGAAAAGCCAATTAAAGAAATCGGAGAATCAGCTTTCGAGTATAATACATCAATAAAAACAGTAGAGATTCCTAACGGGATTGTAAAAATCGGGGATTCTGCATTTTATTCTTGTAAAAATATTGAAAGCATTAATATTTCTGATGGTGTTATTGACATAGGAGCATGGACTTTCAAAGATTGCTCAAAATTGATTGAAATTGTAATTCCAAATAGTGTAGCAAGTATCGGCAGCTGTGCTTTTAGCGGATGTAATTCACTTGTAAGCATAGTAGTTGATTCAAACAATACAATTTACAAATCAATATCGGGCAATTTATATTCTAAAGATGGCAAAATTCTTATTCAATATGCCATTGGCAAACAAGAATTAGCATTTAGAGTCCCCGAAACAGTAACGACAATTAACGACTATGCATTCCTTCTTTGCGAAAACCTTAGCAAAGTTATTATATTAGATAATATCACAACCATTGGATGCGATGCATTTAATGGTTGTGTAAATCTAACCATTTACTGTGCCACAAGTAACAAACACGCTGGATGGGATACATATTGGAATTATTGTTTCGAACATAAAAATGGTACAGACTATTGCACTGTGATTTGGAACTATAATGAATCAATATCATAATTTGGTTAGCATAAAAGTGTATTGTAAAAGAATTTACAAAATACTTTGGTAAATTTTCTCTAGTAGCATTAATAATTTCACAAAAAAAGGCAGATGTCCAAGAACGTGGACATTTGCCTATTGCTTTGTTCAGCTTAATATCTTCCCTATTTAGGCGAGTAGAAATTGTTCTGCTCGCCTTTTTGAATAAAAGGGAAAATTTTTTGCAGTTAGACCACCACTTTTTGCTTAAAAATCGCCCTTTTAAGTGAAAGGATTAATTAAATTAATAATTTCTTGATTTAGGGGTGCGGATTTTCTTGAAAACTACCTTTTTAAGTGAAGGACCAATTATTAGATAAGGAGAATACAACAAAATGAAATTTTACAACTTTATCCATCCGCCATAAGTTTGACTTTTATAAGTGTAGCCACTACACTTTCGTCTGAAAGTGGTGGGCTCTGCGAGGCAAAACGACAACCAAAAAATAAAGCGGAAAATACCAAAAACCTAAGCAGGTTAAGAAAACAGCAGAACCTGTCGTAGATAAAATTGTACATTACTACACGACGAAAACGGGAATTTGTTGAGAAGCCGACAAGTAAAAATCGGCAAAACTATTTACACGATAATATCCCGTGAGAAACCTAACGCCAAATCAACGGCGTTTGATATAACCAAGAGATTGATTGAAAGTCAAGCAGAAAGTTTGACGGACATTATACTCATACCGTAGAAATCATCTACAATTTAGTTGGAGCAATAGATTTACCCGATTTTGGTGATTTATTAGATGAAGAAAATTAAATAGCACGAGAAAAGGCGTGGCATCACGCCACGCCTGACTCTTAAAAAGGACAGCCTTCCCGAAAAAATCCCTTGTAGGACTCGGTAATGCCGAACTCTTTTTTTTGCAAATTGATTTGCAAAATAATATTAAAAACAAAAAATTTATAACACCTTACTTAAAAAATCCTGCAACCTTGCGGATTTAGGTTTACTAAAAATCTCTTCAGGCATACCGTCTTCTAAAATTTTTCCATCAGCCATGAACACCACTCGATTTGAAACGCTTTTTGCAAATTCCATTTCATGCGTAACAACTATCATCGTCATTCCAGACTTAGCAAGATCACTCATTACAGCCAAGACCTCTCCAACCATTTCAGGATCTAAAGCACTAGTAGGCTCGTCAAACAGCATAACGTCGGGCTTCATAGCTAAAGCGCGAACTATAGCAACTCTTTGCTTTTGCCCACCTGATAAAACTGAAGGATATTTATTTGCATATTCTTCAAGACCAACCTTTTTAAGTAGCTCTAAAGCCCTTTCTTCTGCATCTGTCTTTTTTATCTTTTTAAGTGAAACAGGCGCAATAGTTAAATTTTCTAACACGGTCAAATGCGGAAATAGATTAAACTGTTGAAACACCATACCGATATGACATCTAATTTCATTTAAACTTTTACTAACAACTTTATCTATTTGATGCTCTTCATGACGTATTTTAGCAATTTTATTATATAATTCATTGTATTCAGGTGTTCCTACCTTATATTCGCGTATATCTCTTTTTAAAAAATATCGTTCGTTTTTATATAAATACTTACCGTCAAATATAATCTCACCTGCATCAGGCATTTCCAATAAGTTTATACAGCGCAATAAGGTTGACTTTCCACAACCGGAAGGCCCTATTATAGAAATAACGTCACCTTTATTTACAGAAAAATCTACCCCCTGTAAAACCTTTTGATTCCCAAACTGCTTGTGCAAACGTTTGACTTTTATAATTTGATTATCCATTGTTAGCCATTCTCCTTTCACACAATTTTATTAAAGCAGTTATTATCATAACAAGGCCAAGATAAATTAGCGCTAGCATGATATATGGAATAAAATAATCGTACGTGCTTTCCGCAATAGCAGTTAATGAACGGGTTAAATCTGTAACAGCAATTAAGTTTGCAACCGAGGTTTCCTTGATTAAAGCAATAAATTCATTACCTAAAGTGGGTAAAATATTCTTAATTGCTTGAGGTAGAACTATTTTAATCATTGTTTGAACGAAAGAAAAGCCCAACGCTCTGCCAGCTTCCATTTGCCCTTTATCAACCGAATTAATTCCACCTCTTAACGCCTCAGCCATATACGCGCTACTATTAATACCGTAAATTATAACGGCTTCCGCAAGATAACTTATGTTTATTCCCATTAAAGGGAAAATTGCAAAATGAAAAAGTAGTAATTGCACAAGCAAAGGTGTACCTCTTATAATAGTTACGTATACTTCGCAAATTATATTTATACCCTTTTTCCAACCTTTATTTGAGGGAATAAGCTTTACAGTCGTTATAATAACACCTATTAAAAAACCTATAATTAAGCCTAAAATAGAAATAATTATAGTATTTTTCAATCCTTGAAGGGTTAAAAGATATCCTTCTTGACGTATAAATTTATCTATAAAAATTTCAATCGTTTCTCTATTCATTATATACCTATTTATTAGTATTTATTGCCTTTACTATTTCCAACGCCGGCTGATAATCCAAAATAACTGCATCAATTTTACCGTTTGATAAATCTCTAATAGCTAAAGCTGCTGTTGTAAAAGCTATTACGTCTATGCGGGCAAACCCTTTATATCCAAAACCGGAATCCCCCCTTATGTACATATAGCCCGTTGTTCCGCTTTGCGCCCCTATTTTATAGGAGCTTCTTTTAGTTGCTAAAATTGCTTCAATTTCTAAATTACTAAAAGATTGATCAAATTCACAATTACTTTCTCTAACCACCAAAACTTGTGAAGACTGATAATATTCCATGCTAAAATCAACTAAACGCCTACGGTCTTCATTAATAGTTAATCCCGCCATTCCTATATCGCAATTACCCTTTTGAACGCTTGGAATTACAGCGCTAAAATCCATATCCTCAACGTACAAGCTTTTCCCTAAAGTCTTTGCTATTTCATTAGCCAAATAAATATCTATACCGGTAAGTTTATTCCCATTATAATATTCAAAAGGTGGGAAATACGCGTTTGTCGCAACTACCAAACAGCCCTCTTTGCTTTTAGGATTAACGTGCGCAAAATCTGCTTTTCCGTTAAAAAAGGAATTGATAATCGCCTCCAATTCCCCGTTTTCTGTTATTTCGTTTAAATAAGCGTTAACAGCATTTTTTATTTCATTATTCTCTTTAGCAATTGCAAAGGCATAAGATTCTTGCGTTAACGGAACGTTAATAATCTTTACTCTTTCTGCTTCTATACCGCAACCGCTTGAAATTACCAAAATTACTGTTAATAATAAAATTATAACTCGTTTCATAATTATTCCCAAAAATCAATCGGCGGTTATTATATCATTTTAATATTTATTTGTCAAAGATTTTTTGAATAAATATTAATAATTTTTGTATTTTTTTCTAAAATATTAGTTAATATTGTATATTATTCAAATAATGTATAAAAAATTTGCATATAATGTATTTTTATAACAAATAAAAAATGAGCTCTAAAGAAGAACTCATTTAATCTGTAATATTTAATTCATTCCGCCGTTAACGTTTAGAACGTGACCGGTTATATATGAAGCTTGATCACTTGCTAAAAACAATACAGCTTGAGCAACCTCTTCAGTGCTTCCAATTCGGTTTAAAGGAACGCATTGTAAAAAATCATCAATATCTTCATTTGAAAGATGCGCATTCATATCCGTTTTAATAAAACCGGGAGCAACTGCATTTACCCTTATATTAGATAGCGCTAGCTCTTGCGCCATTGATTTTGTAAAGCCAATAACACCAGCCTTAGTCATTGAATAAACGGCTTCACAAGAAGCGCCAACCTGCCCCCAGATAGAGGAAATATTAATTATAGAGCCACCACCGTTTGAAATCATTAAATCAATAACTAATTTTGAACAGTTAAAGGTTGATTTAAGATTAACGGCAACGATATTATCAAATTCTTCTTCGGTAACCTCTTGCAAAACCTTTTGCGGTAATGCAATACCGGCATTATTAACTAAAACGTCTATTTTCCCAAACTTTTCAACGGCAAAATCAACCAAAGCTTTTGCTTGGTCAAATTTACTAACGTCAGCTTTAAAAATTGGCGCATTGAGCTCTTCACCTAATTTTTTTGCTCTTTCTTCACTTTTGTTATAATTAATAATAACGTTATATCCATTTGTAGAAAAGGCACGGGCGATTTGTTCGCCAATGCCTCTTGATGCGCCTGTAATTAAAACAGTCTTCATATTAAATTATTTCTTAACTCTTTCCATGTAATCGCCGGTTCTGGTATCAATACGGATAACGTCGCCTTCGTTTACGAACATGGGAACTTGAATAGAAATACCGGTTTCAAGCTTAACGATCTTGGTTGCGTTGGTTGCAGTATTACCTGCTACGCTGGGTTCAGCTTCGGTTACTAGTAATTCAACGAAGTTTTCACATTCAACAGAGAATGCTACGCCCTTGTGTGATTTAACCATAACGTAATCGTTTTCTTTAATGAACTTTAATGCATCTTCAACTTGTTCATAGTTAAGAGGAATCATATTGTATTCTTCATCCATAAAGTAGTAAAGATCGCCGTCATTGTAAGAATATTGCATCTTTTGAGTTTCGATAAGCGCATTTTCAACCTTTTCAGTGGGGTTGAAGGTTTTTTCTAGAACAGCGCCCGTAACAACGTTTTTAAGTCTAGTTCTTACGAATGCTGCGCCTTTACCGGGCTTAACGTGTTGGAAGTCAACGATAGTGTAAATGTTTCCTTCGTATTCAATGGTAACACCTTTTCTAAAATCGCCTGCTTGAATCATAATTTATCTCCTGATTTAAAAATTCCTTATTTTATTTATATTTTTTAATTTTTCCGTTGTTAACGATGATAAGCTTTTTATCATCTTGCATAAAGGTTTTAGCCTTTCCATCTTCTAAATAAATAGTATCTTCTATTCTTATACCAAACTTCCCGTCAAAATATACGCCGGGTTCATCAGAAAATACCATACCGTCTAGAAGTAAATTATCTCTCTTGGGCGCTAACCAAGGCGCTTCGTGAATATTAACGCCAACACCGTGACCAAGTGAATGAGTAAACACGTTACCGTATCCCCTACTTGTTAAAACGTCACGAGCTAATGCGTCCGCTTCTCCACCGTTCATTCCCGGCACAATCTTATTAAAGGCTTCCATGTGCGCGTCGTATACAGCGTTGTAAGCATCTAAGAATGCGGGAGTAGGTTCATCGCCAAACCAAAGCGTTCTAGTCATATCGGAACAGTAACCTTCATATATGCAACCAAAATCCATTAAGACTGGCATATTATGTTTAAGGCGCGTTTTACCTGACTCATGATGAGGAACTGCAGAATTGGGCCCGAAAGCAATAATAGAATCAAAAGATTTATCGCTTGCGCCGTTCTTTTCAAAAAGATACTCAAGCTCTGCGGCAATTTCCTTTTCCGTAACGCCAACCTTTAGGCTTTTTAATACTTGATTAAAACTCTTTTCCGCGATTTTGCACGCCTTAGCAATTACGTTGATTTCCTCGGGATATTTCACAGACATTTCCTCTGCAAGCTCTGCGCCAATATCCTTGTAGCAAGTATCAGGTAAAAGCTTCTTAAATAATGCAAACTGAGAAAGGTTTGTTTTAGAAAAATCAATACCAAGAGTTTTTACGTTTAAAAAGTTAACGCAATCAACTAAATAAGAAAAATCGTTTGCGCACAAAACCTCATACCCTTTTGAGCTTAACTTCTTCTTGGCTGCATAAAGATAACGCTTATCAACTATAAAATATTTTTTACGTTTGTTAAACATTAAATAGCCCGCAGATGAATGGAATCCTGTAAAATACAGTCTTTGCTTTTCATCCGTTATTAAACAAAGGTCGTAATCGCGAAATTTCATATTAAAGTCAAACACTCTCCAATATTACTATTTATCTTATTATATAATAACATAACGAGAAGTTAATGTCAATATTTTTTCTAATAAAAACGCTAAAAACACCCTTTATAATTAGCAAAACCACCAATTTAGTGCACAAAAAATAAAAAACGAACAAATGTTCAAATAATGCGAACATTTGTTTGACTTTTGAAAAAGTTAGTGATATAATACAATCATCAACCGTAAGGGGGCGTAAATATGGATGCAAGGAAATTGCAAATTCTAACAGAAAGTGCTAAATACGACGTGTCCTGCTCTTCCTCCGGTTCTTCAAGAAAGAACACTCGAGGCGGCTTGGGTAACGCAAGCATTTCGGGCATTTGCCACTCTTTTACAGAAGACGGTAGATGTATTTCACTTTTAAAAATACTTCTAACAAACGACTGCTCTTACGACTGTCAGTACTGCGTAAATCGTCATTCAAACGACGTACCCAGAGCAATTGCCACCCCTGATGAAATTTGTGATTTAGTGCTTAACTTTTACAAGCGCAATTATATTGAAGGCTTGTTTTTATCATCAGCCATCTATAAATCACCTGATTACACCATGGAATTATTGCTTGAGGTCGTTGTAAAGCTTCGCAAGACTTACAAGTTTAACGGTTATATTCATCTAAAAGGTATACCTAACGCAGATTATTCTCTTATACAGCAAGCTGGAAATTTAGTTGATAGAATGAGCTTTAATATAGAATTACCATCTGAAAAAAGCTTAAAACTCTTAGCTCCACAAAAAAGTAAAAGCTCAATTCTTTTGCCTATGAAAAGCGTAGCTTTAGAATATCTTGAAAACAAAAGAGAAAAAAAACACAGTTTCCTACCTGCCGGTCAAACTACCCAAATGATTATTGGGGCCTCCCCTGAATCCGATGGGCAAATAGTAAGGCTATCTCAAGCACTTTACAAAAATTATAAGTTAAAGCGCGTTTATTATTCATCATACATCCCGGCAAATCAAAACAGCAAGCTTTTACCAAGCACGCCCGTTGGACTACTGCGCGAACACAGATTATATCAAGCAGATTGGTTAATGAGATTCTACGGCTTTAGCGCTGAAGAGATAATTGATGAAAACCACAATTTACCAACCGAATACGATCCAAAATGTGCTTGGGCTCTACGAAATATGGGATTTTTCCCTATAGAAATTAACACCGCCCCACCCGAAGCTCTAGTACGAGTCCCGGGAATTGGGTTTAAAGGCGCAAGTAAAATCGTTATGGCGCGTCGATTTGGTAAATTAACCTTTGAGGATTTACAAAAAATGAGAATAGTTTTAAAACGCGCTATTCATTTTATAACGGTTAACGGGAAATTCTTCGGGAAAGAGCGCTTAAATCTTATTGAGTCCGATTTAACTTTAATTAATACGTTAGATAACTGCGAGCAGTTAAATTTATTTTCACATCCAGAGCTAAAACTAAGCGTTTTAACTGGAGAAATTTAGGAGGTTATTATGTTAGTTTACAAATATGACGGAACTATTGACGGTATTTTTTCTTGCGTTTTTACTGCTTTTACAAAAAAGGAAAAGCCTGATTTAATTACCGCGCGTGAAGATATACAATTAGCCATAGACGGTCAACTTCGCTTTGTTCAAACTAATTATGAAAACAATAAGCGTATTATTACCGCTCTTTATCGCTATATAGGCATAAATGCCCTTTCTGATATTCGCTACGCCTTTAGGCTTGGTGATGATTCAAAATCAAGCGTAATCTTTAACTACATTTATAGAACCTTTGAATATCGCAAAAATATTTCTACAAAATTCTCTGAAGAAACCGTTTTAGCCTTTTACGATACCGTAAAGAAAATTGCAAACGAAGTGCACAGAATGAAAGGGTTTGTTAGATTTAGCGAATCAGCCCAAGGCTTTTTCTATGCTCATATCGAACCCGATAACGATATTGCCGATTTACTGCTTCCCCATTTTATGATGCGCTTTAAAGGAATACCTTTTATTATTCACGACGTAAGAAGAAATCTTTTAGCCATGTACGACGGAAAGGAAAGCAAAACTATAAACTCCAATCAAACCATTTACGTTCAACTAAGTGCGGAAGAAGAATCATTCCAAAAGCTATGGCAAACCTATTATACCTCAATTAATATAAAAGAACGCAAAAACGTTAAGCTTATGAATACCTTTTTACCTATACGCTATAGAGAGCATTTGGTAGAAAAAATTGCAAATTAAACTTTTATGTAAAACATAAAACCATTTAAAATTTGGCATTTTATCTTGTTTTTTAAGAAAGATTATAATTTAATTCGTTTTAAATTTGACTTAGTTGTTCTATAAAAAATATAAGAAATCCCCTATTGGTATTCTTTTAATTCCATTAGGGGATTTCTTTTTAATACTACTTTTTTCTGCTATTTTTTACTTGGATAAAGTTAACTCACCTACTGAATTCACAGTTTTTTATTTAAAACTTCATGTTGTGAATTTCTTTCCAATCACTTAAATCATTATAAAACTCATGAAAAATTTTATTAAATTCTTTTTCATTAACAAATGAATAATTTATATTTTCATCATATTCAAAATCGTTATCATCAATATATCTTATTTCCCATTCTTGGGTATTATGGTCTTTTATAATCACTCTATAAACAGCCGAACCGTAATTCCAATTACAATGATCAAAGCAAAGAATACGATCAATCCCGTCCGTTAAGCCACCACGAAAGGCAAAAAAATCAGGCTTCGTATAAAGCTCGATAAAGAAAAAAGCCTATTTTTATTCATTAATTGTGCATTTAGAGAAAAAGAACATTGTTCCTTTGCATAAAGAACATTATTTTATTGAATTTTAGTGGTATTTATGCTATAATGACGTTGAAATTTAATTGAAAAATGAGGTAACTATTATGTTAGCTGATAAATTAAGTAACTTGCGAAAATCACACGGATTAACGCAAGAAGAGCTTGCTTCAGAGTTGTTTATTTCCCGTTCTATGATAGCAAAATACGAAACAGGAAAAGCATATCCGACAAATGAAATTTTACAGAAAATCGCGGATTATTTTGAAATATCCATTGATGAATTAGTACAGAGAGAAGAGCTTATCGATGAGCATTCAAAGACACTTGAAGATAATATAGTCAAGAATCAAAAACTTGTAACGGTCGTCGCTATTATTGGAATTTTAATTCTTTGCATTGTTGCAGTATTTTCCGTTATTGAAATTGATACAACAGAATATGTAACTGATTATGCTCAAATTGAATGGGATGGTTATTCCGCGTGGAATCTAAATTATTACGAGGAAAGTAATCCTGACATTTGGCAAAGAAGAGCTCGCCTGCATTTATCTGAATGGGATATTTACGAAAACAGTAGAACAAGTGCACAGTTTACTATTGAAGGGGAAGATTGGTTTGTTCAATTCAATAAATACAATGTTTCCGAAGATTATCGGGAACTTAAAACTGTTACTCTTTATTATCGCGTTACTGTAAGGAAAAACTTACTTGGAATGGTGCAAAGTAAAGCTTATTATCTTGAAAGAGTGGATTTCCATTTATAGTGAAAAACAAACAAAAAAGCCCGTAACTCCTTATATAGAAGCTACGGGCTATATTGATTATTTTAAGTGAATTGTGATGCCGAAATACTACGTATTAAAAAACAAAACGAACTCCGATTTCTCAAAGTTCGTTTTATTTCCTTTTGGCGGAGAGAGTGGGATTCGAACCCACGCGTGCGTAAACGCACAAACTGATTTCGAATCAGCCCCGTTATGACCACTTCGATATCCCTCCATATGCTATACATTATAGCACAAATTAATTTATTTGTTAACTAAAATAAGTTTAAAAAACTAATTACCAATTACGTTTTTCTTCGTAAATGCAAAGGGAAATAAATCTTCAAAGGTTAAAATTGTGAAATCGTTTACTGATTTTGCCAGTATTATTTCAAAACTCAAGGGATTGCAAAATTCTTGAATAACCTGGCGACATACACCGCTTGGCGGACAAAAATCCAAGGTTTCAACGTCATCCGGGCCACCAACTATTGCTATTGCCACAAAATTCTTATATCCGGAAGTTATTGCATTAATGAAAGCAGAATGACCAGCGCAAACTGACGGCGAAAAGGATGCTATTTCTATATTACACCCGGTAAACACTTCCCCATCCGCAGTTAATAACGCTGCCCCTGACTTAAAACCTGAATATGGCGCGTATGCGCTTTCGCGAGCCTCAAAAGCAATTTCTACAAGCTGTTTATAATCCATAATTTACCTAAAAAATAAAGCATAATCTTACATGAAATAAAATTATGCTTTAACTTAATTATTTTTTCTTTCTATACATATATCTTAATTCAAGCATTCCGTTTTTTAACGTTCTTTGTTCGCCGGTAAACTCAAAACCGTACTTTTCAAAGAAGCTAAGACCGATTTCATTACATGATAAAACGGTTAAATAAACACGGTTAATGCTTGTCATTTGTTTAATACCAAACTCTAAAAGCTTAGTGCCTAAGCCATTTTTTTGCTTTTCAGGCGCAATATACAAATGAGCAATTTCACAACGTAATTTATCAATAGTAACTAAACCATTAACGGTATTTTTATCGTATGCGATAAAAGTAATTCTATCCGTAGTATTATCTTTCTTTAAAATATTAATGAAACGATCTACGTTATAAAGACTAAGCTGATCTTCAGAAAAGCATGCTGAGTGCGAAGAAAGCCAACTGTTATAGTAGCATTCTGCTGCATCTGCCATATTCTTTTCATTCATTTCAACGATATACATCAATTTTTCTCCGAAATTTATAATTTATTGTAGTTATTATAACAATTTTTTTAATTATTGTCAACCTTTTATTAACGATAAAATCACGGGTTTTAATAAATATTATTAGTTTAGCGATACGTTACAAAGCGATTCATATTTTTCCATAGCATATTTTCTAATACTAGTATCAAATAACGGCTGAGCCATTACTTCATCAGAAATCTTTTTCGCTAAAAATATCGCTTCACTACCGTAACGCAAACCGCCCAATTCGGTAGTAGTTCTACCACTTTGCTTCGTACCTATAAAATCACCGCTACCGCGCATTCTAAAATCTGCCTCAGAAAGCTTAAACCCGTCGTCGGTTTTACATAATATCTTTAAACGCTCAACACCCTCTGCCGTGCTATCACCCGCAATTAAAAAGCAATAGCTTTGCAAATCACTTCTACCAACGCGCCCTCTTAACTGATGTAGCTGTGAAAGTCCAAAGCGATCTGCATTATGAATAACCATAACGGTTGCATTTGGTACGTCTACACCAACTTCAATAACCGTTGTTGAAACGAGCACGTTACAATCCCCGTCTTTAAAATCACGCATAATTTCTTGTTTTTCTTTATCTTTCATGCGCCCGTGTAAAAGACGAATTTTTAAATGCGGAAGCTGAACGGTCAAGTCGTTAAATAAGTCGGTAACACTCATAACCTCGCCTTCTAAATCACCTTCGATTTTAGGCGCAACAAAGTAAATTTTATTACCCTTTTGAGCCTCTTTAGATATAAACTTTAGCATATCTGCATATTTAGACTGAGGAACTAAATTCGTCCCAACCTTTGCGCGAGCTAAAGGCTTATCAGCAATAGTAGTAATATCTAAATCGCCGTAAAAAATTAAAGAAAGCGTTCTTGGTATAGGCGTTGCGCTCATTACCAATAAATCAGGTTGATTGCCTTTTGCAATTAACGCGCTTCGTTGAGCTACGCCAAAACGGTGCTGTTCATCACATACGCAAAGAGCAAGATTTTTAAATTCAACGTCTTTTTGAATGATTGCATGCGTTCCAACCAATAAATCAATTTCACCGCATTCTAAACGCTTTTTGATTTGATTTTTTTCTTTTACACTTAATGAGCCAGATAAAAATTCTACTCTAAAATCCGCAAAATATTTCTTACAAAGCTTAAAATTTTGTTCAGCTAATACTTCCGTAGGCGCAAGCATTGCACCTTGATAACCAGATTTTAACGCAATAAATAGCGCGCAAAGCGCAACCGCAGTCTTTCCGCAGCCAACGTCGCCCTGCATTAGTCTGTTCATTACAGTCGGTGAATTCATATCTGTAAAGATTTCGTTAACAGCACTTTTTTGACCTTGAGTAAATTCAAAGCCAAAGGAATTTGCAAATTCTTTAAGCTCGTTAGCCTTACAAGTGTATTTTTGGGTTCTATATTGCTGTTTATCGCCTTTTATCAGTTTTAAAGCTGAAATTAATAGAAAATACTCTTCTGTTGCAATTCTATCTGAAGCTACGTCTTTATTTTCAAAGCTAGTGGGATTATGAACTTCAATATAAGCTTGCTTTAAAGACATTAAATTATATTTTTTAATTAAATTTTCAGGTATAACCGATTTAATATTTACTTTTGAAATGGCGTCATTAATTATTTTTTGAAAGCTTTTTTGAAAAAGACTGGGTGTTAAGGTATAAACGGGTAAAATCCCTTTTAAATAATCGTTTTTTTCAGCAAGCTCAAAGCTAGGATTAAGCATGCTAATTTGTCCCATTTTCTTTTGAACTCTACCGTAAAATAAATACTCAGCGCCCTGTTCTAATTTTTGCGCTACGTAAGGTTGATTAAACCAAATCGCAGTAAAAATCTCACCATCCTGCTCGCATAAAGCTTTAATAAACCTAACCTTTCTTGCGGACGTAAACGTCTGCGGTACAGATAAAAGCTTTGCCTTTGTAAACGCAAACTCGTTAGGATATGCAAATTTTAGGGGCATAACCCTAGTTAAGTCCAAATAATTGCGTGGAAAATGTCGAATTAACTCTTCAGCATTCGTTATTCCAATATTATTTAATTCTTTAATTCGCTTATCACTTAAGCCCTTTACGTATTTTAATTCCATAATATTATTAACAAAAATGCGCCGCTTATGCGACGCATTAAAAATTATTCAAGTGAAACTATGTAATAGTAAATATCTTGCCCGCCGTAATAAATCTCTACGTCGCATTCGGGATATTTTGCAGCAAGCTTTTCTTGTAGTTTTTCAGCTTCTTGCTCGCTAACCTCTTTTCCGTAGTAAAGATTGATTAATGCATGAGCGCTATCCTTCATTTTTTCAACCAGCTTAAGGGTTGCATCTTCAACAGAGTTTGACTTAGCAAGGATCTTTTTACTGTTTAAACCAATAATATCACCCTTCTTAAGGCTAAATCCATCAATTTTTGTAGTTCTAGAAGCATACGTTACTTGACCGGTGCTTACGTTTTCGATTTCGTGAAGCATGGTAAGAAGATTTTCTTCTGCGCTAACTTCAGGATTAAACGCTAAGGCAGCTGCAAAGCCTTGAGGAACGTTCTTAGTGGGAACAACGTGAATTTTTTTGCCTTCCACTAAGAATTTTGCCTGTTCTGCTGCAAGAATAATATTGCTATTATTGGGGAAAACAAAGATGTTTTCAGCGTTAATTTTAACTACTGCATCCGCAATATCACTTGCGCTAGGATTCATCGTCTGACCGCCTTCAATAATACGGTCCACCATTAATTCCTTGAATATTTCTGCAAGACCATCACCTTGAGAAACAGCTAACATACCCATTTCTTTCTTTTCAGCTTCATATTTTGCAATAAGCTGACGGTTTTGCTCAAGCATATTTTCAATTTTAACACGATCAAGCTCACCAAGCGTTAACGCTTTAGAAAGCGCTTGACCGGGATTATTGGTATGAACGTGAACCTTAACAAATTCTAAATCGCCAACAACCACAACGCTATCGCCAATAGTCATTAGATATTCACGAAGTCTATCAATATCCGCTAAAGTAGTTCTATGTTTTAAATTTATGATAAAGAATTCAGTACAGTAACCAAATTCAATTTCACCTAAATTAAGAATATCAATTTCGGTGGGAACAGCTTCTTCCGCTTTAACAGTAGTAGCCTCTTCGGGTTCTTCTTCAACCTCAACAGTTTCACCGATTAAGCCCTTGTACATACCCTTATAAACGGTAAGTAATCCCATACCGCCGGAGTCAACAACGCCAGCCTTCTTTAAAACCGGTAATAGCTCAGGCGTCATAGCTAAAGCTTCTTCACCACGAGCAATAATTTCTTTAAAGAAAACTTCAAAATCGCGATGTCTTTGAGCGGTTTGAGCGCATTCAGAAATCATTCTTGAAACGGTAAGCATAGTACCTTCCTTGGGTTTACTCACCGCTGCATAAGCAATTTCGGTTGCTTTTTTTAGCGCTTTTGCAAATAATTTAGTATCTACTTCCTCATTTTCCTTTAAAACAGAGCAAATACCGCGAAATACCTGAGATAAAATTACGCCTGAATTACCTCTTGCTCCACGAAGAGCGCCACGAGAAATCGCGTCAGTAATAAGGCTCATTCTATTTGAATTGCATAGCTTTAATTCTTTAACGGCTGATTGCATCGTTAAAGACATATTAGTACCCGTATCACCATCTGGAACGGGGAAAACGTTTAATGCGTCAATTTTTGTTCTATTGGCTTCTAGCAATTTGCCAGCCGTTATAACCATTTTGGTTAACGTTGCGCCGTTTATATTTTTTTGCATATTAAAAAGATTTCTCCTAATTTCCTGTTAGCTACAAGAAGTGCTGTAAACTTGATTAATAATTCTAGTTTTTTAGATAAGTATATTACATATGGAGATAAGATTATAGCTTAACTCCAACGATATTTACGTTAACAGTATCAACCAACATTCCCGTAAATTTTTCTACTTTATAATTCACCGCTTGCTTTAAGCTTTCTGCAACTGCAGAAATTGAAACACCAAACTTGATAGTCACGTATAAATCAATGTGAATTCTATCGCCTTCAGTTGAAACTTTAACTCCGTGAGTTCCACCCTTTTTAAATAATCCGGAAAGGCTGTCCGTAAAACGTTTATTAACCAATTCAACAATTCCATAGCATTCAAGAGCTGCATGTTCTGCTACTCTAGCAATAGCTTCATCTGAAATTGAAATTTTGCCGTAAATATTATTTGTATTAACTGACATAGTCCTACTCCTTTGATTACTCTCATTATTTTACTACAAATACGCAAATTTTGCAACAAATTTTTAGCATATTTATATTTTAAGCGTAATAATTAAATTATTTTTCAAATTTTTTTCAATCAAATGCAAAAATCAAGTAAAAACTCTTGCTTTTTTTTCTAAATAGTGTTATATTATATAGGCTAATGATTTAAAAAGAAATTTTACTTACTTATTTGGAGGTGTAGATATGTCAAGAGTTTGCAGTGTTTGCGGAAAAGGAAAATTATCAGGTAACCATGTTAGCCACAGTAACCGTAAAACTCCTCGCTTATACAGCGCAAACGTTCAAAAGGTCAAAATTTTAAAAGACGGAGTAATGACCTCTGAATACGTTTGTACTCGTTGCTTAAAGAGCGATAAAGTTACTAGAGTTTAATTTAAACTTAATTTTTTATTTTAAAGTAAAAACCGACGCAATTGCGCGTCGGTTTTATTTTTTACTTATTTTATGAATTTAAAACGTCTTTTATTATTTCCCCTACCGTAGGATGAGGAAAAATAAGTGAATTGATTTTATCAATAGGAGTTTGCATAATAATTAAATTGCTAATTGCAACTATTAATTCGCTTGCCCCATCTGCTAAAATTGCCGCACCAATAATCGTGTTTTTCTTATTATCAATAAAAATTTTACAAAGCCCGTCTACTCCACTACTTTCCGCAACGAAACGACCGGAATAAATCATAGGTAACTTTTTTACGGTAACGTCTAAAGACTTTTTAACAACATCTTCTTCACTTACACCTACCCAAGCGCACTCCGGCGAGGTATATAAAACTGAAGGAATCGTTTCGTAATCCAAAACATCTTTATTATTTATAATATGGTTAAAAGAAACCTCAGCTTCCCTATACGCAGTATGAGCAAGCATAACTTTACCGTTTACGTCACCAATAGCATAAACAGAGCTATCGTTAGTTTGCATGCATTCATTAACCGTAATGCCCCTATTAGTAAATTCAACATCTAAATTTTCCAAACCAAAGCCGGTCACGTTAGCAACTCTACCAACTGAAAGCAGTACTTTATCACACTGTAAATCAATAGTTTGATCATCTTTAATATATGTAATGCCGTTATCGTTTATAGAGGATACTTTCGCATTTAAAACAAATGAAATACCTTTTTTAGATAAGTTTTTAACCAACAAACTGCTTATTTCATTATCAAGTAAGCCACAAGTCTTTTCAGCCGCTTCAATAACCGTAACGGCTGATCCCACTGATGCAAAATAAGAAGCCATTTCTAAACCAATAATTCCACCACCAATAACTACTAGCCTATTAGGAATTATATCTAAATTAAGTATCTCCGTAGATGTTAAAACAAAACCTGACTGAAGCCCAAATTCCACACCTTCTATTTTAGGAATAAACACCTTAGATCCGGTTGCAATTATTAGCTTTTCAGCAGAATAAATTTTTTCGTTTGAGCTTACGTAGTATAATCCCTCTTGCTTTTTTAAAATATCAGCGTGTGTAAAGAAAAGCTTAACTTTATTTTTTCTTAAGCCACCCCTTACACCCATTACTAGTTTACTAACTATTTCATTCTTTCTTAAAATAACCGATTCTTGATTAACTGAAAAATCACCTACAGATATACCGTAATGCTCAGAATTAGTTATTCCATCTACAATTTTAGCGCTTTTAAGCAAAGCCTTTGAAGGTATACAGCCTTCGTTCAAACAAGTTCCTCCAAGACTTTTTTCTTCAAATAAAGCAACTAAAAATCCCTTTTTAGCAGCTAAATTTGCAAAATGATAACCCGCAGGACCACCGCCTATAACTATTATATCAAATTGTTGTGATACGTTTTCCATATTACACCTTAAAAAAGCAGGCAATTTAAATTGTCTGCTTTATCATTTATGCTATTTCTTTTTTGATAATGCGCGGTTTACTTAATCCGTTTACCACGTCTTTATCAATAATGATTTTTTCAACGCTGTCGTCTTCAGGGAGCTCATACATAGTATCAAGCATAATAGACTCAAAAATTGTTCTAAGACCACGCGCGCCGGTTTTTAACGTCATTGCCTTTTTCGCAATTTCACGAACAGCCTCTTCTTCAACCTCTAACTCAACGTCATCCATTTCAACAAGCTTTTTATATTGCTTCACGATGGCATTTTTAGGCTCAGTCATTATTTTAACTAAAGCATCTTCAGTTAAAGCGTTTAAGCTGACCACTATAGGAAGTCTTCCCACAAATTCAGGTATAACACCATACTTTATTAAATCCTGTGGCTGAACGTCTTCTAAAGCCTTGCCCTCGCCATCCTTCTTTGATGAAACTGATGCGCCAAATCCTAAACCGGAATTGTCTTTACGGTTAGCAACTATTTTATCAAGCCCTACGAAAGCGCCCCCACAAATAAACAATATGTTAGTCGTGTCTATTCTAAGAAGCTCTTGTTGAGGATGTTTTCTGCCACCTTGAGGAGGAACGGAAGCCACCGTGCTTTCTATAATCTTTAATAAAGCTTGTTGTACGCCTTCCCCTGAAACGTCACGCGTGATAGACATATTTTCACTTTTACGCGCAATTTTATCTATTTCATCAATATAAATGATCCCACGTTGCGCCTTTTCAATATCAAAATCAGCATCTTGAATTAGTTTTAACAAAATATTTTCAACGTCTTCACCAACGTAACCTGCTTCAGTCAAAGTTGTTGCATCAGCAACGGCGAATGGAACGTCTAAAATTTTTGCTAAAGTTCTTGCAAGAAGAGTTTTACCTGAACCGGTTGGGCCTAGAAGTAAGATATTACTTTTATCGATTTCAAAACCATCTTCTTGAGTTGCCTTTTTAAACTTATCTGCAAGATTAACTCTTTTATAATGATTATATACCGCAACGGAAAGTACTTTTTTCGCCTTTTCCTGCCCTACGATATACTTATCTAATTCAGCCTTAATTGCAGCAGGCTTTTTTAAAGGAATTAAATCTTTATGATTCTTTTTCGTGTTTTCCTTTATAACCTGCTGACAAATTTCAACGCATTCGTCACAAATAAACACACCGTCAGGCCCTGCTACGAGCTTTTTAACTTGTGAGTTTAGTTTACCGCAAAACGAACAACGCTTTTCATTGTTTCTACCTTCAGTATTAATTGCCATTTTACCTCTTAACGCTTATAAAAAACGGTATCAATTAGACCGTATTCCTTAGCTTCCTCTGCAGACATATAATTATCTCTATCGGTATCGCGTTCCACCTCAAAAATATCCCTACCGGAATTTTCTGCAATAATGGTGTTAAGCTTTTGCTTAATCTTCAAAATTTGTCTTGCTTGAATTTGAATATCACTAGCTTGACCTTGCGCGCCACCTAAGGGTTGATGAATCATAATTTCCGCGTTGGGAAGGGCAAAACGCTTACCCTTTGCCCCACTGGAAAGCAATAAAGCGCCCATACTTGCAGCTAAACCAATACAAATAGTGGATACGTCACATTTAATATAATTCATAGTATCATAAATAGCCATACCTGCAGTTACACTACCGCCGGGGCTGTTTATATATAGACTTATATCTTTATCGGGATCTCTTGATTCAAGATAAATTAATTGAGCAACTACGGTATTCGCAACCGCGTCGTTAATTTCACCCGTGATAAAAATAATACGGTTATCTAAAAGTCTTGAATATATGTCGTAAGATCTTTCACCTCTATCGGTTTGTTCCACAACCATGGGGATTAATGCCATAAATAACTCCTTTAGGCGATTTTATTGTTAGCTAATAAGAGTGCAAATAATTTATCGATTACGATAGAATTTCTAATATATTCGATTTGTTGTGAAGGCATACCTGCTCTGTATTCTTCGTATGACTTTTCAACTGATTCAGCTTGAGCTTTAATCTTTTCTTCAAGCTCTTCTTCTGTTGCAACAATCTTTTCTTCAGCGATAATTTGTTCAACTACTAATTGAGATTTAACCCTAGCTTTAGCAGGTTCTTCTAATCCCTTGCGGTAATCTTCCATAGTTTGACCGGTATACTTTAGATAATCAGCAAGCTTTAAGCCTTGATACATCATTCTGTATTCCATATCTTGAACTAAATTATCAACTCCTCTTTGAACTAAACAATCGGGAATTTCTACTTCAGTTTCATCAGTAATCATCTTCATTAGCTTATCTTCGATTTCGCGTTTAGCTTTTTCTTCGTTAGCCTTTTGAAGCTTTTCGGTTACTGACTTCTTATACGCTTCTACACTTTCTTCACCAGTAGCGTCTTTGATAAATTCGTCATCTACTTCAGGAAGCTCTTTTACCTTAATAGCGTGTAACTTAATTGCAAATACTGCTTCCTTACCGGCTAAAGATTCTTGAGGATAATCTTCGGGGAATTTTACGGTAATATCTCTTTCCCCACCAATATTCATACCGATAATTTGATCTTCAAAGCCGGGAATAAAGGTTTTGCTACCAATAGTTAACATGTGATGTTGAGCAGTACCACCTTCAAATTTAACGTTATCAATTGAACCAGAGAAGTCAATATCACAAATATCGCCTTCTTGAACGGGTCTATCGTTTACTTCTACTTCGCGTGAATTTCTTTCACGTAAGTTAGAAATTTCCTTTTCAACGTCTTCGTCGGTTACATTATACTCAACTTTTTCAATCTTTATACCTGTATATTTACCTAATTTTACGATAGGCTTTAAAGGAGCGATTGCAACGATAGTTAAACCGCCGTCATCATTCATCTTAATATCTTCAACAGAAGGTCCGTCAATAACAACGTAATCGGTTTCTTTATCAATAATATCAAAATAATGTTCGCCGAAAGCAATATTAATAGCGTCTTCAAAGAAAATTTGTTCACCGTATGCTTTAACTAAATAGCTGTAAGGAACGTGACCTTTACGGAAGCCGGGAACAGAATATTTTGATTTGTTCTTTTCATAAGCTTTTTTGTTTGCGGCTAACCATTCTTCCTTAGAAAGCTCAATGCTTGTTCTAAGTTCGTTCTTTTCTGTTTTTTCAACTTTGTAATTCATAGTAAACTCCTAAATGTTTTAACAATTTTATAACGTGAATATTTTAACAAATAAAAAATAAAATGTAAAGTTAATATCACATATATTTTACTTTTTTATTGAAATTATATATAATATAATTATATAAAGTTAAGAAAAACAATGTAAATTGACAAAAAAAGAAAAAGGATTTATAGTAATGCCACAAGATGCAATAACCTTACGCAAAACCGCAAGTGAGTTAAACAACGTCGTAGCGGGCGCAAAAATCAATAAAATTACTCAACCTACTGCAGAGGAGATAATTCTAACACTTTACGGGAAAACCGGCAGTTTTAAGTTATGTGTTTGCGCAAATGCAATAGGTGCGAGAGTTGGATTTACTACTATAGAAAAGAAAAATCCAACTACCCCAAGCGGGTTTTGTATGCTTTTAAGAAAGCACCTTTTAAACGCAACTGTAAAAGAAATAACCACGATTCAGGACGAGCGAATAATAAAAATTACCTTTGACGGCAAAAACGAGTTCTTAGAACCGGCAGAAAAGGAATTATATTGCGAAATAATGGGCAAATATTCCAACGTGATTTTTTGCGAAAATGAAATAATTTGCGGTACGCTAAAAACCTCATTATTAGAAATAGGTAAAGAAAGAGCATTACTTGCAGGCGTAAAGTATGCTCTACCAAAAAGTCAAGGCAAATGTTCTATTTATAACAAAGAAAAATCCTTAGAAATTCTTAACGGGTTTTCTTTTGGTGACTTAGGAGAATATATCTTTAATAATTTTCAAGGTTTTTCACTAGCAAGCGCGAATGAAATTGCATTTAGAACTTTTGGAAAAACAGTTTTTGAGAGCAATACGTCGCTTTCATTAAATTTCTATAATGAAATCTGTGATTTTATTAATTCAAAGCCATCAAGTCCAAACGTCGTTTCATCATTAGACAAATTATCAGATTTCTATTTTTGTGATTACAAAAGCGTAAAAGGAAATAAACTTTACTTTGATACACTTCTTCAAGCAGAAACTTATTTTTTTGACACGAAGCAACTCGTTAGAGAGTTTAACGAATTAAAAAACAAGCTAATTTCAACGGTAAAATCAAAGCTCAAAAAAGAACAAAAAAAATTACAAATAATACGGGAAAAGGAATTAGCTTGTGCAGACGCTGAAAACTTACGCCAGCTTGGTGAATTGATTATTTCCAACATATACAAAATTAAGCGCGGCGATAAAACTGTAACAGTAGAAAACTATTATGACGAAAATAGACCTTTAGAAATAAAGCTTGACGAGCAGTTATCCCCTAACGCTAACGCACAAAAGTATTTTAAAAAATACAACAAGCTTAAAAATACGCTAAAAGCAATTATTCCACAAAAAGAACAGGCAGAATACGAGTGTGCGTATTTGCAATCAGTTTTAGCGGAGCTAGAAATTGCTCAAAACGTTGCGGACTTAAACTCAATTGAAGATGAGCTAAAAGAAAGCGGAATAATCAAAGTAGACGTAAAAATAAAACAAAGTAAAAAGCAAGAAAAAATCGAGTATAGAATTTTTGAATATAGCGGATATACTATATACGCAGGTAAAAACAATATTCAAAACGATAAGCTAACCTTCTCTGCAAGGCCTTCTGATTTGTGGCTTCATACAAAAGATTATCATTCAGCTCACGTGATAATTCCTTGCGGTTCTTCACATATACCTGATGAAATTCTTCAGCTAGCAGCAGAAATATGCGCTTATTACAGTGAAGCTAAAAGCGGTGATAAAGTACCCGTTGACTACACTCAAAGAAAGTATGTAAAAAAGCCACCAAAATCAAAATACGGCGCAGTAATTTATACCGATTTTAAAACCGTATACGTTACACCCAACGCTCATAAAAATTTAGAAAAATAATAATAAAGACTAAGGTTTTGAAATAATCCTTAGTCTTTTTTCTTTTATATAATAATCTTAAAAATATTAGATTATATGAGCATTTTTAAATATTTTTATGTCTAACAAAAATCATTTTAACCGAATATTTTTATAAGTGGTAAAGCTTATTTTATAGCCGTTATCTTCTTCCCATTCAGTAGCTGAAACAAGCTCGAAATCAGGGTGTTCGTCTAAGTTAGGAAAGAATACTTCTGCCCCACCAACCGCATCAACTTTAGTTAGCATAACCTTATCGCAATAAGGCAACATAGCGCGGTAAACACTTGCCCCACCTATTATAAAAAAGTCATCTTTGGGATACTTTTTTGCTTCGGTTAAAAGCTCGTCTATTGAGTGAACGCAAATACATCCGTCAACCGATATTCCATCCTCACACAATACAATGTTAGTGCGATTTTTTAAAGGCTTTGAATTGGGAAAAGAAAGTAAAGTATTATACCCCATACAAACGACTTTTCCAGTAGTAGTTTCTCTGAAAAATTTCATATCCTTTGGCAAAGAAAACATCAAATCATTTTTCTTACCAATACCCCACTCCCTATCGGCGTGCAATATAGCAATCATACGGCAACCTCTATTTTTTCTTCAAGTGGCGTACAGTTATAATCAATCAACTCGAAATCTTCCACTTTAAAATCGTAGAAATTTTTAACTTCAGGATTTATCTTTAAAATAGGTGCTTTATACTGCGGATTTTCTATAATCTTTTTAACTATAGGAATATGTCTATCATAGATGTGAGCGTCAGAAATAACGTGGACTAATTCACCAACCTTTAAACCGCTAATTTGAGCTAGCATATGAATCAGAATAGAATATTGAACGACGTTCCAATTATTTGCAACGAGCATATCGTTTGATCTTTGGTTAAGAATGCCGTTTAATTTTCCATCTTTAACGTTAAAGGTCATAGAGTAAGCGCAAGGATATAAATGCATTTCATGCAAATCTGCAAAATTATATATATTAGTTAAAATTCTGCGTGAATTAGGGTTGTGCTTTAAATCATATATAACTCTATCAACTTGGTCAAACTCCCCTTCAGGATAAACACTTTTAACCCCTAATTGATATCCGTAAGCCTTGCCGATTGAACCGCTTTCATCAGCCCAACTATCCCAAATATGACTTTTTAAATCCTTTACGTTATTAGATTTCTTTTGCCAAATCCACAAAATTTCATCAATAGCAGACTTAAAAAAGGTTTTTCTAATAGTTAAAATGGGAAATTCCTTTTGTAAATCATATCTATTAACTATAGCAAACTGCTTTACTGTATGCGCGGGCGTTCCGTCATGCCAACGCGGTCTAACGTTAAATTCAGTATCCCAAGAGCCATTTTCTAATATTTGTTTGCAATTTTCAATAAATACTTGATCAGCAAAACTCATTATTTTTTCCTCGATTTTCTTTTTTCTTTAGTTCCGTCAAGCTTTTGCCTGTTAAGCCATACTCTCATAACGAATTTGTGTGGTAATAGCTTGGTTGCAAACCATTGCAATCTATTTTTCACACCGTATACAGACATATCTTTATTGGTATATAAATCCTTAATCGCAAGCTTAATTACGTCTTTAGCCTCGTAAAGAACGTCATAATTAATTACAACGGGATTTTCTTCACTTACCACAGCGCGATCAAAGAATTCAGTTTTTACCCAATAAGGACAAACTGCTAACACGTGAATACCTCTATATTTTAATTCCTTATTTAACGCCCTACTATAGCTTAAAGTAAAAGCCTTAGTTGCGGCATAAATATTTATATAAGGAATAGGTTGAAATGCTGCGCAAGAAGCAATATTCATAATTTTAGAGCCTTCTTGCATGTAAGGTAATGAATAGTCAGTCATTATCATAGGCGCGTTACAGTTTAAATCAACCATATTTAAATGCACCTTGGTATCAATATTTTCGTAATGCTCAAACTTACCAAAACCAGCGCAGTTTGCCAATATTTTTATATTAGGCTTATATTCCTCAAGTAAATCCGCGTATTTTTTTATTGCATCAAAATCCGTTAAATCAAGCTCAATTGGGCGAATTTTTATAGGTACTGCTTCTGCAAGCTCTTGTAATCTATCAAAACGCCTAGCAATTACCCAAAGCTCATCTGCTTTTTCTTTTTTACAAATTTGCAAGGCGAATTCTCTTCCCATTCCGCTACTTGCGCCTGTTACTACAATTATATCCATAAATACACCTATTATTAGTCTATAGTATCAACGTCTTCACCTTCAAGAAAGTCAGGTAGCTCTTCTTCAGAAATATCGCATAATTCAAAAGAATCGCCTTCTGCCTCAAATGAATCAGCTTGTTCGGGCACGCCGTCATCATCTTCATCAGTAGAAGAAACGATTTGAGCCTGCTCTTCTTCCATCTGCGAAGCCGCTCTTTGCGCTTGAAGCTCAGGATCGGTATTTTCATCATAAACGTCTTTAGTGAACAAGTAAGACTTGGGTGTATGAATAAGCTTTATTTCGCTTAAAACGGTTTCATAATCAGGTAAATCATCCAAAGAAGCTATTTGGAAACGCTTTAAGAACTCATCAGTAGTACCAAATAAAACGGGTCTACCAATAGCGTCCTTTCTACCAACAACCTCAATAACGCCCAATTTTAGCAGGTTTTGTATAGCGTATTCGCTATCTACACCACGAATTTGTTCAAGATCTAAACGAGTTACCGGTTGCTTATAAGCAATTATTGCAGCAACCTCCATCATACTCTTAGAAAGCTCCCTTTCTCTTATAGGATTTAACACCGTTGCGACGCTTTCAGCATATACGGGATTAGAACAAAATTGTAATTTTTTATTAAAAACAAGTAAATTGATACCGCTTGTTTCGTTATATTTCGCCTGTAACTTTTTAGCTTCGTCTAGCACCGCTTTTTCAGTAATTTCAAGTCTTTCAGCAATATCTTTAGCCGCAATAGCGTTGCCTGCCACAAAAACTATAGACTCAATTATATTCGCTAAGGTCTCCGAAGTCGCCATCTGCATCCCCTCCGTTTTCTTCATTGAACGTAATGGTAATATCGTCAAATACTTCCTTTTGTTCAACCTTTATAAATTGTCTTTTTAATAACTCAAGCATAGCTTGAAAGGTGGTAATAATTTCACTTTTAGAGGCCGTCGATTTAAATAACTCAAAGAAAGAACATTCTTTAACCTCTAAAATTCTGGCTTTAATGTATTCCATTTTTTCAGGAACGGTAAAAACTTCTTTTGGAATTTCACGGTTTTGGTGTATTGCTCTTTCTAATTCCACCCTAGAAAGCAAGTTAGAAAAAGCCTTCATTAAACCGTCAAAGTTAAAATCCTTATAAACTATCCTGTAATCGTTTGCAGTAGGTTCAGGAGGTTTGTAATATCTGTTAACGTTTTCTAGCATTTTAAGCTTTTCACTCATTGCTTTAAATAAAGCCAACTCCTCAAGTGAATTAATAATACTTCCGCCTTCTTCTACTTCTTCCATATCTTCATCCAATTTAGGCAATAATGCCTTTGATTTTTCGTACACTAAAGCAGTAGCGAATCCTGCGTACTCGCTAGCCTTTTCAATATCAAAAAATTCCATTGTATCAAGATAACTTAAGAATTGGTCTGTAACTTCAGATACGAAAATATCCTTAATTTCGATTTTAGCTCTTTTTACCAGTTGTAAAAGCAAATCAAGCGGACCGTCGAAGTCAATTATTTTCGTCTTATAATCGCAGACGCATTCATAATTCTTTATTTCGTAATTTCCATCCATAAAATCAACCAAAAATCAAAGAAAATATAAAATTCCAAAATAGTTTTATTGGGTAACCAAATACGTTAACCGCGAAATTCATAAAGTAACCGAATATATCTAAAAAGGCTAATTCAGGAATTCTATTAGCAACCGTACTTAATAAAATTAACGCAAGTAAACAATAATATCCGTATTTACGTAAAAACTGATATGCCTTATTGCTCTTATTTACAAAAGTATCAATAATTCTAAATCCATCAAGCGGAAACACGGGAATCAAATTAAATACACAAAAAGATAAATCTAATGCAAATCCCCAATAACAAATTAAATAAATAAAGGTAGTTAAGTTGTTGACCGGTAAAAATCTTGAAACTAAATAAATCATTGGATAAAACAAAAATGCCAATGCGTAATTAGTTAAAATTCCGGCAACAGAAACCCAAAACGAGCCCTTTTTTAAATTATGAAAATTATAAGGGTTAACAGGAACGGGCTTCGCCCAGCCAAAATCTGCAATTAAGAAGCAAATTAAGCCTATAGGATCAAAATGCTTCAATGGATTTAACGTATATCTCCCATAAAGCTTTGCAGTATTATCACCGTTTTTATACGCAGCGAAAGCATGTGCAAATTCGTGAGCCGGTAATATAAAAAGCAAAACTATAAAGCGTGATAAATAAAATAAAAGATCTGCACCCATTTTACAATAGTCCGTCAATAAAAGATTGTGGATCAAACTCCTCAATATCGTTTACGCCCTCGCCCGTACCAACGAAAACAACGGGAACTTGATTTTCAGTGCAAAGCGAAATAACAAAACCACCCTTTGCCGTTCCGTCAAGCTTGGTTAACACTATACCGTCAATACTTACAGCGTCATCAAATGCCTCAACTTGAGATAAAGCGTTTTGACCGGTAGTTGCATCTAAAACGATAAATTTATAGAAATTTGCTTCAGGGTATTCTCTTTCAGCTACCCTTGCAATCTTTTTAAGCTCTTCCATTAGGTTAGACTTAACGTGCAATCTGCCGGCAGTATCAACTATTAAAACGTCCGTTTTCTTAGCCTTCATAGAGCTAATAGCGTCGTAAACGACAGCTGAAGGATCACTTCCCTCACCGTGAGATACCAACCTAACGTTAGAACGATCCGCCCACACCTTTAATTGCTCACAAGCAGCCGCCCTAAAGGTATCGCCAGCAGCTAAAATAACGCTTTTTCCCTCGTTTTTAAAGAATGTTGCTAGCTTACCGATAGTAGTGGTTTTTCCAACGCCGTTTACACCGATAAGCGTAATAACTGCAGGATATTCTATTTCTAACACACCTGCATCTTCAAGCTTTTCGATTAAAACCTCTTTTAGTGATTGAATAACGTACTCTTGATCAGCCGTACGCTCTTCAATCATTCTATCGCGAAGATCTTCTACGATTTCTTCAGCGGTGGAATAAGACACGTCTGAAGATATTAATACGTCCGTTAAATCCTCATAAAACTCTTCACCGATTTTATCCCCGGTAAAAAGCGCGGATATTTTTTTTGCAAACGCATCCTTGGTCTTCTTTAACGCGCCGAAAATTTTCTTAAAAAATCCCATAAAAACTCCTAATCAGCCATATCGCCGTTAATATCAGAAAGCTTAACTGAAACTATCTTAGAAACACCCTTTTCTTCCATGGTTACACCGAAAAGAGTATCTGCATTTTCCATAGTAACCTTTTTGTGGGTAATTACTACGAATTGCGTTTCTTCTGCAAAGTGCTTTAAGTAATTTGCAACTCTTTCTACGTTAGCATCATCTAAAGGCGCTTCGATTTCGTCCAATACACAGAAAGGCATAGGTCTTAATCTTAATATCGCAAATAGAATTGCCGTAGCAGTTAATGCCTGCTCACCACCTGAAAGCAATGAAATCTTCGTAAGCTTTTTTCCGGGTGGTTCGGCAACGATTTCTATGCCTGCATCTAACGGATCTTGACCTTCAACGATATCTTCAATAATTAAATCTGCGCTACCACCGCCGAATAATTCTTTAAATATACGCTTGAAGTTAACTCTAATCGTTTCAAATCCGGTGTTAAATATTTCAAGCATTTCTTCGGTAATAGATTTAATTACTGATTTCAAATCTGCTTCAGCTGCTTCTAGATCGTTACGCTGTCTG
This sequence comes from Clostridiales bacterium, assembly GCA_015055965.1. Lineage (GTDB taxonomy): Bacteria > Bacillota > Clostridia > Christensenellales > Borkfalkiaceae > HGM11416. Next base: position 55,327 of record SVHG01000003.1, read on the forward strand.
TTATAGTCCTCATAACGTTCCTTTAAAGCGTTAAATTCATCAATTGCCGTGGGGTTAATAGCACCTAAAGTAGCAATCTTACGCTTAATTCTGTGGATTTCCTGCGTTGAAAGAGCCATATTATAATCAGGATCTTTCATAGTAACGCAAGTTTCGTAAGTTAAACCGTATTCCTCTTCAATATGCTTTTGCATATATTCAAGGTCGGTATCTATCTTTGTAAGAGCAATCTTTTCATCCATTAAACGCTGAGCAATACGGTTGAGCTCTGAAATAAGCATTTGTCTGCGTAAATCGTCCTGTTGAACGAGTTCGCCAAGCTGGAATTTTCTAGTTTTAATCTTATCTAGTTCCTCACGCTTTACGTTTAAACCGCTTTGTTCTTCACTGCTTAACGCAATCTTTTCGATTTCTCTACGCTTTTTATCAATTGCTTCAATATTTTCCTCAATTAAACGCTTATTAACCTCAATGTTTTCCAATGCGTCCTTTCTATCTGCTTGCAAACGAGCAATTTCTTCACGAGAGCTAGAAATATCAGCGTTTAACGCAGCAAGAGTTCTTTGAAGCATTAGGTTTTCATCAATTAACTCTTCCCTTCTTCTTCTTAAGTTATCGTATTCTGACTGATGTCTTATAGCATCTGAAGAAGCCGAAGCCCTAGCTTCAGTAAGCTTTTCGTTATCCTCTTCAATATTACTATACTGACGCTTAATTTCTTCTAAACGCTCGCTAATTTGCTTAAACGAACCTTCATTAAGCTTAATTTCAGCCTCTACGTCAGCTAATGACTTTTCTAAGGTTGAATTCTTTTCTTTTAAGATAGCTAATTCTTGCTTGCAGTCGTTAAGTGAATTTTCTTTCTTTTCTAAATCAGAAATCATTTCGTTAACCTGCGCAAACGACCTTTCTTTATTTTCGTTTAAAGACTTTAATTCTGCCGTTTTTGCAGTTAAATCCTTTTCAATTTGCTCTAACATTCTATCCGTTGCAAGCAGATTTGAGCTGTTTGAACGCTTTGAGCCACCGGTCATTGAGCCGGAAGGATTAACTAAGTCACCGTCTAAGGTAACGATCTTAAAGGAGAAGTGATAACGCTTAGCAATAGCAACGGCGTTTTCAATCGTGTCACATATTAAAGTATTGCCAAGAAGATGCTGAATAATGTTTTCAAAATAAGAATCGTATTTAACAACCGAGGTTGCAAGACCAAGAGCACCCCTTTCCTTTACTGCTTTAAGCAAATCTTCATTACTTCTATGAACCTTCATTGAAGAAATAGGCAAGAAGGTTACTCTACCGCCGCCGTTTTTCTTTAAAAATTCAATCAAATATTGAGCATCATCAGGCGTATCAGTGATAACGTTGCTAGCCGCACCGCCAAGCAAGGTTTCAACCGCAGTTTCATATTTAGAATCAGTTTTAATAACTGAAGCAACTAAGCCCTTAACTTTTGCGCCAATAACAGAATTATTCTTTGCAGCAAGCATTAAATTCTTAACTGAATCAGGATATCCGCTAAAAGATTCCTTTAATCCGCTATAAACGTTCTTTCTTGCACTTAATGAAGAAATATCAGCGTTTAAAACGTAAATCTTATTATTAATTTGCGAAATGTATTCATTCGTTGAACGAATTGCGCTTTCTTCATCTTCAATTGCAGCTTTTAGATTAGCAATTTCCTTTAGTAGTCTTTCAATAGAAAGCTCGCACAAGGTTCTATCTTTAACTAACGCATCTCGTTTTTCAGTAAGCGCAGTCATACGTTCAATAACCTCTTGCTGTTGAGAGGAAATAACGCTTTGTTCGCCTGCTAACGCACCTATATTCATCTTGATATCAGCCAAAGATTCAACTGATTTTAAAACCTTATTTTGCGCATCTTGCTGAGCACTTTCACCTTGAGATAAACTTTGCAATAAAGAATCCAATTCCTTACCAACAACGTCTATACGCTGATTAATCTTATCTAAATCAGCTAAAGAATCAGCAATACTTTGCTTCTTAGCAGTAATAGCCTTGTCGATTAAGTCAATTTTTTCCGTTCTATCGCGAATTTCGTTCTTTAAACGGGTATTATCATCTTGAAGGAAGTTTATTTCTTGATTAAAGAGCGAAGTGAAGCCTGATTGCTTTTCCAAACCAACGCTTAGGTTTAGAATTTCTTCGTTTAAATCAGCAATTCGCTTATCAACCTCAACGCCTTCCTTTTGGTGATCGTTGAAATCCTTTTGAGCCTTTTCAAGATCCTTTGACTTGATAGACTGTTCTTCCTCTAAACCTGTAATTCTATTACTGATTTTTTCCTTTTCGGTATGAGAATTATCGGATTTATATAAGAAATTATTGATTTCGTGATACTTAAATTCAGAAGCTAGCTGTAAATACTCTCTAGTTTTTTCAGCCTTTGCCTCCATAGGACCTAAGTCTTTTTCCAACTCACTACTAATATCTATTATACGAATAATATTTTCACGAGTTCTTTCAAGCTTTCTTTCGTTATCAAGCTTTTTAGCCTTAGTTGAAGCAATACCAACGGCTTCTTCGAATATAGCACGCCTATCTTCAGGCTTTGCGTTCATAATTTCCGCAATTTTACCCTGACCGATAATAGTATAACCACTCTTACTTACACCACATTCGTGTAAATAACCTACTATATCTCTCATTCTGCAAGGTTGCTTGTTAATATAGTATTCACTTTCACCGCTTCTAAAAAGCTTTCTGGTCATACAAACTTCGCTGTATTCAAGACTGGGGAATATTTTATTGGTATTATCAAAATAAAGAGAAACCTCACAATAAGATAAGGATTTTCTATTTTGAGTACCGTTAAATATAACATCTTGCATTGACGAACCACGTAACGACTTTGCAGACTGTTCGCCTAAAACCCAACGGATAGCGTCCGCAATATTACTCTTACCGCATCCGTTAGGCCCAACAATAGCCGTAACGCCTTCATTAAATTGTATTTCTTGCCTATCAGCAAAACTTTTAAAACCGATAAGCTCAATTTTTACAAAGTTCACTTACTTTTCCTACCTGATATTTTTTTTAATGCTCTTCTCGCAGCATCTTGAGAAGCAGTTGCCTTATTACCACCCGTTCCAACCGCAACGGTTTTACCTGCAATTGAAACTGCTATTGTAAATTGTGGATTATGATCTGCCCCGGTTTTCGTTACTACCTCGTAAGCGGGAACGCCGAGCTTGTGAGATTGCGTATATATTTGCAAAGCGCTTTTATAATCTTCATTTTTGCTTTCTTTTACGTTAATTTCATTAAGTAAAAACTTCGTTATAAATGCTTTTGCTTCATCCAAACCACCGTCTAAATAAATAGCCGCTACTACCGCTTCAAATAAATTTTCTAAAAGTCTATCGTTTTTAGAAGCACTATAATTCAAGCTTTCCCCTTGAATTACGTATTCATCTATACCAATGCGCCTTACCGCAGCAGCTAATGGTTTAGTTGATACGACTGCTTGCTTCTGTTGCGTCATATCTCCTTCAGAAACGCCTTTTTTCTTCCTAAAAAAGTAATCCGCAACGATAAAGCCAAGTACTGAATCACCCAAAAACTCTAATCTTTCATTATTTTTACGTGATTTATTGCCGTGATAAGATTTATGCGTAAAAGCAGCAAGCAACAAATCTTTATTGTTAAAGCAGTAATTAATTTTTCTTTCAATTAGTTCTACTTCTATCATTATGCGTTTTCTTCTGCGCTAAACGGCGGAACGGGAGTGTTTGCTATTTTATCCTTTATTACGTCTACTATGTTATTTTGGCAAGCTCGTTTAGCCTGTAAGATAGATGCAGTAATAGCGGATGCCTTAGAAGATCCATGTGCCTTTACTACAACCTTTTTAGCACCAATGAACACAGCGCCACCCTTTTTATTGTAGTCTAAGGTGTTTTTTACTTCCATTAACGATTTTTTCATTAATAAAGCGCCTATTTTTGCTAATAACGAATGTGAAATAGATTTTTTTAAGGTTGCAAAAATACCGCCTGAAATACCTTCCATACTCTTAATTGCAACGTTACCTGTAAATCCGTCAGTAACAACGACGTCACAGTCGCCCGAAATTATATCACGGGCTTCTATATTTCCAACGAAATTAATTGAAGGAGAATGCCTAAAAGCGTAATTAACTTGTTTAATAAGCTCGTTACCCTTAGCGTCCTCCGTTCCGTTTGAAAGCAACGCAACTCTTGGATTTTCAATTCCTAATACTTCTGAAGCGTAAACTGAACCCATTAAAGCAAAATGGAATAGATTTAAGGGCTTACAATCGGCGTTTGCACCAACGTCAAGCATTACAACCTCCCCACCCTTTAGAGTGGGCAAAGTGGGTAATAACGCAGGACGGGATACCCCGCGAATTCTACCAACCTTAAGAGTGCAACCAACTAATAAAGCACCCGTACTACCTGTAGAAACGAAAGCGTCTGCATCTTCGCCAAGAGCTAAACAACCTTTAACTAAGGAAGAATCAGGTTTTTTCTTTACCGCTTCAGTAGGCTGTTCTTCACAGGTTATAACCTCTTTCGCATCTAAAAACTCAACTCTTGAAGCATCATACTGATAATTTGCAAGATGTTTTTTTATAATTTCTTCATCACCGGCTAAAACGGCAATAAATCCATCATCCTTTTTAAGAGCTTCTAACGCGCCCTCTATATTTGCTATCGGTGAATTATCGCCACCAAAGCAATCCACTACTATTTTTAACATATTTTCACCTAATTAGAATTCAAGATTTGATACCGTTCTGGGGAAAGGTATAACGTCACGAATGTTAGAAACACCCGTTAGGTACATAACCATTCTTTCAAAGCCAAGACCAAAGCCCGCGTGGCGAGTACCGCCGTATTTACGAAGCTTAATATACCAATCGTAATCCTCTTCCTTGAGGCCGAAATCTTTAATTTTAGAAATAAGTAAGTCTTCACGCTCTTCTCTTTGGCTACCGCCGATAAGCTCGCCAATACCGGGAACTAATAAGTCCATAGCGGCAACCGTTTTGCCATCGTCGTTTAAACGCATGTAGAACGCTTTAATTTCCTTGGGATAGTCAATTAAGAACACGGGCTTTTTAAATACCTTTTCGGTAATATATCTTTCGTGCTCGCTTTGTAAATCCACACCCCAATATACGGGGAATTCAAATTTATCTTTTTCTTTTAATAAAATATCTATCGCTTCGGTGTAAGTCAATCTAACGAAATCACTGTTAACGACGTTTGTTAATCTTTCCTTTAATCCTGTATCTACGAATTTATTTAAAAACTCAATTTCCGCAGGACATTTTTCCATTACGTAAGAAATTACGTACTTAACCATAGCCTCAGCAGTTTCCATGTCGCCCTTTAAATCGCAAAAAGCCATTTCAGGCTCTATCATCCAAAATTCTGCAGCATGGCGTGAAGTGTTAGATCTTTCAGCTCTAAAGGTAGGGCCAAAGGTATATACGTTACCAAACGCCATTGCGTAAGTTTCCGCGCTTAACTGACCTGAAACGGTTAATGATGCAGGCTTTTCAAAGAAATCCTTCTTGTAATCTACAGGAGCGTTACTCTTTGCAACCTTTTCTAAATCAAGCGTCGTAACTTGGAACATTTCACCTGCGCCTTCGCAGTCACTACCCGTAATAATAGGGGTATGAACGTATACGAATCCACGTTGGTTAAAGAAATTATGTATTGCAAAAGCAGCCTCACTTCTAATTTTAAACACGGCAGAAAAAAGATTGGTTCTGGGGCGTAAATATGCAATTTCACGTAGATATTCTAAGGTGTGGCGTTTCTTTTGTAAGGGATAATCGGGTGTTGACTCACCTTCAACGGCAACGCTTTCCGCATGAATCTCAAAGGGTTGCTTTGCGTTGGGGGTTAATAAAAGCTTACCCTCAACTATAATTGAAGAACCAACGTTTAGCTTTGCAACGTCGTCGTAATTAGCTAATTTATCTCTTTCAAATACAATTTGAAGATTGGTAAAATAACTGCCGTCGTTTAATTCAATAAAGCCAAACGCCTTCGAATCACGAATAGTTCTCACCCAACCGCAAACCTTTATAGTTTTGTCTGTAAATTGCTGTGAGTCGGCATATAAAGTTTTAATATAAGTTCTTTCTAGCATAATAAACACCTCGCATTTGATAAGCTAAAATATAAATAGATAATACATCTATTTTATATAATAACATTTTTTTAGTCAAAAAACAATAAAAAATTGCTCAAATAATTATTTTTTTAAAATCAAAACAAAAAAAATCCCTTATTTTGCCTTAAAAAAACAAATAAGGGATTAAAAATTACTTTTTATCGTATGCCTTCACGCCGTAAAGGGATTCTAAACCTTCGTTATATTCTTTCATTTTAGGACATTGCTTTAATTCAGAATTTTCCGCAAATTCTTCTAACGCTTTCTTTTGCGCTCTGGATACGGAAGTGGGAATTTCAACTGAAACGGTAACGTATAAATTACCCGTTCCCAAAGAAGATTTTATACCCTTTCCTCTTAAAACAAACTGCTTACCGTTTTGTGTTCCGGAAGGAATTTCCAAATCAATTGCGTTGTCTAAAGTGGGAATTTTCACCTTTCCGCCAAGCACGCAGGTTTCGTATGATAAAGGTAAATCCACGTAAAGATCAAAGCGTTCGCGCTTAAATATTTTATGGGGAAGAACCTTAAATACGATTATTAAATCACCAGGCTCACCGCCGTACTGGCTTGCATGACCGTATCCTTTCTTGCGCATATAGCTATTACTGTCTGCTCCGGCAGGAATATCAATTCTAACAACGGTATTACTCTTACCGGTATACCAACCCTTTCCACCGCAGTCAGGGCACTTTTCGATTATACGTTTACCCGTGCCACCGCAGTCAGGACAAACTCTTAAGCTAACAGTTCTAAAAAAACCACTGCCGGAGGTGTATTGCACTTTACCGCTTCCACCGCATTTATCACAGGTTTTATATGCAGTACCACCTTTAGCTCCCGTCCCCTTACAAGAGCTACAACGCTCTTTTCTAACGTAAGAAATTTCTTTAGTACAACCCTTTGCGGCATCTAAGAATGAAAGTGATACCTCAACGGTTATATCCTTTCCACGTTCCTTTTCAGTAGAGCGAGCCGATGTAGCTCCACCACCAAACCCAGAAAAGATATCGTTAAATATGTCAGAAAAACCACCGAACCCACCAAATCCTTGACCGCCTGAAAAGTCGCCAAAACCAGCAGCTCCTGGATTAGCAAGCTCGTAGTCGTAAGCCGCTCTTTTTTGCTCGTCGGAAAGAACTTCGTTTGCCTCGTTTATTTCTTTAAACTTAGCAGCAGCCGCAGGATCGTTTGGATGCAAATCCGGGTGATATTGTTTAACCAATTTTCTGTATGCCGTTTTGATTTCAGCTTGCGTAGCCTTACTATCTACACCCAAAATCTCATAATAATTTTTAGCCATAATAATTCTCAAAATGTCAATATCTATGCGATATTTTTAATATTTTTATGTTTGACAAAATAATCATTTGGCGACAAACGGTTAATCGTTTATCGCCAAAAATTGTTTAGCCTTGATGGAATTCAGTATCGCCTGCTCCACCGCCAGCACCGGGATCATCTGATCCATTTGCGCCGTTTTGGTAAAGCTTAGCAAATACCGTTTGAGCTTCGTTGGATAGAGCTTCAGTTGCCGCTTTAATTCTTTCAAAGTCACCTGAATCAAGTTCTGTTTTTGCCTTAGAAACAGCTTCTTCAAGTTTAGCTTTATCTTCTTCAGAAATCTTATCTGCGTTACCCTTTAAAGTTTTTTCAACGGTAAAGATTAAGCCGTCAAGCTGGTTACGAGCTTCAACCTGTTCTTTACGCTTTTTATCTTCAGCTTCATACTGCTCTGCTTCTTTTACTGCTTTATTTATATCCTCTTCTGATAAATTAGTTGAAGAAGTAATGGTTATATCGGTAGCCTTACCCGTTCCTAAATCCTTTGCAGTAACGTGCACTATACCGTTAGCGTCAACGTCAAAGGTAACTTCGATTTGAGGAATTCCTCTAGGAGCGGGAGCAATGCCTACTAGATTGAATGAGCCCAAGGTTTTATTATCTCTTGCAAACTGTCTTTCACCTTGTAAAACGTGAATCGTAACTTCAGTTTGGTTGTCTGCTGCAGTTGAGAATACCTGTGACTTCTTAGCAGGAATAGTCGTATTTCTTTCAATTAATCTAGTTGATACACCACCTAAGGTTTCTATACCTAAGCTTAGGGGCATAACGTCTAGAAGAAGAACGTCTTTAACTTCACCACTTAATACACCACCCTGGATAGCAGCGCCGATTGCTACGCATTCGTCAGGATTAATTCCCTTAAATGGATCTTTACCGGTAACGCGACGAACCGCTTCTACTACGGCAGGAATACGGGTTGAACCACCTACTAAAATAACCTTATCTATTTCATTATAGTTTAATCCGGCGTCTGACATAGCCTTTCTTAAAGGCTCTAAGGTTGCATTAACCAAATCTTCAGTCATAGCATCGAATTTTTGCTTTGTTAAGTTAACGTCCATATGCTTAGGACCGGTAGCGTCTGCAGTGATAAAAGGAAGATTAATGTTAGTAGAAGACATGCCAGAAAGCTCAATTTTAGCCTTTTCAGCAGCTTCTTTTAATCTTTGCATAGCCATTTTGTCATTTGAAAGATCAATACCCTCTTTAGCCTTGAAATCAGCAACTAGCCAATCAATAATCTTCTTATCGAAGTCGTCGCCACCTAAAGCGCAGTTTCCGTTCGTCGCAAGAACTTCAAAAACGCCGTCGCCAATATCTAGAATAGAAACGTCAAACGTACCACCGCCTAAATCGTAAATAATAACCTTATGTGAGTTAGCATCCTTATCCAATCCGTACGCTAAAGCTGCAGCCGTAGGTTCGTTAATAACGCGAAGAACGTTTAATCCAGCGATCTTGCCGGCATCTTTAGTTGCCTGACGTTGACTGTCTGAGAAATACGCAGGACAAGTAATAACCGCATCCTTAACGGTTTCTCCAAGATATGCTTCAGCATCCTTTTTTAATTTAGAAAGGATCATTGCTGAAATTTCTTGGGGCGAATAGCTCTTTTCGTCAATTTTTACTTTATAATCAGAACCCATATGTCTCTTTATAGAAATAACGGTTCTGTCTGCATTAGCAACTGATTGTCTTTTCGCTACTTGACCAACAAGTCTTTCGCCGTCTTTTTGGAATGCAACTACAGAGGGAGTTGTTCTAGAACCTTCAGCGTTAGCAATAACTACAGGTTCGCCACCTTCCATAACTGCAACACAAGAGTTAGTTGTTCCAAGGTCAATACCAATAATTTTACTCATAATTCATATCTCCTAAATGATTATTTCTTTATTTATATACTACGACTTGCGCATATCTTATCATTTTACCGTTTAACGAATAGCCCTTTTTAAATACGCTTTGAATTTTCCCGCTGTTTTCAGCATCATCACATTCTGTTTGAAAAATCGCTTCGTGAATATTTGGGTCAAACACTTCACCAACCGGATTTATTTCTTCAATACCAATATTTTTTAAAGTTTCGTTAAACTGTTTTACTAAAAGCTCGATTCCAATTTTAGTTTTCTCATCCTGCACGGTAGCAAGAGCGCGATCTAACCCGTCGCCTATTGGTAAAATGCTTTTTAAAACGTCAAACTTACCGTCTAAATAAGCGTTTGCGCGAGCTTCGTTATTTCTCTTTTTAAAATTTTCAAAATCCGCAGCAGTTCTGTACCAGCTTTGCTTATATTCATCTGCCTGCTTTTCTAGCGTTGCATAAGCTTCAACCATTTTTTTATTTTCTTCAGTTAACTGCTCGATTTGCTTTAATAATTCCTTTTCAGAGCATTTTTTCTTAGCTGATTTTTTATTTTCGTTCTCAACAATTTCTTCAGCTACAGGCTCTACAATCTTGTTTTCTTCCATTTTTATCCTTTATTAACAATAATACTTTCTAAAATCTTTCCAACGTTTTCCAGCACGGTTACTACCTTTTTATAATCCATGCGAACAGGACCTATAACACCGTAAGTACCAAGCTGAACACCGTTTGCCGAATAGGTTGCGGTAACAAGCGAGCACTCAGCAGGTAAGTCCTCGTGCTCCTCACTACCAATTTTTACGTTAATCTTAATATCCCTAGTTCCATCTTCACTTAAAAGGTTTATTATCTTATCCTTACTAGTAACAGTCTTTAAGAAGTTGCGGATTTTATTGATATCCGTATATTCGGGATGTTGAAGAATTTTATCTTCTCCTTCCACTATTAAATCGCTTTCATCATACTTAATGTAACTCTTTAAAGCATCAATAACCATTACGAAAACAGCTTTATAGTTGGAAAATTCTTCCTTAAGCATAAACTCTGAATCACAGCACTCAGCTAATGTTTTTCCTACGAAGAGTTTAGATAATAATGCGTTAGCTTCGGCTAGATTTTCATCCGGCATATCAGGTGGTAAAGCAATATAGTTATCCTTTAAAAGCTTGTTTTCGGTAACTATTAACACCAACGCGCTTTCGGGTTTAAATCTAAATAAATTAATGTTAGTAATATGATCTTGCGCGTCGTGCGGAGCTATTGCCATTGAAGTATAACTCGTAAGCTCACTTATAACCTTTGCCGTATTCCTAATTAAATATTCTAAATCGTCAGTTTTTTCAAGGAATATTTTCTTTATATAGTCAAGCTCCTTGGCGGTAGGCTTTTCCTTAACCATAAGCTCGCTTACGTATAATTTATAAGCTTCGCCTGAAGGAATTCTACCGGCAGAGGTATGAGGCTGTTCTAAATAGCCCAATTCCTCTAAAGCACTCATTTCACTTCTAATAGTTGCAGAGCTTATTCCGCCCTCGTATTCTTCAGCAATAGACTTAGAAGAAACGGGCACGGCAGTATCAATATATTTATCAACCGCAATACGAAGTATTCGTTTTTTTCTTTCGGTTAATCCCACTTGGCACACCTCGCTAAAGATTGTTAGCACTCAAAATGCTTGACTGCTAATATTCTACAACTATTATACCGTTTTGTCAAGAAAAATATACCAATATTTTAAAAAAAATTTTTTTATAATTTTTGCGGTAATTTTAAGTAAAAAATAAAGAGCGAAGGATTGCACGTCCCCGCCCTTTTCTATAAAATATTTTAATGCCATTTAACGATATCTTCCAACGGTTTTCTTACCTTTTCCCTTAAGGGAATATCAGAATAACCTAATGCTATTACTACGTTGCAGACTTCATTTTCTTCAAAATTTAAAATTTCAGCTATCTTTTTATTATTTAACCATCCCAAAATACAAGTAGAAAGCCCTAATTCTTCAGCAATTAACGTTACGTAAGCTATTATTTCGCCTACGTCGTATTTAACGAAGTGATTATTATCGTATTTTAATCTTGAGCCGATTGCAAGCTTTGCGTTTAACTCACTAACAGCAATAAATACGGGAACGTTTTTCGTAAATCCGTTCATACCGAAATCTCTTAAATATGATGAAAATTCTTTTACTTTTTCACTATCGTAAACAACGTGCAAGCGCCAAGGCTGGCTATTACATGCAGAAGGCGTTAAACGCGCAACTGAAAGCATCTTTTCTATTTTTTCCCTTTCAACGGGCTTATCCATAAAATTTCTGCAAGACTGTCTTCTTTTAGTTAATTCTTCAAAACTCATACTCATACCTCAAATTAAATTATTTCAACCAATTCTTTACAAATGTTTATCAAAGAATATCTTATACCCTTTCTATTATGCCAATCACGCCTATCCCATTCACTTTGAGAAACGTCATCACCTGCATAAATAATAGCACCGTATTTTACGTTACGAAATTGCGCAACGGCAATACATCCGGACTGCTCCATTTCAACGATTTTAGCCCCTTCATCTTTGCGCAGCTGTATTTTTTCTTTGGTTTCGCGGAAAAATGCGTCAGTCGTCCAAGTGAGCCCTTTGAAGTAAGGAATTTGATTTTCTTCAAAATAATTAATCATTTTATCTTGAACGTCAGCCTGAGAATAAATAATTCTTGAAGGCTTAACGTAATGATAAGAAAAGCCCTCGTCTCGAATAGCCCCTTCAACTATCATCAGCTTACCAACTTCAATAGCTTTATCAAGCACTCCACCACCGCCACAAAACATAACTTTAGTTATACCTATGCCGGTTAACTCATCTAAAAACCCCGCCGTAGCCGGACAGCCAATCATTCCATGCATAACCAACACTTCAGAATCAACGAATTTATATAAAACCAATTCGTTTTCACCTTTAACCGTTAAATAGGGGGTTATTAAACCTTCTTCTAAAAGCTTATTCAGCGCATCCTTAAAAAAGGTAATGATTAACTTATTATAAGGAAGTACTCCGTATTCCTTTTGTAAAAGCTCAGGATTGATAATCGATTTTTTCGCATCATCAAACTCTAATATAGGATAAAGTTCTTTATTCAACATTTGTTTTTTCACCTTCTGGTATTACTATTTTTTCATCAAATAGGCAATTTGATCCCTTTAGTAGCAAGCATATTGCGTAAATAATAACTAAAACAGCTAAAACGGCAGTAATAATAATCGTAGTTAAATCCCAAATATGCCCAGTTAACATCTTATAATCAATTAACATTCCCCCAATATTAAAAATAAAATGCAACACGACGGCAGAATAAAAGCTTCCCGTTTTTAAAAAAGCAATAGCGCACATCCCTCCAATTAAAAAGGAATACCCTATTTGCATTATCACGCTTAACGGACTTGCTCCAGCGAATAAATTAAATAGATGAACCGCGCCAAACAATAAAGAAGTATATAATACTGCTAAAAACGCACCGTTTTTTTTATTTTTAAGCTTTCTGTATAACGTTGGTAGTATTACTCCCCTAAAGGTCAATTCTTCCAAAAGAACTCCACTTAATACAGCTAATAGGTAAAATAGCCAAGCATCCCATTTTTCAGTTGTAAAGCTAGCATTCTTAGTAAAAATAGCTATAAATGGAAAGTTATTAATTGAAACCAGTAAAAAGGGAATAATTAGCAAGGCTTTCTTTAACAATCCTTTAAGATCAAAAATATTCTCTAAATGCAAGGAATAAATTAAATAAACCGGTAAAATACAACAAATTAAGCGGGCGATTAATATAGCAACCATTTCTGCGCTGAAATAACCTTGCATGAAAAAGGTAAAAATATTTATAGGAAAGCTTACAGCCCCCACCAAATATATTAAAACCACCAAGGCAAATTGCCACGGCGAATTTAGTGAATATTTAAGTAAATTTTCATTCTTTTCCTTTTTCATAGTAACCCTTACTTTTTAAATATGCTTTAAAAAATTTTCTTCCACTAATAACTTTTTGCAAATATTCCTTTGTTTCCTTAAATGGAATTTCGTTTAACGTTAATCCGTCTTTAGAATATAGTGAGTTAGAAAGCCATTCCCTTACTCGACCTTCCCCAGCGTTATAGGCACACAAAACCAACTCTAAGGATTGAAACCTTTCCTTTAAGTAAAGTAAATACTTACACGCTAAATCAAGATTACACTTTGGATCAAATAAATCAATCACACCACTATAGCCATGTTTTTCAGCAATAAAAATTGCCGTTGATGGCATTAATTGCATTAATCCGCACGCCCCTTTATTCGATATAGCTTTTTCATTAAAGGAGCTTTCAGTGTTAATAATTGACAAAAGTAAATCCGCCTCTATTGAATATATTTCCGCATTTTCTATTACTAAACTATAAATTTTATTAATGTTTTTAACCTTACAGCTGCAAGAATTTGCAATTATACAAAATATTAAAAAAACAATTAAAAATTTAACAAATCGACTATAAGCTTTCCTTTTTGATTTCTTCAATAGCATTTACAATAACCAACCTTAACTCATCAATACCATGATTATTCTCTATAATGGTATGTAACGATAAGTCAATTTTATCGTAATTTACTTGATTTTTAATTTTTCTTTCTACCTCAGCACGGGTTGCATTATCCCTTTTCATTGTAGATAAAACACGCGCTTCATAATCTCTTACAACAACGAAAACCTTATCAAACTTACTTTCGTATCCACCTTCGAAAAGTAGCGGGACTTCATAGAAAACTATTCCGCTATCATAAAGCGAAAAAGCTCTTTTTAAAATTTCGCTATGAGTAAAATCATTAAGCCTTTTTAGCATAACTTTATCGTTAAAAACAATGTTTGATATAGCTTTTCTATCCAAAAACAATTTATTTTCAACACGTATAGGCTCAACACCCATTTCAAAGCTAACCCCTTTTACAAAGTCATCCTCTTGTAGAAGTTGCGCGTAAACCTCGTCGCAGCTAACCACGTTGTAGCCTAAGTCTTTTATAATTTCTAAAACTGCGCTTTTTCCGCTTCCAATACCGCCAGTTACTGCGATTTTAATATCTTTCATTTTATTATTTTGCCTCAAACCAGTTTGATCCGCTAGATACGTTAGCCGTTAACGGAACGGATAATTTAACGGCATTTTCCATTTCCGTTTTTAAAATTTCAGAAACAAGCTCTAACTGAGATTTATCCGCATCAATAATCAACTCGTCGTGAACCTGCAAAATAAGCTTCGCAGTAGGAGCTTTTTCCTTTAATGCGTTATCAACGTTAATCATAGCAATTTTAATTATATCAGCCGCTGCGCCTTGTAAAGGCATATTCATTGCCGCGCGCTCGCCAAAGCTTCTAATCATATAATTCGGTGATTGAATTTCAGGTATAACCCTTCTTCTATTAAATCCCGTACAAACGTAACCGTTTTCACGCGCAAAGGCAACGTTTTTATCCATATATTGCTTAACTTCAGGATACTGTGCAAAATAGGTTTTTATATATTCATTCGCAGTTTTAGGGGATATTTTTAAGTTTTTAGCTAAGCCGTAATCACTAATTCCGTATATTATACCAAAATTTACCGCTTTTGCCATTCTGCGTTGCTCGTCAGTCACATCATCTACGGCTACGCCAAAAACTTGCGAAGCTGTTAATGCGTGAATATCTATGTTATTATTAAAAGCATCAATTAACGCCTGACATCCTGAATAGTGAGCAAGTAATCTTAATTCTATTTGAGAATAGTCCGCATCAATTAATACCCTATTGCTATAAGAAGCTATAAAGAATTTGCGAATTTCCCTACCCTCGTCATCTCTAACGGGTATATTTTGTAAATTAGGTTCTTTTGAAGATAATCTTCCCGTACTTGTAACTGCTTGATTAAACACCGTATGAATTAAACCAGTATTTTTATCTATTAAAGGTTTAAATCCCTCAATATAAGTCGACAATAATTTTTGAAGCTGACGGTATTTTAATATTAAAGGAATAATAGGATGGGCTTCTTCTAAAGATTCTAAAACCTCTGCGTTAGTAGAATAACCGCTTTTTGTCTTTTTGCCGTGCTTTAATCCAAGCCTTTCAAATAGGATTTCGCCTAACTGCTTAGGAGAGTTAACGTTAAAATCGCATCCCGCCAAACTCTTAATTTCAACTAATAACGCTTCAGTTTTTTCAGTGTAAGCCTTCGAAGCTTGATTTAAAACTTCAACGTCGATTTTAAAGCCTGCTCTTTCCATACCGTAAAGAACGTCACACAAGGGCAATTCTATTTCCTCATAAATTTTCTTTGAGTCCTCTTCGGTTAGTAAAGCGTCATATTTTTTATATAAAAGATATTGTGAGTAAGCCGGCGTATTTCTATCTAACCCACCTCTTTCTATAACCTCACTTAAAGACATTTCCTTTTGGGTATAATCAACAACGTATTTTTGCAACATTACGTCTTCAGTTTTCTTTAAAGTTTCAATTCCGTACGCCCTTAGCATACCCATCGTTTTCTTTCTATCAAATAGAATAATCTTTTTATCCAACGAGCCAACTAAAACCGGGCGTAAAAACTCCAACGCCTCGTCAAAGGTAAGACCGGGGCTAAAGAAATCGTTTTTAATAAGAATTTTATATTCCGTTTCATTTGAATAAAAGTTAACGTTTTCACCAAAAACTATTGATACAAAATCGCCTGAAAAATAATTTATATCAGACATAATTTTATCAATAATCTCGCATTTTATCTCGTTTTTTTCAACATTTTCCAAAACATTGCTCGAATTGTTTTCAGTAAAGATATCCTTCTTTAAAACGGTTGCAAATTCAAGCTCTGAAAGCATTTTTCTTGCGCTTTCAGGTAACGGAAAAGCAAACCGCAAATCATTTAAGCTAAAGCCAATATCAGCATTAACGTCTATAGTTGCAAGCACCTTAGACATAAATGCGGATTCCCTGCTTGCAATAACCTTTTCCTGTAATTTACCCTTTAATTTATCGGTGTTCTCATATAAATTTTCAATGCAAGAAAATTCTGTAATTAATGCCTTAGCCGTCTTTTCCCCTACCCCTGTAATACCGGGGATATTGTCTGAAGCATCCCCCATGCAAGCTTTCAAATCAATAATTTGCAAGGGATTTATTCCGTTCTTTTCAAAGAAGTTTTCGTTGTTAAAAACCTCTAACTCGCTTATTCCATGTCTTGTAAAATAAACGCTAGTACTTTCATCTATGAGCTGAAAGCTATCCTTATCCCCCGTTATAATAATAGTTTCCACAGGAAAGTGCTTTGCAGCTGAACCGATTATATCATCTGCCTCTAAACCGGCCTTTTCATAAATTGTTATACCAAAAGAAATTAAAAGCTTTTTAATTAAATCTACTTGCGGTACTAGTTCGGGTGGCATAGGCTTTCTAGTCGCCTTATAACCCTCATACATTTTATGTCGATAGGTAGCCTCTTTCCTATCAAAAGCAACAAGCATATGAGTAGGCTTTATATCGTTAATAATTTTAAGCAGCATATTGGTAAAGCCGTATACAGCATTCGTTTGCACACCCTTTGAGGTTGCAAAATATGGAGTTGCGTAAAACGCCCTATACAATACGCTGTTACCGTCTATTAAAACTAATTTTTCCATAAAAATTACTCACCTACTTTAAAATTGTTTGCTTTTACAATTATTTTATGATATTATATATAAAGTATTTTAAATACAGTAATATTATGCCACATTTTTGGATATATTGCAACCGTTTTCTAAACTTTTCTTCAACTTTGCCGCTGTGGTGGAACTGGCAGACGCGCGGGACTCAAAATCCCGTGATGGCGACATCGTGTGGGTTCAAACCCCACCAGCGGCACCATTTACTCGGGTTTGATACAATTAATATGTGTCAAACCCCTTTTTAATTTTTAAAGCAACTATTAGAATTAATTTATTTGCTTGCTTTACCAATTATTTAGCCTTTATTAAATACCTATGAGGATAAAAATGAAAAAAGCTCTTATTTTTTTATTAGTAACAATCATTTCGCTAACTTGTTTTGCTTGTCAAGGACCAAAAAGTAGTGATATAAGCTCTATTACTAGCGAAAGCTCAAGCTCTGCTTCAGTTGAGGATTCAAACGTGTCTAGCACTTCCGAATCTTCTTCAAGCACGACTACTTCTAACTCTTCAAAAGAAGATAATACACCTGACGATAACGCCAATCTTTTAAACTGTCAATTAGATGCGGAAAACTCCCCCACTCTTTTGGAAGAATCCAACCAAATAACACACGTTGCAGACGGGATAGAATTCATTTATTCAAACGTATTTGAATCCGATAACGGACATATCTCATTAAACAAGGCAGGATACCTTACAAATCTTACCCCGCTTGGCGATTTAAGATCTGTAACTATTAACTACGAATTTATTAGTGCAAATTCAATCGAAGAGCAAAACGAAGTTGGTTTTGGCTATCTAAAATATAGAATTGGTAGAAATTTTATTGACAACCCCAACGATTACGGAACTTACGTCACAACAGTTGGAAGCGAATACGTAATTGACTTATCTGAATACTCAAAAGATTACTTTATAAGCTTTTGGACACCTAGAAAGATAAAAATCAATTATATTTCATTTACTTACGCCGAAGATAATTACACACCATATTATTCCGATTTTACTATTCAACTATTTTCCACTAACGATTTACACGGTCAAATTAAGCCAGACGGCGGTTACAACCCCGGTTTATCAAAGCTAACTGCAAATATGCAATCCCTTGCAAGCCAAAACGATCAGTTTAATATCTTTATCGATCAAGGAGATATTTACCAAGGAACTGCTGAAGCAGGACTTTCATACGGTTACAACATGGATGATTTCTTGCTTGCTAACGGATACGAGGCAAGCACTCTTGGAAACCATGAGTTTGACTGGGGCGAACAAAGGATCGTTGATCACGTTAACTATTCAGCAACCACTATTTTGGCTAACAACGTTAGATATACTAAAAACAATTCTTCACCCGAATGGGCAACACCTTACAAGCTTGTTTCACGTAACGGCGTTAAAATTGGTATAATCGGTTCGATTGGTGACGTAAAAAGCTCTATCGCTGCATCTCAAATACAGGGAATAACCTTCCTTACCGGCAACGCTTTAACTGAACAAATCAAGCGAGATTCTCAAGCATTAAAGGATATGGGCGCAGATTTTATTATTTTATCCATTCATGACGGGGCTGAAAGAAGCCAAAAGAATGGTATTTCCAGTCTTCCCTATTACGACGTTTCCGCATTGAGTGGCTCTTACGTAGATTTAGTTTTAGAAGCTCACACGCACCAGCGCTATAAATTTTACGATTCTAAGGGTGTTTGGCATTTACAAAACTACTCTAATGGCTCAACATTTTTCCTATCCAAGTTAAGATGTAAGTACGAAAACGGAAAATATCAAGTAAGCTTAACTAGCGCAGATCAACCAACCTATTATTCTTCAACCTCTTCAAAAAACGATTCTATTATTGATGAAATAGATAATTGGTATTACACTTATAAATACGGCAAAGTACAAAGCGAAATCGTAGGAAAAAACGTCCCCTTTATGGATGATAGCACCTTTGAAGATTTAACGGCAAAAACTTATTACGATTTCGGTATTGAAATGACCAAGGGAACTCAATACGAAATCGTTTTAGGCGGTGGATTTTTGCAAACTAGAACCCCTTACGATTTAGCAGGCGGTACCGTTTTATACGGTGATATATTTAATTTATTACCGTTTGATAACGATTTAGTTTTATGTTCTATTTCAGGCAGCGATTTAAAGAGTAGATTCCTTAACTCAACAAATAGCAGTTACCACATATACTCATCAATAACCTCAAGCCAGGTAGTTAACAGCAAAACCTATTACATTTTAACCGACTCTTACACCAGCGATTACAGCTACAACAATTTAACGGTTATAACCAACTATACTGCTACTAATTCACTTTACGCAAGAGATTTGGTTGCCAAATATTTAAAATCAAAATATCTATAAAATTGAAAGTGGACTATGCAAAACGCGTAGCCCACTTTTTTTACTGTAAATTAATGTTATTTTTTGATATATATTCTTTAATTTTCTCAATTGATTTTTTCTCTATACGAGATATATATGAGCGAGAAATCTTTAATAACGCTGAAACTTCGCGTTGACAAAGTGGTTTATTCCCCTTTAATCCAAACCTTAAAACTATAACGGTAAACTCTCTTTCCGTTAAACATTCCTTAATAGTTTTAATCAGTTTTTCATAAAACAAGTTTTGCTCAACCTGATTTAATACGCTTTCTTCATCTATAGAAAGTAAATCCATAAGACTTAATTCATTTCCATCTTTATCACAACCAACTACTTCAGATATTGAAACGTCAGCCTTATATTTCTTATTTGCTCTAAGCAACATTAAAATTTCATTTTCTATACACCTTGCCGTATAAGTAGCAAGTTGAGCGCCTTTAGAAAAATCATACGTATTTATGGCCTTAACAAGTCCTATTGTGCCCACGGAAATTAAATCTTCATTATCATAAGCTCCTTGGTATTTTTTCACAATATGAGCAACAAGGCGCAAATTATGTTTAATTAACCTTTCCTTTGCTTGCATATCCCCGTTTTTAAAGGCAATTAAATACTTGCGCTCCTCTTCTTTAGATAACGGCTTAGGAAAACTGTCACCTGCAATTGATGCGCAAAAAAATATTAATTTCCCAACTATAAAAGATAAAAATTCGGCAAACATTTACATTCTCCATAAAAAGAATGTATGAATTTGCCGAATTTTATATTCCTATTAAAATATTAAATTAATTATTTACGTAATATGTCGCCTGCTTGTAAGATAACGTCAGTATAAAGGCGCAACTTTTGTTGAACAAGCTTAGCATCTTCAATCACGTTGCCGTCACAATCGGTTAAATGCTCAACCGGAATGTTTTTATTAAAGCTATCAGTTGGAGATAAAACCTCTAACACGTCACCTAATTTAAATCTGTTACGCATTTCAATTAAAGCATAACTTCCATTTTCGTCCTTAACGTAATCCAACACTAAAGCCATAAAGGTTCTATCCCCTCTGCTTTGTGAATCATCGTAGTTAACAGTGTTAGGATTTTCGCCTAAAAAATAAGCAGTTGTAAACGCTCTATGCGCGGTTTTAGAAACTTCATTCTCGAACAGTAAATCATCTTTATAAGAAGCACCCTGTTTTTCGTAACAGTCAATCGCTCTTCTATAAGCGTTTATAACGGTTGCTAAATAATATTCACTCTTCATTCTACCTTCTATTTTAAGAGAAACAGCCCCGCTAGTATAAAGCTCATCCAAATAACTAATTAAGTTTAAGTCTTTACTGTTTAAAATATAAGTTCCGCGAGAATCCTCTTCAATTGGCAAAAACTCACCGTCTTTTTTAGATTTTTCACGTATTTCGTATTCCCATCTACAGCATTGAACACAAGCGCCACGATTACTTTCTCTGCCCGTTAAATAGTTTGAAAGTAAGCATCTTCCACTATATGAAATACACATAGCTCCATGCGCAAAGACTTCTATTTCCCCTCCGCAGTATTCGCTAATTTCCTTAACCTCCTTTAAGGAAAGCTCTCTGGCAAGAACAATTCTCTTTACACCCTGTTTAACCCAAAACTCAGCAGTATATTTATTCATAGTGCTTGCTTGAGTAGAAAGATGTATCTCTAATCCCGGAGCGCATGATTTAATAAGCATAATTACGCCGGGATCAGAAACGATAACGGCATCAACCTTTATCTCATATAAATATCTTAAATAATCCTCTAAAAGAGAAAAATCTGCATTTTTTGCGATAATATTAACTGCCACGTAAATCTTTTTACACTTATTATGCGTATACTCAGTTGCTAAAGCTAATTGCTCACGATTAAAGTTTTCGCTTAACGCGCGTAAAGAAAAGTCAACACCGCCAACGTAAACGGCATCTGCTCCGTAATATAACGCAGTCTTTAGTTTTTCAAAATTGCCCGCAGGGGCTAATAATTCAAAATTCTTCATATTTCTAATTATAATATGCTATTAAAACGCCGTCTCCAACGTCAATAACACTCGTGGTATAATTTTTGTCTTGTGTAAGCTCGTCAATAAACGCTCTTAAATTTCTAACTATTGTCATATCCCTATGGGGTGGCTTTTCACATTCAACCAAACCCCTAAACAATACGTTATCAGCAAATAAAACTCCACCTTTAACCAATAACCTTTTTAGCTCGGGCAGATAATCGTAATATCTAGCCTTTGCCCCGTCTAGAAATATAAAATCATAACCGGAATCTAAAAATCTAATAATATCTCCGGCATCCCCAAAATAGCAGGTAGTTCTATCAAGCTTTCCATGCTTTTCAAAGTTAATCTTTGCTTCTTTATAGCTTGAATCGTTAGCTTCAATAGTTACTAGGGTTGCATTAGGACAAGCATCAAGCATACAAATACCACTCATTCCCGTTGCAGTACCAATTTCTAAAATTTTTGTGGGATTTTTAATTTTTAAAGTAAGTAAAAGCAGGTTAAGGCTTTCATCTAAAATAGTTGGAATACCGTTTGCTTTATACTCCTTTCGCATGTTAGAAATATCTTCATTAATACTAACGTGCACCTTTGATTTAGTAAATTCACTCATTTTTTAATTCTTCGCTTATAGTTTAGTAATTACAGGAACTATCATAGGTGTATTTTTCGTTTTCTTGTAAATATAGTTTTTTAGCGCCTTTCTAAGCCTATGTCTTAATTCAGGCGTGTCATCTTTAACGTCAAAATCAGAAACCGTTCTGTATACGATATTCTTACAATCGTTAAGCTGCTCTTCGCTTAATACAACGCCCTTTAGAATAAAGCTTGGTTCTTGAATAAACTCCCCTGATTCAGCGGAAATGGAAGAAAAAGCAACCAAAATACCGTCTTCAGCAAGATGTAACCTATCACGAACCAAAGAAGATGCGTCGTCAATCGTAAGGCCGTCAACAAGCTTACTTCCGGCTTGAAAGCTTTCGCCTCTCTTCATAGATTTATTAGTAAGCTCAACGGTATCGCCTATATCGCAAATAAGCATATTAGACTCTCTCATACCAAGCTCCTTGGCAAGAATACAATGTTTCTTTAAATGCCTATATTCGCCGTGAATAGGAATAAAAAACTTAGGCTTTAAAAGAGAGTGCAATATTTTTAACTCTTCTTGGCACGCATGCCCCGAAACGTGAATGCTATTCAAATCATCATAAATAACCTCTGCGCCCTTACGGTATAAATTATTTATAACGTTATACACACTCTTTTCATTACCGGGGATAGGACTTGCGGATATTACTATAGTATCGTTAGAATTTACTCGAACTTGATTTACGTCATCTGAAGCAAGTCTAGTTAAAGCGCTCATAGGCTCGCCTTGACTACCGGTTGATAAAATAACCAAGTCTTTATCTTGAATATTCTTTACTCTATCAATATCAACCACTACCCCGTCAGGAATAGTCATTTCCCCAATCTTTTTCGCAGTTTCAGCAACGTTAATCATACTTCTACCCAAAAAGGCAACCTTGCGCTTGTGTTTTATTGCAAGGTTAATAATTTGTTGTATTCTATATACGTTACTTGCAAAAGTCGCAATAATTAACCTTCTTTTTTGGTTAGAAACAAATATTTTATCAAGAGTTTCGCCAACCACGCGTTCACTCATAGAATACCCTTCTCTTTCAACGTTGGTTGATTCACACATAAATAGCAAAACACCCTTTTTCCCAATTTCAGAAAATCTAGTTATGTCTACTATATTGCCATTTATTGGCGTTAAATCCACTTTAAAATCCCCTGAATGGACTATTACGCCAACGGGTGTGGTTATAGCTAGAGCGCACGAACCGGCTATAGAATGGTTAACGTTGATAAATTCAACGGTAAAACATCCTAATTTAACCTTATTAGAAGGCTTTACACAGTTTAATTTAACACCTTTTACACCTTGCTCTCTTAACTTATTTTCAGCAAGAGCTAAAGTTAATTTTGTGCCGTATACGGGCATATTAACTTCCTTAAGCAAATAAGGAAGAGCTCCAATATGATCTTCATGACCGTGCGTTAAAACTATACCGCGCACCTTTTCTCTATTTTGCGCTAAAAAAGTAGTGTCAGGTATAACTAAATCTATACCCGGCATATCCATTGAGGGAAAGGTAAGACCTGCGTCAACGATAATAATATCGTCGCCGTATTCTAAAGCGGTCATATTTTTACCAATTTCCCCCACACCGCCTAAAAAGCGGATTTTAAGGTTTTTAATTTTTTTCTTCATTATTCTCCATCTACAATTTATTTGAAATGATAAAAAAGAGCGTTCGGTTTCGCGCGCCCTTTTTCATTTGTAATTAATTTTCGTATTCAGCTAAGCTCGTTAATAATTTTTCTTTAACTTCTAAATTTTTAGCAAGCTTAACGCGTTCTGCATCTACAACCGCCTTAGGAGCTTTCGCAGCGAATCCGGGATTATTTAATCTACCTTCGGCAAACTTAATATCTTTTTCTACCTTTTCAAGCTCACCCTTTAAACGAGAGATTTCCTGTTGAATATCAACAAGCTCTCCAAGAGGAACGTAAATTTCATAACCGGGAAGCATTACTGATAATACTTTTTCACTAATATCAGCCTTACTATCAACGAATTTAACCGACGTTACACCAGCTAACTTTTCAATATAAGAGGAGGTCTTAGTGATAAGCTTGCGGTCTGACGCAACAACGTAAACGTCAACCTTCTTAGACATAGGAGCGTTTACTTGAGCGCGTAAATTTCTTAATCCCTTAATTATAGCCATAACGGTTTCCGCTGCTGCTCTATCCTTGCGATATGCAAACTTCTTGTTATATTGAGGGAATTTAGAAATCATAATACTCTCTTCAGATCCGGGAATATTTTGATAAATCTCTTCGGTAATAAAGGGAATAATGGGGTGTAAAAGCTTTAATGATTCGCTTAAAACATACACTAAAACGCTTAAAGTATCGGTTTTTAAAGTCTTATTCTCACTGTATAATGCAGGTTTTGAAAGTTCGATATACCAGTCACAGAAATCATACCATAAGAAATCGTGAGCAGTTGAAGCAACCAAGCCGATTTCAAATTTATCCATATTTAAGGTAACTGCTTTAATAGTATCGTTAAGCTTAGAAAGTATCCACTTATCCGCAACTGAAAGCTTACATTCTGAAATAGGCTTAATTTCAACGTCTTCAGCATTCATTAAAACGAAACGGCTCGCGTTCCATAGTTTATTAATAAAGTTTCTAGTTCCTTCAACCTTATCGGTAGAATATCTGGTATCGTTACCGGCTGAAACACCGTTTACAAGTGAAAATCTTAAGGTATCTGCGCCGTATTCGTCTATAACTTCAAGCGGATCAATTCCGTTACCTAAAGACTTACTCATCTTTCTTCCTTCGGCATCACGAACGATACCGTGAATCATAACGTCCTTGAAAGGAATTTTTCCGGTATGCTCTATACCGCTAAAGATCATTCTTGCTACCCAGAAGAAGATGATGTCGTAACCTGTAATTAAGGTATCCGTGGGATAGAAATAATCTAATTCAGCAGTCTTCTTGGGATATCCAAGCGTTGAGAAAGGCCATAAAGCAGATGAGAACCAAGTATCTAATACGTCTTCATCCTGTTTAAAATGCGTGCAAGAGCACTTTGGACACTTTTCAGGAGCTTTTACGTCAACAACTAGTTCACCGCATTCTTCACAGTAATACGCAGGAATTCTATGTCCCCACCATAGCTGACGAGAAATACACCAATCCTTAATGTTTTCCATCCAATTATAGTAAATCTTAGTAAAGCGCTTAGGAGTAAACTTAATTGATTTATCCTTTACTGCTTGAATAGCAGGTCTTGCTAAGTCTTCCATCTTAACAAACCATTGTTTAGAGATAATAGGCTCTACAATAGAATGACAACGGTAACAGTGACCTACGTTATGAGCGTGAGGCTCAATTTTAATAAGCGCGCCACAAGCCTTTAAGTCTTCTACTATAACCTTTCTAGCTTCAAATCTATCTAAGCCCTGATATTGACCGGCTAATTCATTCATAGTTCCATCGTCGTTCATTACTCTAACAACGGGTAAATTATGGCGAAGTCCTACTTCAAAGTCGTTAGGATCGTGCGCGGGGGTAATCTTAACAGCGCCAGTACCGAATTCCATATCTACGTAAGAATCGGCAACGATAGGAATTTCCTTATTAATTAAGGGTAAAACAACCGTTTTACCAACTAAATTAGTATATCTTTTATCCTTAGGGTTAACGGCAACTGCGGTATCGCCAAGCATAGTTTCAGGACGGGTTGTAGCAACTACGATATATTCGTCACTATCCTTAACCTGATATTTTAAATGCCAAAAGTTAGAAGGCTCGTCTGAATACTCAACTTCAGCATCAGAAAGGGCGGTCTTACAGCAAGGACACCAGTTAATAATTCTTGAGCCTCTGTAAATTAAACCCTTGTTATAAAGCTTTACAAAAACCTCTAATACAGCGGCAGAACAGTTTTCATCCATAGTAAAAGCTAGCTTAGACCAGTCACATGAAGAGCCTAAACGCTTAATTTGTTCAACTATTCTATTGCCATAGGTATTTTTCCAATCCCATGCTCTTTCAAGGAAAGCCTCTCTACCAAGGTCTTGCTTGGTTTTTCCTTCTTCAGCCTTGATTTTTTCAACGATTTTTACTTCCGTTGCAATTGAAGCATGGTCCGTTCCGGGAAGCCATAAAACTTCGTAACCTTGCATTCTTTTAAATCTAATAACGGCATCCTGTAAGGTTTGGTCAAGCGCGTGGCCAATGTGTAATTGACCGGTTATATTTGGAGGGGGCATAACGATAGTGTAAGGAAGCTTTTCAGGGTTAGGATGAGCTTCAAAATACTTCTTTTCTACCCAATTTTCGTAAATACGTTTTTCAAAATCCTTTGGATTATAATTCTTGTTAAGTTCCATAGTTAACCTTCATTAGTTAAGTGAATATTTTTTTCAATATCTATTATTATAGATATTTTGCGCTTAATTGTCAATTAATTAACCTTAAACATAAGATATATTATAGAAATTTTTGTTAAAAAAGGAGTTATTATGAAAAAAATCTTTTGCATTCTTTGCTCTACACTTTTACTATTCTTTAGCGTAGGCGGTTGCGTTGAAAATAAAAACGATAAAACTTTAGTAAGAGTAAACGAAGTTACTCACTCAATTTTTTACGCGCCCTTTTACGTTGCAATAGAAAACGGATACTTTTTAGATGAAAATATAGAAATCGAACTAACTAACGGCGGAGGAGCGGATAAGTCTATGACTGCAATTTTATCAGATAGCGCAGACGTGGGCTTAATGGGGCCTGAAGCCGCAATTTACGTTTATTTAAACGGCAAGGAAAACTACCCCAAAATCTTTGCTCAGTTAACCCAAAGAGACGGCTCGTTTTTAGTTTCAAGAAACAAAGAAAGTGAATTTACTTACCAAAATTTAATTGGTAAAGAAATTATTGCAGGAAGAAAAGGCGGTGTTCCCGCAATGACTTTGGAATACCTATTTAATCAAAACGGTCTTTATAACGGCGAAAATATTTACTTGAATTACGACGTTCAATTTGCCCTAACGGCAGCAGCCTTTGAAGGCGGAACCGGTGACTATTGTACATTATTTGAGCCCACGGCATCTGAATTTGAAGAAGCAGGTAAAGGCTACGTAGTTGCAAGCATTGGTAAAGATAGCGGCGAAATCCCATATACTGCGTTTATGGCATTAAACGATTATATACTAAATAACGAGGATGTTATTGAAGGCTTCGTAAGAGCAGTAAAAAGAGGCATTGAATTCGTTCAAACAGCGCCCCAAGAAGAACTCGTTAAATCTTTAAAAAAACAATTCCCCGGAATAAGCGATAAAAGTATTATAAATTCTATAAACAGATACAATGAAATAAGCGCTTGGGTAACGGACGTAACCATGAAGGAAGAATCCTTTAACAGATTACAAGAGGTTATGCAAAATGCAAACGAGCTTGATGAAAAAGTTGAATTTAGCAAACTTGTTCTTACAAAGTATTCAAATATAAAATAGTTAATAATCGCTGATTATAAAAGGATTTTTTGATATTTTTATGTCTTTCATAAAGCAAAAACATTCTTAAAAAAAGCAAAGTTAAACCGCGGAGAAAAATTATGGATACACTTCTGGAAATTAATAATTTAAGTATTTATTATCAAACGAAAAAGGCTGAAATTCAAGCCATTAACAACATCTCTTTTAAGGTAAGAAAAGGTGAATTTATTGCCATTATCGGGAAGTCCGGATGTGGTAAAACCAGCATACTTTCCGCAATTGCAAGCCTTATTCCTTACGAAGGCAAAATAATCTTTTACAACAAATTATTAAATCAAAAAGCAACATCATTTATTGGCTATATGCTACAGAGAGACGAGCTTTTCCCTTGGCTAACTATAGAACAAAACACCCTATTACCATTAAAAATAAAAAAGATGGTCAATGAAAAAACGATTTCAAAGGTTTCTTCATTACTAAAGAAATACGGATTGGAAAGCTTTCAAAAATCATACCCAAATCAGCTTTCAGGCGGAATGAGACAAAGAGCGGCATTAATTCGCACCCTTTCCTTTTCCCCAGACTTATTGCTATTAGACGAGCCCTTCTCTGCCCTAGATTACCAAACGAGATTAAGCGTTTGTGATGACGTTTACAGCATTATTAAAAAAGAAAATAAAACAGCCATTTTAGTTACACACGATATTTCAGAAGCAATTTCCGTTGCAGATAAAATTATCGTTTTAACAGAAAGACCTGCTACTATTTTAAACGAACACATAGTTGATTTAGATAAAAGCTTAACCCCACTAAAAAGAAGGGAGCAAAAGGAATTTGCGCCTTTATTTGAAAAAATTTGGGAGGAGTTGCACAAATGAAGATTAACGAAAAAATATCGCAAGCGCGTAAATCTTACCTAAAAAATTTAAAAAGAAAAATAGTAATCATTTGGACTTTTAGAATTTTTATTTTACTAAGCTTTATTGCTCTATGGGAAATATTGGCAAGCAAGCAAATAATTGACGCATTTCTATTTTCTTCCCCATCTCGTATTGCAAAAACTATAAACGATTTATTTAAAGATGGTGAATTATTTAAACATATAGGCACTACTCTATACGAAACCGTTATAGGCTTTCTAATTGCAACGATTGCAGGAACGTTTATTGCAACCCTATTATGGCTTTCAACCCGTTTAAGAAGCATTTTAGAGCCCTACGTAGTAGTTTTAAACGCATTACCCAAAATAGCGCTTGGCCCGGTAATAATTATAGCCTTTGGCGCTGGTATTAAGTCAATCGTCGTTATGACGGTATTAGTAACGGTAATAGTAACTATAATAAATATGTTGACGGGATTTTTACAGACCGATAACGGCAAAATATTTTTATTGCAATCAATGGGGGCAAGTAAAATGCAAATTTTAACTCGCCTAATAATACCAAATTCTATTCCGACTTTAATTTCTACCCTAAAAGTAAACGTAGGATTAAGCTGGATTGGCTCAATTATGGGCGAATATATCGTTTCAAAGCGAGGATTAGGCTATTTAATCGTATACGGCGGTCAAGTTCTTAAATTAGATTTAGTTATGGCAAGTACCGTAATTTTATGTCTTCTTGCCGGCGTAATGTATGCGAGCGTTGCCCTTTTAGAGAAAAAAATAACGAAATGGCAATAATAAATAAATAATATATAATTGATAAAAGCGACATAGCGGGATAAACCTTATCAACTATAGTATAAAATCCAACTCTGGAAATTGCAAAAGCAATAACGCTTACTATGATTAAGGCTAGGAAACTTCCATTTTTAGTCAAACTACAAAATGGGTACTGTACTGCAGTTAAAGTGGTAAATATACCAATAAAAATTATTAAAGAGAGCAAATAATATAAATATTTGTTAGATTTTGCCAAGAGAATTAACGGAATGTCACAAGAAATACAATCTTCCGATAAAACACCTAAAAATGCAAAAATGGCTAAAACTAACACAATGGAAGAAAGAAAGGCTACCCAAAAGGGGGAATAATCCTTTCTTTCTTCTTTTATTTTAATTAAAAAAGGCTGGATCAAAAATATATTAAGAGCTCCGTAAGAAACACAAGAATAAAGATGCACTCCCGTTAGAATGCTTTTTGTGTTTTCTACCGTGGGAATAACTATTATTGCACTAAAAAATATAATAATCAATATTGGAACAATCACAGCGCTAACGTTAGAAAGCCTAGAAAACCCACTCATACAGCACAAGGTTGAAAGAATTAGCAAACCAATAGAAAATATCGGTATGTTTTTAGGTGTTCCAAATAAGCCTTCTGCCAAACTATCCGTAGCTGCAAGCATAGAAGCCATGATTAAAAGGTTAAATAGTAAAATTAGCACGTTACTTTTTTTAATTAAATCTAATGCAAATAGGTTTTTCAAGCGTAACAATAGGTAAATCAATAAAAAAAGTACAATAAAAAGTATTATAGAAGAAAAATATTTATTATAGCCGTAAAAAAAGGTCATAATTTCACGCCCGCTAATAAATCCGGCCCCAATTACTCCACCTATAACCAAACAACTAATTTTCAAGGTATTAAACAGCCTATTCATAAAATTTCCTTTATATATAATATTTATTTTAATTTTACTATTTAATACCACTTTTAAGCAATAAAAAAGACTCTTTATTGATATTAATCAAGTAAGAGTCTTTAAAATTAATCAATCACTTTATTTGCTTCAGCGTAAAGCGCTTCGTTAAGAGCTTTCATTTCTTCCGGCGCTATTTTAATAACCTTTCTATCGTAAGTCACAAGACCGTTTATTTCTTCTTCAACGTCTGAAACCTGCGTATAAATCGCAGCAGATAAACCTTTGGATATTAAAGGTAAAAGCTTTTCTTTATATAATTTTTTAAGCGCAACGACGAATTTTTCTTGTGATTTAAACTTTTTATAACCAAAAAACTTCTTTTCATCAAAAACGTGACCGCTAATTTTTAGAGAATAGCCACCAAACTCACTTAAGGTTACAGGTCTTAAATCCTTAGGCACTTTAAGCTTGGTGTAATAGGTGTGCAAGCTTTTTATATCGCATTGATTTTTATAATCGTGCCAACCGCTAATACTCTCTATAACCCTTGACTGATCTACAAGCTTCACTGCCTCTTGCATTTTTGCGCTATCAAACTGCCCCCATCCTTCGTTAAAAATGGTCCACATTGATATACAAACGCAATTTTTTAACTGTTCAACCGTTTCTTGCCACTCTTTAACGAAAGCCTTGCGTCCTTTTTCATTCTCACGGGCAAAATACGCGTAATCGTCATCCCTATGCTTAAAACCTAAAAACGGAAAGGTTGCTATATGGTTGAATTTATATTCACCACCACCGTTAACGAAATCCTGCCAAACAACAAAACCAAGCTTATCGCAATAATAATACCAACGTAAAGGCTCAATCTTAATATGCTTGCGCAAGGTGTTAAAGCCCATTTTCTTTAATAAAACAAGCTCCTCGTAAATAGCTTCATCTGAAGGATAAGTTAATAATCCATCAGACCAATAACCTTGATCAAGTAATCCGCTAAAGAAATAGGGTTTTCCGTTTAATGAAAGACGCTTTTTACCAAATTTATCTTCAACAATACCAAAAGAACGCATTGCAAAATAAGATTTAATCACGTCTTCGCCACACGTTACTTTTATATCGTATAATTTTGGATTTTCAGGCGACCAAGGCTTGAAATCATACTTTAAGAGGAAATCCCCGTTGGACTCACCGGAAACAATAAGATTTCCTTCATCAAAAACTTGATAACTTACAGAGCTAGAAGCTTTTATCTTTACTAAAACTTCATTTTGTTCAAAATTAGGATAATAATCAATAGCCTCAATATGATTAACGGGGATCTTTTCCATCCATACTGTTTGCCATATTCCGCTTTGAGGGGTATACCAAATTCCACCAGGCGTTTTACTTTGCTTTCCCCTGCCCGCACCAGAGTTTTCAGTATCATCTTTAACGATTAAGGAAATTTCATTGATTCCTTCAACCAAATATTTACTAACGTCAAAGGTAAACGCGGTAAATCCACCCTTATGAGAACCAACTTTCTTATTATTGCAAAAAACTTCGCAATAATAATCTACTGCACCAAAATGCAATAATGCAATACCGTTTAGCCAATCAGAGGTTAACTCAAAACTCTTTTTGTAACAAAGAACGTCATCCTTTTCTACTAAAACCTGCTTCCCTATTCCAGAATTAATACATTCAGGCGAAAAAGGGACTAATATTTCTTCAGTATATTCATTTGGTAGAGTTCCTGCTTTCCCAACCGCAAAACCCCACTTTCCGTTTAAACACAAAAAGCTATCTCTAATAAATTGAGGTCTTGGATATTGCGAATGAGGAACTTCACCAATGTTATAATTCGTTTTTAAGTGAATCATTTTTACCTTTACCAACCTTATTTAAAATAAATATTACGGCAATAGAAAGCAAAGCTATCAGCGCCGCAACCAAAAAGATTTCAGGCGCAGGTATATATTCAGTAGTCATTGTATCGGCAGATCCTAAATCAGGTAAAGGAATATTCATTTTTCTGTTAATCGCATTACCGATTTCAGGACCGATAAGCATGGGAATTAAAACTGAAAATATCATTCTTATTCCTTGTAACTTACCAACGTTTTCATCAGGTGTATTATCTCTAACCATAGCACCGGTTAAAGTAGAAACCAAAATATTACCCAAAATCATAACCGTTCCGCCCATACCAAAAAGAAGGAATAGCAACGGCTTTTCTAAACTTGTTGTAAAATACATTATTAACAAACCGATTGAAAATAGGCCGATAAACAAGTAAAGAGCTCTTTCCTTTTTCCATTTATCGGATAGTTTACCTAAAACAACGGCAATTATTGCGCCAATTATTATTGCTGCGCCAAAAATTAAGCTATATTCTATATCTGAGAAATGCAGATAAGTCTTCATAAATATAATTAGATAAGGCATAAACACTTGCGTTGCAATACCAAATATTCCTATTATACATAAATTTAAATAAAGCTTTTTATTTTCTTTAATAACTGAAGGCTTAAATCCGTAAAAAATATCAGAAAATTTACTTGGTTTTAAGGTTTGCAAATTAGGACTATCCTTAATAAGCACCAACCCTAGAATACCCGTGATAGAGATAATTAATCCTAATCCAATAAACAGCTCCGTATACCCGCCAAATGCGGTAACAATCATACCAAATCCGCCCGCAACGATAAGCATTGCAATAAGTGGTAGTATTGCAAGAACGCTTTCTACTCTTCCACGGTAAGAAGAATGAGTGTTATCCGTAACCCAAGCATTAAAGCAAGCGTCGTTAGCAGTTGAACCAAATGCAGTCATAATACAGTCCATAGCTACTATAATACCTAAAGTAACGGTTACGGCCTTTTGCACGTCTTCAATAGCAAACAGCTTTTGAACGTTACCCGTAGTGATAAATGCAAATAATAGAACGGTTATACCCCATATAATATAACCAAATGAAATAAACGATCTTCTATTTTTAAGTTTATCCGATATAGTTCCCGCTAATAACGTAACCACCGTTGCGGTAATACCACTAAGCTGAACCATTAAGGTTACAGCAGAAAGAGATTTGCTTACAGTTTCAAATAGAAATAGATTAAAATACATGTTTTCAACAGCCCAAGCAATTTGCCCAATCATGCCGAAAACAATTAAAATCAACCAGCTTTTTTTAGTAAATTTATCCCCCGTCATTTTACTTCTCCTTAACTAAATTAAACGTATAAAATTCAAATTTTTTAAGAGTAAAAAATATTAACGATACTTTATTTACCTTATAACGATAAACCTTCATTATTATAACATAACTTATTAAATTAGTAAAGGCTTTTTAAATAAAATACAAAAAGCAACTTGCACTCGATGCAAATTGCTTTCTGTAAAAAAATATATGATAAGGGGGAAAATGATGAGCTAATTAATAATCAATTTCTTTTATGCTCCTATTATAGACTTTATTATTAAATATGTAAAGCATTTTTACAATGATTTTTAAAAATTTTTAAAGTATTTTTTTAATTTATTGGTTTACAAATACTAAACTGCAGTGTTCGAATTTTAACTCTTGCAAATCAGTTAAAGTCATTGTGAAAGCTAATTTATCACATTCTAAGTCAATAGGTAGAAGATTTGAAGGGATTGATAACAATTCAACCTGTGCTTCATTAATTTCAATAAAGTTTAACGTACCTAAACTATTTTCCAAAAGTGAATATTGTTCAGGCTCTTCATCAAAAAAACCATCGTTAAAATCGGTATACGCATCAGGTTCTTCCTTAAAATATCTAACCTTTGCTTTCATTTTGTTCTTAGTAAAAGAGTATGCTTCAACGAAAAAATACAAATATCCCTTTTGAGGTAAATACTCGCTCCTTACCTGCTCTAAATTAATTTGAGCCACAAAAAATTCAAAGGGAGAAAATACGTCCTCTTCTAACCACGCATCCGGCAAATATACTTCACCAAACAATTTACTTTCTTCCAACTCCGTTTCCTGATTAATTGCCAGAAGTTTCATCTTTACTACCCTTAACTCTTTTATAATATATGTCGTTAGAAAAATCGCGTTTTTCCTTATATTCTCCGCCAAACAACTCAATAGCAAATTTTAATTCCCTAAAGTCAACGTAATTTATCGTTGGCATAGCTATAACCTCTAATAAAGTAGGTAAAGCCTTTTCATCACCGTATCTAGTTACGTAAGTTAAATATAAAGGGATATCGTTAAGATTATTTTTTAATTCCGTGGTAAGTATTTTTAAAATTCTATCATCATGCTTGCAAAGAGAGAAAATTTCAAGAAAATAAATAGCGCTACTACCCGCTTTTTCATAAAGAGCTAACGCCTTTTCTTTTGACTGTTCGGGAAAAGTTGCAAGCTTTTCAGCTAAAAGCTCTTTTAAATCCTCGCTGGTTTTATCATCTAAAAGCATCTCAAAATAACGGTCGAAAGCAGCAGTTGAATGTTTATCGCTTAAAATATTAATACTGTAAAAAATCAATTCTTCACTATGAGCGCCATCAATAAAATCAATAACGTATTTTTCACAGTCACTGGCAATCAAAGCTTCACATAAAAAATCAGAAACGGGAACGTCCTGTTCAACGTGCTCTTTTAATAAATCAGCTAATTCTTTACCACTAAGTCCGCTATAATAATTTTCGGGGGCTATTCCTCCCAATTCCTCAATAGGTGTAGAGCCAAATTCAAGATATAAAACGGGGATTTTTTCCTCCCACTGCTTTTCTGTAAACTTGCCCTTGTTTTCATTAATATATTTTACAAGAAAATTATCAAAAATAACGTCAATATCAACAACTTTAACCTTCATAATACTCCTTATTCACTTATAACAAGCTTAATTATTTTATTTACGTTTTCAACCGAAGAGCCTATATACGTAATAAGCTCTTCCGACATTAATTTAATCTTAATTCCCGCATTAATCGTAATAAAAGCAGCTAATGCAAGAACGTCGTTAACCTTTTTTAAATTTCCGTTAGAAACAAGCTTATAATAAATATCATAAACGGAATCCTTTAATTTATATAATTCGTTTTCATCATAAGGGGCCATTCTACCAAACGCTATTGCATACGCACCCAAAAAAATTTCCGAGCAATCTTCAGTAAATTCCACCCTTTCAAAGGGCAAACGGGAATATACGTTACCGTAAACCAATCCGGTAAGCTTATCGTTCCCCATTTCAACTAACGCCGTAACGATTATACTTTTAATATTATCAGACAAACGCAAGTCAATAAGCTTTTCTTTTAAAAATTTTTCAGCCTGAGCGCTTTCTAAAAACGAAACTATCTGGCACGCTATAATTTGAAGCTCCGTGCTATTGGTACAAAAGCATTCTTCTGCAAAATCATAAATCTCACTCGCTTTTTTGCGCAATTGTCTTTTAGACATAACCAAATACTTAGGAGCAAGCCCTTCAAGCTCTATTATTTTACTTTCAGGAAAAATCAAATTATAAGGAAGAAGTTGAGGAAAGCGCTTATTTCCCATCAACATTTCACCTGCTGCCGTTGCGTTATATTGCGCAACCTTAGAATGGGTAACCCTGTAATAATCAACAAAGAAATCCTTTGCTTCATCATATTTTTCAACGTTATATGCAGCAACGCCACAGTAAAAGTAAATTCTTGGCGTACTAAATAAATCACGCAAATAGCGGGAAAATTTATAATTTAGCCCGTGATTACCAATTGAGCGAATTAAATGAAAAAACTTAACCAATTGATCAAAATCGCATATTTCCTTTTTCTTTAATTCCGCCAGCGTTTCTTCCGCGCGCCCAATATCACTTAAGCAAAAATACGCGCCAAAGATGTTATTTAAAGCATATTCGTAGCTTTCTGAATTTTCATTTATTAGCTGATACCTTTCTATTGCTTTAAGATATTCGCCGTCAATCATATAAAAAGCGCCTAAAGTTATGCAGGCGTTTTCATATTCAGATGAATCTTCTTTAATCCCCTGCAATAAACTATAAGCCTCCTCAGCGGAATCTTCAAATAATTCCTTAGCCCTTCGTATCTTATCTTTATCTTCTTCGCCTTGGTCGTCAACGATTTTAAACGGTGGATTCTTTTCCGTTACAGTATAAAATAAATCGTATAAATAATCGTCAAAAGGGAGCTCGTCATCAGCCGAATCATTTATTTGCAAATTAAAATAATAGGCAGAAAGGTCGTTTTCTCCAAGCAGATAATAGTTTCCACCTAATCCGTTATATGCTTCTGCAAAATGCCTTTTAGTAACGCAATTTAGATATTTATACCAATATACCACGCTATTACTGTACATTTCCAGCGAAGTATATAAATTAGCGATTTTTTTGTAAATTTTAGGTGAAGGCTTATTATTTTCTAAAAGCGCAAGGTATAACGAAATAGCTCCTTCGTTATCGCCAACCGATTCCTTTTCCTCGGCAAGCGGAAGAAGATTATTTTCATCCCTTTTAAAAGTAATAATTCCCTGCTCTTTAGTATTCAAAGCTTACCCCTTTGGATTAATAGCATCAGCTATCAAGCCGTCTATATCGTCTTTATTGTAAACGTAGTTCTTATTACAAAAATGGCAGTGTATTTCTATTTTACCTTCCTTTTCTAAGGTATCGTATAACTCTTGCTTACCTAAGGTCAATAATATTGAGTCAATATATTCTTTTGAACAAATACACTTATATTTTGGCGTGTATTTTTCATACGAATAATCTGTAAAAGCCCTATTAATAAAGGCCTCTGCCCCTTCATTTTGCATTACGGTTGAAATATCGCCTAAGGTCATAAGCAACTCTTCAGCCTTAATTACGGCATCCTCTTCAGCTTGCGGTAAGGTTTGAAAAATAACACCACCCGCGCCAATGCATTCGTAATTTTTACCTATTTTAACACCTAAAGCCATACCCGTTGGCTGTTGCTCGGAAAAGGTGTAATATGACGCAAAATCTTCTGCTATTTCACCGCTTACAATCTCTGCACTTCCGGTATACGGCTCTTTTAACCCCATACTTTTTACAACGGTCATTCTACCGCGACCTACGCATCCCGCGACGTCTAGCTTTCCTTTTCCGTTTAAAGGTAAATCGCATTGTGGATTATCAATATATCCGCGAATATTCAATTGACTGTCCCCCGCTACAACTATATGACCACCAACGCCATCGCCGCTAAAAGTAACTGAAAGTCTATCATCTTCACCTTTTAAGGTTGAAGACATAAAAGCCGCAGCAATCATAGTTCTTCCTAACGCCGCCGCTGCTAGCGGAGATAAATTGTGTATTTTTATTGCTTCATTCACTAATTCAGTTGCTTCAATTACCGTAACTGAAATATTATTGTTAAAAGCAATTCCCTTATATAATACGTCCATTTTTTATTCCTTAATTGCAGTAAAATGTATTCTATGGCTTGTTTCGGTATATTTACCCATATCGCCCTCTACTTCAAGCACTTTAAATCCTGCTTCAGTTAAGGCGTTTTGCAAAAACTCTTTGGTATGAATAAATTCAATAAGCTGGCTTTCGCGCTTTATATACTTATCGTTTTCACGCAAGAAAACGCTCATATCCATTTGCACTCTATCTTCATAGGGTTTGTTAAACCATATATAAGAATAATCGTCGTCATCTTCACAGAAGGTGTTATCCGCAATAACGTTTCTTAATTTATACTCACTTGAAACGTCAAAATGTAATAGTCCACCTCGTTTTAATATAGAAGCGAAATTTTTAAAGGTCTTAACGATTTTTTCAGGTGGCAAACAATTAATTGCATCGTTTATCGCAGTAATAAAATCTACTTTGGCATTAAATTTAAAGGTTGTCATATCGCCCACGATATAGGAAATAAAAAGACCTTCCTTTGCCGTTATCTTTTGCGCCGAAGTAAGCATTTCAGGCGAAATATCCATACCGCAAACGTTATAACCGCATTTCTTTAATGCGCGAGTAAAATAACCGCTTCCACAAGCAATATCTATACCCGTAGCTCCATTAGAAAATAAGTTTCTAATTTTATTTGTAACGTAATTCGCCCAACCCTCATAATCGCAATTATTAACCATTGAATAATCGTAAAATTCAGCAACTGAAGCAAACAATTGTGTTTTTTTCATAAATACACCTAATCAATTTAGGGCGGAAAGAAATTCCGCCCCATAATTATTCGTCGTCATCAACGTCCGTTGAAGAATCGTCAATAGGTAGATCATCTTCCTCTAAAATCGTGTTTGCAGAAATCTTTCCTGATAAAACGTCTTCAACGTATTCATCACTAGCCTTACGCATAGCTTCTTTACTTTCCTCTAAGCGCTTTAAATCCGCTCTAGAGAAGGTTTCGGGTATCTCAACTATTTCTATATCGTAGTCAGTTATAGGCTTTATAGGACGTTTACCAAGGGTAGAACGCTCGTAAGAGAAATCACTTTCTTCTTCATCAGGCGTTTTACTGTAAATACCTCTATTCTTAACCGCGCCGGGAACTTTATCGTTAATAAACTTATCGAAAGCCCACTGCGAATAGTTAGTCCACACAAGCATTGCAATTGAAAGGCCAAAGAATAAGAAGATAATTAAACCAAAAGCAAAGGCAGTATTACCTAAGCACATAATTATTACGGTAACCAATGCAAAAGCCGCAAAGAAAACGTTAGAAGGAACTAACGCAATAGTCATAATAATTGCATTTCTAATTAATTGACCAAATTTTAAATCGTAGGTAACGCCCATTGATAACATATATAAATAAGCGATACTTATAAAAGCGATCATTATATATGATAATACGTTAGAAAGCGTAAATAACCAATGTCCACCGCTCTGCGCTATTTGAAGATTAATTGAAGAAATGGTAAAAATTGAAGCAGATAGTAAAACGGTATACATTAAGGTTGAAAGCATTACTACAAAGTAATTCTTTTTAACACCGGTCCAAAAATCCTTGCCAACGAACACGCCTTCTGCCCAAACCATATTACGCATTACGTACATTCCGCCAGAAATACCAATTGAAGCAATTAAACCTGCAAGAGGCAAGAAAATTATTGAAGAAATATTTGCTCTTAAGTAAATTTCTTCATTAAAGCCTGCTGCCAAAAAGAAACCGGGATATCCTAACCCAACGTTTTGTGAAAAAGGACCGGTTAACGCGCCATACTGCACTTGAGAGTAACGTAAAAATACAATAAATAAAACGGGTAAAATAAATATGAGGGTAAGTAAATTTAACCCTATTAATTTACCGGTATTACTTTTAAATAAATCCCATCCAAGCTCCCAACGGTTACCGGGAAGAGTTCCACGGGCATAGCTATCAGATCTTTCAGGACCTTCTATCATTTTAGCTATAAAGCCTTTTTTCTTAGTAGCCATAAAATACTCCATTATATATTATTTAAATATATAATAATCTATTTTTAATTTTTTTTCAATCAAAAACAGGCAATTTTGCGAATTAATAACTCAAATTTCAAAATTCGTTCTTTTAAGACAGGTTTTTTGCATAATTCTTGCTCTTATTTTTCTCCTTCAACATATAATTTACTATGAAGAATTTAACAATTTCAGGTTTAATTACTGCACTAATTACCCCATTTAAAAACAACCGCATAGATTATCTTTCTTTGCAAAATCTTTTAGAAATGCAAATAAATTCTAAAGTAGATGCCGTCGTGTTGTTTGGAACGACGGGCGAAGGCGCTAGCTTAAGCCTTGCCGAGAAAAAAAGCATTTTTCTTTTAACAAAAGCCGTTGTTAAGAATAAAATGCCAATTATAACCTGTATTTCCTCCCCCGTTACTAGTGATGCAATAAATCTTGCAAAACACTTTGAAGGATGGGGGGCTAATGCAAACATGCTAATTTCACCATATTATTACAAATGCACGGAAGAAGGAATAATAGAGCACTTTGATAAAGTTATAAACGCAACGTCTATTCCAATCATTCCGTACAACGTACCATCGCGAACTAACTGTAATTTAATGGATATGCCAAACGTTTTAAAATATTTTAATTCAAACAGTAAAATTGCAGCAATAAAGCAAGCCGATTCATCTTTAAAAAACTGTATTGATTTAAAAAACAAAACGGCAATACCCTTATTATGCGGAAACGACGAATTTTTATTAGAATGCTTACAATCGGGGTATATTGGCGCAATATCAGTTATTTCAAATATATTTCCAAGTGAAATGAAGCAAATTATTGCACTTACAACACAGAAAAAAATTGAAAAAGCTGCATCAATTTTTAACAAATTAGCGGTACTTATACAAGCTTTAAACGATCTACCAAACCCAATAAGTGTAAAATATGCAGCAAGTATACTTTTGAATTGTGAAGCATCCTTAAGACTTCCTCTATGCGAACCAAACGAAGAATTAAAGAAAAAAATACACAAAGCAATATTATATTATAAGGAGAATTAATGAAATCACTTCTAATTAGCGGAATAAGCGGTCAAGTAGGTACACAGGTTGCAAGGCTTGCAAAAGAATACTCATTTAACGTAGTTTGTGGGGTTGATAGAAAGACTTTTTCTGAAGTCGATTGCCCCGTTTATCAAAACTTTAACGAGGTTAAGGAAAACATTGATATAATCATTGATTTTTCATCCCCATCTTTAACCGAAGAAGCTATTGACTTTGCAACCGAGCGTGGATGCGCCTTAGTAAGCGGAACTACCGCGCTATTAATAAATCAAAAATTCAAGCTTAAACTTCTTTCACAAATCAAGCCTGTTTGTCATTCAAACAACTTTTCTCAAAACATAATACACTTTCTTAACGCTTCAAGGCTTTTAAAAAAGCAACTAAAGGACTTTGACGTTACTCTAATTGAAGAACACAATAAAAACAAGAAAGATTCTCCCAGCGGAACTGCAAAGCATTTGGCGGAAGCTTTGTGCATTAAAAACGTTCATTCAATAAGAGGGGGAAACATTTCAGGACTACATAAAATTATATTTTTAGGCAACGGCGAAGAAATAGAAATCATTCACCGTGCCTATGAAAAGTCCATTTTTGCAAAAGGAGCACTATATTGTGCGCAAAAGCTATTAACCAAAGAAAAAGGGCTTTATTCGCTGAACGATATAATCAACGAATAAGCCCTATATAAACTTATTTTATCTAAGCGGTTTTACACCCTTACCCACTATTGAAGTAGCCATAACGGAAGAATTAAATCTTTCTTTTGCAACTTGGTTAACTTCTTCAAGAGTAAGCACAGATAATTTATTTAATTCTTTTTCCACATCAAAAATATCATTAGTTAACAGTAATCTTTTTCCGTAAGACATCATTAGGCTTGACGTACTTTCGCTAGAAAGCGCCGTTGAGCCTTTTATTTGCTCTTTAGCGCGGTTTAACTCTTTAAGAGTTATTCCGTTATTAGATAAACCGTTTAACTCTTCCAATATGCAATCGTAGGCGCTTTTAACAGTTTTAGGATTTACTCCTGCATAAATATATAACACCCCTGCCTCTTTATAGGAAGACATAAATGAATATACGGAATACGCTAATCCACGTTTTTCACGAACGGATTGAAATAACCTACTACTCATTCCCCCACCTAAAATAGAGCTTAGGCATAAGGAAGCGTATCTTTTATCGGATGATATTTCCGCAGAAGGTATTGCTAAACCAAAATGCACTTGCTCAATACTTTTATCAACGCAAACGTCATTCGTGTAAACGTTGGTTTCTACCAAATGTGGAACGTAAATACTTTCACCTTGATAATCGGCAAAATATTTGTCTACCATATCGATAACTTCTTCGTATTTAACCTTGCCG
This sequence comes from Clostridiales bacterium, assembly GCA_015055965.1. GTDB lineage: Bacteria > Bacillota > Clostridia > Christensenellales > Borkfalkiaceae > HGM11416. The sequence goes on from SVHG01000003.1 coordinate 97,306, forward strand.
GCAAAAGAAATAACGGTATTTTTTGGAACGTAATATTTTTTTCTATAATTAAAAATATCATCCCTAGAAAATCTTAAAGCGTTTTCCATTGGCCCTAAAATAGTCGCGCCGTATCCCCTATCCCCAAAAAATGCGGTTGCAAGCTTATCGATACATAAATCATCCGGAGTATCCTCCGTCATGTTTATTTCTTCAATAATAACCGTTCTTTCCTTATCTAACTCTTCTTTGGGATAAACCGAATTTAAAAAGATATCACTTAATATTTCAAAGCTTTTTTCAACGTGATCCCTAATACATTTTACGTAATAACAGGTTACGTCTTTAGATGTAAAAGCGTTAATTTGAGCGCCTATACTGTCTATTTCATCAGAAATATCAAAAGCCGTTCTCTTTTCCGTTCCTTTAAAATTAACGTGTTCTATAAAATGTGAAATGCCGTTTTCGCTTTGCGTTTCAAACGCGCTACCAACCCCTACCATGATTCCCATAGTAACCGATTGAACGTATTCTATTTCTTTTACTATTACTCTTAATCCGTTAGGATAAGTTTTTACTTTAACCATCGCTCTCCAAGCATTGCGTTACGGTTGTGACAACCAACCCACGCTCTACGTAATATTTCAATATTTCAGGTAACGCTTTTAGTGTGTGCTCTTTTGGATGCATTAATACTAAATCCCCACCTGAAATATTTTTAGTAGCTCTATTATACACGATTTTTTCACTTTTGTCACGCCAATCAACAGTATCAATCGACCATAATATAACTTTATATCGCATTTTTTCGCAAACTTGAATAGTATTTTTGCTAAACGCGCCTGAAGGAGGAGCAAAAAGATTCATTTCTAATCCAGTTTGAGCAAGTATTAATTCATGAGTATTTTTTACCTCTCGCCAATTTCCATTATAATCCAACTTAGAATGATCCTTGTGAAAATAACCGTGGTTACCTATTTCATGTCCTTTTTCAATCAAAAATTTAACTAATTCAACGTTATCGTCCACAAAACAGCCACCCATAAAAAAGGTCGCTTTAAATCCGTATTTTTCTAAACAATCGCTTATCTTATATATACACTCCGCCCCTTCATAACAGTTAAACATTAAAGCTACTTTATTACTTTTTTTATTACCGTTATATATAGGCTGATTTTGAATATTATCTACTAAAATCGCCGTATTATCCGTAAAAAAATAAACACAAGCAATTACACTAACCAAAAAAACCATTAAACAGCCGGAAAGCATGCGCATTTTAACAGTTTTACCCTTTTGCATTTAACCAAATTCCTTCTGTTAATTATATGCTTAATCCACCCGTTTATGATTTACAAGTTAAAAACCGATATCTAATTGACTGAACAAAAAGATATCGGCAATAAATTATCTTTTAAAATTACCAAAAACCTCGTTTACTCTTGAAAAGCTTGCAAATGATTTAGGATATTTTTTAATAATCTTCATCATTTTTGATAATTCTCTTTTTCTTATAATACATACTATCATAAAACGCTCTTGGTGCGTATACATTCCGTGCACGTTCATTTCCGTTACACCATGTTTTAGCTCTGTCATTATCTCTTGTGCTAAACCCTCGGGCTCGTCAGTAATAATTTCAAATTTATACCCGTCCTTTGCTCCCTGTAAACAGTAATCAACTACCATATTTGCAAGAAAAAGGTTTAAAAGAGTACAAATAGCAGATTCAATTTTGTTTGAAGAATCGTAAACGAATAAAATAAGAACGACTACTATACTGTCCAAAATAAAGGTAAGCCAAGCAATATTCGCAGCAGGATACCAATGCTTTACCAATGAAGATATGCAATACGTTCCCCCTGATGCCCCGTGGCGTTTAATTTGAATAGCGAAACCTATTCCAGTTACTATACCGGTTGCAATCGTTGCAAATATTAAATTTCCTGAAGAAGCAACGTACGGTTCAACTATATTAACCTTTTCTAAAACTATCAAAGCAATAGATTGTGTAGCAACGTAAATAGTTAAAAATATTCCCAGCTTTCTTTCAACGAAAATTGATGCAAGGATAAACAGGGGTAAATTAAACATAATCATATAATACCCCATATTCACGTGAGTTAAAGTGCCAATAACCGATGCTATACCTGAAATTCCACCGGGCGCAAAGTTGTTTGAATTAGCAAAAACGTGTAACCCAAATGCTACTATTAGACCAGCTAAAATACTGAAGAAGGTATCAAAAAATAATTCTTTAACTATGTTTTTTTTCATATAGTTACCTATTTTACTATATCGTCTTTATTCCAGCGGAAATTGCCGTTAACGCTACTTACAGCGGAAGAATATACGAAAAGATTATCGTATTTTTTAAGTAATTTCATAAACTCAGGCACTTGTCTAATATTAACAACGCAAAATATCATTGATTTGTTATCGCCCGTAAACATGCCCTTACTATCTACTATGGTAGCACCATGCTTTAAAATTGAAAGTATATCCTCACGTAATGCATCGGGCTCGCTAGTAACAATTTTAAATTCTACGGCGTTTCGTTTACTTCTCATAATAAATGAAACCGTCATTTCAAACACGAACATTTGAATTATAGAAAGCATTATACTTTCTAAGTGCCAATAAACAAAATAAGATGCACCTATTATGACGTAACATAAAACGGTTACGTATCTTTCTAAGTTAACGTAAGGGTTTTTCTTTTGAATAATAGCAGCAACTATATCTACACCACCGGAAGAGCCACCAATTTTAAAAACTAAACCCGTTCTTATGCCCAACATTAAACCGGAAAATATGGCCGGTAAGAGTTTTTCGTTGCTCACGTACTGATTTATGTATCCCTGATCATCTAATACTTCCATTAAAACTAGAAAAGCACTAAGTGATACGATACTAATTATTGTGTACACTGTAAATTTTTTATCCAAAAAAATAATGGAAAGAACTAGTAAGGGCGCGTTTAATGCAAACAAGAAGATACCACCGTTAACCATAGGAAACTTTTCTTGTAGCATCGTTGCAATACCATCTATCCCGGAAGGGGCAAAGCCTGCAGGATAAACAAAAATATAAAGACCAATAGCAGAAACAAAACTACCTGCTAAAATTAACAATAGATTAAAAACGTATTTTTTTATCATGCGTAAACCTCTAATATTAGCGAATTATATTATAATCCCGATTCAAATAATTTACAACTAAAATCATATCGTAATACAAAAAAAAGATAATAAAAAAAGGAACTACACAAACGCAGCTCCTAAATTTTTAATTATATTTAATTAAAAGGGGACTTCCGTGAACTTTTGAACTTCTTCACGTGCTATTTTATCACAACGGTTATTATTCACGTTATCAGCATGCCCTTTTACGTGAACAAAGCTTACTTTGTGTTTTTTTAAAGCAACGTGAAGGGCTTCCCATAATTCGCGGTTTTTAACAGGCTTTTTATTTGTTGTTTTAAAGCCGTTTATTAGCCAGGAATCCAACCATCCTTCCGTTATTGCGCTTACAACGTAAGTTGAATCACTATATATACAAACTTCGCATTTTTCCTTTAAAAGATTTAAGGCTTCAACTACCGCCGTTAATTCCATAACGTTATTTGTGGTTTCTGCTAACCCGCCGGAAACAACCTTTTCTATCCCCTTATAATTAAGAATAGCGGCCCATCCGCCCGGCCCGGGATTACCCGAACATGCACCATCAGTCCAAATTTCAACTTTTTTTAACATAATTATCCTTTTTTGCGTTTTTTTTCTTGACTATTTTTAAACTTTCATATATAATAACAATTGCTGTTTAGGGGAGTGGCTCAACGGTAGAGTAGTGGTCTCCAAAACCATCGGTTGCGTGTTCGAATCGCGTCTCCCCTGCCACAATTTAGTAGGATATATTCAAAAAATCGTATGATTTTGCGAGTATATCCTATTTTTTTGTGCTTTTTTGAATTTTGGTTGCATTTTGGTTGCATTTTTTGTGTTTTAACAACCTAACCGCCGTCCGTTTACTCTTGTTTGTTTACCCCTTTTTACTCTTTAAGTGAAAGTAGTTGAAAAACTTAACCCCTAAAGGGGTTGACGGCGCGCCCTATATAAGGGAAACCAAAATTATTGATACTCTTTGCAAAAATTATATCACAAATTAAAATTTTATTCAAGGATATTTAGTTATGCGCAAACAAAAATATCTAAAGGAGCAAAACTTATGAGTAAAAAAACACGCAACACAAATTCAAGATACGAGCAAACAAAAGAAAAGGGCATTTTTTACGATAAAAAAACAAAAGATTATCGGCTTACATTGTTTATAGGCATTGACAACAACGGAAAACAACAAAGAAAATTTGAAAGATTTTCACGTTTTGAACAAGCAGTTAAAAGAAAAAAAGAATTTAAGGCGCAAAAAACTCTTAAACAAGCACCGCAACCACTTATAAGAGTTAAATTAAAAGAATACGTTGACATTTACTTTGACTCTTTAATTCTAAAAGAAACAACGTTAGACGGATATAAGCGCATTTGTAAAAGAATTAAAAACTGCGATATTTCAAAAAAATACTTACAAGACATAGGCAAAAAAGAAATACTTGCTTATATTAAATTTTTACAAGATACAACTAAAATGAAAGCACAAACAATTAACAAAGATTTAACATTTTTAAGTAGTGTATTTGAAAGCGCATATAAAGATGAACTAATAATTAAAAACCCCGTCAAACTTGTTGACAAATTGAAAGAAACTGAAAAATTTACCGCTAACTACTATACAAAAGAAGAGTTAAAAATCATTTTAACAAATATAAAAGATTACCACAATAAAAATGTTCAACTCACATATTATTTGGGCTTGTTTTTAGGGTTAAGGCGCGGTGAAATGGCGGGGCTTAAATGGGAAAGTATTGATTTTGAGAAAGAACGTATTCGAATTGAAAACAATCGTGTAAATGTAAATGGCAAAGCAATTGACGGAAGTCCAAAATCTATTACAAGTGAACGGATAATATTTTTACCAAAAAATCAAGATTTTAGAAATTGCTTACAACAAATAAAACAATGGCAATATGAAAAATTTGGCGGTTGCGAGTATTTAATGGTAAACCCACAAACTGGAAAACCACTTTGCCCACAAAACCTAAAAAGGGGTATAAGCGTTTTTTGTAAAAAGTTTAATATACGAGAAATTAGAATACACGATTTTAGACATACTTTTGCAAGCCTTTCAATAAGCAGTAATGAATTATCCGTAAAAGAAATATCTACAATTTTAGGACACGGAAATACACGAATTACTGAACAAGTATATATGCACGTTATGGAAGATAACAAAAATAGAACAATTGACGTAGTAAGTAAAATTTATGAAAATTTATTAAAATCATAAATATCCCTACTATTGGGAACTCTTTCGAAACCGCTACCGAACAAAAAAACGTTAGAAAAAAAGCTTTCTATTAAATATGGGGGGTATTCCTATTCAAATTACCCCATTAAATACACTCGGTAATAACCCCTACTATACGAAAGTTTTATCAATTAAAAAAATACTACCAAAAAGGGGGAACAAAAAAATACTTAATGATACATACCGCCGAATTGATTACAAAAATAAAATATAATGATTATCACTTTTTACTACAACAAAAAAATGTAAAAATTGACAATTTTCAAAACGTATATTTACACGCCCTAAATTGTAAAGGAATAACAACTATACAAGCCTATCCACAAAAAATAGAAAACGGCTATATATTTTGGTGCAAAATAATTATAAATCTAAATAGGGTTGCAAATAGTGGAAAACAAACACCTTTTCCCTTTGTTGTAAACGATAACAATATTTATAAATTAAAAGAAAATTTTTCAAAATTCGTTAAAGAACTTTTACCCCACCACTCTAATATTTTTCATTGGAGCGTTCAAAGAATAGATTACACAATAGATATTAAAACACCTAACGTAAAAGAATATATTAAACTATTACAACGTGGAGACAAGCCACCTTTTTATAAAATAGATAACGAGAAACAACATAAAAAGGAAATTGATAAAACCCACTATCCTAATGGCGTTAGATATAAAAATAAAAGTGCAACAATTAACATTTATGACAAATACGAAGAGAGAAAAGAAAAGGCAAAATACAAAGGCGAACTATTAGAAAAGTGTAAAGATATTTTAAGGCTTGAAATACAATGTTTTAAGCGTAAAACTATAACCCTTAAAAGAAAATTTAAGAACAAGGAAAACGGCTTAAAAATATTTTTAATAAGCGAAGAACAACAAAGAAAACTATTCAAATACTACTTGTCGCATATTTGCGGAAAGGCTAACTATTACGAATACGCAAAAGCGCTAAAACGAATTGAAGAAAGCAACCTACACGATAAAACGAAAAAAGCACTAAAAGAGATATTATTAGCAGTTGCCAAAACTAAAAGCGTATGGAAAACAAAACTAATATTAAAACCCCAAAAATATAGAAACTACTTTCAAAAATTAGAAAAATTAAATATTAACCCTGCAACTATTCCACGTAGATGGGGAAAAACCGAACTAATCAATATATATAGACTTATAGAATAAATCGAACATAAAAACGGCTAAATAGATTAAAAATAGACATTTTTACACCTAAAAACACCCCTACTATAGGGAACTTTACCGAAGAACTAAAAAATCAATAAAAAAGGAGATTAAAAAATGAGATTTATTAACAAGAAAAACGGAAAACTTTTACTTAATACAAGGTTAGACACAACTTTGATTTATGGGCTTAAAAAAGATAATGATATTAAAAAAGAAAAATGTTATACTTTTCACTATGATATAAGTGATGAAACAATATTTTATAAGCAATTAGAAAGCGCAGATATTTTCTTTGATATAGGCGTAATATCCATAAGCAAAGATAATATGCTTACAATTGGAGCGTGTTTATTAACAAAAGAAGCCGAAGAAATAGACGTTAAAATATTGTTAAATTATTATGAGATAGAAAAATTATTATGCTACATAATAAACAAGCAAAACACCTTAAAATAAGACAAAAATAAGACAATGACGGCGGTTTATCGCAATCATTAAGAAACTAACTCAACAACTACTTAAACGCCGTCAAAACTCTTATTTAGAACTACTTTCAAACCCTTTAACTAACTTATAAAAAGTTGTTCTTTTCAAACTTAAAATATCCATACATTGGACGGCGGTTATTTCGCCGTCTTTCCATTTTTTATAGAACTTTTCCCACTCTTGCGGATAGGTTGCTTGTGGTCTACCCAAAACTTTCCCTTTTGCCTTTGCAACGTCAATTCCTTGTCTTTGTCTTTTCTTTATAAAGGCTCTTTCCTTTTCCGCAGTATATGAAAGAATTTGCAACACCAAGTCCGCTATAAAACGTTTATCAAGACTTTGGTCGTTTGTTCTTGTGTCTAATAACGGCATATCCAAAACCTTTATATCTACTTGCAAAGTATGTGTTATATATTCCCATTGGTGCTTTATTTCGCTATAATTACGCCCCAAGCGGTCAAGTGAAGTGATTACAAGCAAATCACCCGAACGTAGCAAGGGAGCGTTATTTTCGCCACCTACAAGCAAATTATAACCTTTTCGGTCAAAGTCTTTTCCGCTTGCCTTGTCGCAAACAATGTATCTACTATCTAACACAAATTCTTTTAACTGCTCAATTTGTCTATCAAGATTTTGGTCGATAGAACTCACGCGCGCATATCCATATACATTTGACATTTTCTTTTCTCCTTAATTTCTAAAATTTCCTTTTATTCCTTTTTATCCGCTTAATCTTATAAAGTAAGATAAGAGATTTATCTTGTTAGTATAATAGCACGAGCGTTCGTAAATGTCAACTATTTTTACGAATATTCGCAAATTATTTTTCAAACATTAACGAACACAATAAAATATCAAATTTATAGAAAAAAACAATGTTCGCAAAGGTCTACCTTTACAAACACTATTATTAGGGGTATTTTACACGCTTATTCAAAAGAATTTTCTAAATAATGCATATTGTCGCTATTAAACACTCACACGGCAAACAAAACCGATTGACTTATTATTTTTATTATGTTAGAATAATTATGCGATACACTTTAATAAAAGCCCAAATTAAGGGGAATACTATGTAAAAATTGTATTCTCTCGCCTTTAATTTGGGTAAAAAGTGTGTCGCAACATTGAGAGATACATTTTTGGGTGTGTCTCTTTATGGGGCACACTTTTTTATTTTAGGAGAAAACTATGAAGAAACTTTCAAAAATTCTATTGATTATTTTATCACTTGTTTTTTTATTTAACTTAACCGCTTGTGAGTGTAAACACGATTGGTCAGTTGAACAAGCAACTTGCTTTGCGCCTAAAATATGTAATAAATGCGGAATTGTTGAACAAGAAAGATTAAATCATAATTGGTTAGACGCAACTTGCGATAAACCAAAAACTTGTGAATATTGTGGCACAACTTGGGGAAATGCTAACGGTCATAGCGTTGGAATTGGCACTTGTTCTATATGCAATAAAAAATCAACCGAACTAATAGTAAATGCTAATGATATTATTAAAAATGAAGATGGAATAATAGTAAAAATCACCGAAGTTGGTAATTATCTAATTTCTTCTTATAACTTTTCAACAGACAAATATCAAAGACAATATGTAATTTATGCGGTTTTATCGTTCGTCGAAATTAACATAGAAATAGAAAATGGAATAACCGCTTGCGGAAATTATAACGAATTTTCAGCTTGCAAGACTCAATTTGAAGAAATAAAAACAGTATATAATAATTTTCTTGACAAATATTTAGATGAAAACAGTGCAATTAGCGGAAGTTATAAAGATATTAGAACTGATTTATCAATTGCAATTTCTCAAATATCAACCAATTGTCAAAACATATTAATTATTGCTAAAAATTGGTTTTAGGTTGCATTTTGGTTGCACTTTTTTAACTCATATTAAAAATTTTTCCTACTATACGAACTTTTTTATTTGACAAAAAAAGGCACTTTTACTATAATAAAAGCACCAAAAAACACGAATATCTCCTACTGTAGGGATAAAATTAAACGGAGAGAGCGTTCGTTCGAGTCGCGTCTCCCCTGCCAAAACGCTTTATACTTCGGTATAAGGCGTTATTTTTTATCTTTTTGGTCGTAACTCAAGGCAGATTAGTGAGTTCCAAAACCATCGGCGAGCGCGAACGAATCGCGTCTCCCCTGCCAAAACGCTTTATACTTCGGTATAAGGCGTTATTTTTTATCTTTTTGGTCGTAACTCAAGGCAGATTAGTGAGTTCCAAAACCATCGGCGAGCGCGAACGAATCGCGTCTCCCCTGCCAAAACGCTTTATACTTCGGTATAAGGCGTTATTTTTTTATCTTTTTGGTCGTAACTCAAGGCAGATTAGTGAGCTCCAAAACCATCGGCGAGCGCGAACGAATCGCGTCTCCCCTGCCAAAACGCTTTATACTTCAGTATAAGGCGCTATTTTTTATCTTTTTGGTCGTAACTCAAGGCAGATTAGTGAGTTCCAAAACCATCGGCGAGCGCGAACGAATCGCGTATCCCCTGCAAAAACGCTTTATACTTCGGTATAAGGCGTTATTTTTTATCTTAAACCAAATTTTTAATTTCCGTCGTTGGAAATACTACGGCTAAATACCCTTCTTTACATTCAATTTTACTACTTTGGGCAATAAAGGAATTGCTTACACCTAAAGGAAAATCCTCCGATAAAACTGAATTATTTAAAGTGTATTTTAGCCCAGCTATCGAAACGCCGTTAGTATTACCATTTAACGCAAAAACGGAAATTCCGCCAGTAGCGTTTGAATTGAATGAAATTGAATTATTTTGCGATATAACTGTAATTACTTGTTCACCGTCAAATAAATACCCCCTAGCTCCTTGCTTTGCAATAAAAATAAGGGTTTGCAAATTCGCTATAGTATGATCAATTCTGCCACCCGTAGCGCAATATAAATAAAAAGTATCATATCCCCTTTTTAGCCCTTCTTGAATGCAAACGAAGGTATCAGTTTCAGCTTTATCAATCTCTAATTTAATAATTTCACAGTCGCAATTAGGTTTACTTGTAGAATCAAAATCTCCAACTATTAAATCAGGAGCAACTCCTATTGCTTGTAAATATTTAAGCCCCCCGTCTGCAGCAATAACGTAATTGTTAGGAGTTTTTTTTATAACAAAGCCTTTATTTTCGCCGGCGCAAACAACGTAACAAATTTTATCTTTCATAACGTAGCCCTAAAATGAATATAATGCCATTCCCATACATGCCGATATTACGATTAAAATTATTGGTGAAATAAACTTCTTTCTTTTTAAGTAATACGCAACGTAAATTAATGCCATAACGACAAATACAATCAAACCCTTCCACTCAACGCTCAAAGTTGAATTTAAATTGGTAATACCAAACAAGGTTTTAAGGGTTAAAGTTATTCCGGTTGAAAGTATTAACGCTAAAGCAACGGGTCTTATCCCTTTTAAAGCTGCTTGAACTGGAGCATATTTTACAAAATTATGCATTAGCGCAACGATTAATAGTATTATCAAAAATGAAGGCAAAACAACCCCTAACGTTGCAATTACAGATCCCAAAAGTCCTGCTTGAACTGAACCGATATAGGTCGCCATATTAATAGCTATAGGCCCAGGTGTGGATTCTGCTACTGCAATAAAATTTAAAAAAGCGTCTTCCGTAAGCCATCCGTTAGCAACTACAGCTTCTTGAACTAAAGGGATCATAGCGTAACCACCGCCAAAGGTTAACGCGCCAATTTTTAAGAAGGTTAAAAACAATTCCAAATAGATATTCATTATTCAACCTCCTTTTCATCAGTTACGTTATTAGCAATTTCTACTTTAGGTTTGTTACAAGTTTTAGATATAAGTGAGCAAACGTAAAATATTAAACCAACTACCGCTCCGATTATAATATAATAAACTGATGAAAACTTTATTGCAAATAAAGCAAGTAAAATAACGGAAATGTTAACAGCTATAAAAATTATTACCGAAAATAAAGTCTTTTTGCTTTTTAAAAACATTTTAATTCCAGATGAAAGTATTAAAAAAGCAACGCAAGCCTGTATTCCCTTAAAAGCTCTACCCACCAATTCTATCGTGAGAAATTTATCGAAAAATAACGATATTATGAAAATAATAGTGAGCGAAGGCAAAACCATACCTAAAGTGGAAACAAGTGAACCCCAAAAACCAGCCACTTTATAACCAATATAAGTTGCACTATTAATTGCTATAGGACCCGGGGTAGATTCTGCTATGGCAATTAAATCGGTAAATTCTTCGTGACCAATCCAATTTTTATTGCTTACAAATTCGTTTTCAAAAACTGCCACCATTGCGTACCCACCACCAAAGGTAAACAGTCCAATTTTAAACATTGTAATAAAAAGTTTAAAAAGAATAAATTTAGTCTTTTCCATTTTAATATTCCTTAACGAATTTATCTACGATTTCAACGTATTTTTGCGCTGCTAATTCACAATAGGTTTTAAAATCCATATCGTCACAGTCGTCACTAATGGATTTAATTATTAAGCATTCAACCTTATTTCTTAAACAAGTTATCAAAATACCCGCGCATTCCATTTCGCATATATCAGCGTTAAACTCGTTAATTAAATATTCCTTATCTTCCTTGCGAGCAACGAACAAATCTCCTGACGCGCAAACTACGCTCTTTATAGTATTATCAATTGTTAAAAGTTGGGCTATAGGTCGATTATCGGTACTTATATAGGGTGAATTATTCATATAAACACCGGGTTTTGTTCCATCTATTTCCGAACAATCAAACTGATAATAAACGACCTCTTTAACAACAACGGTATCTAATAATTTCAAAGAACTTGATAATTTACCGCATATTCCAAAGTTAATAACTATATCTACGTTATACTTCGTTATAAGATATTGCGTTGCAGCAGCTGCAGCAATTTCACCCACACCTGATTTTATAATGTAAAGCTGCTTGCCGTACGCTTCAGCCGTCCAAGCTTGATAAACGTCATTGGTTAATTCAGTTACTTTGCCAAGACGAGCAAAATATTCTTTTAACTCTTTAGTCATTGCTACTATCATACCGATTTTTTTCATATACTTACCTCCATTATACACTGCGCGGTTGAATTGCGTAATATATAATATGAAAAGATTATTTATCTTCGCAGAAGAAAACTCTGCATTTAATTACGTTAGAGCTATAAAAAACACCAAAATAGAGTGTGAAATTACTTGCTCGTTAAACCCAATGGAATGTAAAAATCATTCACACCTTTTACTTTGTGGGGGTGGTGACGTAAATCCCCTATTTTATGAGCAAGAAGAATATTCTTGCAATAATTTAGACCATAAGAGAGATTTAGCTGAATTATTTTTAATAAATTACTTCTATAAACGAAGCTTGCCAATACTCGGTATTTGCCGCGGTATGCAAATTCTTAACGTTGCCTTCGGCGGTGATTTAATGCAATCCGTTAAAGATTCAACATTACATTTTGCAAAAGAAAAGGATATTAATCACCCCGTGGAAAACGTAATTGGTCTTATGAAAAACCTTTACGGCAATTATTCACTCGTAAATTCTGCTCACCGACAAGCAGTTAACTCACTTGGTAAAAACCTAGCCCCATTAAGCTTTTCTGACGATCGCGTTTGCGAAGCATTTTTGCACGAAAACAAAAAAATTCTTGGTGTTCAATTTCATCCTGAAAGAATGGGAGAAAGAGGTTTGCTTATTTATCAAAGTTTTTTAAAAATTGATTAAAAACTAGTCTATAAGTCGATTAATAAGTATTTTAACTATAAATTGATTTTAACCAACCATCTAATTTTCTTAAGAAATCATCATTATTTTCAGAGATTTTTAACATCTCTAAAAAGATTTCAGTTGCGTTGGGTTTTTCTTGTAAAAGCTTTCTAATTTTATAAGCTGCGTCCAATTTTTCCTCTGTTAAAATCAATTCTTCCTTACGCGTTCCCGATTGATACAAATCAATTGCAGGGAAAATTCTTTTTTGTGCTAACTCGCGTGAAAGAACTATTTCCATATTACCGCTGCCCTTAAATTCTTCAAAGATAATGTCGTCCATTTTACTGCCCGTATCTACTAATGCAGTAGCAATAATTGTTAATGAACCGCCCTCTTTAATATTGCGTGCTGCTCCAAAAAGCTTTTTTGCCTGAGTTAACGCTTTAGCCTCAAGTCCACCGCTTAAGGTTTTACCGGAGCTCGGTAAAACGGCATTGTAGGCGCGTGTTAATTTTGTTATTGAATCCATCAAAACAACGACGTTTCTGCCGTTTTCAACCAAACGTTTAGCACGCTCTATAGCCATCTCAGCAAATTTTATATGTCTTTCAGGCGATTTATCAAAGGTTGAAGCAATAATTTCACAGCCCATAAGGCTTTCAGCAAAATCATTAACCTCTTCCGGGCGTTCATCTATAAGCAATACCATAACGTGTAAATTACGGTCGTTTTCCTTTATTGATTGAGCAAGCTTTTTTAATAAGGTTGTTTTTCCCGTTTTAGGCGGAGCAACTATTAACCCTCTTTGTCCTCTTCCAATAGGAACCATTATGTCTAAAGCACGAATGGTTTTGTCTTCTTCGGTTTCAGAAATTAGGCTTTTTTTAGGATAAACTGCCGTTCCGTATTCATAATCAAACAATCTAACGTGAGAAAAGGCGTCAATTCCGTTAATTTTCATAACTTCACTTATATATAAAGTGGTTTGTTCAGCACGCTTTAAAGCGTAACCAACTAAATAATCACCCGTTTTAAGGTTGAAATCCTTTATTATTTGACGGTCAACGTAAAAATCCTTTCTTCTATCACCGTAAATGCAGGTACGTAAAAAGCCGTATCCTTCAGATAAAATATCTAAAATACCGCTTGCAATTACAGTTTCAGTATATACCTGATCACTATCGTTAAATGCAATCTTAACGGGTGCTGAAATTCCATCCTCATAATAAATATCGGCAGATTTTTCAGTCTTGTATTCCACACCTACCCCTCTAATTCTGCTTGCAGTTGAAGGATCTTCTTGTGGAATAGACATATCAACTTCACCGTCATCATCATAAGCCACACCGCCTTGCATTGATTTTTTAGGCTTTCTACCCCTATTTGTAGGAGTTGGAACGTAAGAGCCTTCTTGAATGTGAAGAATTTCTTCTTTAATTTCACGAGCGCTCTTGTTGCTTGGAGTTCCAGATAGCCCACGTAAAATAAGCCTTAATTTATATAACGGTATATTATCTAATTCCTCTATAGTATATATTCTTTTTTCAGTCATAATTAGCTCCTACGATTAAAAATTACAGTCGTCGACGTCGTAAACGGTTAGTTCGTTAGGTAATAAAAAGTCAAATTCGCTTTTAACTTTGCTTACGTTATCAAAATATTGTAAAAATTCCTTCTTCTCTGCAATATCAATATTACTTCTACTCGTTTTGTAATGCATTGGAATTACACTTTTAACACCTATTGCTTTTACGTACTTAAACGCTTCTTTAGCATCAATAGTGTAATTTCCACCGATGGGGATAAGCAGTAAATCTATTTTTCCTATTTTTTCAACCAGCGCTTCATTAAAAGGCTCACCCAAATCCCCCATATGACAAACCTTAAATCCACCTATATCTATAATAGAAAGGTAATTTAAACCACGCTTTGAGCCAAAAGCTTCATCATGGAAACTATCAATAAACCTAATTTGTGGAAATAACGATAAATTATCTTTCGTAATTATCTGCTTAACTATAACGTTTTCCGTTGCACAATGATCAAAATGCAAATGAGAGCAAATGCAAAAATCTGCACGCGGAAAATTAAGCTCGTAACCAATCTCTTTAAAGGGATCTATAATTACAGAAAACTTATTATCGGCAAGCAAAAAACAAGCGTGCCCTAAATAGTTTACGCGCATAACAACACCTCAATATTTATTTGTAAAAAATGAAAAGTTTAAAATTAAAAATAAAAAATGATTATAAAAAGCAATTTAAAAATTGAATAAAAAATGAATAAATATTAATTATAAATGAATAAATATTAAAAATTACTGCTTAAAAATTAACTCGTTAATGATTGCAGTAGCAACTTTAATTCCGTCCGCAGCGGCGCTAGTTATACCGCCGGCATATCCTGCACCTTCCCCAGCGGGATATAGACCAACCGTGTTTACGCTTTGCAAATTTTCACCGCGTAAAATTCTTAAGGGGGAAGAGGTTCTACTTTCTACGCCTGTAAATATAGCTCCGTTATCTGCAAAGCCTTTTATTTTTTTAGACATATCTATTGTAGCACTAATTAATGAATTTGTAAACGATTTTTCAAAAAAATTATGCAAAGGATAAAATTCCGTACCCAATTTATAGGTCGGATGAACCCCATCAAAAGAAAAACTCTCTTTTTTATTAATAAAATCTTTTACGAGCTGAACGGGGGCTTTATATCCACCACCGCCTGCAATAAACGCTTTTTTTTCTAATTCTCGCTGAAATCTTACACCGGCAAGCGCATCTTCACCGCAAAAATCCGCGCGTGTTACCTTGCATACTAAAGCGCTATTTGCGTTTTTCCCATCACGGGCGAATTCGCTCATTCCATTTGTAACTACTGCATTTTCTTCGCTAGTAGCCGGCATAACGTATCCGCCGGGACACATACAAAAGGTAAAAACGTCTCTTTCTCCGGCGTGGCTTACCAATTTATATTCCGCAGGAGGTAAAAGGTTATATTGCTTTCCGTATTGTGAAATGCCTATAAATTCCTGAGAGTGTTCAATTCTAAAACCCACTGCAAAATCCTTTGATTCCATCATTACTCCGTGAGAATCAAGCATTTCAAAGGTATCTCTGGCGCTGTGACCAACTGCCAAAATTACCCTATTCGTTTTTATTGATCCTTCAACGCCATCTTGTTTATAAATTACACCTTCAACTGCGCCGTTTTTTATTATTATATCGTTAAGTTTTGCATTGAAAAGAACTTTACCACCAAGGCGAATGATTTCATTTCTAATATTTTTAATTACTCTTGGTAGATTATCGCTTCCAATATGCGGCTTTGAAAGATAAGCTATTTCCTTTGGTGCACCAAAAGAAACAAAATCTTCTAGAACTGTTTTTATGCGCTCGTTGTTAACTTGTGTATTTAATTTTCCATCTGAAAAAGTTCCGGCCCCGCCTTCACCAAATTGCACGTTACACTCCGTGTTTAACCTGCCAGTCGTATAAAAAATATTATTAATTTTTTCCCTTTCATCAACTGAAGAGCCTCTTTCAAGTAACGTAACTTTAACGCCGCTTCTAGCTAAATATAATGCGCAAAAAAGCCCACAGGGACCGCTTCCAACAACAACAGCCTCTCCACGAACTTGCCGATAATCGCGCTCTACGGGCACTTCTTGTACTAAAGAATAGTCAATATTATATAAGAAGAAAATATTTGACTTATCGCGCGCATCTATTGATTTTTTAACTATTTTAAAACTTTTAATGTCGTTTGGCTTGATTCTTTCTAGTTTTGCAACCTTTAAAATTAATGTATCCTCGCTTTCGCCAATTCTTAATTTTATACCGTTAATTCTCTTCATTAAGAATAGCCTCCGAAGCAATCATTGCGCTTGTAAACGCCCATTGAAGATTATATCCTCCGCAATCGCCGTCCACGTTCAAAGCTTCCCCCACAACGTATAACCCGCCTAGTATTTTGCTTTGCATGGTATCAACGCAAATTTCAGCGGTATCAATTCCTCCGTTTGTGACCTGAGAGCTTTCAAATCCTGCAGTACCTTCCACTTTCAAGGTAAACCCCTTAATTGAATATACCAAATTATAAATTGAATTTTTCTTAGCGATATCAGTATGTAAAAGATTACAATTTCTTGTAACCGCATAAATAAGTCTTGTGGGTAAAACGGAAATTAAAACCCTTTCCCAATCACTATTTCCGTCACACTTTTTAGTAAGCTTATCAATTAGCGTTTCAGCTGAAATTGTGGGAAGAAATTCTATTTTTAAAATGGGATTTTTAACTTCACTTAAGTACGCAGAAAGGGAAAAAATACTATTACCGCTAACGCCGTAATCAGTAAAAAGTATATCGCCTTCAAAGCTCTTAACATAGCGTTTATCGTCATATAGGCTAACTTTTGCTTCTTGCTTTATACCTTTTAACCCTTTTAATTTTTCTTTTTCGGTTTTAATTTGAACCAAAGAAGGATTTAATTTTGTAAGCTTATGCCCTAAGTTTGTTAGTAAGGAATAGCTCTTTCCGTCAGTCATAAATCCTGCGCCGCTATTTCCGCCAAAAGCGCAGATAACTTTTTGTGCAAACGTCTTACTACCATCTGAGCATTCAATACAAAAGGCTTTTTCTTTAGTTATTTTTTTTACGTAAGCTTCTGTTTTAATTACAACACCTAAATCTTCTAGCTTAAAACGCAAAACGTCTAAAATTGCGCCTGCTGTAAATGAAGCGGGATATACCTTATTATCCTTTACGTCCGTTATTAAGCCAAGCTCATCAAAGAAATTAAGTAGATTTTGATTTGAATATTTATGCAAAGCATTTTTTGCAAAATTAACGTCACCGTGGTAAAAGCCTTCGTTAACTTCAACGTTTGTAATATTGCCCTGCCCGTTACCGGTTGAGAGTATTTTTTTACCTACTCTTTTATTTCCTTCTAAAATTATTACGTTTGAACCAAGTTTCTTTCCAAGCTGCACCGCTGCGCATAGACCGGAAAAGCCACCGCCAATAATCGCCACTGAATACATACAACACTCCGCAATTATACTTTTTTCTAACACAAAGTAAAATATTTGACTTTGAATAGTAAATATATTAAAATATATTCTACAAAAAAATAAAAGGACGTTTTACTTATGATTATAGAATATTTGAAGGCTAACCCTCGTTTTTCTTTGATTTTTTTAATTTCAATATTAGTTTGCACGTTAATTATAACACTAATTGTGATTTTTTACAAGAAAAGCAAAACTAATATTTTAAATGATTTATCTAAAAATGCTGAAAACTGTGAAAATCCCAGTGGAATTTTAGATAATTTAGCTAACGAAGAGCTTCCCACTATAAAAAACGATAATTTTAATAATGAAGAAAACGCCTACGATACTCAAGAATCATTTTCTTCAATTGATAATTCTAATAACGATAATGTTGACGAAATTTACTCTATTGATCAAATACCTACCCCACAAACGGATGAATATATTGAAACAAGCAACGAAGAGTTAATTGAAGATTCCGCTTTAGAGCATCCCCTGAAAAAAGAAGAATGTGAGCAACCTGAAGAAGAAAAAACTGAAATAATAAAATACGCAGGCAAATGGATTATTTACGAAGAGGATGGCAGATATTTTGCAGATTTGAAGGCTTCTAACGGCGAGCTTATGCTAAGAACAGAATCGTATTCCTCTTTAAGCGGTGTAAAAAGCGGTATAGAAACTTTAAAGAAAAATATAGAGCTTGAAAATTACGCCGTAAATTTGGATAAAAACGGAAACTTCGTTTTTAAAATTTTTTCAACTGCAAAAAGGCTTCTTTGCGTTGGCGAAGGCTACTCTACAAGAGAGCAATGTGAAAAGGCCTTTTCTTCCGTTAAACGCTTTTCTAAAACGGCTAAAATTAGCGTAGCCGAAAAGTAAAATGAAAAATTTACTCAATAAATATCGCGTACAGGAAATAATTCCTATTAATTACGGTTGGTCCGGTGATAAAAAGCATATTTTAATTTGTAATAACGGTGAAAAGTATATATTACGCGAATCGCCACAAGATTTATATCAAAAACGCAACGAACAATATTTTTACGCATTAGAATTAAACTGTATAAAAGAAAATCTTACTAAGCCAATAGAAAAAGGAACTCTTGAAAACGGTAACTTTTTTATTCTTTACACCTATCTGGAAGGCGAAAACGCGGAAAACGCTATAAATAAATATAGCAATACCGAAGCATACGCGCTTGGTTTTAAAGCAGGCGAAATTCTGCAAAAAATTCACGGTGTAAAAGTAGTTCATCCCGCTATTCCTTGGTATGATAGGTATCTTCAAAAATACCAAAAGAAAATTGAAAACTATGAAAACTGTCACTTAAAATTACCAAAAGGTGAAGTTATTCTACAATTTTATAAAGATAATTTATCCTTAATGAAAGATAGACCGCTCGTTTACACTCACGGCGATTATCACCTGGGCAATATGGTTATTGATAACGGCATTTTAGGCATTATCGACTTTGATAAACTATCTATTGCCGATCCTTACGACGACTTAAAGCCCTATTGCTGGAACGCTTTAAAAAGCGAACATTTCGCCACAGGTTTAATTAACGGATATTTTAATAATAAAATACCTGACGACTTTTTTAAAATACTAAAATTTTATACGGCAGAATCGCTAATTTCTCATTTACCTTGGTCTATTAAATTCGGCAAAAAAGATATTGAAACGGCATTTTTTGTGTACGAATGCGCAATGAAATGGTATGACAATTTCAATTTAACCGTACCCACTTGGTATTTAGGCGTGAAATAGTATTTCGCATCCAATAAGATTCATTCCTTCACAATCAAATAATTACTGTTAAAAAGAGGCTTAAATGAAATTTTTTTAGGTCTTTTTTTAATATTTATTTTAAATGCAGATAAAATTCTTTTGATTTATTTTGCTCAAGGTAGTATAATATAATACAAATAATTGTTTTCACGATAGTGAAACATGCTTTTCGGAGGAAAAAAATGGAAAAAATCAGAATACAAGACGATTTATATACCTACGTTAACCAAGAAACTTTAGACAAATTAGTTATTCCCGACGATCAACCCGCAACAGGCGGTTTCCAAACTCTTGCCGTAGAAGTTGAAAAGTTAATGATTGGCGAATTCAATGAAATGTGCGCTAACAACAGTTATCCCAATTCTTACTTAGAAAATGCATGCAAGCTCTTTAAAATTGCAAAGAATGCAGAAAAGAAAGAAGCAGACGGTATTACTCCCGCTTTAAGAAACGTTGCAATTCTTAACGATATTAAGAACCTTAAGGATTTAAGTGCTTCTTATAAAGCATTAATGTTAAAAAGAATTCCTCTTCCCTTCAACCTTTCAGTTGATACGGATATGAAGAACACCAAGCAACATTGTGTTTGCATTCAAGGCCCAAGCGTTATTTTACCCGACGCTTCATATTATAAGCCCGAAATGGCTCAACAAAAAGAAATGATCTTAGGCATTTGGACCAACGTTGCAAGAATGATTATTGCAAAAACCGATTTAAGCCCTGAAGATCAAAACAAATACATTGAAGACACCTTAGCATTTGACGCTATTCTTGGTGGATTAGTTAAAACCAGCGAAGAATGGTCTGAATACGTTAAAATGTATAATCCCACTAAGACTTCAAGAGTTGCATCTTTCGTTAAGACCTTAAACTTAAAGAAGATTTTAAAGTCTTTATTCGATTGCATTCCCGAAACTATTATCGTAACTGAACCCAGATACTTCAAGAGCTTCGTAACCGTTCTTAACGAAGAAACCTTTGAATTATACAAGCACTGGGCATACGTTAAGGCTATTTTAGCATCTTGCGAGCTTCTTTCTGAAGAATTAAGAGAATTAGGCGGTATGTATTACCGTACTATTGCAGGTATTAAAGCTGGTACTCCTATTGAAAAATTCGCTTACCACCTTGCTTCAGGTATGTATTCTGAGCCCGTTGGCTTATATTACGGTGAAAAATATTTCGGCGAAGAAGCTAAAAAGGATATTACAGAAATCGTATATCAAATTATTGATACTTACAAAACCAGAATTCAAAACAACGATATTTTAGAACCCGCAACTAAGGAAAAAGCGATATTAAAACTATCAAAAATAGGCGTTAAAATGGGATATCCCGATAAGGTTCAAGATATCTACGCAAAGTTAACCTTTAACGAAAACGATTCTTTATTTGATATCGTTCGCTCTTTAGGTCAAATTAGATTATTAGAATCTTTAAGTAAATTAAACGAACCCACTAACCCCGAAAAATGGCAAATGCCCGGTCACATGGTAAACGCTTGCTACGATCCTTTCGTAAACGACATTACCTTCCCCGCTGCTATTTTACAGCCCCCCTTCTATTCTATTAAGCAAACCAGAAGCGAAAACTTAGGCGGTATTGGCGCAGTAATAGGCCACGAAATCTCACACGCATTCGACAGTAACGGCGCAAAATGTGATGAAAACGGTAATATTAACAACTGGTGGACCAAGCTAGACGAAAGAAAGTTCAAATCTAAAGTTAACGCAATGATTAAGCAGTTTGACGGTATTGAGCTTCCTTGGGGTAAGGTTAACGGTAAATTTATCGTTAGCGAAAACATGGCAGATAACGGCGGTATGGCTGTTACTCTTGAAATCATGTCTAAAACCGAAGGAGCTTCTTATGAAGAATACTTTACCAATTGGGCTAAGGTTTGGTGTATAAAGGCTAAACCCGAATATCTACAGTTACTTCTTAACTTAGACGTTCACGGACCTAGCATTCTACGCGCAAACATGCCTCCTAGAAACTTCCCTGAATGGTATTCAACCTTCAAGGTTAAAAACACGGATAAAATGTATATTGCACCTAGTAAGCGTGTAGTAATTTGGTAACAAAATAAACGGTAAAAAACACCTCTTTAAGTTAAAGGCTTGAAGAGGTGTATTTAATCTATATTTAATCAATTATGATAACAAAATCAATTAACGTTCAAAATTTGTGTGTTCCCTGCTATAATTTTTGCAAATATTGCTTATTATCATGGGATGGCAAAACCATAGGCATAGATTATAAAAGAAGTTTAAATTACGCCAAAAATTTCTATGATTGGTTAAAAAAGAACAAACCAGATATTAAGTTTAGTTATTCTTTTGGCTATTCAATGGAACACCCTGACTTGTTTAACGCCATAAATTTTATGCAAAAAACAAACTCCCCCGGTGGAGAATTTTTGCAGTTTGACGGAATGAAAAAAAGAAATAATACAGAATTAAAAAATTTTCTTTTTCAACTAAAATCAGCCGGTATTAAACTAATCAATTTAACCTTTTACGGAAATGAAACTTTTCATGATAAGTTTGCAAATAGACAAGGCGATTACGCGTTAATGCTTAACACCTTTAATATCGCTTTAGAAATTGGATTAGAGGTTGAAATTGGCATACCCGTTTTAAAAGAAAATTTATTACAATTAGATGAACTAATAGATGTTTTTGCTAACAAAAGCTCAAATTTATTTTTATTTACGCCACACTCCGGCAGTAGAGGCAAAAATTTATTAGAGCAAAAAATTTCACTTAACGACTATAATTCAATGAGCGAAAAAGTGAAAAAATATTTAAATAGAAACAACAATAAAACCCCTTACGAATGGCTATCAAATCCACCCACGGAAGTTAAATACAGAACGCTGCAGCTTTCATTACTTCCGTCTAACATAGTCCAATTAGAAAACACTCCATTTGAAGAAGTTCTTTCTTATTTAGAACAAATAGATAACGATTATTATTCCGTTATTCCCTCCTTTAACGAATTACTTAAAATTTACTGTGATAACAACGATTTACGCTTGTATACTAAAAAAGATTTATACAGAATTTATAGAAGTAAATTCATTGATGAAAATAAATTAAAAATATTAGACGTTACCGACGAACGCTATTCCGGTAGCTTTAGATATTAAAAAAACGCACTCTTTAGCCTTGGCAAAAGGGTGCGTTTAATTTTTATGCAGTTTTATTAATTTTTAATTTCCTCTTCGATTAAGCATGGCTTGGTTCTTTCTACTAAATCGCTGATAGTAATTTTTTTCATTATTTTATTAACGATAAATATAGATAAACAGGTTGAAACAAGAGTTATCAAAGCGCCAAAAGTAACGTCCGTTAAAAAATGTGCGCCAACTAAAATTCTACTAAACATTACTGCTAAAACGTAAGCAATTACAACGACTACGGTTATAACCTTTTTTGCAAGCGTATTAGTTTTTTCAAACAAAGAAGGAATTAGGATCAACGTTATCACCATTGTACCCGCAGAAGTATGACCTGAGGGAAAAGACTTAAACCAATCAGATCCTGCATTGTATAAAGTTACTAAATCTGCCTCTATTTCAGGAATTCCCCATTGAAACTGAAACCATTTGCGGTATACGGTGAAATCATCCATCATAAACATTGCTCTATATCTAGGTCTACCAGCAAGAGCTTTTAATAAATGAGTTAATACCTGCGAAATCAACGCTGTACCCAAAACGATAAATGCCCAAACGATCATTTTATTCAAGAATGATGAAGGCAATCTTTGCGTTAAATAAAAGAGTAAAAAGGTCATGCACGCGCCTAATAAAGCGTAAGCAATCGTATCACCTATTCCGCCAATAAAATCAGTAAAATCTAAATGAATTGCCAAATATTTAAATAGCTTATAATTCATATAGAACAGTAATGCAACAGAAATTAAAACTGCAACCACTTGCATAACAATGTTTATAACTGATTTTTCTCTTCTTTTAAAGTTATGAAAAATAAGAGCCGATGCAAAAGCAGTAATTAAATATATTGGCATTTCCCCAATAATTTCAAATATTATGCCAAACAAGTTATGCGTGTAATAATTACCCTCTTTTAAAGCTACAAGCTTTTGGCTAATTTGTAAGTCAAGAAAAGTTCCAACGATAAGTAAAATCAATAAAACGATTAAACAAACGAAAGGAAGCATATTCTTTTTTATTATATCCTTCATTTTATCCCCCTATTTATTAAACATTCCAAACACTTCGCTAACAGAAGAAGCAAAGGCAAAAGTATCCGGATATTTCTTTAATATTTTTTCAAAATCAGCAACTTGTCTGCTTCTTATTACGCAAATTAACAAAAATTTATCTTTGTTTTCATACATACCCTTTGCCTGCGTAACGGTTACGCTATGACCTAATTTTTCTATTAATTCTTTAGAAAGCTCAACGGGATGTTCCGTAACGACTTCAAATTTTAATGCTTTTTTTACACCGTTTAAAATATATTCGCAAACCTTACTAAAAATGATTATATAAATAAGTGAAAGCAACACGCCTTCAATATCTTCAAATACGAAATAAGATGCAATAATAACTATTGCGTTAACGGTAAATAATAAAATAGACACGTTTGCGCGCGGTCTTTTCTTTTGAACTAAAGCAACTATTATATCTACACCACCCAAGCTGGCGTTCATTCTAAACATTGCAGCTATTGCTACACCTGCAGAAAAACCGCTAATCACAGCGCAAAATAAACGTCTTCCAAAATCAAAATAGGTTTCACCACCAATAGTGACCATAGTATTAAAAAAGCGTAAGCGCTCTGCTTGCTCTATTTTATCCAATAAAAAGAAGGTTATACACATTAAAGTTACGCTTAACGTTGTGTATACGGCAAAACGCTTTGAAAGACTAAAAAACGACCAAATTAAAAGAGGGGCGTTTATTAATAACAATACGAAAGAACCGGTGCTAAGCTCATACTTCTTTTCTATCATTGCCAAAATACCGCTTAGCCCACTAGGCGCAAAATCATTACCCAAAACAAAAATGTAAGTTGTTAAAGAATAAAAAAGAGTTGCGAAGAATATCACTATCAAACAATTTAATTCAGATATTTTTGATTTATTTACCCTTGCGAGAGTATCAATTTTTTCTTTCATAAGTAAGTACCGTAAATTTTTAATAAGATAATAATAACACAACGAAATGAAAATGTCACTCAAATAAACAAGAACTATTAAATTTAAAAATATTATTTTTAAACTCTACAGTAAATTTTAAAAAAAATATACCTATACTTAAATGATTTAGTAATAGCACTCGCTTTTTAATGAGTTTTTTATGAATAAATAAATTTTTAATAAAAAATCGTTAGTAAATTCATTAGTTTTATGTTATAATATTTACGTTTAATTATTTGTAAAATTAGGAGCTTCATTTTATGATGAACATGCAAGAAATCGAAAAAAAGTGGCAGGAACGCTGGGAAAAGGAAAAATCAGCATATTTTAACAAGAAAAACGTTGATAAAAAGTTCTACTGTTTAGAAATGTTCTCTTACCCTTCCGGCGCAAAGCTTCACGCTGGTCACTGGTATAACTACGGTCCTACAGACAGTTATGCTAGATATAAAAAGATGAAAGGGTTTGAAGTTTTCCAACCCATGGGATTTGACGCATTTGGTCTACCTGCAGAAAACTACGCAATAAAAACTGGCGTTCATCCCCAAGATTCTACAGTAAAAAACATTGAAACCATGGAAACTCAGCTTAAAAATATGGGGGCAATGTTCGATTGGTCTGCAGAAATTAAAACCTGTATGCCCGATTATTATAAATGGACGCAATGGCTTTTCCTTAAGCTATACGAAAAGGGACTTGCTTACAGAAAGGAAGCGCCCGTTAACTGGTGCCCTTCATGCGCCACCGTTTTAGCAAACGAACAGGTAACAGACGGATGCTGTGAGCGCTGCGGTTCTCAAGTTGTTAAAAAGGACTTAACTCAATGGTTCTTTAAAATCACCGACTATGCAGAAGAGCTTTTAACCGGACTAGATCAGCTTGATTGGCCCGAAAAGACAAAAGCTATGCAACGCAACTGGATTGGCAAATCAGTTGGTGGCGAAATAACCTTTACTGCAGAATCCGGTGATGAATTTAAGGTGTTTACCACTAGAGCAGACACCGTTTTTGGCGTATCTTACGTTGTTTTAGCTCCTGAACATCCTTTAGTAAAAAAGCTTTGCACCGAAGAATGCAAGGCTGCAGTTGAGGAATATATAGAAAACACCTCTAAGGTAGATGAGATTGAAAGACTTTCTACCGCAAGAGAAAAAACGGGCGTATTTATCGGCGCTTATGCAATTAACCCCATTAACGATAAAAAAGTCCCCATCTACGCTGCAGATTACGTACTTTATTCTTACGGTACGGGCGCAGTTATGGGTGTTCCCGCGCACGATGCAAGAGACTTCGTGTTTGCTAATAAATACGGCTTACCCATTACTCGCGTTATTCACTCAACGAAGGGCGAAGATACTCTTCCCTACTGTGAAGACGGCGTAATGATTAACAGCAAAAGCTTTGACGGTTTAACCAGCGAAGAAGGTAGATTAGCAGTTCTTAAGGCTTTAAACGTTAAAGGCAAAGGTGGATCAAAGGTTAATTACAGACTTCGCGACTGGTTGATTTCACGCCAAAGATATTGGGGTGCACCCATTCCCGTTGTTTACTGTGAAAAATGCGGTATCGTACCCGTTCCCGAAAAGGATTTACCCGTTCTACTTCCCTATGACGTAGAATTTAAGCCCGACGGCAAGTCACCCCTTGCTAAACACGAAGGCTTTATGAATACAAAGTGCCCTCACTGTGGCGGTCACGCCGTTCGCGAATCAGACACCTTAGATACCTTCGTTTGCTCTAGCTGGTATTACCTACGTTACCCAGATGCAAATAATGAAGATATGCCCTTCGATCCCGAAATAATTAACAAGGTTCTACCCGTTGATAAATACGTTGGTGGCGCAGAACACGCTTGTATGCACCTACTCTACGCTCGTTTTATAACAAAAGCGTTAAGAGATATGGGATACTTAAAGTTCGACGAGCCCTTTAAATCGTTAACCCACCAAGGCTTAATCCTTGGACCTGACGGTTTTAAAATGAGTAAGAGTCGCGGAAACGTTATTTCCCCCGACGACTATATTAAAACTTACGGTTCAGACGTATTTAGATTATATTTAATGTTTGGCTTTAACTACGTTGAAGGCGGACCCTGGGATGACGGCGGTATTAAATCTATAGCTAAATTCCTTGAAAGAGTTGAACGTATTATCGAAAAGGTTAACGGCTATAAGCTTAACAAAACCTTAGCGTACGAAAAGGAAGAAAAAGAGCTTTTATACGCTCAGCACTACGCAATTAAATGCATTGACAGAGATATGGAAATTTTCTCTTTCAATACCGTTGTTGCTCGCTTAATGGAATTCGTTAACGCTATTTATAAATACGATTCTCTTGATAAAGATAAAAACGTTAAGCTTTTAAAGGAATGCATTAATACCCTAGTATTATTAATTGCTCCTTTAACACCTCACTTTGCAGAAGAAGAATGGTCTAGACTTGGCAACAAAAAATCTGTATTTACTTCAAGCTACCCCACCTTTGAAGAAAGATACTTAGTTTTAGATGAAACTGAATACGGCATTCAAATCAACAGCAAGATCAGATCAAAGATCGTTCTTTCTAAAAATTTGACCAACGCGCAAATTGAAGAAGCAGTTTTTGCAGATGAAAAAATTAAAGAATTAATAGAAGGAAAAACGGTAGTTAAAACTATTATAATTCCTTCACGCCTAGTTAATATCATTGTAAAATAATCATGAAAGACATTTTAAATTTACTTGCAAAATCAAAAACTCCATACCATCTAACTAACGAAATTAAAAGCATTTTATCCGCTAATAATTTTATAGAATTAGATGAAAAAAAGCCTTTTGCAATCGAGAAAAATGGACGTTATTACGTTTCACGTAACGACTCTGCTTTAATTGCTTTTACCGTTGGCGAAAAGGCTAATGGATATAACGTGATTGCATCACATACCGATTCACCTTGCTTTAAAGTTAAGCTTGGCAAAGCCCTAACCTCTGCGGGAACGGTTAAGCTTCCCGTTGAGCAATACGGCGGTGGATTAAGATACAGTTGGTTTGATAGACCTTTAAAATTGTGCGGTAGACTTTGCGGTGAAGTAAACGGTAAAATAGTTTCTACCCTTTACCAATCGGATGAACGCTTCGTTATTCCTAGCGTTGCAATTCACTTCCGTAGAAACGCCAACGATTCTTTTGCAGTTAACGCTCAAACGGACTGCCCCCCTCTATTTGCATTAGGTAATGACGTTGGCTCTTTAAAGGCTCACTTAGAAAAATCTTTCCCCGGCAAGCTTTTAGATTGCGACCTATTTTTAGTTTGTGATCAAGAACCATTTACGTGCGGTGTAAACGACGAATTTGCTTGCGCTCCAAGAGTGGATAATTTAACCAGCTGTTTTGCCTCCATAGAAGCTCTTATAAACGCTAAAAATGATAACTTTATTAACGTTGCGTATTTAGCCGATAACGAAGAAGTGGGAAGCAGAACTAAACAAGGCGCAGGTTCAAAATTTTTATTTGACGTAATTGAACGTGTAAATCGCGCATTAGGTTATGATACTGAACACTTGCAAACTGCTTTATCAAGCTCTTTTATGGTTTCTTGCGATAATGCGCATGCAGTTCATCCTAACCACCCTGAATTTTCAGATATGACGGATAGCGTTTTACTTGGTAGCGGAATTGTAATTAAGCACCACGCAAACCAAAATTACACTACGGACGGACTTAGCTCTGCTACTTTGAAGAATATACTAAATAAAAATGAAGTTCCCTACTGTGATTTTTATATGCGTTCAGATATGCCTTGCGGTGGAACACTTGGCGCGATTAGCTCTTCACAGTTATCAATTAGCAGTGTTGATATAGGTATTGCTCAACTAGCAATGCACTCTGCGGCAGAAACCTTTGCCCTAAAGGATTATTTCACAATGGAAAAGGGGTTAACTGCATTTTTTAACGAAAATAAATAGTTATGATTGAATTTTTAATTGTAAGACACGGCCATAGCGTAGCAAATGAAAAAGGAATATTTGCAGGGGCGACAGACGTACCTCTTTCTGAAATAGGTAAAAAACAGGCCGAGCTTGTAAGTGACTATATTATTGAAAACTACTCTGTTAACGCAATTTACTCCAGCGAGCTTACAAGAGCCAAAGATACGGTAAAAAAAGTAAGCGAACGTTTAAATGTTCCTATTATTACAAATCCTGCTTTTAATGAAATTTACGGCGGAAAATGGGAAAACGTTACCTTTGAAGAAATTTACAAAAAATACCCCGAAGACCTACTAAGATGGCGCAACGATATTGCAAATTCAAAGTGCACCGATGGCGAAAGCTTTTCTAATTTACGCGAAAGAACGATAAACGGCTTAAAATCTCTTACCGTAAACCATGACGGTGAAAGAATTATTATTGCAACCCATGCTGGCGCGACTAAAGCGATGCTATGCTCCATTATGAATTTATCAGCAGAAGAATGCGCTAAATTGGACTGGGTTTCTAACGCGTCTATTACAACCGTAATATTTAACGAAGGAAAATTTTCATTAAAGCAATTTAGCTTTGACGCTTATTTATCTTCATTAAAAACAACCTTACCAAACAATATTTAATTTTAAATAAACAAAAAAAATGAGTTCGTTTTTCGAACTCATTTTTTATTGCAAAAACATTTTACTTTAAACGTAAAAATTATTAAAATTTAAGATTTTATGCGGTGTTTTAAAGAAAATTATATTATTTTCTTACCACTTTGTTTCTATCTTCTTCAACTAACTTTGCAACTAATTCATCAACCGTTAAAGAATAGCCTTCGCCACTTCTTTCTCTTACAGAAACGCTGTTTCCATCTTCAACTTCCTTATCGCCAAGAATAAGCATGTAAGGAACTTTTTCAAGCTGAGCATCCCTAATCTTTCTACCAATCTTTTCTGAACGGAAATCGCACTCTACTCTTAATCCGGCCATCTGTAGCTTTTCTGCAACCTGTTTAGTATACTCTAAGCTTCTATCCGTAACGCTTAATAACTTAACTTGAACGGGAGAAAGCCATAGGGGGAATGCGCCCGCATACTTTTCAATAAGCATTGCGATCGTTCTTTCGTAACAACCAATTGAGCTTCTGTGAATAACGAAAGGAGTTTTCTTTTCGCCGTCTTGATCGATATAAGTCATACCGAAAGACTCGCCTGCAGCAAAGTCAAGCTGTAACGTCATAATGGTATCTTCTTTACCAAAAACGTTCTTTGCTTGGATATCTAGCTTAGGTCCGTAGAATGCAGCCTCGTCATCAGCTTCAGTATATTCAACGCCTAAACGGTTAAGAATTTCACGCATTAGGTTTTGAGCGTTTTCCCAAGCAGCGTCGTTATCGATATACTTTTCTTTATTATCTCCTCTCTTAGAGAAACGGTAAGTAACGTCATCTTCCATGCCAAGAGCTTTTAAGCAATATAAGCAAATTTCAAGGCATCTTTTAAATTCAGATTCGATTTGTTCGGGAGTACAAATAATATGACCGTCTGCCAAGGTAAACTGTCTAACACGAATTAATCCGTGCATTTCACCACTTGCTTCATTTCTAAATAAAGTTGCAGTTTCAGCATATCTAACAGGTAAATCCCTGTAACTTTTTAGTCCGTTTTTGTATATTTGATATTGGAAAGGACAAGTCATAGGTCTTAAAGCACATACTTCTTCATCCTTATCTTCTTCGCCTAAAACGAACATTTTATCCTTATAGTGATACCAGTGACCTGAAATTTTATATAAATCACTCTTTGCCATATAAGGAGTTTTGGTTAACATAAAGCCACGCTTTTCCTCCTCGTCTTCAACAAAACGGGTAAGAATTTGCATTAGCTTTGCGCCCTTAGGCATGATAATAGGTAAACCTTGGCCAACCGTTTCTTCAGTCATAAAATAGCCAAGCTCTCTACCAAGCTTATTGTGGTCACGCTTTTTAGCCTCTTCTAAAGCTAAAAGGTGCTCTTCTAATTCACTCTTTTTAGCAAAAGCTGTTCCGTAAATACGCGTAAGCATCTTATTCTTTTCATTACCGCGCCAATAAGCACCCGTAAGTGAAGTAAGCTTGAAAGCCTTAATTTTGCCCGTAGAAGGTAAATGCGGACCTCTGCAAAGATCAGTAAAAGCTCCTTGCTTATAGAATGAAATAGCCTCCCCTTCAGGTAAATCGTTAATAAGCTCTACTTTATAGCTTTCCTTAAAGCCCTTCATTAATTTTAAAGCGTCCTTTCTAGAAAGCTCAAAACGTTCAATAGGTAAATCGCCTTTAATTATTTTCTTCATTTCCTCTTCGATTTTAGCTAAATCATCTTGAGAAATGGGGGTTTTAAAGTCAAAATCATAATAAAAACCGTTTTCTATAGTAGGTCCAATAGCTAACTGACAGGTAGGAAAAATTGATTTAACAGCCTGAGCTAGCACGTGTGAGCAAGTATGACGGTATACGTTTAATCCGTCAGGATCGTCTAACGTAACGATTTCAACCGTTTCGCCACCCTCTAAAAACTCACTTAAATCTACTAATTTGCCGTTAACCCTACCGCAAACCGCATTACGGTATAAGCCCTGGCTAATAGTTTTTGCAACTAAGCCAACGCTAACGCAACCTTCTTCGCTTACAACTTCAAGAACACTACCATCTTTTAGTTTTACTTCCATAATTATTTCCTCCGTTTGGTAAAAGCAATAAAAAACGCCCCTATGCAAAAGCATAAGGACGATATATACCGCGGTTCCACCTTATTTGCTGTTAAACAGCCACTTGATTATTATTTGGGATAATTACCCTCAGTTTTTACGGGTGGTTTCACGGTTTGGTAATCACAACGGGTTCTCAGCTAATCCCGCTCTCTGTATGCATCCGCCAAGGCTACTTGTCCCAACTGAATTTAATTGATTTAATTATAATCTTTATACTCCTTTTTGTCAAAGGATTTCACCGCTGTTAAACAAAATTTTATCCCCAAAATAATCTTTTAAATACTTAATTTCATTTTCATCACTAGGCAAGGCAAACATTTCTATCTCATTTACCCCAGCTAAAAGCAATTCTTTAAATACTATCAAACCACTTCCCGGAATTAGTGTTGCCCTTTTTAATCTATTACCTAATCTATCATATACGCTTTCCCCATTAACACGTACTCTTCTAGCTGTTTTTTCATTTATTAGGTATAAAACGAACTCTTTTAATTCTCTTTCGGTAAAAAATTCGGGAATAAAGGTGCAAATTTCCGTCCACTTTCGCTTAAGATTTTCTAAGCGAAAATTAAAAAAACCGTCTATAGCTATTTCGTTAAAGCAGTTAAACTTTGAAAGAACGTATCTCTTATCGTCATATAAATCAGCTGAAATTATTGCAGTAAGAAGAATTTCTCTATTAACGCAATCTAAGCCACCGACCTTAAGCCTTTCATTAAAAAAAGCATATTTGTATTTAATTGCAATAACGTCTGAAATTTTATCGGCTATATCCTTAATTGCAAGGCGTATTATCTTATCGTCTAGGCTAAATCTTACGCCAACCCTATGCTTATCTGCAAATACTTCATCCTTTGCATCTTTAAAAATAATTTGCGAAAGATTATCTCTGACGTATAATATATTTTCGTTATTTTCATAATTTTCCGATACTAATATATATTCCATGCCTTAAATAGTTTAAGCAAACTTTCTCCTTTTACTTATATTTTTTAATTTTTTTTGCTTTTTAAGTATGCGATATAGCATCTTATAACCTTCAGATATTAAAATTAGAGTAAAAGTAACAGCAAAAATCTTTCCCCATAAAATTAAACCTAACGAAACGGTTGAAAACATCTTTCCAAAATATTCCGTTATTAAAATTTGCATTATTGCGGTAAACAGCAATAAATAAGTAAAGGGCTTATTTTTACCAAGTGATTTTATTATGCTTACGTGTCCAATCTCACGCGCGTTAACTGCATTAAATAATTGAAAGAATACGAATAAAGCAAAAATTACACTTTCACCTTGCTCTACCGTTGCGTTAAAAAAATTAAAAAGCTTTTGAAAAATTAATACTGAAATAATAAATATAGAGTGTAAAACCGTTCTTAAGAAGGTTTTTTTAGTGATAATTGAATCACTTCTTCTTACTGGCTTTTCATCCATATAACCTTCATCTCTGCGCTCTAAACCCAAAGATAAGGCAAGTGGGCCATCCATAATGATATTTATCCATAATAACTGTAAAGCGGTAAACGGCGGAGCAAAACCAAATGCTAAAAAAGCTATAATAATTCCCACTGCAGAAAAATTTACCGTTAACTGGAAAAATATAAACCTTTGAAAATTTCTATAAATATTCCTACCAAACGCAACCGCTTTTACTATTACTGAAAAAGAATTATCTAATAAAATTATATCAGATGCTTCTTTTGTTATCTCACTACCGCTTCCCATTGATATACCAATATCGGCGTTTTTAACGGCGGGGGCGTCATTTACGCCGTCACCTGTAACAGCTACGATTTCACCCATTTTCTTAAGTGTATTAACAATTTTCAGCTTAATTTCAGGCGTAGAACGTGCAATTACCGTTAATCTCGGCAATTTTTCAATTAATTCCTTATCGCTCATTACTTCTATTTCTGCACCGGTTGCAATATTAGAAAAGTCACTTGCAATCCCTAATTTTTTAGCAATTGCTAAAGCTGTTTCTTGATTATCACCGGTTAGAATTTTTACTTCTATTCCTGCTTTTTTACATTCAGAAACGGCATTGTATACCTCTTTTCTTATTACGTCTGAAATAGAACAAAAACCGTCAAAAATAAAACCGTTACCTTCGTCGTGTGCAAAGGCAATTATTCTTTCTGCCCGTTTAGCATATTTACTAGCTAATTCTAAGTAACTGTCCCCTTCTGCTTTAGAAAAATTACAAAATTCAATAATTTTTTCTATACTTCCCTTTACGTAAGCTATTTGCTTAGAATTAGCTTTAACTATAGTCAGCATATATTTCCTTTTGGAAGAAAAGCTTTCTCTTTTTACAATTTCAACCAATCCCCTTTTACTATTAAGCTCCTTGTAATTATTTTTAAAAAGGCAATTGATTAACGCACATTCCGTACTATTACCAAAAGTATTTAAAATGCCCTTATCTTTAACAAAATATGCAGTAGAATTATAAATAACGTTATTAATAAGAAATTTATTTGTTAATTGTTGCGGATTTATTTCCTTTCCATCTATAACAAAATTATTAACCTGCATTTTACCAACGGTTAAAGTTCCCGTTTTATCAGAACAAATAACGCTGACGCATCCAACCGTTTCCGCCGCAACTAATTTTTTTATAACCGCATTAGATTTAGCAAGCTTTACAACACTTAATGCAAGAGCAATTGCCACCGTTGCAGGTAAACCTTCGGGGACGGCAGCAACGATTAATACTACCGCTTGTATGAATGCTTCTTTTATATTTTCAAAATTCAAATTACTGTTTAAATATAGCCTAATTAAAGATAAAATAAAGGTTAAAAGCGCAGCAACACCACCAAAAATAGATATTTTTTTTGATAAAGCCGTTAGTTTTGCAGATAAAGGAGCTGTAACGTTATTTTCTTGAGAAAGAGTATTTGCAATTTTTCCTATTTGTGCATTTTTTCCTACTGCCAAAACAAGCATTTTTGCGTTACCGCTTTTTAAATAGCTTCCTGAATAAAGCATATTTTCACTACTTATTTTACCTTGTAAAAAGGAGTGTTTTTTTACAGAAATTGATTCACCGCTTAAGCTCGATTCATCAACTTCCAACTCGCAACAGTCAATAATGATTCCGTCCGCAATAACTTTATCCCCGGTTTCATATAAAACCACGTCCCCTACGACTACTTCCGCATAATCCAAAATCACCCTTTTATTATTTCGAAACACCGTAACTGAAATAGCGTCGCTAAGCTTTTTAAGGGTTTCAAAGGCCTTTTCTGATTTATTTTCCATAAAAATAGTCAAACCAACGGATAAAGCTATTGCACAAATTATACCAACACATTCATAAAAATCACTTTCTTTTCCTGCTATAAAATTACCTATATTTATACCAACGGTAATTGCCGTTGCAAAAAGAAGGATTAAGATCATAGGCTCTGTTAGCGCTTTAAATATTTTCTTTAACAAGCCGTTTTTCTTTTTTTCCCCAAGCGTATTATTACCGTATTTTTCTTTTAGCGAACGCACCTTGCTTTCATTTAACCCAGAATAAGAAAATTTTTCTTTATTTAAAACATCTTCGTAATAGCTGTGATTTATATCCATATAGCACCCTTTAATTAATCCTTAAATTATATGATTATTAACGCTTATTTATTTACCTAAGCGCAAAAAAAGATTTACAAACTAATTTGATTGTGTTATAATTATCAAGTATTAAAAATTTACGAGGAACTGTTTACTATGGAAAAGAAAGTTTTTTGCGTAGATATTTGCGGATATAATGCCGAATTACCCGTTTTACCTATTTCCCCCACTTTAGATATTGCCTTTTTTAACTTACACGGCAATCAAGCTTTAACCGAACATTGCGGAAAAGAGCTTGCAAAGCATTTAGCTGACTGTGACGTTATTATTACTGCAGAATCTAAAGGCTTACAGCTTTCACACGTTGTTGCAAGGGAACTTAATCACAACTATTACGCCGTAGCAAGAAAAACTAAAAAGCTTTATATGCAAGACGGTATAGAAATAGTTATAGAAGCTTCAATAACAACCGGTAAAGAACAACACCTATACCTTTCTAAGCACGACGTAGAGCTTATTAAGGGCAAAAAGGTCGGCATCGTAGACGACGTTGTTTCAACCGGCGCTTCCCTTAAAGGCTTGGAAGATTTAGTTAATTTAGCCGGCGGCATTATACATAAAAAGGCTTTCGTTTTAGCAGAAGCTGACGCGGCTGACCGTGATGACGTTATTTACCTAGCAAAAATACCCGTATTCCCCCACGCGTAAATTATAGAAAAAAATCAAAATAGCGATTGTATTTTTACAACCGCTATTTTTTATTTATAAAGAAACCGTCTAACCAAAAAGTTAAACGGCTTAAAAAATTATTCTATTATTTGCATTATTTTTTGATATTCACCATCTGGAATATAAATTAGCGTTCCTGACTGCGTTAAAAGATAATTCTTTGTTATCACAACCAAAATTATACTTCCTTCGCCATTGGTTACCTTAAACAAGTATTCCGCGCTTTCATTAAATCCGTTTTGCCATAACGACGCCTTTTCATAATTACCTGCGCCGTTTTGAAGATTTAACTCAACAAGCTGTAAAATTTGATTTATTTCCTCTAAGTCCGTTATTTCTACCGTGGCTCTAAGATTTCCATTTTCAACATTAACCGAAGCGTCGTTTAAGCTAGGCTGGTTAGACATAAGATTTCTTGCATCCAATACAAAAATAGTTCCAACCGCCAAAACCAACGGTAATACTAACGCCGTTACCTTTCTTATAATCGCTTTTCTTTTTCTTATATAATTATTTCGTTTTTCAAGAATTTCATCACTAATACTTTTGTAATCTATACTCATATAGGATATCCCTCCTTTAAAATTTCTTTTAACTGCTTTCTTGCCCTATAAAGCAAATTGTCTATTTGCTTAAAGGGTTTCGCAGTAACGGTTGAAATTTCTTCATAGCTCATATTTTCAAAATAGAAAAGATAAACTACCGTTTGCATTTCCTTTGGTAATTTATTAATAGCTTCGTATAATTCCTTAAAATTTTCCTTTTTTATGACTAACTCATCTAAAAAAGGGGCTGATGAAGTTAAGGATTTATAATCTTCTATATTTTCCGTTTGCTTGCGCTTTCTTTGCTTTAAAAAATTAAGGGATTTAGAGCGCGCTATGGTGTATAAATAGGTTTTTAAAGAGTTTTTAAAATTAAATCTTTTTTTATGAACGGCTATAAACAACAGGCATTCGCTTGCAACGTCTTCTGCATCCGTTACAGAATGAAGATAGCCGTTTATAAATAAAATCAGCCCGTCGTAGTAAATTCGAACGATCTCTTCAAAAGCGCTATCATCACCGTTAACGTATTTACGGTAATAATATTCGCCGGTCTGCATATAGGCCTCCTTGCTCTATTTCCCTTTATTATACAACGAAACACAAAAAAATCCTTATATTTTTGCGTGTTTTTTAAAAAAAATCGGAAATTTTTTACAAACTTCCGATTTTTCTTTATTTTATAATACAAAAATTAAAATTTTTTTATTACTTTTCTACCTTTGCTTCACAATAAACGCAACGATATATTCCCTTTTCTTTATCAACAAGTTTAAATAAGTGTTCTATTTCCTGTTCTGTGGAAGTAATACATCTTGGGTTTTCGCATTTAATTCCTTTAATTAAGCTTTCATCCCTTTGCAATAATGAAGGACTATCTTTTTCTGTTAAAAGCTTAAGTATTAACGCCATTCTAATATATTTACCGTTTAAAACCTGCTTAAAATAACAAGCCCTTGGATCTTTATCAACGTCAACACTTATTTCGTTAACTCTAGGTAGCGGATGTAATATAGCTAAATCACTTTTTGCTAAAGAAAGCTTTTCTGCAGTTAATACGTAACTATCCTTTAATCTTAAATACTCTTCCCTGCTTGCAAATCTTTCTTGTTGAATTCTTGTCATATATAATACGTCAAGCTCTTTTAAAGCGCTTTCTAGGTCTGAAACCTCGCGATAGCTTACGTTATTTTTATCTAAAACGCCGTAACGCATATAACCGGGTAAACGCAACTCTTCAGGAGAAATAAGCACTACTTTTATATTATCATACCTTGAAAGTGCATTTATTAAAGAGTGTACCGTTCTACCGTATTTTAAATCACCGCAAAAACCAATAGTTATATTATCTAATCTGCCCTTTTGCCTATAAATAGTAAGAAGGTCTGTTAAGGTTTGGGTTGGATGACAGTGTCCGCCGTCCCCTGCGTTAATAACCGGTACGCTTGCGCTTCGTGATGCAACGTAAGCAGAGCCTTCTTTGGGATGGCGCATAGCAATAATATCTGCATAACAAGAAACAACCTTTGCGGTATCAGAAACGCTTTCCCCCTTTGAAGCCGAAGAGGTATCAGATCCCGTAACCGATAAAACGTTACCGCCAAGCTCGTACATGGCAGCTTCAAAGCTTAAGCGGGTACGTGTTGAAGGTTCAAAAAATAAAGTTGCAAGCTTTTTACCGGCGCAAGAAGTGGAATATTTTTTAGGATTTTCAATAATATCAAGAGCTGTTTCAATTAACTCCTTAATTTCATCCTTGCTTAAATCTACAACGTCAATTATATTTCTCATATCTTTATCCTTTAATCCAACTTTCGTCTGAAGGATTATTTCTAAAAGCAATTAATCTTTGAACGTCTTCTTTTGCTATATATCCTTCTTCTGCAGCCATAACGGCAATAGTATCAAAGTCTGTTAAAGAAATATTTTTAACGTTTGCAGCAGCTAATCTTTCAAGACCTTTTTTCATGCCGTAAGTAAAAATACTAACTACGCCAAGAACCTCAGCGCCCTCTTCACGAAGAGCTTCTACTACTTCTATAACGCTACCACCTGTAGAAATTAAATCTTCAACAACCACTACCTTTTGTCCCTTTTCAAGCTTACCCTCTATTCTGTTTTGACGGCCGTGATCCTTAGCCCCAGAACGAACGTAGCCCATAGGCATATTTAAAAGATGCCCAACGATTGCCGCATGAGCAATACCTGCCGTTGAAGTTCCCATTAGCACCTCTGCTTCAGGGAAATTTACCTTAACTAATTCCGCAAGTCCGTTTTCTACGTCGTTGCGAACTGCAGGCGCAGTTAAAGTTAATCTATTATCACAATAAACGGGGCTTTTAATGCCACTTGCCCAAGTAAAAGGCTCGCTGGGGCGGAAAAATACCGCGCGAATTGATAAAAGGTCTTTTGCAATTAATTCTTTTAAATTACTCATATTAGTCCTCCAAAAATTCTTTAACGCATCTTTCGTATGCTTTTACGGGATCTTCAGCAGCGGTAATAGGTCTACCAACCACGATATAATCAGAACCCAATTCTCTCGCTTTTTTAGGCGTGGTAACGCGTTTTTGATCGCCAACGTCGCCATCCGCAAACCTAACGCCGGGAGTTACCGTTACAAAGCCTTCACCACATCTTGCGTGGACCTTTCCTGCTTCTAACGGTGAACAAACTACGCCGTCTAAACCGGCGTTCTTAGCAACCTCTGCGTAATGCATAACTACTTCGTCAATAGGCTTTTCTATAAGCAAATCTCTTCTCATACTTTCTTCATCAGTTGAAGTAAGCTGAGTAACTGCAACAAGTAAAGGACGAGTTCCGTCTGCCCTGGTTAATCCTTCTAAAGCAGCCGTCATCATGGCAGTAGTTCCCGAAGCGTGTAAATTACACATATCAACGTCTAAATTAGAAAGAACAGCCATTGATTTTTTAACGGTATTAGGAATATCGTGAAGCTTTAAATCTAGAAAGATTTTATGACCTCTTGCCTTTATTTCTCTCACGATAGAAGGACCTTCTGCATAATAAAGCTCCATACCTATCTTTAAAAAGGGTTTTACAGTTGTAAACTTGTTTAAAAACTCAAAGGTTTTTTGCGCGCTGTTAAAGTCACATGCTATAATAACGTCTTTTGCCATTACTTCACCACTCCTATTATATCTTTAATATTTTTAATTCCGTATTTTTCCATAACGACCGGAAGCTCTTCTATTATTTGCTTACAGGCAAATGGATTAATTAGGTTAGCAGCACCAATTTGTACCGCCGTTGCTCCTGCATACATCATTTCAAGCACGTCTTCCGCCCTAGAAACTCCGCCCATACCAATAACTGGAATTTTAACTGCGTTTGCAACCTGATAAACCATTCTTAACGCAACGGGGAATATGCCATCCCCGGAATAACCGCCCATTTTATTTGCTATAACGGGACGTTTATTTTTTAAATCTATACGCATACCGAGCATTGTATTAATTAAGCTTATTCCATCTGCGCCCGCATCTTCACAGGCCTTTGCAATAGAAACTATATCCGTAACGTTAGGGCTAAGCTTTATAATAACCGGCTTGGTAGTAACCTTCTTTACCGCCGAAGTAACCTTAGCCGCCATTTCTGCGCTTGTGCCAAAAGCCATTCCTCCGCCGTGAACGTTTGGGCATGAAATATTTACTTCTAACCAACCAACCTGCTCGCATTTATCAAGCAAAGCGCAGGTTTGAACGTATTCTTCAATAGAAAAACCGCTGATATTAGCCATTACAGGCTTAAAAAAGCATTCTTTTAAACGCGGTAATTCTTCTGAAATTACTCTATTAACACCGGGGTTTTGTAAGCCTACTGCGTTAATCATTCCGGATTTGCATTCAGCAATTCTTGGCGTAGGATTACCAAATCTCTCTTCTAACGTAGTTCCTTTAAAGGAAAAAGTCCCAAGTATATTTATATCGTATAATTCGCTAAATTCATAGCCGTAACCGAAAGTTCCGCTTGCGGGAATTATGGGGTTATCTATTTCTATTCCGCAAAGATTAACCTTTAAGCTTCCCATTTTATTTCCTCCTTAACGAGCACCGGTCCGTCCTTACAAATGCGCTTGTTACCGTAAAGAGTTTTACAGCTACATCCCATGCATGCGCCAAAACCGCACCCCATACGCTCTTCAAAA
Source organism: Clostridiales bacterium (assembly GCA_015055965.1). Lineage (GTDB taxonomy): Bacteria > Bacillota > Clostridia > Christensenellales > Borkfalkiaceae > HGM11416. Next base: position 137,852 of record SVHG01000003.1, read on the forward strand.
CTATATTGTCCTGAAGTATTTGTATTGTTATACACAGCCTTAAGCATAGGCTCCGGTCCGCAGGTATAAACGTGAGTATAATTACCGATAAGCGGTAAAGCGTCGGTAACGAATCCCTTTATTCCCTCACTACCGTCAGCCGTACAAACCGTTACGCTAGCGCCAAGCTTTTCAAATTCTTCCTTATAAAAAATTTCTTCTTTAGAGCGAAAACCTACTATTATTTTTACCTCTTTTCCTTGCTCAATTAGTTTTTTCGCAAGCATATAAAGAGGGGGAACACCAACTCCCCCACCTATAAGTAACAGTATATTACCGGAAGAAGTCAAATCATAACCGTTACCAAGCCCGGTTAAAAGATCCAAATTATCCCCTTTAACCATCTTGCTTAAAGCTAAAGTCCCTTCGCCTACTATTCTATAAATAAGCGTGAGAACACCTTCTTCTACGTCGCAAACGGAAATTGGTCGCCTTAAAAACAACCCTTCTATTTTGATATTTACAAATTGACCGGGCTTAGTAATCTCGCTAGTATCCCCACTAAGCCTCATTTGCATAATATCAGCCGTTAATTTTACGTTTTCTATTATAGTAAAAATTCCCTGCTTCATTTTTCACCGTTAAGAATCTATTGTTGAAATACACAACGTCGTTTCTTCAAGAACGTCTAAAAGCACCTTTACGGTATCTAAAGACGTGAATATCGTAACGTTGTTTTCCGTTGCGTGCTTACGAATAATATGACCGTCCGTCATATTGTCGTCATCCTTTAAGTCGCTTGTATTTATAAAATACGCTATATGTCCCTGTCTTAAAGCTTCAACAAGCTCGTTGCTTCCCTCGCTTATTTTTTTCATAGCGTGCGTTCTAATACCGTTTTTCTTCAAAAATAACGCCGTACCCTGAGTTGCTTCTATGTTAAAGCCTAAATTGTAAAATCTTCTTATTAAAGGTAAAGCTTCTTCTTTATCCTTATCTGCAATAGTAGCAAATACAGTTCCGTAATTCTGTAAATGCATTCCACTCGCCTGTAATCCCTTATATAGCGCGCGATTTAACTTATCGTCATAACCAATAGCTTCACCGGTTGATTTCATTTCAGGGGATAAATATGCGTCAAGTCCGCGAATTTTACTAAACGAGAATACGGGAACTTTAACGTACCATCTCTTCTTTTCTTCGGGATAAATATCAAATATTCCCTGTTCCTTTAACGATTTACCCATAATAACTTCTGTGGCAATATCTGCAAGCGAATATCCCGTTGCTTTAGATAAGAAAGGGACTGTTCTTGAAGATCTGGGATTTACTTCTATGATAAATACTTCGTCCTTTTTATCAACGATAAATTGAATATTATAAAGACCTTTTATGCCTATTCCAAGCCCTAATTTTTTAGCGTACTGTAAAATAATACCCTTTACTTTATTTGAAATACTAAAGGTAGGGTAAACGCTTATTGAGTCGCCTGAGTGGATACCCGTTCTTTCAACAAGCTCCATTATGCCGGGAACGAAAACGTCCCTTCCGTCACAAATAGCATCTATTTCAACCTCTTTACCAATAATATATTTATCAACTAAAACAGGTCTGTCTTCATCAATTTCAACGGCAGTCTTTAAATAGTGACGTAATTGCTTTTCGTTTGAAACTATTTGCATTGCCCTACCACCAAGCACGAAGCTAGGTCTTACCAATACGGGATATCCTATTTCCTTTGCAGCTTTAACGCCGTCTTCAATAGTAACGACTGCACATCCCTTCGGTTGGGGAATATTTAACTCACTTAATAGCTTTTCAAATAGTTTTCTATTTTCTGCTTTATCTATAGCCTGACAATCAGTACCAACTATTTTAACACCGCAGTTATTTAAAGGCTCTGCTAAATTTATTGCAGTTTGACCGCCTAGTGATGCAATAACCCCTTCAGGATTTTCAAATTCTACTATATTCATAACGTCTTCTACGGTTAAAGGCTCAAAATAGAGCTTATCTGCCGTTGTGTAATCGGTAGAAACCGTTTCAGGGTTATTGTTAATAATAATGGCTTCATAACCGCTATTTTTTATCGTTTGAACTGAGTGAACGGTTGAATAGTCAAATTCTACGCCTTGACCGATTCTAATTGGACCTGCGCCTAAAACGACTAATTTATCCTTATTAGTCTTAATAGAAGCGTTTTCACCCAAATATGAAGAGTAGAAATATGGAACGTATGCTCCACTTTTTAAAGTATCTACCATTCTAAATACGGGAATAATGCCGTTATCTTTTCTTATTTTTCTTACGTCAAGCGCCTTTACGCCCCATAGCTTTGCTATATATTCATCAGAAAAGCCTAATATTTTTGCAGATTTTAATGCAGTCACGTCCTGCTTTTTACTGCTTAAAATATTTTCCATTTCCACAATTCTTTTTAAGCATTCTAAGAATAAATGGGTAATCTGTGTTATTTCGTGTATTTTTTCAAGGCTAACGTTTCTTCTAATAAGCTCAGTTACTGCAAAAATATTATCGGATTTAAATTCAGTTACGTAATCTAAAAGCTCTTCCACGCTCATAGAACTAAACTTCGCAAGATAAAGGTGTTTTGCGCCTATTTCTAACGATCTTACAGATTTTAAAATACATTCATCTAAAGTAGAACCAATGCCCATTACTTCACCGGTTGCCTTCATTTGCGTTCCTAATACGTTTGACGCTGAAGTAAACTTATCAAATGGGAAGCGTGGAAATTTTGCCACGATATAATCTAAATTAGGTTCTTTATCTGCAGTAGTTCCCGCTACTTGAATTTCCTTTAAGGTCATACCTACTGCAATTTTTGCGGTAACACGAGCAATTGGATATCCGCTTGCTTTAGATGCTAAAGCTGAAGAGCGTGAAACTCTGGGATTAACTTCTATTAAAAAATACTCGTCTGAATTTGGATTTAACGCAAACTGAACGTTACATCCACCTGCAATTCCAAGCTCGCTTATTATCTTTAAAGCGCTATCGTTAAGCATCTTTAACTGTTTATCAGTTAACGAAAGAATGGGCGCAACTACTACAGAGTCCCCCGTATGAACACCAACGGGATCTATATTTTCCATTCCGCAAATGGTAATAGCTTTACCCGTTGAATCACGCATTACTTCAAATTCTATTTCCTTATATCCCTTAACGCTCTTTTCTATTAAAACTTGATGAACGGGTGAAAGGGCGAACGCGTTAACTGCAAGTTCTTTAAGATCTTCTTCATTATTAGCAAATCCACCGCCAGTTCCCCCTAACGTAAACGCAGGGCGTAAAACTACGGGATAACCGATTTTTTTAGCGGCAACGATAGCTTCTTCTAAAGAATAGGTAATTTCTGAAGGAATTACGGGCTCTCCTATTTCTTCGCACATCTTTTTAAAGAGCTCTCTATCTTCAGCTCTTTCTATACTGCTACTGCTAGTTCCAAGTAATTCTACCCTGCATTCCTTTAGTATTCCCTTCTTTTCAAGCTGCATTGCAAGGTTTAATCCAGTTTGACCGCCAATACCCGGTAAAATAGCATCAGGTCTTTCGTAACGTAAAATTTTCGCAATATACTCTAAAGTAAGCGGTTCCATATAAACCTTATCAGCAATAGAGGTATCCGTCATGATAGTTGCAGGGTTAGAATTTACAAGCACAACCTCGTATCCCTCTTCCTTTAAAGCTAAGCAAGCCTGCGTACCCGCATAGTCAAATTCTGCAGCTTGACCGATTATAATAGGACCTGAACCAATTATTAAAATTTTCTTAATATCCTTTCTTTTTGCCATTTTTCTTATTCCTTAACGTATATTGCTTTATTTTTGTAAACGGTTAACATATTTTTACCATTTACAGTTTGACCGCTAAACGGCGTACTTTTACCCTTAGATAAAAATTCCTTTGCATCTATTTCATACTCAGCGTCTAAATCCCATACGGAAAATCCAACGTCACTAGTTATATTAAAACGCTTACGCGCATTAAAATTTAACAATTCAATTAACTTTTGAAGGGTAATAACCCCTTTTTTTACCAAATGAGTGTATAAAATGGGGAATGCCGTTTCTAGTCCAACGATACCGAACAAGCTTTTTTCTAGCCCCAAGGATTTCTCTTCTGCTGAATGCGGCGCGTGATCGGTTGCTATCATATCTATAGTTCCGTTTTTAATCCCTTCTATCAAGGCAAGTCTATCTTCTTCACCTCTAATAGGGGGATTCATTTTATACGAACCACATTCCTTTAAATCCTCATCATTAAAAACTAAATAATGCGGTGCGGTTTCACAAGTAATATCAAGACCTTCTCTCTTTGCTTTTGCAATTAACTCAACGCTTTCTTTTGTGGATATATGACACACGTGATATTTACATCCAGTTTTTCTAACCAGCTCTATATCCCTTTCTATTTGCGAGTATTCGCTTTCTGAGCATATTCCCCTATGCCCGTTTCGTTCAGCGTAACTACCCTTATGGATATATCCACCGTTTAATAAGGCATTATCTTCACAATGAGCAACGATTATTGCGTTATGTTGTTTTGCAACCGTCATTGCTTTAAGCATTATTTCTTCGCTTTGCACTCCCCTTCCGTCATCAGAAAATGCTACTACTCTTTTATCATTATCAACAAGCAAGGTCGATAAAACTTTGCCTTTTTGAGCTTGGGTTATAGACGCGTAAGGAAATACTGCTATTTGAGCTTTTTCTTTTATAGAGTCTAACTGTAATTTTAAATTTTCATCACAATCCGGCACAGGATTTAAGTTTGGCATTGTACATACCGCGGTATATCCACCGCGTGCTGCTGCCATCGAACCGCTATAAGTATCTTCTTTATAAACAAAACCCGGTTCTCTGAAATGCACGTGCACGTCACAAAAACCGGGAAAAATAGTGAATTTTGAATTGTTTAAAGAAGAAAAACGATTATTATCGGCAAAAAAACGAATAACTGACTCTTCCATGCTATTATCAAATAACTTTGCAGCAATTAAAGTCATGTTTGCTTCCTCCAATCGTTATATATCCTAATAATTATAGCAAAGGAGCAATATTTTTGTCAAGAAAGAAGCAACATTTTTTTATAATTTATTAACTATATTTTAATATAGTTTGTGCTAGCATTTATTTTTTAAAATAAACCGCTAATTTTCCCCTTTTCGTCAACGTCAATTCGTTCAGCCGCGGGGCGCTTGGGTAATCCGGGCATAGTCATAATATCGCCGGTTAAAGCAACTATAAACCCAGCTCCTGCAGAAATTTTAACCTTTTTTATAGTTACGTAAAAGCCGTCAGGCGCACCCAATTTTTTTGGATCATCTGAAAAACTATATTGCGTTTTTGCCATACAAACGGGTAAGCGGTCAAATCCTAACGAAGTTAGCCTTGCAATTTCTTGCTTTGCTTCAGGCGTAATCGTTACGCCCGCCCCCCTGTATACTTTGGTTACTATTTCTTCAATTTTGCTTTCTATTGAACCTTCCAAAGTGTATGAAAATTCAAAAGAACTTTGAGTATTGCAAAACTCAACCACCTTTTCAGCTAATTCTATAGCACCTAAACCACCCTTTGCCCAAACCTTAGAATGTTCAACGGGAATAGAAAATTCCTTGCATTTACTAAATAAATAATTAACCTCTGCATCCGTATCGGTTGGGAAATGATTAATTGCTACCACACAGGGCAATTTATAAACTTCCGTTATGTTTTTATAATGCCTTAATAGATTAGAAAAGCCTTCTTCTATTGCTTCTATGTTTTCTTCGCCTAAGTTTTCCTTTGCAATACCGCCGTGCATTTTTAAAGCTCGAATGGTTGCAACTAAAACTACTGCATCAGGCTTTAAATTTGCGTATCTACACTTAATGTCAAAGAATTTTTCCGCTCCTAAATCAGCGCCAAAACCAGCTTCAGTAATTACGTAATCGCCCATTTTAAGCGCCATTTTCGTTGCAATTACAGAATTGCACCCATGCGCAATATTAGCAAAAGGCCCACCGTGAATTAAGGCAGGAGTGCCTTCTAACGTTTGAACTAAATTAGGTTTAAATGCATCCTTTAATAACGCAGTCATTGCCCCAACGGCTTTTAACTGACCTGCCGTTACGGGGTTACCTTCATAGCTGTAACCTACTACTATTTTAGAAAGTCTGTTTTTTAAATCGGCAATATCGTTAGCTAAGCAAAATATAGCCATAATCTCAGATGCAACGGTAATGTCAAACCCATCCATTCTAGGAGTTCCGTTAACCTTTCCACCTAATCCGTCGTTAACAACCCTAAGCTGGCGATCGTTCATATCAACGCAACGCTTCCAAGTGATTTTTTCAGGATCGATATTTAATTCGTTACCTTGATGAATATGGTTGTCTATCATTGCAGCTAGAAGATTATTTGCTGCACCAATAGCATGAAAATCACCTGTAAAGTGTAAATTTATATCTTCCATTGGAACTACTTGCGCGTATCCACCACCGGTTGCGCCACCCTTTACACCAAAAACAGGACCAAGCGAAGGCTCTCTTAAAGCAACAACGCTATTTTTGCCAATTTTTCTAAAAGCATCGGCTAAACCTATGGTCGTTGTCGTTTTACCTTCCCCCGCGGGCGTTGGTGTTATAGCTGTTACCAAAATTAACTTTCCGTCTTTTGAGTTTAGCTCATTAAGGTAATTATTATCAATTTTTGCTTTATATTTGCCGTAAAATTCAAGATATTCTTCGGGAATTTGTATTTTCTTAGCTATTTCACCTATAGGCAATAATTCTTTAGCTTGTGCAATTTCTATATCTGAAAGGATTTTCATTTATTATCTCCTTAATCATTTTAAAAAGAGAAAAAGACGGTTAGAAGACTTTTTCTCTTTCGCAAATAAATATCAAGATTATTTTTTACCGAATAATTTTCTAACGAATGAAGGTAACTCCTTTCTTTCGTCATCATTATTTAGAGGCTCTTCGTTGTAATCAGGTTCTACAACTTTACTAGGTTTAACCTCTACAGGCTTAACGTAAATAGGCTCTTGTTTTACAGGTTCTACCTTGGGTTCTTCTCTTATAACCACGGGTTCTTCATTCTTAATGGTTTTTTCCGCACTAGAAATTACACTTTGACTAACGCCTGCGGAATGAACTATAACCGGTTTAACAACCTTTTTTTCACCTTCAGAAGGTGCTTCTTTTCTATTAAAACCGGTAGCAATTAAGGTTATAATAACTTCTTCCTTAATATCTTCGTTTATGTTAGCGCCAAAAATAATATTCGCAGACTCATCAACGATATTTTGTACTACCCTTGCAGCTTCGTACACTTGACCTAGCGTTAAATCTCTTCCGCCTGTTATGTTAATTATAACACCGCTTGCTCCTTCTATAGTGGTTTCTAATAAAGGGCTTGACACAGCCTGTCTTACCGCTTCAACGATTCTGTTCTCGCCTTTCGCCCTACCAACGCCCATGTGCGCAAGACCTTGATTGCAAATTATAGTTCTAACGTCCGCAAAGTCTAAGTTAATTAGCGCAGGTGTAGAAATAAGATCAGCTATACCGCAAACACCTTGGCGAAGATTATCATCCGCATATGCTAAAGCCTCAACCATAGGGGTATCTACCGGAAGAGCTTCAAGCAATTTATCGTTGGGTATTATTATAATAGTATCAACGTATTTAGATAAATTTGCAATGCCTTTAACTGCATTCAGTTCTCTTTTCTTACCTTCAAACGCAAAAGGTCTAGTTACTACGGCAACCGTTAAGCAACCTTTTTCACGAGCAATTTTTGCAATTACCGGAGCAGCTCCCGTTCCCGTTCCACCGCCCATTCCGGCAGCTATAAACAGTAAATCAACGCCTTCACAAAAAGCTTCAATTTCTGCTCTGTTTTCTTCTGCAGCCGCTTCACCAAGCTCTGGCTGAGAACCAGCACCCAATCCTTTGGTAACCTTTTCACCAATTTGCAATCTATTCTCTAGGGGGACTTTAGAAAGCATTAGCGCTTGCTTATCGGTATTTATTGCAACGAATTCAGCGCTTACAATCCCCTTTTCTATCATTCTGTTAACAGCGTTATTTCCAGCACCACCAACGCCGATAACCTTTATCTTTGCAACCCCAAGGTTGCCGCTATCTTCAAACATTAAATTTCCTCCAAAGTGAAATTATGAAAAACGTAAAAATTTTAGTTTTTCAAGATAAAATCTTAATTTTTTGATGTTTTTCTATTTTCCGTTTCGCTCTAAAGCTTCATTTAGAAGTGATAAGGATGCAGACTCATCCGGTTTATTCATAAAGGGGATTTGAGGTGCAATTATTTGCACTGGCATTTCTAAGCGTGAGGAAATATATTCCTTTGCTCCCCTCATATACGCTATACCACCGCCTGTTATTGCAATAGGCGCGTTGATGGTTAAATCTAAAGGACATTCCTTCATAACGCCATCAATATAACCCGCCAATTGATCAAGGCAAAATCTAACCGTAACGTTTGATTTTTGTAAAGGTAATAAAAAGTCCTCGTCGTTAATAGTTAGTTGATAATAGCCTTCCGTCTTAATATCGTAGCCCAAGTTGATTTTGCGTTTTAATCTTTCTGCCATTTCAAACTTAAGCCCCATATCGATAGGTCTATCTACTTCTACCGTTTTAATTAAATCGGCAGTAATATATCCCCCGCCGTAAGAAAATGCTTTTTGATAGAGCAATCCGCTTCCATAGGTAACTAACACGTTAGTAGTTAAATAGCCTACGTCAACGATAATTCTCTTTAAATCACGCTCTTCCTTGGGTACTAAATATTTGCTTTCTGCCAAGCTTTCAGATATAAATTCAACCTTAGAAACACCTAAAAGATTGCAAATATTCTTTAATTTTTTAACGTAAACCTTTGAAGTATATACGTAGCTTATAAGCGCAGATATCTTAAATGATTTTAAGCCTTCCGCATCATAAACTCTTCTATTATCATCTAATCTATAATGTATAGCATGCGCATCAGTAAGCACGTAACCGTTACCGTCATCACTTCCCATTTGGTCAAATAAATCTTGTATATCACGGCTTCTAATGCGTTTTTTGCGAGTAAAGGCTAAAGAGCTTTCTTTAACCTTAACGTATGAAAACTCGCCCGGAACGCTAACAAATAGCTTTCCTATGGATGTTCTTGCTGCCTTTGACGTATTCTTTAAAACCTCGCTTATTGCGCGAGATAAAGATTGTTGATCAAAAAAATTGCCATCACAAAAGCCCTCGTATTCACATTCAGCCAAGCTTTTTATTAAGAAAGTGCCGTTAACACCTCTTTGACCGATAATACAAGTTATTTTTTGTGAGCCTATTTCTAAAAGGGCAACAGAATCTTTTGTCATGCCATACCTCCACCAGTTAGCAGTTTTCATTAGTTAACACGCGGACTTTGATAATTGCTTGTAACCTTACCTGATTGACTGTCTATTTGAACGTAAACTAAACCTTCAATCTTCTTGCCTTCTTCAAGCTGATTATAGTATCCTATTCCACTTTGCAATTTTTCTTCTAAGGAAAGGCCTGCCTTACGAATTTCAATCACAACGCCTTCACGCATTTGTAATCTAATTCTGTGTTCGCCAACCTCACCAGTAGTTACAAAAGTGATTTTAGTTACTGAAGAAGCAACATCTTGTATCTTATCAACTACTACTTTAACGTCAGCTAAAAAGCCTTGAGGGAAAGTAAAATAACTCATCAACGAACATTCAACCGCAATTTTATCCCCGGTTGAAATGTCATTAAAAGCTATTTCCGTAAGGTAAGTTTGACCTTCCGGCTTACTTTCTGCCTTTTTAACGATAAAATATTCATCATCAAAATAATATACGGCGTCATCTGCAACGTAATAATACTTTTCGCTTCTCTCAATTAAATTAATTAAAATTTCATTAGGATATTTCTTTTCTACAGATAAAACCTTTAAATAATTGTTCGCCGTGATTTCTTTTTTTATTTCTTCCGTATCAACGCTGAAAATACTTCTACCCTTATATTTTTCTACCAAGCTGTAAACTTCTTCATTTACGCCGTTTGAGGTTACTGAATATACAACGTTAACGTCTTTTACGGTAAACAGTTCCTTAAAGCATAAAACACAAACCATTATAAAAACAAGACAAGTTGAAATTATTAATAACCGTTTGTGCTTCATACCCCTTCTCCTTAAAATTTTAATAATTATTGTTAAAGTATACGGTTAATTGCAGTTTATAGCGCAATTTTTCGAAAAAAACCGAATTTACGTATATTATATATAATTATATTATATAATTGCGTATTTTGTCAACTGTTTTTAATTATTTCAACACTTAGTTAAGAGGTAAAATTTTTAAATTTCTTCTTTTATTTTTGCGCCTAATTTTTTTAACTTATTAATTATATCTTCATAACCCCGGCTAATCATCTCTGAATTATAAATTTCCGTTCTTCCTTCAGCATTTAATCCCGCTGTGATTAACGCAGCCCCAGCTCTTAAATCACAGGCAAAAACCTTAGCTCCCTTTAATTTATTAACACCTGTAACAACTGCTTTACCCTTTTCAATTTCTATTTTTGCGCCCATTTTTATAAGTTCCTTACATAAATCAAAACGATTCACAAAAACTCTGTCTTCTATAATACTTACCCCTTTACAAACTGCGCCTAAAGAACAAAATAACGATTGCATATCGGTTGGAAAAGCCGGATATACGTCAGCCACCAAATTAAAAGCCTTTAATCCGCTGTTTGCAAATAGCAAAACTTCATTTTTATTTCTTTTAATTTCAACACCTATATCTATTAGCTTTTCTGCCATTTTACTTATATACTCAAAGTTATCATATTTAAAGGCTATATTTCCACCGGTCATAGCCGCCATACACATATAGCTACCAGCCTCTATTCTATCCTTTATTGGAAGATATTCAATTTTTATTTTTTGCAAAGCTCTAATTCCGATAATTCTTAAACAAGACGTTCCCTCTCCCATAATTTTGCAGCCGCACCCATTTAAAAAATTACATAAATCCACAATTTCTGGTTCTCTTGCAGCATTAAGAATAATACTTTCACCCTTTAAAAATGCAGATAAGCATATGGCGTTAACCGTAGCTCCAACGCTTGGATATGATAAAACCACCTTACCGCTTCTTGCGTTTTCCCCATTAAAAATAACCTTATCATCTATAATTTCTGATTGTACACCAAACTGCTTCATGACGTTTATATGTATATCTATAGGCCTAGTTCCTATATTACATCCACCGGGTAAAGGAACAACGGCTTTTTTAAAACGGGCCAGCAATCCACCCACAATAAAAAAAGAGGCGCGCGCTTTTTTACATATAAAACAATCCGCCTCGTATACTTTTATGTTTTGAGTGTTTAAACGCAACCCGTTCTCGCAATACTTATAGCTTCCCCCTAAGCATTCTATTATTTGAGCCATAACAAGCACGTCCGCAATTTTGGGTGCATTTTTTAACAGTATTTCTCCATCTAACGCAATTAAGCTCGCTATAATAGGTAAGCATGCGTTTTTTGCCGGTGAAACATTTACTTCACCAATTAATTTATTCCCGCCTTCAAGAACTATTTTTTGCATAAAAAAAACCTTTGTATAGTTTATGCAAAGGTCTTATTTTTAGTTAATTTTGCTTTGCTTGTGAACGTTATTCACAATCCCAAACGCACCCATAAAGGTTAAAATTTGCGTATTACCGCTACTCACCAAAGGAAAAGGTATTCCCGTTGGGGGAATACTACCGGTTACGACCAATGCGTTTACTGCAATTTGTATAATAAACAAAGAAGCAATTCCTAAACAAAGCAAATAATGAAAAAGGTTTTTGCTTTCAAGCGCATTTTTTACCGTTCGCCACACGATTATTCCACAAAGAGTAAATAAAAAGAGTATTCCCATAAAACCGGTTTCTTCACCTATAACGGATAAAATAAAATCGCTTTCCGCAAAAGGTAAAAAGAGTAGCTTTTGCCTAGAATTAAATAATCCTACCCCAAACAGCCCACCAGCTCCTAAGCCATATAAAGATTGAATCAATTGATAACCTTCCCCTTTTGGAGATGCCCAAGGATCTAAAAAAGCCATTAACCGCTTAAGTCTATACGGTTCTGCGATTATGAGTAACGGTAATGCAAGCAATACGGGAAAAAGTATTAAAAGTAAATGTTTAACTTTAATTCCCGCTATAAAAAGCGTTACTAGCATTAGAGCTCCCATACAAATTGTTACAGACATATTAGGTTCTGCAATAATAAGCAAACAGGTTATTCCACCCGCAATTAAAACCGGCAACATTCCTTTAAAGGTTTTTACCCTTTCCATATCAGATGAAAAATAGGTTGCGCTAAATATTATGAATGCAAGCCTTGCAAACTCTGAAGGCTGCACGGTAAATCCCCCTACACCTATCCATCTTTTTGCGCCGTACGCCTCCTTACCTAAAGGTGTTAAAACTAACGCTAATAACAGTAATGAAATAAGTAATATGGGAAGCGCGAATTTTTTTAACTTATCAAGGTTTAAAAAAGAGAAAAATATGAAAGCTATAACTCCTAAAAAATAACCTATTATTTGCTTTTTTAGAAAATAATATTTATCACCGTAATCCCTTTGAGCCACGTAATTTGAAGCCGAATAAACGAAAACAGCCCCCACAGCGCATAAGGCTATAAGAGAAAAAATTAATATTAAATCAACCTTACACCGTTTATTATTTACTTTCACCTTGTTTACCGATAAACCCGTTAACTAATTCTATAAATTTATCACCGCGCTCTTCAAAGCAAGAAAATTCGTCATAGCTTGAACATGCCGGCGAAAGCAAAACGCATTCCGCACCGGAAAGTGAAAAAGCAAAATTAACCGCGTTATTAAAATTATGCGCTACGTTTATATTTTTAATACCGCATTCTTTTGCAATTTCATAAAGCCTTTCACACGATTCGCCGTAAACAATTATTTCTTTTAATAAATTACTTTCCTTTAAACTGCTAAAGAGCTCTTCATAGCCACCTCTTTTTTCTCTTCCACCAATTAGTATAATAAAGCTGTTTTCCATATCTCTTATAGCAGAAAGCGTAGATGCCGGATTGGTTGCCTTAGAATCGTTTATATATTTAACGCCGTTATGTACCGAAACCTCTTGCAAACGATGCTTCACGCCTTTAAAAGAACTTAAACCGTCTATAATTTTTTCTTTTTCAACACCTAAAAGCTTACAAACGCAAATACATGCTAAAGCATTTTGTATATTGTGTCCCTGTTTTAATGCTAAATTTTTTGCATCACACAAATATTCTTTACGCCAATAAATTTTACCGTCTATATAGTATGCTCCATCCACTTCCTTTGCCATAGAAAAATAAACGGCCTTTGCCCTTGTCTTAGAAGCAAAATCTTTAACTATAGGATCATCAGCATTTAAAACTGCAAACTCGCTTTCACGCAAGTTTTTCAAAATTCTAGCCTTTAAATATACGTAGTTATCCATATTGTAATGGCGAGAAAGATGATCTGGTGAAATATTTAAAACACATGCAATATGTGGGGTAAAATGCGCTATAGTTTCCAACTGAAAGCTAGAAACCTCCACAACTGAAATTTCTTCAGGCACACTTTCATTACACACTTTAGTTAACGGTATACCAATATTCCCTGCAAGAAAACAATTATATTCTGCATTTTTCAAGACGTAATCGATCATTGAACAGGTAGTAGTTTTACCATTCGTTCCGGTTACTGCAACGGTTGTAGCTTTATTAAAGTAAGAGCCTAGCTCTAGTTCGCCTATTATATTCTTTTTAAGTCTTCTTGCAATAATAGGGACTTCATCATCTATTGGCACGCCGGGACTTAAAACTACAACGTCTACTAAGCTAATTACGTCTTCAATATTTTCACTATTTACCGATTTCGCTCCAAGATTGCAAGCTCGTTTAATAAAGTCGCCCACTTTTTCATTCAAATTTTTATCGTAAACCCAACATTCTGCGCCATACGATAGTAAAAGCTCACAAGCAGATAAACCGCTTTTATACATTCCCACTATTAAAAACTTGGTTTTCTTTAAATACATTCAATCCTCACATAACGGAAACTATACAAATTACGCCAGCTATTAAGGTTATAAGCTTATAAACGAAAACTATTTTGCTTTCACTGTGCCCTTTATATTCAAAATGATGATGTAAAGGAGCCATTAAAAATACTCTTTTTCCCTTTTTTAGCTTATAGACGCATACTTGTATAATTACTGATATGCCAGATAGCACGTACGTTATGCCTATTAACGGAAGAAATAATACGTTTGAAGTAAAAATAGATATCGTTGCAATAATTCCGCCTAAATACAACGAGCCCGTATCCCCCATAAACACGCTAGCAGAAAAAGTGTTATAAACCAAAAAACCTATTAAGCTTCCCGACTGTATTAGGCATAACAACGCTAAATTTTGAATTTCACTAACGTTTACGATATTATTACTATATAAGCTTAATTCTACTTTTATTAGGAAATAAAACAATAATAAATATAGATAACTTACGCCTCCGGCTAAGCCGTCCAATCCATCAGTTAAATTTACGCAATTAGTGGTTGAAATAAAGACAAAAAATACTATTACACAACCCCAGAAACCAAAATCTATGACTTTATTATAAAAGGGCACGAAAAAATGTGTAAATCCCTTGTAATAAACAAATATAGCCGTTAAAAGTGAAATTGCAGTTTGAAAGAGTATTTTTTGTTTAGCCGTAAGACCTTGGTTATTACCTGATTTGATTTTGATAAAATCATCTAAAAAACCAACGATTAAAAAACAGAGAGCAACGATTAAAGCAGCAATTGAAAAGTTGTTTCTTCCCTGTGAAAAAACAAGAAAACAAATGAGCGCACTAATTCCAAAAATGAATCCGCCCATCGTCGTTGTTCCGGCCTTCCCTGCATGATTATCCACATAGCTTAAAACATTCTGCCCCGCTTTTAATTTTTTTAACAAAGGTATAATAATTTTGCCTAAAATAATGCTAATAAAAATAGCAGCTAGAAAGGCAATTAAATCCCATTTATAATTCATCATATTTATTTTTTACAGCCTTTTGAGCAATTTCTATATCTGAAAAGGGTTTAAATACCCCCATTCTTTCCTGAAACTCTTCCGCACCCTTCCCCGCAATTAGAATATAATCACCAACGTTTGCAATTTGAACGGCGTATTCTATAGCTTCCTCCCTATCTCTAATGGAGATATATTCATGAGATACTTCTCTAATTCCTTTTTCTATTTCGTCTATTATTGCATTTTCATCTTCAAATCTAGGATTATCTGAAGTAATAACCGTAAAATCTGCTAATTCACCACTAATCTTTCCCATTAACTTACGCTTAAACCTATCCCTATTTCCGCCGCAACCGAATAAGCAAATAAGCTTTTTATTTCCCCTTATTTTTTTTAAAGAAGCTAACGATTTTTCAAGACCGTCGGGGGTATGAGCGTAATCAACGTATACTTTAATTTTATTACAAACCTTTTGCATTCTTCCCGGAATATAATCAGCCAAACTCAAATATTTAGCAATAAAATCCGTATTAACACCCGCTAAAGCGCACGTACAAGCAACTGCTAGCATATTGTAAACGTTATATTTTCCGTGATAACGGCTTTTAATCTCATATAACTCGTCAAATAAATTAATCAAAAAGCTTATTCCACGGTTGTCCTCGTAAAAATCTATTGCAAATATGTCGCAGGGATCATCTAACCCGTAGCTTATGACTCCTTGGTTACGTAAGCACAATATTTCTTTGCCTGTAACGTCATCTGCGTTAACTACTGCAACTTTTGCTTTACTCCTATCAAAAGCACTTATTTTTACTTGTTTATATTCATTATAATCTTCAAAAAAATCCAAATGTTCAGGCGAACAATTAGTAAATACTGCTATATCAAACTGAAAATCTGCTTTTTTATAATAAATTGCGTGTGCAGAAAGCTCCATACAAACAACTTCAATGCCATTATCAACCATATCACGCAAAGACGCGTATAAAATATGACTGTCTGGGGTTGTAAAGCCCGTTTGATATTTTTTGCCGGCGAATTCAACGCCGAACGTTCCTATTTTTCCACACTTTTTTCCAAAGGCGTTTAAAATTCTATAAATAAGCTCGCACACGGTAGTTTTCCCATTTGTACCAACCACCGCTATTTTAAAAAGCTTTTTTTGGGGATTTTTATAAAACTTTTTACAAAATATCGTTAAAGCTTCTCTTGCATCATTAACGACTACTTGTGCAACAGTACAATTATTAACGATTTTTTCGCTTATTATAACACTTGCGCCCAATTTTATTGCGTTTTGCACATATTTATCAAGCTGAATACTATTGGAATTTAAACAAAAAAAGGCGCTACCCTCTTTGCATTCGTAATCTTTAACAGCAACTGAATTTATATCTATTTCTTCATTAAAATTAATTTTTTCGCATTCTATACCGTTTAATAATTCATTAATTTTCATTTTACACCACAGGCTTAATATTTTTTGCCATAATTATTCCTTCAAAAATTCTTTTACAAATAGGCGCGGCAACCGTAGATCCGTATTGCCCGCCAACAGGCTCGTCAACTATAACCAACGCCAAATATTTTGGGTTATTTGCGGGAAAAAAACCAACGAACGACATAACGTATTTTCCCATAGCAAGGCTACCGTTTTCAAACTTTTGCGCAGTTCCGGTCTTACCGCCCACTCTATACCCATCAATAAAGGCTTGCTTACCGCTACCTTCCGCCACAACCCCTTCTAAGCAGGAAGCAATATAAGCGGAAGCTTTTTCGCTAATTACCCTATTTACCGCAGTAGGATAACTTTTTAATACCCTTTCTTCACCACTAATCACCTCTTGCAAGAAATAGGGCTTATAATAAACGCCACCGTTAACGGCAGCGCAAACGGCGCTAGCCAGCTGAATAGGCGTGACTGCAATAGTTTGTCCAAAGGCTATTCTTGCAACGTCACCATCCGTAACGGCAGACTCCGGAAGTAGCATACCCGCCGCTTCCCCTTGAAAATCCACCCCCGTAACCTTGCCAAAGTTAAATCCGTTAATATATTCGTACATAGTAGATTTACCCAAGCTTAAGCCAATATCTACAAAAATAGGGTTACAACTATTATTTAAAGCAAGCGCAAGGTTCTCGTTAGCGTGTTTTCCTTTATCGTGCGTGCTCCAGCACTTTATTTTTCTACCCAAAACGTATCTATAACGCGAAGAGGGAAAAATATATTCGGGCGAAAAAGCTTTGGGATTTCCGTTATAATATTCCTCAATATTAGCGCTTGCCGTAACTACCTTAAAGGTTGAGCCAGGCTCGTATGCGTCACTAAGTATACCGTTTCTACCCAAATCCAGTAAGGTTTGAAGATCATCTCTTGGAACTTCGTTTAAATCGAAAGAGGGCTGCTCAGCCAAAGCAAGTATTTTACCCGAAGATGGCTCAAGGACTACCACTTTTGCACTTTTAGGGGTATATTCCTGCATAGCAATAGCTATTTGCGCTTCACAAATGAGTTGAATTTCGTAATCAACCGTCAATTTTAAGTCAAAGCCGTTTTTAGCAGGCAAATAATAAGGCTCTTTTTGCAAATCAACACCGGTTAAATCGCTCTCGTATAATATTTCGCCCTTTTCGCCCCTTAAATAGCTATCGTAATATTTTTCCAAGCCAGCTTGTCCAACGCCGTCAGAGGTCAAATAACCAAGCGTTTGACACAAAGCGCTACCGTAAGGATAAACGCGAGTATTATCAACCGAAAAGTAAACGCCATCTAAATCGTATTTAGAAAGCTCGTTAATAGCCTCTTTTTCCACCTGACTGGCAATTAAAAGCTCCGATTTATTTTTTGCAACGATTTTTTCATATAATTCTGCGTAATCCAACTTAAAAAAGGTAGCAAGCGCATCACTTACCGCCTGCGGATTAGAAACGGACCTTGGGCGCACGTAGACGCTATATGTACCTTTAGAGCCGGCTAAAACAACACCGTTACAGTCAAGAATATCCCCTCTTTTAGGTTTTACGGGCAATTCTCTGGTCCATTGATCAACAGCTTTTAAACGCAATTCCTCCCCTTTAATAACGGTAACGTTAAAGGTTTGAGCTAAAATGAGCAAAAAAAGAAAGGTTACTGCAAGAAAACTTGCAAATAACCTCTTTCGTAATTTCGTTATTGAAAAATATTTATTTATAGTTAAATCCTCCACCAGATTGCGGAGATAGTTAAAATATTAACCTCTTACCATACCCATTTCTTCAGCCTTACGAAGAACTTCTTCATCAGAGCTAACGAATTCATATTGAGCTTGAAGAGCTTGATTTTCTTCCATTAAGCTTTCGATACGCATTTCCTGCTCGTTAATGCTTTCGTTCATATTCTTAATAAGTCTGGTATTCATAATGATAAGAGCAAAAATAGTTAAAACTACCAACGCGTAAACAGCAATCATAACCTTGCCTTTAGTGTTAATTTTATAAGCAGATTCATCTTCCTCATCAACATCAACGTCAGCGTCGCTAAAATCCTCGTACATATAGCGTCTATCCTTGTTACCCACGAACTGCATAGTAGTAGAAGAGGGATAAAGGTCGGTTTGGGTAGCTGTAGAAGTAGCGCTTGCAGAACTGATCATTTCTTCAAAATCTGCAGTTGAAGTCTTAGTTTGGGTATCCCCACGAAGATAATCTTCATCGGTATATGTATTTTTTGATACGGTCATAGCGGGATCGTAATCAACGTAATCATCTGCGTAACATGTATTATTCTTGTTATTATACTGTTTTTCGTAATTAATCATATTCCTCTCCTTTTAAATTTATTCACTTTATAACAACGATTGTTTAATAGTGTGCAACAATAATGATTAAATTACAATTAATAGTGCGTATTAATTATAACTTTTCGATAACGCGAAGCTTAGCGCTTAAACTGCGCGAATTACCTTCTCTTTCTACTTCGCTAGCAGTTATCGGTTTTTTGGTAAGGATTTCTACCTTTTTGCTTCTACCGCAAATGCAAACGGGAATAGTTCTATCACAAGTACAACCCGTAGCTAAGTCAATAAAAGCGTGTTTAACGATTCGGTCTTCAAGTGAATGGAAGGTGATAACCGCAAGCCTTCCGCCTTTTTTAAGTTTATCCGCAATATCATGAAGAACCTCATCAAGGCCGGTAAGCTCTCCATTTACCTCTATTCTAATCGCCTGGAAGGTACGTTTTGCGGGGTGACCGTCCTTCTTAAACTTGGCGGGTATACTCTTTTCAATTATATCAACCAACTCACCGGTTGTGGTAATAGGCTTTTTAGCTCTTTCATTAACGATATTTCTTGCAATATTAGCAGAAAAACGCTCTTCACCATACAAATAAAGTATTTCTTTAAGCTTTTTTTCGCTATATTCGTTAACAACCTCGTATGCAGAAAGAGTTGCATCAGAATTCATACGCATATCAAGTCGAGCATCACGCGCCATATAAGAAAAACCGCGACTACGCTCGTCTAATTGGTAGCTTGAAACACCTAAATCAAGCAAAGCGCCGTCAATTTCGTTTATTCCAAGCTCATCAAGTATGAATTTAAAATTTTTAAAATTATCGTGAACTAAGGTAGTTTTGCCCTCAAATTCCTTAAGTCTATCCTTAGCAACGGCTAAAGCAGTAAGGTCCAAATCGGTTGCGATAAGGCTACCGCCCTTAGATCTTTTTAAAATCTCGTAAGAATGGCCAGAGCCACCTAAAGTTCCGTCAAAATAAATTCCGGTGGGCTTTAAGTTTAAAGCATCCATACATTCTTCAAGCATAACGGGAACGTGTGAAAATTGCATAATAATTAACCTTTATTAAGTCTTTGGTTAAGAATACTCATATTTTCTGCATGAGTTCTCTTATTGCGTCTTTCTTCACGAACCGCTTTGCTCATTAGCGATAATTTATTACCTGCGCCAATGGTCACAAGGTCTTTTTCTAATTTGGCAAATTCAACTAATACGTCGGGTATTCTGATTCTGCCGTGTTTATCTTCATTAACCTCATAAATAGAGGAAGTATATTCAAAAAGAGCTTCCTGCCCTGCTTCATCAAACTCGCTAATACAGCTATAAAGTTTATCAAGCTGTTTTTCTACGACTTCTACAGGCAGAATATTGATAATTCCGTCAAGGCCCTTAGAGAAATAAAAAGTACTACCCAAAGCTTCTTTGAAGGGGGTAGGAATTCTTATTCTGTTTTTATCATCCAATTGATGGTTAAATTCACCTAAAAATGCCATGAAAAAACAATACCTCGACTTTTGATGACTATATGATAACACATTCTTTGCCCAATTGCAACCATTTTTGAACAATTTTGAACATTTTTTATAAAAAAATTAAAAATTTTTAATAAATATCGCTTTGCGATCTTAAAAGATAATAAAAAGCCCTTTTTATTCGCCTTTTGCCTGTCCCGCGGAAGAAAATTTTGCCCTTTTTGGCTTCATTGTTTAAGAAGGTGATTTCTTTATTAAGTTCGTTGATTAACTCTTCCGTTCCATCAAAAATTTCACAAGTGGGAAAATGAATTTTAAAAAGGTTAGCTAGATGAATATAGTGCGTACAGCTTAAGTAAATTCTACCCTTTTTTAGCGAAAAATCACTTAAAAAATCCGTGCTTATATTTTGCAAATTAAATATGTTTTTTTCCACCTCTTCCGCAAGAGATTTAAAAGGTATTACAACATTACCGTTTTTAGCTATTATTCCGCTTAAAATCTTGCTTTTTGCAGTTGCAGGCGTGCAAAATATTCTTGTTTTTTCAAGGGGAAAATCTGCTATTTTTTCCACCGGTGGAAGAATGGAAAATATCTTTAATTTTTTCTCTTTTTTAATCGCCTCTGCCCCAACCGTTGCTAAGGTGTTGCAAGCAATAACCAAGCAGTCTGCTTTAACGCGTTTTGCAAAACTAATTTTTTTAAGCAAAAGACTAATAAGCTCTTCTTTACTTTTACTGCCGTAAGGCATATTTTTTAAGTCACTTAAATAGTAAAAGTGGGCGCTTGGGAAGGCCTTAACCAACTTAATAAGAACGGCTAATCCCCCAACACCACTATCGCAAACGACCATTTTTTTACTCATAAAAGCAATTCCTTGAATAAAATGAATGCTAAAAGTAAAAAAAATATGATTTTTGAGCTAAAATTATTTAAAATTTTAAAAGGTTTTAATAAAATTGCGTTTTTTTTCTTGCATTAAGTTTAATTATATGCTAAAATATTATGCAGTTAATTATGTAATTCAAGGAGAAAAATAAAGTGCCCAACATTAAATCCGCTATTAAGCGCGTTAACGTAAACAAGAAGAAAAACGAGATCAACAAGAGTGCAAAGTCAGAAGTTAAGACCGCTTTAAAGAAATTAAACGCTCTTATCGCTGCTGGTGACGTTGCTGCTTGTGAAGCTTCTTTCAAGGAAGTTTGCAGTATTTTAGATAAGTCTGTTGCTAAAGGCATCATGCACAAGAATACCGCTGCTAATAAGAAATCAGGTTTTGCTTTAAAGATCAACGCTTTAAAGGCTTAATTTTAATATGATTATCTTATTCTTCCGCTTACTCGTTTAGGCGGGAGATTTTTTTGTATAATTTTTTAAATAAAGGTTATCTTTATATAAAAGGAGAAAAATTATGAAGCCAATTGAATTAAATTTAGAAAATTTTAAGCAAGCAATCGCCTCAGATAAGCCTATATTAGTTGATTTTTGGGCTGTTTGGTGCGGTCCTTGCAGAATGCTATCCCCTGTTGTAGACGAGGTTGCAGAGCAAGGCGGTAACTTTACCGTTGCAAAGGTTAACGTAGACGAATGCCCTGAAATCGCAAGAGAATACGGCATTTCTGCAATACCTACCCTATTAGTGTTTAAAAACGGCGAGCTTAAGAATAAAGCCGTTGGTGTTATTTCTAAGGAAGAAATTTTAAACCTTTTAAACGTTTAATTTATAACAAAACAAAAACCTAGTATAGGCTATGCTTATACTAGGTTTTTTTATTACAAAATAAACACTTAATAGGTACACACAATTACTTTCAACTAACACTTGTACCAATTAAGTGTTTTTTTCTTTATATCAAAAAACACCAATGCAAATTAACGCATCGGTGTTTTTTTGCTTTAAAATAAATCGTGTAAAGAATTATAAAGTATTTTTATTCTTTGTAATGCTAAAAGTCAATTCCAACATAGTAACCATTAACACAACGAAGAATAGCAAGTAAATAGGCATAATCTTAAAAGATATTAAATTACCAAGCAAGCCAAAAAGCGGGGGCATAAAGGTAGAGCCAACGTAAGCGCTTGCAATTTGAATACCAATAATAGCGCCTGAATTTTCCTCGCCAAAATTATAAGGCGTAGAATGGATTATACAGGGATAAATGGGCGCGCACCCAAAACCGATAACAACAAAGCTAATTAAGGCAATAGTGGGCAAATCAAGGGGCAAAAACAGCCCAACAATACCAACTGTTAGAATAGAAGAGCCAATTATAATCATTCTTCTATCCCCCAACCTATCGGTAACAAATCCGCTTATAAACCTACCGGCAGTAATACCAATATAGAATAAAGATGCAAAGGTTGAAGCCTGCTCCTTTGCGATATTTTTTACTTGAACGAAGTACGTGCTAGCCCAATGCATAGCAGTTGCTTCTGCGGCGCAGTAAGCAAAGAATCCTATTAAAAGAAAGGGAACACCCTTGATTTTTAACGCAGAAAATATACCAACGCTCTTTTTCTCTTTTGGTTCGGTGGATTTATTCACCTTCCACACGGGCAAGGTTAAAAGCAATAAAATAGCAATACCAAGCTGAATAAAGCCCACGGTACGGTAACCGTTGTTCCAAACGCTGTTTGTTAAAGCGTAACCCATAATAAACGGGCTTATAATAGTTCCCACGCCCCAAAATGAATGAAGCCAGCTCATATGCTTTGCCTTGTAATGCAAGGCAATATAGTTATTTAAAGCCGCATCTATAGAGCCGGCACCAAGCCCGTAAGGTATAGCAAAAAGAATAAGCATATAAAACTTAGTGCAAAAAGAAAACCCAAACAGCGCAAACACCGTTAGAAAAACGCTTGCCACCGTTACTGCCCTTGTTCCAAGCTTTTGGGTTATTTTATGCGAAAATAGGCTAGAAATTATTGTTCCAAAAGAAATTATCATAGAAATAATCCCCATGTAAGAAATAGGAACGTTAAACGCCGTATGCATAACAACCCAGCCAGAGCCCAACAAAGAATCCGGCAACCCTAAACTAATAAACGCAATATATATTAATGCAAGTAATAATCCGTACATATTAGCCTTCCTTTAATAGCAAAACAACAACTTAAAGCATTATATCACAAAGCCCCAAAAATTACAAACCTTTTTACCATAAAAGAAAAACCCAAAGGGAATTTCTCCCTTCGGGTTTTTGTGTTGTTGTACTTTGTTAGATAACTTCATTTTTAACAAGATACTTTTCAATATATCCAAGTATTTCATCAAAGGTTATCATACCCTTACCCACAGCAACTTTAAGCTGAGGAGCGGGGAATGCCGCATATACTTCGTAAGGTAAGTATTCTGCAAAATCTTCGTAAGTATATAATCCGTATTCTTCAATATCAGCTTGCATCTTAGCTTGGTCGTAAACTAAACCTTCGCCATATTCAAACATATTGAATAAGCCGGTTATACCACCAGGCATAGAGAACAATCCATCAACGAAGTAGTTCAAATGATATACCGTAACAAGACTGTAACAGCCGGTATATTCTTTAGCTACGTATGCGTTGGTTAGCGTTACAGATTCATAAGAATCGCCTGCTAATATCGCAAATTCGTGACCTATAAAGTCTGCATAGTTATCTTCCGTAATATATACGTACTTATTAAGCGTTAAATCAAAGTAACCGTGCTCATAAATGAGTTTTGTAGAAGTACCGTTGCTAAATTCAAGGTGAATTACGTTGTATTCTGCCATACCGTCGTTTTCTATGAAGATAATGCCGGCGGCTTCATATTCACCAGTTTCATGATTGAATACCAACAAGGTATCTTCAACAGTCAATTGATCACCGCGTTTTTGAGTACCATCTGCAAGAGTAATTAAAGTATCACCCGTGAAGCAGCTACTTGATTCTTCAGCAGTGTTATCAAAATATACGGAAATATCACCTAATTTTACAGTTTCAGCAGAATTTAATGTTCCTGATTTTAAACTTGCAACTTTGTTTGAAGTGTTGGTGCCTTTAACTTCGTATGTTGAACCAATTTCTACATAATAAGTGAACGGATACTCTCCTGCCGTTTTTATGCCTGTTTTATTTTCAACTAATACACCGTTAAAGTATATTTCATATGTTGCAGTGTAAGTACCATCAGATTTTGATGCATTATCTTTTGCAATAATTTTGCCAGTAATGGTAGCTTTCTTAATCCAATATACTTCCAAAGTTAACTCGTGATTTTCATTAAAGTCCGCTTCAGTAATTTCAGTAACTAAAGTAGTTGTGCCAGGTTTTACCCAACCGCCACCATAATGATACTGAGCTGAAGTTGAAGCCCCATCATACGAAGTGGGATCTTTACCAATGAAGGCATCAACCGTTTGATTTAATACGTTACCTAACTGGTCTGCAGTAAATTTTTCAGAGACACTCTTGGTTACGTTTTGACCAGAAACATAGGTTACCGTATACTGAATATCTGAAGTCCACTTAGCGTAAAGGGTTACAACGTTACTTGAATTTGCTGCTAATAATGCCGCATCAAAGTTACCAACCGCAGAACCGCTAAAGTCTGAAGTGGTATACCAACCCGCAAAGTTATAAACACCTGACTCATCAACCAATTCGGGCAATAATTCACCACCCTTATTAGTAGTATAAGTAAATTTATCTTCTGCGGGAGTGGTACCAACTTCTGATACGTATTTTACTGTGTAATCTAAAGGAGTCCACTTAGCATAAATAATTACGTCTTCATAAAGTTCTGTACCAACATCAACCTTTACTTCATTATTACTATCAACATCAGTCATATACCAACCTGCAAAGGAATGGTAATTTCTTGTGATTGCAGGTAAGTAATCAGCCGTTAACACGAATGGGGTGCCGGTAGTAACGTTAAATTCCTTATCGGTTACCGAAGTACCATCATTAGAATCATAAGTAATATATTTTTTACCATCAGTGTACCATGTATCATTACCAGCAGAATAATAAGTAGTTCCTTTAGCAGTATAAGTTCCACCCTTATTACCAGCCTTAGCGAGTGATAAATTATGTGTATACGTAATATAGCTTGGTTCAAGTATCACTTTGCCTTGGCTTGAAGCTTCCTTAACACTACTAGTTGCGGTGTTGGTAACAGTTACCTTTGCACCGGGTACACTAGTTTTTATGATACCACCGAAGGTTGTGCCGTTAAATACACCGTTTACTGTAAATTCAGCAGGTATTTTTATTGCCTTTTCACAATAGAATCTATGTTCACCAAAATCTGTTAGAGCAAAGAAACATTCCGTATATACGGTAAGTTTAGTAGCTGTTAAGGTTGCACCCTTTTCTACCGTAAGCTTAGCACCGGGCAATAGTTTTACCGCATTATTCATTTTGTAATCACCATCATTTAAGGTAATATCATAAGTGATGGGAACGGGGAAATCGAAGTTCTTGGATTTAACAGTGTACCCCATTAACGTAAGAGCTAACTGTTCTGCGGTTGCACCACCGTAAAGATTTATTTTACATACGTCTTTGTAAAATTCCGTATAAGGATAATTGCTATCGCCATAGTCAGGACTGGGGGTAAATCTTGCAGTCATATAACTGTTAGCATTACTTAAGTGAATAACACCCGTTCCAGAGCTTACGCCGGTTGAAGCTATAAATAACGCCTCTGCATGGTTATAACTACCATCAGCAGCAGGGTCCGCATCACCAAATAGGTTTGCGTAAACGTACATCTCGCCACCGTAATTAATGCGAAGCAATGCTGACTCTATATTACGGAATTGATAACGATTGAAGGGAGCAGCTTTTTTATATAATGCAACAGCCGATAAATGAGACCCACCGTGGTGATCGTTTAATATAAAAGGAATGTATAAATCCGCACCATTATTAATGATTACTTGACCATCTTCATCACCCCTAATATAACCGGTTAAGTTGAGCTTTGCTCCATTATTAACCACAATCTTAGCCCCTGCCTCAAGCGTCATTTGGGCATAATCCATATAAGTTTGACCGGCGAAGAATTTACCAGATTCACCACTGCCTAAACGACCGGCAATTTCTAACTCACCGTTAACGGTAAGGGTTACACCAGCTTTTAGTATAACGTTACTATCTACTTGAGCCTTGGTTGCAATCTGTACTTGACCGCCACTTAAATTATAAACTTTACCTTCAGGGTTTCTACCGTCAGTATCTGCATAACCGCCCTTGTCATTTCTAGGTACGTAGTCGTTAGATTTTATAGCGAAGGGCAATACTAGGGTTACGCCTGAAGCAACCGTTACGTCATTTGCAATAACAACGTTACCCGTTTTATCGGGAAGAACCCAAACTTCACCGGATGTTGCCGCCTTAATTGCCTCTTCAACAGTACCGTAATAAGTTCTGGTTGCACCTTGATCTGTTGTTACGTGAGCTACCTTCTTAAGCGGTATTGTAACAGTTGCCGTTGCTTTAGCATAGTTCGTATCATTAGGTTCAAAGGTAAGGGTAAATTCAACGTAAACCCCTTGTTCATTTGTGCCGTTTACAATAGTATACTCGCCGTAAATAAACTTACCTTCAACTGTACCACCTGTAACAAGTTCCGCAACAGGATCTGACGTAGCGCCGTATTTATCCGCAGTAAATGGGAATTGATCTTGGTACTGATTTTGAGTATAAGTGGGTAAAGTGGAAATTTTAGTTTCAACACCCTTAATCTCTAAATCTACACTTGCACTAAATCCAGCAAAGTCATTCGTTTCTTTTACGGTAAGTTTAATTCTATACTTACCTGCGTTAGTGGGATATCCACTTATCTCACCAGTTTCATTACCATTGGAATCCACAGAATGATAGGTAATAATAACGTCACCATGCTTAAACCATTGAACGGAATCGTCTACTATACTTTCGCTTCCATCATAGTCACGATAATATCCCAATGATGCATCATAACCCTCATATTCATCAAGTAAGTTTTCTACAGAATATCCTTCCGCCCAACCATTTTCAGCAGAATTTACCGTGAACTCTATTGTGGTGGAAGCAACTTCCGCATCCTTGCCATCCCACTTGTAAAGTGCTAGTAAGTCATCCGCCATAGTCAACGTAATAGTATACGTTCCTGCATTTACAACAGAAACTTCCATACCGTTAATTGTAATACCTTCATCTTCAGAGGTTATAGTGATTTCTATATCCCTAGATAAGGTTACTGTTCCGGTAATTGTAGCGCCTGTGTAAACGTTAGAATCTAATGCGAATGAAGGAATAATTGTAGCCTGCATTAAGGTAACTGCTTCAGTAAATATTTTCTCTACCGCTAAGTAGTTAGCACTTTCTGCAATTACTACCTTAACGTCGTACTTGCCAATAATTGTGGGCATTGTGGTAGTAAATACACCGTCTACTAAGTAGTAGTATGTTATTCCGCCTTCCTTGTTAAGTGCTTCAACACTCATTGCGCCAGTATTAGCATCATAAGTGAAGCTTGAAATTGCGTTAGGTGCTTTTTGAACGGTGAAGGTTACTTGCTTATTTGCAGTTGTTCCATCTGCCCATTCGCTGTTTGCGCTATACTTTAATGCAATGGTTACCGTTATAACTTCGCCTGCATTGGTTGCAGAGGTTGAAGTAATTACGTAATCAGCTTCTTCTTCAGCGGATTTAGCTCTCCAAGCATTTCCGTTATAAATGGGGGACGTTGCAACATCAGTTGTGCCGTCTGTTAATTCTACACCGGGTACGGTTACTACTAATGCAGTTACTTCAACGCTTACAGTTCTAGTAACAGATGCGTAGTTCTTATCTTTAGGCGTAAACTTAACTTGGAAGGTGTAATTACCCTTAGCAAGCGCAGTTGTGCCTGCTTCTACCCATTCATAAGTACCGTCATCACTACCATAAGGAGTGATTGCTGAAAGGGTTAAACCGTTGTACCATTCAATAGAATATTTGCCGGTAATTACTGATTCATCGGTATCCGCTTGAGCGATTAGAACTTCTACAGGTTCGGTTCCGTAGCCGTTATAATTTACTTCATCACCAACAACAACCGCTTTCACGTAATATGTTCCTGCGTTGCTTAATTCGGTTAATGCGCTTAATTCATTAGCATACGTTCCGTTGTAGTTTGCATCATAATAATATTTAATTTCAATATCGAACGTTCCACTGTCTGTACGAGAAACGGTTGCACTGGGTGCTTGTTCACCGTACTTACCGTGAGTTACGCTTACTTCGCCTAAAACTACGCTTGCCTTAGCAATAGTGAACTTAAGAACGGTTTCACTTGTGCCGTTTTCAAACTTGTAGTTAGCGTTCTTTAAGGTTACAGTTACCGTGTGAGTGCCTGCAGTACTTTGCTTATTACCGCTTACCTCGTATTCAACGCCTGCTACGTCTAGGCTTACGCTTGCAACGTACTCTACGTTGTTATATACGAAGCCTTCTGCACTAATGCTTGCAGTAACTTCTGCCTGAGTGATTACGAATGCAATTTCTTTTGTTAAACCCGTGTAATCGTTATTGCCTTCAACGCGGAATCTTACGAAGTATTTGCCTGCATCTACGGGCATTGCGCTTACGTATTCGCTTGCAGTTTGTAATCTGTACTCAGTTATAACTGTACCAAACTTAGCTTCTGCGCTTGCTACACCTGCTTGAGTGTTATAAATCCACTCTGCCTTGTTTATAGAAGGAGCTTCAGTCCAAGTGTTGGTTGCTTGTTTAATAACTACGGTCTTGCTCCATGAAGTTGCAAGATAGTGATCACTTTGCGCAAGACTAATTACAACATCGTATTCACCTGCGTTAATTAATGAAATTTCACTAACTACTTCGTCATTTACAGTATAAACAAGATTTCCTTCAGTATGTGATGCTCTTGCCGTTATTTCAAATGCACTGCCGTTATATAAGTGAGTGTATTCTTCGGTTGCATTTCCACCAAATGTGCTTTCTACTGTAATAGAAGATCCTAGTCTATTTACGGTTACTTCAAATTCCCCGTATGCAGGATTATAGTTGCCGGATAAATCAACGTAAGTTACTCCATATTTAACAGCAGTTGTTCCTGCAACAAGTGCTTGATTTGCATTAGTCCAAGAATAGCCTTCAGGTAAATCAGTAATTGTTGCTAAAGTAATTTCGTTAAACCAATCTACGGTGTAACTTTTTTCTGCTAAAGCCAAAGTATATTCTGCCTTTGCAATTGTAAACGCAGCACTTTCCCTGCTTGCGCTTGCATAGTTAGCTGTTGCGCTACTTGTTGCAATTAGTACGTAAGTTCCTGCATCAGAAGGTATGCCTTCCTTGGTATTGTTAGGATTATTTACGTTATAGTATTTGTAGCTTACTGCTCCACCAAACTTAGTTTCAACCTGAGGCTCACTTGCAGTTTTATCATACGTCCAGCCTGTAATTTCTATGCTTTCTACCGTGTTAACGGATGCATTAATTACAACGGGTAAAGTAATCGTTGCGCTTGTGCTACCCGTCCAGCTATGAGTTTCGTAAGATTCTGCAGACATAGTGATTTCTACAACGTGGTCACCCTTGTTAATAAAATCAGTTAAATATGCTACTGTATATTCAACGTCAGTATCAATACCTAATACAGTCACGGTAAAGGTTTCACCGGTATAAGTGAAGGTATTTTGCTCAAGAGTGGGCGTTACCATTATCTTACCAACGGTAATAGCTACTTTAACGTCAAATGATTCATAGTTAAGATCGTTGGAAACAAAACGTAAGGTATAAGGTACTGTTTCTGCCGCTCCACCTACTTTTTGGGTAATATCCACCTCATTTTCGGCATTTTCATCCATCCAAATCCAACTGTATCCACCGTTTAAGGTTTCATTTACAACAGGTAGAGCTAAGTCAGACATGATAGAATCAACACTAGGTGCCCATACGGGTAACGTATAAGTTGCTCTAGCTTGATTGATAACTACCGTCTTAGTCCATGAAGAAGCAAGGTAATGTGCGGTTTCTGCAAGAGTAATTGCAATTTCATAAGTGCCTGCGTTGGTTAATGAAATTTCACTAACAACTGCGCCGTTTACCGTGTAAACAACTTCTGCTTCATTGTGTGATGCACTTACACTTATAACGAATGCACTACCGTTATATACTTGAGTGTATTCCGTGGTTGCGCTACCGCCAAATTCACTTTCTACTGCAATTGATGAAGCTAACTTATTTACGGTTACTTCAAATTCGCCGTATGCAGGATTATAGTTGCCGGATAAATCAACGTAAGTTACGCCGTATTTAATAGCAGTTGTTCCTGCAACAAGTGCTTGATTTGCATTAGTCCAAGAATAGCCTTTAGGTAAATCAGTAATTGCTGCTAAAGTAATTCCGTTAAACCAATCTACGGTGTAACTTTCTTTTGCTAAAGCCAAAGTATATTCTGCTTTTGCAATAGTAAACGAAATTGCTTCAGTTTCATCTGAAGTATAGTTATTCGTGCCTTCTACTAGTGCTTTAACAAAATATTCACCTGCATTTACGGGTACGGTTTCACTATATACTAAGTTTGCGCCTGCATATAGGAATTTAACGGTACCAAAGTTGCTTTCCGCGTTGGGTGCTTTTGCTTCATCGCCAAACGTCCAACCTTCAATACTGAAATTCTTGATTTCCGTTGTTGCCTGCGTGATTGCAAAAGTAGGATCAGCAGATTGCGCACTCCATACGTAGTTATTTGCATCCTTTAAGGTTACGGTTATCGTGTAGTTGCCTACGTCCGTTTGAACGTTTCCTTTAACCGTGTATAAATCAGTTTCGCCTAATAGTTCAAACGCACTACCTGTGTATACAAAGCTATTTACTTCTAACGTAGGTTTAGAAATTTCCTTCTTTGCTACCGTTACCTTGAATGAACGTTTTAAGCTATTGTGGTTAGCTGAGTTCGAGGTAAATACCGCAACGTGTTCGCGTTCACCTGCGTTTCCTACTAAAGCATCGTTGCCAGCTTCCCAAGTCCATACACCGAATTCACTTGTGGGTAATTCTAATAAACCTAAAGTATCTAAGTAGGTTGCATCGTAGCTTACTACGGTATCTACGTCTGCTTTTGCTATAACGATAGTTCTTACTAGGCTATCAGGTTGTGTACCTAACGTGTAATGAGCGCTATCCTTTACTGTAATCGTAACGGTGTATTCGCCTGCATTTACAGGTGCGTTACCACTGCTATAAGTATAAACAAGTTCTACGTTAGGACTTGCAGTTACACCAGTTATTACGTACGCACTGCCGTTGTATACGTGGTTATAACCGTCTTGAACACCATTTAAGGTTACTAAACGTCTGTTTACGGTTACCTTGAAGGTGCCTTCTTCTACGTTATAGTTTATAGTATCTTCAGGGGTATATACAACTGCAAATTCTTGTTCTGCACCAACCTCTAACGCGCTATCTTCCTTCCAGCTATAACCTGCTTCTAATGCAATGTTA
The DNA here is from genome assembly GCA_015055965.1 of Clostridiales bacterium. Lineage (GTDB taxonomy): Bacteria > Bacillota > Clostridia > Christensenellales > Borkfalkiaceae > HGM11416. The sequence continues at coordinate 169,655 of SVHG01000003.1, forward strand.
GATAGCTTTAAGCCGTTATACCAAGTTTCGGTATAATGCTTATCAAAGGATACGTTTAGGGTTGCTTTTGCTATGGTTAACGCATTGGTTACTACCCTTTCTGCGCCTGCATAGTTTGCAGTTTCTGCAATTACTGCCTTTAAGTTATAGCTTCCTGCGTTTACAGGTACTGCGGTGCTATATGATTGAGAGCCAACAGGTGCATAGTAATATACAACCGTGCTTGCACCAAAGTTTGCAGTAATAGTGGGCGCGTTTACTTCTTCACCGTACGTCCAGCCTTCAATAGCTAAAGCAGTTATTGCGTTGGGAGCCTGAGTAATTGCATAAGTTAATTCAATTGATGCGTTTGCACTGCCTGACCACTTATAGTTATCTGCATCCTTTAAGGTTAAGGTGATTGAATAACTACCTACGTTAGTAGCTGATAAAATACCGTCTGCAGTATAAAGTGCATCGTCTGCTACGCTAAGCGCGGTAATTTCGCTACCGGTGTAAACCATTTGCGCTTGAACAGTAGGTTCGTATACCGTTTGCTTAATTACGGTTATTTCTACGTTTACTTTACGTGCTTCATAGTTAGCAGGATCGTTGGGTGTGTATACTGCAACGTAAACGTGAGTACCAACGTTACCTACCGTTGTGTTTTCATCAGCGCCTTCCCAAGCCCAAACACCGTATTCACTGGTGGGAAGTGCTAAAGAATTCATCTTAGCACCGTATATTGCAGATTGTTCAAGTGTTACAACGTCTGCGTTTACTATCTTATTGATTACGACTTCAGTAGTTATAACGGCTGAAGTATAATAGGTGCTTTCAAGTAAATCAACGGTTACACTATAAGTTCCCGCATTTCTTAGTTCGCTTACTTCTTCACCGTTTAATAGGTAGGTATATTTGATTATACCGTCAGTAGGTATAGATGTAATTCCGCTTATAACTTGAGCGCTATCCTTATTATAAGTAAAGGTATAAGAGGGTTTTACACCTTGTAAAACACCCGTTGCCTTTTCTACCGTTACGGCAAATTCACCGTCTACAGTATAATAGTTAGCGGTATCGTTAGGAATAAAGGTTGCAGGGAAACTCTTTGTTCCTATATAGTTATTTACTAAGGTTGAAGGCATCTTCCAAACGTAACCTTCAGCAAGAGTGATATCTGATAATTTTAAATATCCGTTCCAAATTTTGGTAAATTCAGCTGTGAAGTCGGTTTCAGGGGTTGCTTTATCAATGAATAAAGTTACTTCCTTACTGCCCTTGTAATACTTACTGTTAATAGAAAGAACTGTTTTATAGCTACCTGCGTTAGTTTCGGCAAGTAGGCCTTCAACGGTTACAACCTTTCCATCTTCAATTGCGTATTCAATAGTAAATTCTTCACCGGTATAAACGTAGTCACTGTTAAGAATAGTTATTTCTAACGTTCTCTTATCAAGATTAGTAATCGTAATTTCTCTTTCGATTAGATTATAGTTTTCATTATTGGGAGTAAATACTGCCATAGCAGTAATAGACTCAACAGAATCAATAATCAAATCGGGATTTTTCCACGTCCAAACACCACGGTAATCGCCTGTAATAGCTATTGAAGAAATGGGACTTTCGTAAATAGCCGGGGTTTCATCCGTAGACAAAGTAGGATTGGTAATATCAGCTAGATTACCCTTTTCTACCGTTAAAATACCGTTAATAACGGTTGCATTAACGTTTTTATTCTGAACGATCGCAGTAATTTCGTAATTACCAATAGAAATAACGTTAGGTTGAACTAACTTAATATCTAAAAGCGCCTCGTTTGCAAAACCTTCAACTGAATATTCAAGTTTAGGCATTACCTCAGCATATTTCATTGAATTACTGCTTACGGTAATAGTAACGTCAGGCTTAGCAATAGTGAATGATCCGGAATAATGGCCTTCATAGTTGGAATCAGCAACTAATAAAGCATAAGTATAAGTACCAGCTTCCACCTTCGCTTCGCCAAGAACTTCAACCTCAATATCGTCCGTTACAGTAAATTCAGGGAAATAACTGTTTCCATCATACACAAAGCTATTAGATAAAATTTCAAACGTAGCGTGTTTAGGCGCAACGTTTACTACTAACTGAGCCGTTTTGGGTGCAACAAATTCATTTACGGGTATAAACTTAACGTCTATTAAATGCTTGCCTGCCCCTTCAATAACGGTTGATTCGTCTTCTACGTATACCCATTTACCATGCTCGTTTGAAGGCAACGCAAAATCCCCAAACGTCACAGTTGCATTGGGATCGTACGTTAATTCTACAGTTTCTAATTTGGGAGCTTCAAAAGCATTAACGTAATAATGCGCTTCGAATTGCATATTATCAGTTAATTCTTCAGGCACTTCAGTTTCCCAATAGTTTGCAAAGGTATAACCTTCTTGCTTAGGCGGATTGGGGAATTGAATTTCTTCAGGAGTTAAAACGTATTGTGTATCGAATACTTCCCCCATAGAAAGGAAAGACACCTTGTATTTTACGGTAAAGGAAATAACAAGCTCTCTTCCTGCATAAGCAATAACGAGCTTTTTATCGCCAACGGTGTCCGTCGAATCAATACTAACGATCATATCTTCCCTAACTTCCACAATAAATCCATGATATTTATTGCTTCCGTCATTCGTGCCATGTAGTTTAGCGCAGTTCAGTTTAATATCTTCATAATGAACCACGCCGTTTAATTCTACAACGTCTGAAAAGTCAGAAAGATCGGGATGTATATTATAACCGGATAAGTCTCCACCTATGATTACTTCCGATCCAGAGTGATCAATATCATCTTCACAAGCAGCAAGGCCCGTGATTAAAAAAGCAGAACAGAATGCAATTAATATCGCTAATAATTTTCTCATTCTACTTCCTCCTATATAAAAATGTTTTTAACTTATTTGCGTTTTTTTTACTTTAACCGCCTTTAGCGTGAGAAAAATTTCCCACGCTAAAGGCAAATTATTATACTATTTATTGTAGATACATGCGTACATATCTTCTATACTCATGTTATTTTGCATTTCAGGAGTAAATCCAGAAGTAGTCTTATCGTAAATATTAAAGTAGAAGTGTTCGTTACCTGCTGCAGTTGTTAAAGAACTCTTTTCTACGTCTGAAAGTGATACTTCAAAACCTTCTAAGTTTAAGCTTGCATTATCTTCAAATAGACCGTAGTTTCTTCCACCGCCGAAGAATGCAATACCGGCATGAACGTATCCGTCTTCAGTAACGATCGTGGGGAATGAATCTGAAGCAGTAGCTACTAACGCACCAACGTCAAAGGTTAGCATTTCAACAACACCTTCACCAAGAATAGATTTATTCATTTCAATAAGTGAGCTGCTATCTATTTCGTTAAGCTTCTTCCAGTTGTACATCTTAACTTCACCGTTAAAGGTTAATTTTGCGCCGTAACTGGTCTTTGCAAGATTTTTCCAGTTAGTAAATCCGGTAAAACCAAAATAAGCGTTGTAACGTTCACCGTTATGTAAAGCAGTACCTGCAAAGTGAGAATCAATACCTACTGCAAAGATACCTGCATCCTTAAATACACAATTAGAAACGTTTACAAAGGTCTTAATATAGTCAGATTCATAGCCTTCAGGCTTGTTAACAGAACCTTTCTTAATACCAATTAAGTCTAGATTTTCCTTGATGTAGGGAGAGAAGTCTGCATCAGTACCGTACACGAAAGCATTACTACCCATACGGATAATAAATTCTCTTGCGCCACTTAAAACGCTGTTCTTAACGTTAAGAGTAATAACCTTATTTGCATCAACGGCATCACCGAATACGCGAAGTACGGTTCTACCGTTCATAATACGTGAATATTCAATAGTTACGTCATCACCGAATACTTCTACGGTAGTACCGGCGTAATGTAATTCGGTTAAATCATCTTCTAAGTTCGCGCCTTTTAAAATAACGTTATTAACGGTTACGCCTTCGTATAAACCGAAGCATACGTTATCTTGACCTTTAACGCTTGCTGCGCTTGATCCACTTTCGGTTAATGCAACGAAATCTAAAGGACCTCTAAATAATGATGAACTGGTAAGGCTACCGGTTGCATCTAAAAGACCAAGAGTTGCGTTATGAGCGTTAATTTCATAACCGTTACCGTATAAGTTGTTCTTGAATTGTAATAAAATCTTAATAGTAGCTTCGTTTAATTTACCAATATTTGAATAGTAAGTATCGTCATAAGTGGTATGTACGGTTTCGTACTTAATTTCTGCTACGTTAGTGGGGAATGCGATATCAGCGCCTAAAACGATTACCTTTTGCGCCTTCGTTGCAGCGTGAAGATCAGCGTAATTATCTACGTTCACACCGTCAAATACGCAACGAATATCAAATGAAGCTTCTACGCCGTAGAAATTTGCGGTAAAGGTAACGATTTCAGCGCCGGTACCTTCTGCAAGCGTGATTTCGCCTTTATTATTGATAGAAGCCTTTGCGCTATTAGAAGTCCAAACAACGTTTTCTGCAAAGCCTTCACCAACCTTTGCGCATGATACGGTTAAAGTCTTTTTGCTTATTGCTCCACTTACGTTAGTTCTACCTAGAGTATAAACGTTTTCAATACCGTAAGTCTTTGCGCCTTCGTTAATAGTTAAGGTTTCGGGCTTAACAACGATAGTCTTAGTTACTTCCGCGCCACCGGCACTTATAGTAAGCTCGGTAACACCAACCTTCTTGGTTGCGATAAGTAATAAACCACTCATTTGCTTAATTTCAACGTTTTCATTAGAAACGTCTGCAGTCCATTCAGAAGCGCCAACAACGCTTACGGGAAGTTCGACACCGGTTGCGCCAACGGGTAATTCATTTGCTTCGTTACCAACTGTAATTTCAACGTTAGTAGCCGCTTCCTTTTCACCAATTAATTCTAAATTGTCATTAACGGTTGCGGGAAGCTCAAAAACGTAACCTGCAGGAACGGAAAGTTCGTTTGCAGCTAATACGTATTGAGTATTAACTGTTTGACCGTCAACGATAAATTTTACTTCATACTTAACGGTATAATTTACGTTAGCAACCATACCTTCAAAGGAAATGGTAAGAGTCTTTGAACCAACAGAGCTAGTATCCCAACCGGATACCATGCTAGACGTAACGTTAACCTTTTGTCCGTCACTACCCTCAATTGAAAAATCACTTAAATCAATTGATTGATTATAAACAACGGCTTTATTAAAATTTGCGCTGTTTAAGGTATAGGTTACGGCTTCACCGCCAAAACAAGCAGCAAAACTCATTGCCATTACAAGAGCACATACTAAACCTAAAAGTGTAGCTAATTTTTTTCTCATAGTTCTATCTCCTAAATAAAATTTTCTAATTTGGTAAATGGATATTAATAACTCTAGTAAGCGTTACCTTTTCGTTTGGCTCTTCCGTTAGCCAAATAGTTAGGGTTACTTCTTCAAAGGCGTAATCACCTACTAAATAATCCAATGCAGTTTCGGATGAAGTAACGAATAGATATCCATCCTTTAGTTCACAAGAAATATATTTACCGTTTTCAGAAAGTATGATTTCATAACCGATTTCTTTGTTCGCAGGTAATAGGTTAAAGTAAACTTCTTCACTTTGACCGATTGCAATAGCTGTAGCGCCCTTTGTTTTATCACCGGTCGCGTCGCCACTTACCCATTCGCATTGAATCTTTCCTACCCTGGTAATTTCACAGTAATCCTCAAACACACCTTCAGAAGTGGTTATCTTAAGACGAATTGTTATAACGCAAGATGCTTGATTTTTAAATTCATAAGAGAAGGTTTTATTTTCTTTGTTTAAATCAAATTCAATTGCATCATACGGTTCGCCGTCTTCGTTAAGCGCCTCGCAAGTATAAGTAAAGCTTGCGCCTTCATCAACGAATAATTTAAGTTCACCGCTGGTTTGTTTTGTTGTAAGAATTTCCGATTTCTTTAAAAATTCCATTGGAAGCGTATTTTCAACCGTTATTTCTACTTCATCATAAACGCCGTTATCAATAGTACAGTAGGTTTTTATTTTTGCTTTACCAACGTTTGAGCCTGTAATTTTGCCTTGCGGAGTTACGGTTACTACCTCTTCCCCTTCTAAAACCTCAACCTCATATTTTAACTGAGTTTGATACTGAGCGCTTGCAGGCGAAAATTTTGTTTTAACATCAATACTTTCACCAATCTTGATGGTATCCTTTTCCACCGTTGTAGTTATACCTTGCAACTGATTGGTTGTTATTTCAACGATTATACTGTCTTTAAAACCACCGTCTACGGTAGTTACGGTTAACTTAGTTTTACCACAGCTTGACGCTATAATTTTACCGTCTTTAACGTTTATTATTGCGTGAGCTCCGTTTCCATAAGGTTCTGACGTAAAAATTACGTTTTGATTTGCCGCGTTCGTAGGATAAACGGTATAAGAAAACTCATAAGCTTCTTCCAAATCCATATACACGATTGGCTCTTCATTAAAAACTACTTTTGAAACGGGAACGCTAACTACAAGACTAACCGTGCTAGTCGTCGTAAACAAGCTAATCATCAAAATTAAAGGTAGAGCCAACATTAATAAAATCAATTTTTTATTCATAACGTAGCTCCTTACCCTATCATTCGTTCAAAGCTCTTTTCCAGCTTAGAAACGTAGTAAAGTATTGCAAAGCCAAAATAAATTAAACTGCCAACCACCGGAATAGCGTAAGAATACCAATCTTTTAAATTTAATTTTGCAATAACTTCTATCGCATCCATTTTTGCCAAAATGAATACTGCCATTGACGCTACGCCAAGCACAAGCGCCAATATTAATCCTAAAACTACCACCTTAGAAATAGTACGGTTGTTAGTACGCTCTATTTCCGCCGGCGAAGCTGACACCTTCGCATGATTTAAATCCATACGGGTTGCAATAAATATTTGCGATAAAGAAAATATAAGCGCAACTAATCCGCATAAAATGGCGTCAACCAAACCAAGATCTGCTATTATTAAAGCCACGACGCTTGCAATAACTGCAGCCGAGCTTACGATAGAACAGAATAACACTTTTGCCAAAAGCTGTGTTGAAGCTTTAACCGGGAATATTTTTGCCTTTAACGCTGCGCGCCCATCCCTAGTAATATTAGTTGCGCAGAACGTATTAGTTAAAATACTGAATATTAATAGTACCAATAAAGCTAAAGAGAAATTTACTTTTAACCCTATTGCGTTATCAATCAAAGACATAAATAAAGTATAACAGCAATATACCATTACGGGCATTGCCGTTGCAATTGCAAAATAGGAAAATAAATGCTTTGGTTCACGGAAAACCGAAATAAATTCCTTATGCATTAAAGAAATAAGAGGGTTACGACTTACGTAATCTTTCTTATTTTTACCGCCTAATCGCCTGTTTTCATTTTTATAAAGCGTTGCATAGAATAGCTTCTTTGAAACGAAATACACTACTCCAACTGCAATTAGCGCAATTGCTACCGTAATAAGTAAAGATATTAATAAATTTTGACCTAATACTATTGATGCAAAGCAATTTGCAGGATAGGTCCATTTTAAAAACCACTGTAGAGTATTTATAAACCTTTCATTGAATAAAAACTTAATTGAACCGGTTTCCATAAGGGATTGTAAAATCCCTAAAAGCTCGGAATATAAAATGAAAGCGCCAATAACTATACAGCTTAAAATTAAGAATATTAACCAATATTTTTCGCTAATAAAGTCAATAAGCTTAATGTAAGGAACTAGTAATGCTGTTGCAATTAAAAAGGCTGCTAACGGCATTAAGAGCCAAACCAATAAGGTATACGCCCAAAATCCTAAAGTTAAGTCTAAAACGATAAAGAAAATCGTATTAACTGAAAGGATTAAAACCAACGCAAATAAATAGGTCCATATAAGCAATGCGGAAAGCTTACTCATAAATAGCGTTTGTGGTTTTACCGGAAGACGTAAAAACAGCTCTTTATCCTTCTTTTGAGTAAGAACGCTACGCATTTTTTCCATACACGCAAAGGATATTGCTAAAAGAATAACCGCGTAAAAAAAGTTAAGTAACTCTTTTCCCCTTTCTATAGGTGCTGGAACTCTATGTATTTCTACCAGAACGTAATTTTGAACGACCGTAGAAACTAACCATACGAATATAACTGCCACTAATAACGTAGTCAAAAGAGAAAGAGCAGAGCCTAATATATCTAACCTTCCCTTTTGGCGTTTTAGCGGAAATTGCATTCGCATTTCATGCTTAAACAAAATTAGGAACTCTTTCATACTACTTTTGCCACCCTTTGAGTGATAGAAAGGAAATACTCTTCAAGATCCCTACCCGTTTCTTTAAATTCAGCAATATCAATTTCTTCCAAAATTACGCCTTGGTCTATTATATATACTCTATTGCAAAGCTTTTCTACAACGTCTAAGTTATGCGAAGAGAAAAGAACTAAATTCCCCGCAGCTGCGTGTTCCTTAAAAAACACCTTAACTTGACTTGCCGTATACGGATCAAGACCAACCATGGGCTCGTCTAGAATAAAAACTCTTGGATTATGAATAAGAGCGCCCATAAATGCAATCTTTTGCTTCATACCGTGCGAATAGGATGAAATGGGATTATAAATTGAATCGCCTAAAGCAAAAAGCTGTTGAAATCTATCTACCCTTGCCTTTCTGTCTTCTATACTTACGTTGTATATGTCAGCCATAAAGTTAACGAATTCAAAGCCTGTCATTTTTTCAAATAAGACGTGCTCGTCGCTAACGTAACCAAAGCTTTTCTTTGCCGCTATCGAATCGCTTGCAAGATCGTGTCCGTCAATAAATATAGATCCTGCTTCGTATGGGTGCATACCGGTAATACACTTAATAGTCGTAGACTTACCTGCGCCGTTATGACCAAGCACACCTATAATCTCGCCTGCCTTTCCTACGATATTAATATCCTTTACTGTGTAATCAGCTTTAGCCTCATAACGCTTGCAAAGGTTTTTTATTTCTATGAGCATACTATGCCCTCCTTCATTGGTCAATAAAATAGAAAATAAAAAAACGCACCCCTATTATTTCTTCGTTACCACAGATAAATACGCACGCGTGCGTACGCGCACGCAAGGTAACAACTTAGAAAATTAACGTGATTGCGTTTAATACGGTGTAAAATTACACCACAAAACGCCCAACGGATTCGCTGCCGCCAGGCTTAATATTAAATTTTTAAATTAGAAAAACTAAAGAAGATTTTTCTTTTTACAAAAGGAATCTTTTGTTCGCTATCCTTTTCGTTAGCTATGTATGCAACTTCTTGCTTCCTTACAACGTAAGGCATAATAAATTTTCTTACGGCAATAGCGCCGATAAAAAAGAAAATAAGCGATATTTCTATAATAAATAAAGTCCAAGTAGTTATAATTCCAAAAGCTACGGCTACAGACTTAGTTCCCAAAATAATATTCATTATTTCACGAATTAATTCTATTTTCTCATCCGAAATTAAGGTATAGCCAAGCAATTTTAAATATTTTAACTGAGAAACGGCAAAACAAAATAACCCTAAAATAAGTAACCCAACCATAAGGTACTTTAGAGCTCTTTTTACTCCTTTTTCTAACGCCTTTTTCCACGTATTAGTTTCATAACCACTTTTTACGATCTTAGCAAAATGATAGAAAAACAAGCCAAATATTAAGATGGTAATTGATACAGTTTTCATAATTACCCCTAATAAACCGCTTCATTTGCGCATAAAACGCCAATATTTATCTTTTTATACAATTATTATACTATTATTGTATAACGATGTCAATGTATTTTATTATAAAAAGCAAAATTTCGTGTTAAAATTGCAAGAAATGTGAAAATTGAATGAAAAATAAATATGCTTTATTGTGAAAAAATAACTAAAAAATTTAAAATAATTATGTGAAAAAACACAATTTTTTGAACAATAATTATTAAAAAAGAACCATCAAAATAGATGGTTCTTTGCTCACTTATCAGTTTTTATTCGTTTATCTAATTTAACTAAAAGATAGCCTAATTCGTATATTACAAATGAAACGATTAAAACAATAAAAGATTTAAACATAGTATTGGGAAAGGTAATAAATTTTGATAATATAACGGCTACTGCCATATGTAAAATATAGATGTAAAAAGCACCGTTTTTACCTATCCAATTATAGAAAAAGGTACTGTCAGACTTCTTAATTCCTAAGAAAAATTGTAGCAAAAATACTTCAGCCAAAACACCGGTCATATACATTTCAAGTGAAATATATTCCGTTCTAATTAATTCATACTCAGGGATTTGCATAAAGAAAAAGAATATTCCTAATGCCAAATATAAGTACTTATACCAGCTTTTTTTATGAAAATTTATTCTTGCAATCAAAAAACCAAGACCAAAATTAGGCAAACCTAAAAACCATGCGTTCCTCGTATAACGTATAGGCATATCCGTGTTTTGAAAAAGATACATATACCCTGCAAAAAAGAAATAAATTGCAAACGTTATAGGTACTATTGCCTTATAATAACGTAAACGGTCAAAACGAACTAATAGGTAGTGAACCAATGATATAACGAATAAGGCAATTAAAAACCAAAGTTGAGCGCCCGTATAAGTAATAGGTCTATTTAGAAAAAAGAATTCCAATAGAAAATCTTCATAAAATAAGGTGGTAAAATAATAGCCTACCCCTTTACCCTCAATTAAGCATAAAACAAAATCAAAAATTATATAAATCAAAAAGCCTATAATTAAATATCTAACAGTACGCTTAATAAAAGAAATGGCTTTCTTTTTAACCTTTTCGTTATCCGGGGAATAATTAAAATATCCGCTTATTAGAAAAAACATTGGCACAGCCAATCTATAAAGTGGAAAATGGGAATAGTATTCACCTGTTAAGTGAATAGCAATAACTAAAAAACTTAAAAAGTATTTAAACAAGTCTAAGTAAACGTTTCTTTTGTTTGCTGCTTGTTCCATTTGTTAACTCCTATTAAAAAGCTTTATAACTTTTAAAAAGTTACTTAAAATTAAAAAGATAGACTTTAATCTGTCTTTATGTGAGTAATTTTAAATTTTGATACCGTTTCAAAATGGGTGCAAATTTTAGACTTATGGGTGCATCTTCCTACAAGGGTTTGCACCCATTTTAGTTCGATAAATTGGAATTTGTAATGCTGTTAAGCGCAGTTATCTACCTAATAGTTGTTCGAGCGTGGGGGTAATCGTATTTGTAAGCACCTCGTATCCTGCGGATGTTAAGTGACCGCCGTCGGTCGTATATTCTGCATATATTTCACCTGTTTCAAGATTCAAAAGTGGAGAATACAGATCAACAAATTCGTATCCGTATTTTTCTGACAGGAGCTTTATTTTAACGTTGTTATAAGCTGCTTTTTGATTATTTTTGCC